>CACWHK010000006.1 GCA_902760755.1 uncultured Lachnospiraceae bacterium | reverse complement strand
TGTCACAACTGCGAAGATCAGTGTATTCTTCAGGGAGATCAGGAAGATATCATCATTCAGGAACAGCTTGATGTAGTTGTCCCAGCCGTTGAACTTCGGAAGCTCCAGCATGTTGAAGTAGGTAAAGCTGAGGATGATGGACATGACCACCGGGAGCACCGTAAAAAGGAAAAATAACAGGAAATACGGTCCCATCATGATGTAGCTTGCCTTGTTCCTCTTCAGGCGATACCGGAGTGTCCGCTGCTTCTTCGCGATCTCGTCATTTGCCACTGCATCCAGCGCTGCCTGACGGGTCGTTCTGGAACGATCCGGCGGTACAAACGCAGGTACGGATGGTGTCGTCTCCTCGACTGCCACAGCGGCTGCGATCTCTGCGGATGCTTCTTCCGCCACATCCTCTGCCGCGTCTTCCGCTTCGGCGCCTGCATCGGTAACATCCTCTTCGAACTCTTCCAGGTCATCTGCCTCTTCCAGGACCTCATCTGCCGACTTCTTTGCAGCCGCCAGCTTATCCGCCATGGACACCCGGCCGGATTCCCGGTTCGTATTGTCTGCCACTGATTCTCCCCTCCTTTCTTTAGTAATCTATCTATTCGTCTTCTACCGGCAGGCCGAACTCGATTCGCTTGTACCGGATCTCTTCGTTGATATAGAGGACCTTATCCATCAGCTCCTCTCGGGGTGATGCGGTGTCGGTCTCTGTGGTTACCGTGTAGAATGCATTGTTTACGTTACGCCAGGAGTAGTAACCGCCCGGTACCTGCGGGATACCCTTTACCCATGTAAAGGCTTCTGCCAGGTTGTGGTAGGTTTCTACCGGCCACGGAAGCATCTCAAAGGCTTCCTTATTTGCGGTGGCAACACGGGCTGCGGAACCCATCAGGGACTCCATCTCCCGGTCGTACAGGGCCTGCACGTCAGCGCTGGTCCACCATTTCAGGAACTTCCAGCAGGCATCCGGATGCTTGGTATCCGACATGATCATGGATGCCAGACCGGTGCAGCCCACGCTGTGATCTACGGTTCCGTCTTCCTTGCGGGTACCGGGTACCATGGTGAAATCCCAAAGTCCTGCGATATCCGGAGCGGAAACCTCCAGGTTGTTGTATACCGTGTAATCCGCGATGATGATGGGGCACTCACCGGTACGGAAGCGCTCCTCTACGGTGGTGGTCTTGTCCAGACCGTAGTCTGTGTAGAACTCGCAGTACTGCTTGAAGGTATTCACGGCGATATCGGAATCCAAAGCCGAGCTGATGCCGCCTTCGTTGTAGTACTCTCCGCCGTTCTGGTACAGCAGCATGGCGTAGATCTGCTCACTGGGGAGCATACCGAACTCCATCTGATTCTTGGCCAGCACGGACATGATGACCTTCACGTCATCCCAGGTCTCCGGGATCTCCAGTCCCAGCTGATCCAGGATATCCTTCCGGTAGAACATAACCGGGAAGGTCTGAGTCTCCGGCAGCGCATACAGCTTGCCGTCAAAAGTAAATGCGGTAAGAGCGCTTTCATAGAACCTGCTCTTTACTTCATCCACATCCTGGAACTGATTCAGGTCAAGCACGGCGTTACGAAGACCGTAATTGACAGGCGTATCATTTCCGGTGTTCAGTACCGCACCTGCGATACCGTTGGTGTTCGCCACCTGAATGGCCACGTCCGGACCCTCGCCGGCCAGCTCCGCACGGAGCAGGGTGTTCATGTCCACCAGCTGCACATTCACGTTGACACCGTAGTTGGTCGTAAAGGACTCGTCGATCAGGGAACGGATAACATTGGCCTGATCACGTCCGGTACCGATCCAGAGGGTGATGGTCTCGTTCTCTTTACCACCTTCGCCGGTGGAGCCCAGAGAATTGTAATCAATGACAAATGAATTCCAGAGGCGTGCGATCTCGTTGCCTGCATTGCTGAAGAAATTGTTGCCGGACACCTTCACACTCTTCACGTCGGAAGCGATGAAAATGCGGTCGATCTGCAGCGGCTGGCTGATAACCTGGGTGATCCAGGTACCGCAGGCACGGACATTTACCTTGTAGGTACTGATGACCCGGACGAAATGCTCCACGTCCTCGATCAGATAATCCAGCTGATCCCGCATGGTGATGAGCACCGTCTCCTTATCGGAGGTGCGGCCCACGGCCTTACGCAGGGAGTAGATCGCATCGTTCAGCTCGTCCCGGACCTCGGTCATCTCCTGCACGATGGTAGGAAGTGTGGCCTCGATCTGATAATCACGGTAGGTATCCGGACTGACGCCGATGATGCGGATAACCTTCCGGTAAATTTCATTCAGCTTGCTGACGGAATCCTGCACCTCTGCGATGGTTTCAGAGAAATCACCCAGAACCACTTCCATGCGGAGTGTGTGCTTTCCTTTGGTGATGTAGTATTTGTAGGGATTGCCGTCTGCGTCGGCGATGGGATCCAGATGCCAATCGGACTCGTAATAGAAGCCGTGGTTCTCCATCTCCCGGAAGGGAACCTCACCGTCGATGGTGATCTGTCTGGATACGTAAATGCCTCGCATGAAGTTCTGCTTATCGAAGAGTGCGATCTCGTAGTAACCGTCCTCCGGTACCTCGAACTGCCACTCGATCCACTGACCGGCCTTGTCCCAGCTGGTTCCGCCGATGGTGTTGTTCAGCAGGTAACGGGCACTGTGATCGCTGACCGCTGCCGAAGACTGATCCTGCTTCGGATAGAGGGTCTGAGAGGAGGTTTTCACCGCATCCTCACCTTCGATGACCACGGTGATACCGCTGGTATTCGCCGCCCCGGCCTTGTCCCATTCTGCCTTCTGATCTGCGTAGGACAGGCTTTCTTTTTGATTGGAAAGCTTCAGTCCGCCGAGGAGCATGGGCTCACGCTTGGACTGGATTCGAATTTCGTGCTCTCCTGCCGTCAGGTAGAAGCTGAGAGGCTCGGTGATGTAACCGTTGTTGTCATAAAGATAAGAAGTTACCCACTCCGGGATCTCGATGGAGGTGGGCTTCATGTCATTTCCCTGATTGTCCTTCTTCCAGGTCACGTGTGTCAGACCTGCATCGAAGGCTTCCTTTGCTACATTTGTGGTCCAGATCCGGGTGAACTGCACGATATTCAGCTCGGTATAGGGCTGCTCGCCATCCAGGAAGAAGGCTCTCTGGATCTCGGAGTTCTTACCCTCCACCGGATAGTAGTCCAGGGAGAGTGCATAGAGGCCGGCCTTCTCAACGTTGAAGCGATAGGTGATCTCTCCAACCTCGCTGGTGAGGACGCTCTTTCCGGTGTGACCCTCGAAGTTCTCGCGAACCTCCGGTGTCGTGTCCTTCCCCTCTTCCGTATAGGAGGTAAATGCATCTGCTGCGATCTCGATCACTGCATCCGGACGGTTCCTGTCGGGAACCTCGGTGAGGTACCGGCCGTAATCCGTACTGTAGGCGATCTTTGCGTCTCCGGGTACCACCGTATCCTTGGCAAATACCGCACGCAACACAAAGAACAGTACCACGGCAAGTAGTACTGCACACCATATGATCCGATTTCGCACCTTCTGCGACATAGTTTCAAACCTCACTCCCAGTTTTCATAGTACCAACGGTCCTTCTCTTCTTCCGTCGGTTCCGGCATGTAATCCTTCAGCACCCGTTCCAGCAGCAGGTTCGAACCCAGCATCCAGAAGGCCGGGATGAACAGCAGTGTCAGGATCGGGATTACGAAGATGTAAAGATATACAAGCCCTGCAAATACCGCTATGTGGATCAGTGTAACGATGAAATGCTGTCCGCTGATGATAAACGCCATGGAGAAAGCCCCTCCGACACTGACGCGGAATCTCGACAGGATCGGGAAGAGGTATACTGCGATGGCCAGGGTCAGGATCACCAGGATTACAAAGCCCTTTGCCGCAAATGACTGCAGTGACTGCTCCACATGGACTGCCTTCATGTTCAGAAGGACAAGTCCCGCGCACCAGGCAAGAAGGATCAGTCCTGCGATGGTGGACCTCTTAAAGTACTGCTTCATCCCCCGGAAGAACTCCCGCACCGGATAGCCCCGGCCATGGCGGATGCTCTTTCCCACGGCATTGTAGAGGGATGTGGTAGCTGCTCCGAAGGTAACCACCGGGAGACAGCAAAGCACGTAGATGAGGCCCAGAAGGATCAGCTCTCCGGTCTTGGTAAGAAAGGTGACCACCGGTCCGTCCACATCAAAGAGGATCTGTCGGATGGACATCCGCTCCCTCCGCATGGGATCCTGCTCATTATTTCGTTGTTTGAACTGATCCATGCTTTCGGTCCGCTGCATGCCGCCCCTCTTTCTTTCAAGCTTGGAGATCCTTCGCTTTGCTCCGGATGACAATGTGTGTCATTCTGAGTGCGAAGCACAAAGAATCTTACTCTGCCGTTGTCCCCTCGCTCCCGGTATTCTCCGTCTTCTCCACGTCCCCGTAGGTCTTCAGATCCGGAAGCTCATCGCGGGTGATGACCCGCTCGTGGTTATAAACCTTTTCCAGCATTTCCTTCTCGGTATAGGTCTCGGAATATACGTTCAGGGTATCGGAATCGGTAACGAATTCACCGCCCCAGGTTCCAAAATAACTCCACATGGCTCCGTCCGCAACCGCAGAATCCGGATCAAAAAGGCATCCATTTTCAGTCATTGCCGCGATCATGGGAGTGTCGGTGGTGTTTTTCAGGTTGTTATACTTCGACTGCTGCGAGGAGTACTTATGCTTTCCGGGGTAAATGTCGTCTCCCAGCAGATCCACCACATCATCTCCGGGATACCAGCTCTTCGACTGTCCGTTCCATACCCAGATCAGATTGTGGAGGGAATACTCCTTCGTAAACTTCTCATACATCAGGCGGTACAGCTGTATATAGGACTCTGCATCACAGTTGCCCCACCAGAACCATCCGCCGCTGGCCTCATGAAGCGGTCTCCAGAGCACCGGGATATCCAGATCCCGAAGCCGGGTCAGCTCCTTCGCTATGGCGTCCATGTCGGACATCAGGAGGCTGTAGCCCTCCGGATCCTGTCCGTTCATGATCTTATCCAGATCGATGTTCGTGTGTTCCTTATAGAATCCGCTGTACCAGGTTCCGGTCAGATACTTGGACGGCGCATTCCAGTGCCAGCAGATGGTGACCAGACTGTTGTTCTCCCAGGCTTCGATGGCCTGATCTATGGTCTTGCACTCCGTGCCGTAGGCGATCCGTGACGGGGAGGCATCCATCATGTCCAGACCCACCATGGCGGGAAACTTTCCCGTAGCCTTCCAGATCACCGCCATCTCATGACCGAAGATCCCCTTATCACAGTACTGTCCGGAAATGATGTTTTTTCCGTAATTATCTGCCAGATACCGGTAGATCCGCTTCGCATTCACGGAAGCCTCCGCATCTGACAGTTCACTTTTTACCTTAAATGGATTTTCCGCTTCTTCTTCACTTCCCGCCTGTCCCGAAGCCTCCGAGGATACGTCTGCTTTCCCGCAGGCCGGACACTGTCCGGATAAAAGTAAAAGGAGCGCAGCCACTAAGATAGTTTTTATTCTATTCTTTTTTCCGATCCGACTCCGCTTCATTTACTTTTATCCAGCCCCATTTCTTGCTTAACTTTGGGTTAATCCAGTGCCAAAGGATTTTGGAGGGTTTGTATAAAAATGCCTTGTACCGCACATTTATATAGGTAAAATATACCACATAACTTGTAGCAGCACAAGGCTTTTTTGCTAAATTTAGTTAGTTTTTTTATTATTTTAGTTAATTATTTACTTAATTTTACTTTATGTCATCCAAAACAGGCCTATTTCCCGTGATATCGTCCGGTCCGACGCTCCACCAACCACCCGTAGGAAAGAACAGTTCCGTAGCGATAGTCCGGGTTTTCACAGTGCTGCTCCAGCATGTTCATGCACTGGGAGATCATTTCCTCCACATTTACATGGTAGGTGGTAAGCTCCACACCCTCCAGCTTGTTGTTCGCGTAATCATCGTATCCCACCACGGCCACATCCTCGGGAACGGCGAATCCCTTCTCCCGCAGGACGCGGATCAGACGATAGGCGGTGAGGTCGCAGGCGCAGACGAATCCGTCCGGAAGCTCCTCCGGAAGCACCAGGTCGATATCCAGGCCGTTCATATCCCGGTCGCTGATGACCCAACGGTCATCAAATGCGATATCATTGGCGATCAGGTACTTGCGGAAGCCCACGTAGCGGTCCAGATTGCTCCGGGTTGCCAGATGATTTCCCACAAAACCCACAGTTCTGCAGCCGCTCCGCACCAGGTGCCTGGTCAGCAGATATCCGCCGTTTACGTTATCGCTGAGGACGGAATCCATATCGTAGTCCTCGTTCTCGAAGTCAAAGAGAATACATCCGATGCCGGTCTTTACGATGGCGTTCAGGTAGGCGTTGCTGATCTCACCGATCACGATGATCTGGTCGATGGCGGAAAGAGCCACCAGCTTCGGAAGCTCTCCCTTCTCCTCATCCTCCTGACGGACAGCCTCCAGGATCGCCACGTAGTTCCTGCGGGTCAGCTCCAGCAGGATCCTCTGATATACCTTCTGATAGAAGGAGTCCTCTCCGATGAAGCGTTCCGCGATCACGATCGCCACATTTCTGGTGCCTGCACGGTCCGTGCCCTTCTTAAAGACATATCCCAGTTCATGTGCCCGGTCGATGATGTCCTGCCGGAGCTGATCTCCGACACCATCCTTGCCTGCCAGTGCCTTGGACACCGTCACAATGCTGACGCCGAATTCCGCGGCTATGTCCTTCATGGTCACCTTCTTCTCTGTCGCTGCCATATGGAAAACCCCTTTCTTAGTAACAATTCAACATAAGCGCTTTCACGATATCCTCGTAGATAAAGTAGCCGCCCCGACGGTAATACAGGCCGAGGGACTCGCCGTTTCCGGTAAATGCATTGTTGTCCCACCAGAGCGCGGTCATGCCGTAGGACCTGGCCTTAGCCACGTAGTAGGCTGCAAAGTCCACGCGGGACTGCAGATTCTTATTCTTATCCACAGCTCCGAACTCTCCGATCACCACCGGTATTCCCTTGGAAACGAACCGGCCGTAGAGCCGGCTCATGAACCCGTCGATCTCGGAGGTTCCGCCGGTATTGTTTAAACTGAACTCGGAGGTTCCGTTTAAGTCCAGCGCAAAGCTGTAGGGCGTGTATGCATGCACGGAAACCATGATGTGACTCACGGCTCCGGTGTAATCCGCCGGTTCCTCAGGTACCTTGTAGTCCGGGTGCAGCGCTCCGTCTGCGGAGGCATCATACCCGGGGCACATGAGATACCGTGTGGCATTGTTTCCGCCGGAGGCACGTACCGTATTTACAAAGAGCTGATTCAGCTCGTTGATACACTGCACCGATTCCGCCACGTCCGCATCCCCGGAGGGGAACCACCATTCATACTTATGCCCCACCAGCCGCGGCTCGTTCATGGATTCGAAGATCAGCTTCTCCCCGTAATCCTTATACCGTTCGGAGAGCTGCTCCCAGATCCGCCGGATATACTTCTCGGACTGTGCCTGGTGGGCACGGTCCGGATAGAAGCCGTTTGCTTCCTCATGGTTATCGTGGTGGATATTCAGGATCACGTACATGCCGTCGTTGATGGCCCAGTCCACCACCTCATTCACCCGGTTCATCCAGGCTTCGGATATGGTGCAGTCATCATCCGTGATGTGGTTATGCCAGGAAACGGGGATCCGGATGGACTCAAAGCCTGCCGCGTGGAAGTCCCTGATCATTTGCTCGGTGGTCCTGATCCCGCACCAGACGGTTTCGGTGTCCATTTCATCCTTCAGACTTGTATCGTTAAATGCATCGAAGGTGTTGCCGAGACTGACTCCGATCTTCATATCCCGTACAAAGGCAAATGCTTCGTTCTCCGGGACCTCATGACCCTCCATCTTCATTTCCGGGATGGAGACCTCGGGGAGCATGCCTCCCTGTTCCGTGGAGTCGGTGGCCGCTTCGGTGGTAACCGCTTCGGTCACGGGACTCTCCGTTGTCACCGCTTCGGAGGTAATGCTCTCGGTCGCTTCCGTTGTTCCGCCGCCGGAGCTTCCGCAGCCGGAAAGCAAAAGGGCGAGAGCCAGTGAAACGGCTGCCAGTCTTCTATAGATCTTCTTTCGCATGGATTCTTCCGTCTGTAAGACCGCAGAAACGATCCTACCCTTTCTCTATCGTGTGTACCACTCTTTCAAAACGTTCTCAGCTTTCTTGCCGTACACGGTGAAATCGCGGTTCTTCTTTGCTTCTTCCTCCGGCGGGAGCACTGCCTTCCAGTCCCACCAGAAGTACCCTGCAAACCAGGGCAGCTCCCAGGTCGCCTCCATGGCTGTCTCGTAGAAATCTGCCTGCTCCTGCTCGTCGATGGGTTTCTCGGGGCGATCCCTGAAATCCCAGGGGTACATGGTGCAGCCCTCTTCATTTCGAACGCCGATCTCCGCGAACATGATGGGCTTTCCGTACCTCTCATGACAGGCCCTAAGACCTTCCACCACCGGCTTCCAGCGTTCCCGCATGACCTCTATGCCGCGATGCTCCGGATCCGTCACCGGATAATATCCGCTGATCCCGATCACGTCCACTGCGTCCAGCCAGCGGAAGGCGAACTCGTCGCCGTGGTTGATGTTATGCATCACGATGCCGGAGTAGCGTTCCCGAACCTCCGCGATCATCCGCCTGCACTGCTCGGCCTGGGTATCCATGCCTGCCATCTCGCAGCCGGTGCAGAGCATCTCACAGCCGAGGCGCTCCGCCATTTCCGCGTAATAGTTCATGAAGCTTCGGTAGGAGGCGAACCAGTCATCCCAGTAGGTGGTTCCTTCCTCCGTGGGGAAGCTGATCCTTGCGCGCCAGCTCCGGTCCAGGCAGTTGACCATGGGCTTCAGACAGACCTTCAGGCCCAGGCGCTTCGCCATGGCTACGGCGTGGGCGACTTCCTCGTCGGTCTGGGTTTTGCCGTAGAGGGAAAAGATTTTCGTGCTGTAGAAGGTTTCCTGCCAGGCGTTGACGGTGAGGCAGATCCAGGTAAGTCCGTTGGAGGCGAGCCTCTGCATCGAATGCTCCGCCGCAGACGTCAGCCATTCGCCCTTCTTGCTGAAGAAGCCCCAGGTGTAACCCTTGCAAAATAATGTATCAAACATAACGTTCATTCCTTTTCATGAGTCGGCGCTGTGTCCTGTGCCACCGATGCTTTTTCGAGGACCGGCTCGCGCCTAATTGCGGGAACCCCTAGCGGCACTAAGCTTCCCGCGGCGCACTACGTGCTTGCGGATTGCTAAGTGCCGAGACCCGCAACGTCCTCGAAAATAGCATCGTGGCCGGACATTATCGCGCCTCTAATGGTCAATCCATGGGGACTCTGGCCATCTTTTTCATGTATGGTTTTTCCCATACGAAATTCACTTCGTTAATAAATAGTTTTTCTCTGTGCCAGACAGGCGCGCCCAGTCCGGACACGGTGCTGTTTTCGGGGTCATTTCGGGTCTCGGTTCTTAGCAATCCACGGGTGCGAAGCACGAAGTGGGAAGCTTAGAACCGCAAGGGGCACCCGAAATTGGCGCGGGCAATGAGCCGAGCAGGAATGCTCGCATGCCTATTCGGCGAATGCCGCGGCTCGAGCGAAGCGAGAGGGCGCGAGCCGGGCCCCGAAAATAGCATCCGTGGCGAAGGACCAAGCCGGTCCGTAGCCTGCGGGGACGATGAAGTGGTCGCCCTTCTTAAAGGGGGCGTTGTCGAGGGTTGCTTCGCCGGAAAGGACGGAGCCGATGGTGAAGTAGGTCGGGGGCGGAAGCAGTTCTGTCGTCTCGCTGTTTGGGTCGAGCGTTCCCTTCCAGACGTTGTAGTATTTGCAGCTGTAGAGGAGCTGCAGCCAGGAGTCTTGTTCGGAAGGGGGAAGGGCGCGGCGTTCGGTGAAGGGGACTTCTATGACGTCGAGGCTCTTCTCGATATGGAGTTCTCTTGGCTTTCCGTTCTGGAGGCGTCCGTAGTCGTAGAGGCGATAGGTGATATCGCTGCTCTGCTGGCTTTCCAGGAGCAGGGTTCCACCCTTGATGGCGTGCACGGTTCCGGGATCGATCTGGAAGAAGTCTCCCTTTCGGATGGGGATCTCCCGGATCAGCTCATCCCAGCGTTCTCCGTAGACCATGTCCCGAAGCTCTTCCCGGGTCTTTGCATTATGCCCGATGACGATGGTTGCATCCGGGTCGCAGTCGAGGATGTACCAGCACTCCATCTTCCCGAGGGCGCCGTTCTCATGTTCTGCGGCGTAGGTATCATCCGGGTGCACCTGGATGGACAGATCCCCCTGTGCGTCTATGATCTTGGTAAGAAGCGGGAACCGGTCCAGGGGGTAGTTCCCGAAGAGCTCGGGATGGTCCTTCCAGAGTACGGACAGGGGCGTTCCGGCGTACTCGCCATTTGCCACACTTCCTTCTCCGTCCGGATGGGCGCTGACGCCCCAGCATTCACCGGTATGATCGCTGGGGATGTCATAGCCGAAGTCGTCACGGAGGCGGCTTCCTCCCCAGATGGTTTCCTTAAAAACAGGGTTCATTCGCAGGATGTACATTAATCTTTTCCTCACTTACGATTGTGTTCCGCCGATCAGATCGAACCGCCAAATCCCATGGCAGCTACTGTCGACGGGATTCTTCCTCGCTCGGCTCGTCAGAATGACATGGCACTTCGTGGACGATATACTAGTTTCTGTTCATAACCTCAAGGTTCTTCCGGATCAGGTCGCAGCGCTGCTGTACGCAGAGCACGGAGCGGAGCGGATCCTCCGGCGTATTGAAGACATAGTCCGTAAGGCGTTCCAGCGTGGTGGTCGCCACATGCAGGCGGGTGTCGGAGGATGCGTAGTAGATAAAGACTTCGTCCTTCTCATTTACGATGGCTCCGTTGGTGAAGACTACGTTGCTCACGTCACCGACGCGTTCCCGGCCAAGGGGCGCGATAAGGAAGCCCGAGGGCTCCGCGATCACGCGGGTAGGATCGTCCAGGGCCGTGGCAAATGCGTAGATCACGTAGCGAAGTCCCGCTGCCGTGTTCCGCACCCCATGGGCGATATGGATGTATCCGCGGTCCGTCTTAATGGGCGTTGCACCCGCACCGTTCTTTGCTTCGGTGATGGTGTGATACTTCCGCTTACTTGTGATGATCTCCTCGTCGATCACGGCATTGGTGATATCCTCGCAGGTTCCGAAGCCCACGCCTCCGCCGCTGCCGGTCTCGATGAAATCATCCATGGGGCGGGTGTAGAAGGCATATTTTCCGTCCACGAATTCGGGATACAGCACCACATTTCTCTGCTGGGGAGAACGGAGGGTCCGAAGGTTCGGGAGCCGTTCCCATTTCACCATGTCCCTTGTCCGGACGATCCCGGCCGCCGCAACGGCTGCAGAGAGGTCATTGGTTGTCGTATCCTTGCTCTCGGAGCAAAAGACCCCGTAAATGTATCCGTCCTCGTGCTTCGTGAGGCGCATGTCATAGACATTTGTTTCCTCCGGGCAGGTGTCGGGCAGCTGCACCGGATAGTCCAGGAACCGGAAGCCGTCCACACCGCTGTCGGAGACCGCAACTCCGAAGAAGGACTTCCGGTCATTGCCCTCCACCCGGGCCACGAGATAATACTTCCCGTCCAGATAGATGGCGCCGGAGTTGAATACGGCGTTCACGCCGAGACGCTCCATGAAGTGGGGATTCGTTTCCGGGTTCAGATCATATTTCCAGAAAAGCGGGATGTGCTGCCGTGTGAGCACCGGATATTTCCAGCGGTCATAGATTCCGTTATAGAAGCCCGTCTTTTCGTTCTTCCGATGGATCAGTGCGTTATAGTTACTGAGCTGACGCTCGTATTCTTCCCAGGCCATGGTCATTCTCCTTCTTCCGGTTTTACTGCCAGACGTTTCCTTACCTCCAGCCACATGCGTCCGCTGTGGTAGGGACAGGTCCACTCGTCGGCGATACATTTTTCTTTCTTCGGGGTTCCGTCCGCATGAAGATATCCGTACCAGCAGGAGCCCTCGCGTCGGTCGATAAGGTAGGTCTTCGTGTAGCTCCAGAGTTCCTTTGCAGCCGTAAGATACGCCTCATCCCTGGTCCTTTGATACTCGTTCAGGAAGCCGACGATCCCTTCGCTCTGGATCCACCAGACACGGCTCTCGTCCTTTACCCCCTTCTCACATTCTGCAGGGATGGAGTGCCCGATCTGGCCGGAAATCTTTACACGTCCTTCGCCCTCGGGATCATACCCGTCATACGCAGCGGTGTATACCTCCCGGGCAAGAGCAGCCGTGATGAACCCGAGGTCATATTCCGTTCCCGCGGCACCGAGGATCTCCACGGTCCGGTCGATCAGCCAGGCGGTCTCGATATCGTGACCGTAGGAGGAAAGATCGATCAGGGTGTTATAGTCTGCGTCGAAGAACACCTCCATCCTGCGACGCTCGGGATTATAAACCTCATCCCGGAATAGGTGCAGGATCTCGCACAGCCGGTCTCCCACTTCGTTTTTGATCTCATAGAGGAAGGCATCCTCCTTCCCCTCTGCCACGCGGAAGAGCTCGGTGTAGGCTTCCATCACGTGAAGCAGGGTATTCATGGTTCGTGTTGCCATGACTCCGTTCTCGGACAGCTTCTCGTTGTCCATGGGGCCGAAGTCCCGGGTGAAGGCCTCCAGATATCCGCCCTCGTCCCTGCACCGGATCTCGATGATCTGGAAGAGGTTCCATGCCACCGCCAGTGCCTCCGTCTCCCCGGAGGCTTCGAAGTAGGAAGCCAGTCCGTAGATCGCAAAGGCTTGATTATAGGTATGCTTCTGTGTATCCGACGGTTCTCCCGCTGCGGTAACCGACCAGAAGACTCCACCGCATTTGGAGTCAAGAAAATGCTCCGTCAGCTCGCGATACGCGATCCTCGCGTAGTCCAGATACTCCTGCTTCCGAAACTCCAGATAGAGATTGGAGAAAAACCAGAGGATCCGGCTGTTCAGGATGCAGCCCTTATCCGCGTCCTTATGAAGCACCAGTCCCGAGTCCAGCTCTCCATAGAAGCCGCCGCGGTCGGGATCGGCCAGGCCCTCCCAAAAGGGGATCACGTGGGTCGTAAACTCTTCATCCAGCTCCCGGAGGAACTGTTCATTTGTCATGTCCATATTATATATACCTCAATTATACGCAGAACGTGATAAGATCCTTCGCCGTTTTATCGGCTCAGAATGACATGCGCTGTCCGGATGGCTACGCGCCCTACCGTGACACAAGATCCTTCCGCAGGCGCTCCAGGCGCTCCTCGGAGGCTTCCATGGAGTCTTCCTTCACGCCGTAGTAGAACTTGATCTTCGGTTCCGTCCCGGAGGGGCGGACACAGCACCACGCATGGTCCTCCATTTCAAAATAAAGTACATCGGACTTGGGAAGGTCTACCGGGGTTTCCTCTCCGGTGGTAAGATCCTTCCGGATTCCGGTCAGGTAGTCCCGTACCGCCAGCACCGAGAGGCCGGCAAGGCTCTCCGGCGGTTCCTTCCGGAACTTCTCCATCTTCGCCCGGATCTCTGCCGCTCCGTCGATACCCTTGCACTCGATGAAATCAAGACCCTCCTTGAAGTATCCGTATTTCTCATAAAGCTGCACCATGGCATCCCACAGTGTCATGCCTTTTTTCTTATAGTAGGCTGCCACCTCGCAGAGGATCATGACGGAGCCGATGGCATCCTTATCCCGTGCGTAGGTTCCGGTCAGGTTTCCAAAGCTTTCCTCAAGACCGAAGACATAGTCATAGGTTCCCTGCTCCTCGAAGAATTTGATCTGCTCTCCGATATATTTGAAGCCGGTCAGCACCTCGATCAGTGCCACACCGTACTCCTCGGCAACCACCTTCGCCATGTCCGTGGTGACAATGGTCTCACAGAGGGCCGGGTTCTTCGGCATGGTTCCGGTCTCCCGCTTCTCACGGAGGATATAATCCGCCATCAGGATCCCGGACATATTTCCGTTGAAGACGATCAGCTTGCCGGTCTTTGCATCCTTACAGCAGACACCGAGACGGTCCGCGTCCGGATCGGTGGTGAGGATGATATCGGCATTTACCTCCTCCGCCAGCTTCAGCACCCGCTCCCAGGCATCCGGGTTCTCCGGATTCGGCTTCGGAACCGTGGGGAAGTTTCCGTCGGGGATCCGCTGATCCGGCTCGACGAAGACCCTGGTAAAGCCAAGCTCCCGAAGCACCCGGCGAACCGGGATATTTCCGGTACCGTGCAGGGGTGAATATGCCACCACAAAGTCCTCTGCCACCTCGGGGATGATCTCCGGGTGGATGCTCTGGGCCTTCACGGCTGCGATATAACGGTCATCCAGATCCGTTCCGATCATGCGGAAGAGACCGCGAATCCGTGCCTCATCCTCTTCCATGGTACAGACATCCGTAATATCCGTCAGTGCCTCCACCTCAGCCATGATGCCCTTATCATGGGGCGGCGTGATCTGTCCGCCGTCCTCCCAGTAAACCTTGTAGCCGTTGTATTCTCTCGGATTGTGGCTGGCCGTGATCATGACTCCGGCGATACAGCCAAGATCCCGCACCCCGAAGGAAAGCTCCGGGGTAGGGCGAAGGGATTCCGTAAGATAAGTTCTGATCCCGTTTGCATTCAGGACCAGAGCTGCAGCCCGTGCAAATTCCGGAGAGAACCGGCGGTTGTCATAGGTCAGCATAACGCCACGGTCCTGTCCTCCCATTTTCTTGATATAATTTGCCAGTCCCTGGGTGGCATGACGAACCGTATAGATATTGATCCGGTTCGTGCCTGCACCGATCTCTCCGCGCAGTCCGCCGGTTCCGAATTCCAGTGACCGCCAGAACCGGTCCTCGATGGCTTTCTCATCTCCTTCGATCGCCAGAAGCTCTGCCCGGGTCTCCGCATCAAAGTACGGGGCTTTGCACCATTTCTTATACTCATCCATGTATCCCATAGCGGCTTTCATCCTTTTTAGTTAAATTTAAGTAAAATCTACTTAAGATTTTAGTCTCTGACACCCCGGATTGTCAATCCTTATTTTGCTAAATTTATACCGTTTTTTTAGCCTGATGCCTGATCCGCTTTCGACATTTCCGCAGGCTGCCCCGTGGAAATCCACGTCTGCATATGATATACTCACTGTATTATGAAAAAGAATGTATTTAAGACAACTACACTCTATATCCTGCTTGCCGCTCTCGCACTCTGCTTTGCGGGAACCGGCTGCGGAACAAAAACGGAGGCAACCACATCCGAAGATGCAGCTGCCTCCGTCTCGATCCTTTCCTCCGCGGAGGATATCGCCCTTACCACAGAGGATGGTACCAATTATCGGTTTTCATACGGGGATCTTTCCTTTACGGCGATCTTCCGAAACAACACCTGGCAGATACGGGATTCCTACCGAATCGAGAATCATGAGGATCTGGTCCTCATCTGTCAGGCCCTGTCTGACGCCCATCCCGTTCCGGATAAAACCTATACCGGCGTTCGCAGTGCCGAGGATCTGGCCTACGAATGGGAGCAGCATAATCTTGCCTTCGCGGTTCTGCCCGAGGGCGCATCCTGGAAGGAAAATGCAAGACACGTAGATCTGAATCCTGAGGATCAGGGGAAAACCCTGACCGATTTTCTGAAGGAACGAACCGGAACCCCGTAACAGCTCCCTGTCAGAGGATATTTCTCAAAACCCCGAAGATCATAAGAGCCACCACGGACCCCCAGACGGTGATCTTTCGAAACAGAACCCCCCGGTCCAATACCCAGGAGACCAAAGCGACGCCCCACACGGGAAGCAGGCAGAGGATCACGGGATTTGCCCGGAATGCCTCCGCGAACTGAAAGCGGGATAAGCTTTCACACATGTGGGAAACCCCGCAGCCCGGACAGGAAAGATGCCCTCCGGAGAGGGTTCGCACAGGGCATGGAATGTACAACCCTGTCAGACGGACAAAGCAAAGGTACGCTAAGCCCACGGCAAGTACGATCAGCAGGATACGGATCCTTTTTCGTTGTACACTCATATGCCACTCCATAGATCATTACAAAACAAAATCGACGGATGCCGGGCATCCGTCGATCATTTTTCCTATGCTGCCGGGTAGAACTTGTTCAGATCGTTCTGCATCAGAGCAGATGCAATGATACCACCGGTAAAGAATGCAAGGAGCAGATACAGGGTTGAAAGATTTCCTGCCACCTGTCCGCGGGCGGAAAGAGCCTCTGTCATATACTCGCCCTGCTTGTAGCACCAGTACAGATAATAGATACCGCAGGTAACGATGGTGAGCAGGATGAAGGTTCCGCCGGAAACGATGGGCGGTTTTCCTGCCACTGCTGCGATCTCATCATTCATCTTGTAGCACCAGTAGATCTCATAGATGCCAAGGGTGACAATGGACAGAACGACACAAAGCGCAATATTACGGTTCATAAGGATAGTCCTCCTTCAATAAGATGCTCATATTATAACACACTCCATGTATTAGAAAAAGCATTTTTTATTCGGCTTCCATCAGATACAGGCGGGATGAAAAGTCAGGTGCATGCCGCACCTCTCCGGAGTATCCCGTTCCCGAGAAGGCCTGTGCCACGTGAATGCCCGCATGCATGAGAGTATCACCCGCCAGGATGCAGTCCTCGGTTTCCCCGTCCATTTTCACCTTCTTTGCGATCATATTATGCAGCATACTGTCCGGCTTTACATGAACCGGAGCCACGGTATTCACAAGGCTTCCGAAGTCCTTCAGATTATGCTTTGCCTGAATATTCGTGAAATGGTAGGTCTTTTCGGCATCCAGTCCCTTCGCATGATAGATCTCCGTTATAACATTCGGCCGGGCAAGCAGCTGGAACAGCAGTCCCGCAGCCCGCTTCCTGTCCGGAGAAACCACGGTCCATTCGGTGACATTTCCGGCCGTCGGTGAAAGAACACTGAAGGGCGCTGCAGAACCGAAGATGCCGAGTCCTCCCATTCCGTCTCCCACGCCCACGGCCCTTCCGCGGTAGAAGCTTCCGAAGAAGAAGGTCTTCCGCCACTCCTTGTAAAGCGCGATCTGACGGGCGATCTCCTCCCGTTCCTCCTTCTTCATATCACATAGATTGCACTCATAGCCCAGCACGCCGAAGGCCGCCACGTTGAAGCGCGTGGCAAGGGGCGTCCGCCGGAGGGTCTGATGGTTCGGCACATCCGAAACATGGGCCGTCACGGTGCTCATGGGGTATCCGTAGCTGTAGCCGGTCTGGATCTCGGTCCGTGCTACGGCATCACTGTCATCGCTGGCCCAGATCTGCGGGAAGAAGGAAAGGATTCCGAGATCGAACCGATTTCCGCCGGAGGCACAGCCTTCGAACAGGATCTTCGGGAAACGCTCCGATAAGGTTGACATAACTCTATATAGCCCGAGGATGTATCGGTGCGCAACCTCCCCCTGCCGTTCCGGCGGAAGGGCTGCGGAGTAGACATCCGTCATGCTGCGGTTCATGTCCCATTTCACATAGGAAACCCCTGCCTTTCCGAACACCTCACTCATCTTCTCAATAATGTAATCCTGCACCTCTTCTCTGGTAAGGTCCAGGAACCGCTGGTTTCTTCCCTCGGAATGGAAATGATCCGGAATCTGCAGGGCCCAGTCCGGATGCTTTCGGTAAAGGTCACTGTTCACACTGACCATCTCCGGCTCCACCCAGAGTCCGAACCGCATCCCGAGGCCCCGGATCTTCTCCGCCAGTCTCTCGATGCCCCCTGGGAGCTTCTTTTTGTTCACATCCCAGTCCCCCAGGGCCTTTGTATCATCCGTCCGGTCTCCGAACCAGCCGTCATCCATGACGAAAAGCTCGATCCCCACATCCCGTCCGGCCTTCGCCAGCTTCAGCAGCTTTTTCTCATCGATCTTAAAGTAAGAGGCCTCCCAGCTGTTCAGGAGCACGGGCCGTTCCTTCCTCTTCCAGTGTCCGCGGACGATATGATTCCGGACAAAGGCATGCATCTTTTGACTCATGCCGTTAAAGCCTTCCTTCGAGTAGGTCATCACCGCCTCCGGAGATGCAAAGCTTTCCCCCGGAGCCAGCATCCAGGAGAAGCCCTCCGGATTGATCCCGCTGACAAACCGAAGCTTACCGAAGGGACTCACCTCCGCTGCTTCGTAGTGATTCCCGCTGTAGATCAGATTAAATGCATAGACCTCTCCCGTATCCTCCGTGGTGTGCGGCTTCGACAGCATGACGAAGGGATTTGCGCGGTTGGAGGAAATGCCGGAGGTGGTAGCCGAAACCAGCTTCCCGGCACCAAGGGCCGTGTCCGTCCGGTGCATCTCACGGATCCATGCGCCGTTGAAGGTTGACATAACATAAGGCTCTGCATCCAGATCCAGGCATAGACTCATCAGGCGCTCCACCGTCACCGCATCCCTGCCGTGATTGGTCAGAACCGCTGACCTTACGATCACGTCACATTCCGCGAAAACCGTGTAATACAGGGTGAGCTCCATATCATAGGAGCGGTCGAACAGGGTGATCACCAGGGTCTGGGCCCTGCCGGTCTCATCATAGGACGCCGGAAGACCGTTCCGCAGGCGGTAGGTCGGCACCTCCTCTCCTTCCTCTTTTCCGGAAGGTACCGTCCCCTTCACCAGCTCCGCCTTCTCAAAAACAAAATCGGAGGTCCTGCCTCCGTCCGCATGGCGCACGGCAACAGCCGGCTCGCGAAGGTCTCCCTTCCCGGGCCAGCTGTATTCCAGCCGCATGTCCTCCAGTGTATATCGCTTCTCCTCCGAATCATAGAGACAGGTATTCCCCGGCGGAAATGCATGCCGCTCCGGGAGTCCGTCCGCACTGTCTCCCACCGTGATCCGGGCACCGTAGTAGAGGTGCTCCGGATGACCGGTAGGGAGGATCCGGAAAGCATAGGTTGTATGCTTTGTATCAAGTATAAAAAGCTCGTTCCCAATCTTTCTGATCATAGGCCTTCTCCTACATCTGCTGCTCACTTTCCCTCTTTCTTGCGATCTCTTCCGCCAGCTCACGCACCTTCTCATCCGTCAGGATGTACTTCTTGCGGAAGACCAGAACCGCGATGATCAGACCGATCACGGGAATGATGGTCATGGTCATTCGAAGCCCCAGCTTAGAACCCTCTGCAACGCCGGATGCAAAATCCACCGCCTGATCCGCTTCCGTCACCTCATCCGAGCTGAGGGAATTGAGAGAAAGACAGATTGCCGCCACAAATGCCGCAATACCGGATGCCAGCTTTACCACGAAGGTCTGCATGGAGAAGATCACCGACTCGTCACGGCGGTTGTTCTTCATTTCTCCGTAATCAACCGTATTTGCAAGGAAGATCGTCGTAAGGATCTGAAGAACACCGTTGGCTGCGAAGATAAAGAAACCGGGCACGAACAGAATGTATACGTTCGACATATTGATAAATGCGATCCCGAACAGTGCGATATAACCGATCACCGCACTTGTCAGGGTGATATAGAATATATTTGTGTTTGAAAAACGCTTCCGAAGCAGCGGATAGCCCAGCATCATGGACAGGATCTGGATCGCACCGCCGAACATGTTGAACAGCGTGTAGCCCTTGTACCAGTCCACACCGCCAAAGTCATATTTGAAGAAATAGATCACCAGATTGGAGGTGATATAGATCGCCGTGTTGATGAGAACGATGGCGATCACGACCGTCATGGCCTGATCATTGGTGAAAAGTGCCTTGAACATGGCTCCCACCGAAGGAGACTCCGTATTCACCGTGGATTTCTCCTTGATCGAAACGCAGGTCATGGTGATGAAAATGATGAAAAGAACTGCTACGATCAGCGCAAACCAGCGGAAGCCGGTACGCTCACCTTCGGTTCCCTCTCCGCCGATCATATGCACGATCATCATGGTGAAGATCGTGATCAGCGCAGAGCCCACGCCGGCACAGGAACGTGCCAGTGCCGTCAGCTTTTCCCGCTCTCTTCCGCCCTTTGTGAAGGCCGGGATCATGGACCAGTACGGAATATCCATCATGGTATAGGTAACACCCCACAGGATATAGGCCACCGCAGCATAGGCCACCAGTCCGCCGCCGTTCAGCTTCGGAGGTGCGGAGAACATAAGGAACAGGATCACTGCATTTGTGAGTGTTCCGATCATCAGCCACGGACGGAACTTTCCCCACCGTGTCTGTGTTTTTGCTACGACGATTCCCATGATGGGGTCGTTAAATGCATCAAAGATCCGGGCTACCAGCAGGATCACTCCCATTGCAACCGCCGACACTCCCAGAATATCCTGGAAGTAATAAAGGACATAGCTGGCTGACAGCATGTAAACCATATCCTTGCCTATCGCTCCCAGACCGTAGGCTGTCTTTTCTTTAAATGTAAGCCTCATACGCTTCTCCTATTCCGGCAGTCCTTACTGCTTCATACCCATTGCAAGTCTGACTGCCTCATATGCTCCGTTGTAAATCCCCATTTTCTTATTCTCTACGATACAGTCGCACATGCCGCGCAGCATGCTGCTGTCCTCGATAAAGAGCTCCAGTCCCTGCAGAACATGGGGGATGTCCCGAAGCTCCAGTGTTCCATCCCCGATCTCCGCGGAGTGGATCGCACCCCACTGCTCATGTCCGCCCACTCTCTGAATAAAGAGCTTCGGGATCGGATAGAAGGAGAGCTCGCTGGGCTTGGTCACCAGCACATCCGCGCTCCGCATAAGCAGATTCGTTGCATAAACCGCTTCAAAGATATTCTTATGGGCAAATGCATGAACGCCCACAACCCGGCCGGTCAGAGCCTTCTCTGCAAATTCCTTCGTTGCTTCCCAGTCATTGAAATGGGTCCGGCTTACCCGGTTCAGGCCACGGACCTCCAAGAGGAGCTTGTCCCAGACCTCCTGATAGTCCCCTACATTTACGTAGAGCGCCACTTCCTTCCGCCGGATCCTGGGCATCAGCGCCTGCAGGATGCTCTTAAAGATCTCCCCCTGGGCTCCTGCTCCACCGATGGTAAGCAGGAATCGTAATGGCTGACCTTCTCTCTGCCGCCGCAGTCTGGCAGCACAGTCCGCCTCTATATTCTCGACCAGCTCATGATCCACGTAGTGTCCGGTGTAAACCAGAGACTCCTCGGGCATGGCACTGAGAACCTTCTTCTTCTGCATGCCGTTCAGCATGCGGTAGCCCTGATATGCATAATGGGTCTGTACCGTGTGGATGCTGCCCTCTGCCAGGTGCAGGGCCATGGGCCAGTTGTCGGGAATCGCATTTACCACGTACTTCATGCCTGCGTGCAGGGCTGCCTGGGCGGGCCAAACGTGGGTAGCAACGAGAGGCAGCTCCTTCGGAACGTTCTTAAAAACCGGAGCCATCAGCTCTGCATTTGCCTGATCCGAAGCATTATAGGAAAGCTGGCGGAAGCCTTCATAGTTTACCGGCTCCCATACCACCTTGTTAAATAACTTGCTCTTTTGGGACATCCGCGAACCCAGAGAATAGAGATCATTCTGGGCGGAGATCACCTTCGTACAGGTAGTCTCCGGGTAGGAGTTAAGGTCCATCCAGTAGGGAGTATAGCCCATGGAATGCGCCGCAGAGGCGATGGCCATGGAGATCCGGTAGTGGCCGAAGCCCATGCGGATATTTCCGACGATGATCCCGTTCTCCAGATCAAAGCCGCACCGGGCCTTCTCCTTCTCTTCCTTCTCAGCCTCGGCGATGGCGCGGATAGCCTCCGCCGCATTCCGTATTACGGCGCGGACCTCTTTCGTCTCCCCCACAGCCGGCGTTTCTTCCTTCTTCTCTTCCTTCTTCGGGGCCGCACTTACCTTTTTCACGGCTTCCACCCGCAGGTTCCGAACCCCGAGGATCGGCCCGATATACGGATTCTCCTCCGTGGTAGCCAGGTAATCCACATGGCTGTCATCCCCGAACTTTTTCTTATAGTTATTCTTCGAGCGCTCCGCCTTGCGGACCACCTTCTTACTCATCTGATTTCCGAAAATCTCTTCCGAACGCTGTGACATATCCTGCTCCTTTCCAGAGTCGATCATGCAACGATCCCGTCCACCAGGATCTCCACCACTTCCTCCAGGGCCTGCTGGTACCTGATCCCGTTCCTCTGCAGGATATCCCGCTTGAAGAACTGCTCCAGCGACGCCTCAAACATCATCTTAAAGATCGGGATGTCGATCTTCCGGATCACACCCTCAGTCATACCCTGCTCCAGCAGCGCGATGGTCGCTTCCCAGCCGGTCTCCAGTCGCTGCTCCACCAGATTATAGATCTCCGGATACTTATCCCGAAGCTCGAAAACTCCCTGGAAGTTAATATCCTTATATGCATCCGGGAACACCCCCAGGATCTTCCGGATCTTATCCACGGTTGAAAGCTTCTCATCCCAGAGAACATCCTCTTCACTTTCCTTGATGGACTTGAATACATGCTCCACCATTTCCACAAGGAGCTCGTCCTTTCCTTCCACCACGGTGTAGATTGTTTTCTTGCTCATCCCCAGCTTCTCTGCCAGGTCATCCATGGTGAACTTGATTCCCTTCTCCTGGAAGCATGTGATCGCTCCCTCCATGATCCTTGTCTTTAATTCCATGTGTAACTCCCCTCTTTTGCCTGAGTGCGGCAAACCTTCAACGCTTTCATGCAATCTGTCATCTTTATGGAAACTATTTTCTTATTTTTCGTTTCTATTCACAGTGTATCAAAAAAATGCACCCCAGGCAAGAAACGAATTCTACAAAAATCGTTTCTGCCCGTTGTGCATTCTGCCTTGATGATTTTTACTTATGCTCCAGGATGTACTTATCCACCCGCTTCTTCAGCTGATCGAACTTACAGGGGCCTGCATCCAGAATGGTTTTATGGAACTCTACCACATCAAACTTGCTTCCCAGGGATTCCTCCGCGTAATCCCGAAGATCCCTCATCTCACAGGGTCCAACCGAATAGGACAGATACACGCCCGGATTGCTGACAAAGGTTACGTATAATTCCTCTGCAATACTGGTGTTCACCCCCACTTGGCTGAGGTAATCCCGGATATCATCCACGGTCCAGCCGAGCGCATTCACCGAAAGATCTATGATCCCCTCAATATTGGAAAAATACCTTGACTCAGTGGTATAAAGCTCTGCAAGCACGGATGCATACGGTGACCCGTTAAAATCGCAGTATTTCATGGTTTCATCAGACGCATATTCCGCCCAGCCTTCTCCATATCCCAGCTCATGGGAAAGCAAACGCAGGGTCTGGGGGTTCGTCCGCTGATAGTAATTATACTGATACATATGTCCCGGACATCCTTCATGTGCCAGAGTCTGCCAAATGTCATCCTTATGGCTCCCATTCACACGGATTGTGTTGTCATCCGGATCATCAATCCTTGGATATCTGTAGTATGCAACGGAAAGATTCCGGATCTTCTCCATGGTTTCGCCAAAAGGAAGAATCCTATAATTGATGGTTCCGATCTCCGGGAACTCTTCCATGGCATTTTCGATCAGATAATCCTCAAGCTCCCTCGGATCCTTGTCCTCCAGATAATCGAGTAACGTTTTCTTGTTAGCTGAATAATACTCATACGCGTCCTGATACGTGAGATAAATGCTCTGAATGCGCGTCTTATACTCAAGATTCTTGTTCTCCAGATATTGGATCAGTTCCTCCGGCGTCTTGCTGCTTCCGGAATACTCGCGAGCTATATATGCATAGATCTCCTTCCCGTGATCCTCAAAGTTACAAAGACCGCCCTTCACCTGATTCTTCCCCTTCGCATCTTCGAAGGTGGAATGAATATCCCTGTACAGAGAGACCAGGCCGTCCACCGCCTCTATGTCCTGCTTCTTAAACTCCTCCTTCTCCGCATCCGTAAGCCCCGCAAATGCATCGATCTTCTCGTTAAAGGAAGTGACCATAAAATGCTCCCCCGAAACCTCCGTGAATTCATCACACTGCTTCAGGATCTCATCGATCACCACGTCCTCATAACCATATCCTTTTTCAACCCGCAGTTCCTCAAACTCCAGCTCGGCCCTGATTTCCTTCGGAAACAGCTTCATGATATCCAGATAGAGCTGAATATCTTCTTTGGACTCGAAAACCCAGTCCAGGAAAAGCGTCGGAAGGATTGCCTGAATTCCATTCATCGTCGAAAAAGCACTTTCGAGATAAATGTTTTCGTAAGCGATCATTCTGCTTTTCAGATTATCCAGATAATAGTCATAGTCGAACCGCTGCTGCTCCGTAAGGGTATTTACATCAATGGCTTCAAACTTGGCGATCCACTCCTTGGTTTCCTTCTTGGTCTCTTCGATTGCCTCCTCCGAGTAATCCACCTCTTCTCCGAGGGTTACCTCCTCCGGAACCTTGACCCCGTACTTCTCCGGATCCTTCAGGTAGTTGTGAATCGCAAGCGAACTGCTCTCCATATACTCAACGAAGTTCTCTTCCAACATCTGATTGAATTCTTCGTTCTCCGTATCGGAGTACTGGTTCGGATCCTGACTCGGCGGATCGATCACCGGGGGATCCACGATCACATCTCCGGTTCCCGGCTCCGTGGTCGGTTCCTCCGTAGCCCAGGGATCATAGGAGGTATCCGGCTCTTCATCGAAGAAGTCAAAGATACTCCTTGCCTTCTGCCTGGTATCCCTCTCCTCCTTGCCGCAACCGGCCAGAGAGAACACCATTGCGATCACAAGTGAAAATGCCATGAGCCGCTGAAAGCGGCTCTTTTTCCATAGCTTTATTTTCATTATCTGCCTTCCTTCTCTGCCATACGAATACGCAGCACGGAGCGCTTCAGGGCAAGCTCCGCCTTGCTGCCGTCTGCAGCTGAGTCTTCCAGCTTCCGCTCTGCACGGATGCGCGCTTCCTCTGCACGGTTCTTATCGATCTCCTCCGGCCACTCTACGGCCTCTGCCAGGATCGTGATCCGGTCCGGCAGAATCTCTGCAAACCCGGAATGGAGCGCAGCTTCCCGCACATCCTTTCCGTTATGGATGCGCAGTACGCCCGGGTCCAGGACCACCGTGGTGGGGACGTGCATCGGATAAACACCCACGTCCCCATCCGTCGTCGTAAACTCCACGAAGGTGGCCTCGCCCCGGAAGAACTCCCGCTCGGGGGTTATAATTGTCAGTTGAAACTTATCTGTCATGGATTATTTCTTCGCCTTGCTTTCTTTGTAGCGCGCCACAACCTCGCTGATGGCGCCTGCGTTCAGGAAGTAGCTCTCGGGAATCTCATCATGCTGTCCCTCCAGGATCTCACGGAAGCCCTGGATGGTCTCCTCAACCGGTACGTACTTACCGTCCGTTCCCGTGAACTGCTGTGCCACGAAGAACGGCTGGGACAGGAATCTCTGGATCTTACGTGCACGGGATACGATCAACTTGTCCGCCTCGGACAGCTCATCCATACCCAGAATGACGATGATATCCTGAAGCTCCTTGTACTTCTGCAGGGTTTCCTGTACCCCACGGGCCACCTTGTAATGCTCCTCACCAACGATCCGCGGATCCAGGATCCGGGAGGTGGACTCCAGCGGATCAACCGCCGGATAGATACCCAGCTCAACGATAGAACGGGAAAGTACCGTCTTCGCATCCAGATGTGCAAATGTAGTTGCCGGTGCGGGGTCCGTCAGGTCATCGGCCGGCACGTAAACTGCCTGCACGGAGGTGATGGAACCGTTCTTCGTGGAAGTGATACGCTCCTGCAGCGCACCCATTTCCGTCTGCAGCGTAGGCTGATAACCTACTGCGGAGGGAACACGTCCCAGCAGCGCCGAAACCTCGGAGCCTGCCTGGGTGAAACGGAAGATATTGTCAATGAAAAGGAGCACGTCCTTATGGGACACGTCCCGGAAATACTCTGCCATGGTCAGACCCGTAAGGCCCACACGCATTCTTGCTCCGGGGGGTTCATTCATCTGTCCGAAGACCATGGTGGTCTTTTTGATAACGCCGGAATCGCTCATCTCATGGTAAAGGTCATTTCCTTCACGGGTACGCTCACCGACACCGGTAAATACGGAGTATCCGCCGTGCTCGGTTGCGATGTTCCGGATCAGCTCCTGAATGAGGACGGTCTTACCTACACCGGCACCGCCGAAGAGGCCGACCTTACCACCCTTCTGATAGGGGCAGAGCAGGTCAACGACCTTGATACCGGTCTCCAGGATCTCCGTCTCCGTTGACTGCTCGGAGAAGGCCGGAGCCTTTCTGTGGATCGGATGCTTCTCCTTCGTCTGGGGTGCAGGCTTCTGATCGATGGGATCTCCGAGAACGTTAAAGATACGTCCCAGCGTCTCCTCCCCGACCGGAACCTGAATGGGTCCGCCGGTTGCCTCAGCCTCCATGCCGCGAACCAGTCCGTCCGTGGGTCCGAGTGCGATACAACGCACCGTATCATCTCCCAGATGCTGGGCAACCTCTACGGTAAGGGTATCTGCATCCGCGCCCTCTGCCTGCTTTCTGCGGATCACGATGGCGTCATTGATATCCGGCAGCTGTCCCTCCGGGAACCGGATATCCAGGACCGCTCCGATGATCTCTGTGATTTTACCTTGTGCTTTTGCTCCCACGATTTATTCTCCTCGTATTCCACACTTCGCGCGTATTTGTCGATTTTTATGCTTTCGTTTTCCGACTTCCGTCCGCACGAGTGATGATTTTGTCATTCTGAGCACGCAGTGCGAAGAATCTCTCCCTTGCACACGCATGAGATCCTTCACCCCTTCGGGGTTCAGGATGACAAGCTATGTAAGGGCCTCTGCGCCGGCAACGATCTCGGTCAGCTCCTGTGTGATGGAGCCCTGACGCGCCCGGTTATACTGCAGCTCCAGGGAGCTGATCATATCCTGGGCGTTCTCCGTCGCCGAATCCATGGCCTGCATACGTGCCGCATTTTCGCTGGCAATGGCCTCCAGAAATGCGCCGTAAATGATATTCGTTATATACTTCGGAATGATCTCGTTCAGGATCTTCACCTCGGGATGGTAGTGATCCATGACCGCTCCGAAGAGCACCATGTCATGCTCGATCCCGCTGTTGGACATTCCGTAGTTCATCTGCAGACTCTTGTCCGCCTCCGACTCTCCCAGCAGCTCTTCCAGATCATTCTCGAAGTCCGCACGGGACAGGGGAAGAAGCTTCCGGACCGTGGGCACGTGGGTCACGGTATTCTGGAAATCCGTGTAGGCCACGTAGATCTCGGAGATCTCTCCCTCATCGAACCGCTTCATCAGGTCCTTGGTGATGGCGATACAGTCATTGTAGAGGGGCTCGTTGATGATATCCGACTCATCCCACTCCACATGGTAGCCACGCCGCCGAAGACCCTCGATCCCCTTCCGGCCCAGGCCGTAGATCAGGGTGTTCTCCTTATCAAAACCGAAGGCATCGATCTTCTTCACAAGATTGGAGTTGTAGCCTCCCGCCAGTCCGCGGTTGGAGGACATGGCGATGACCACCTTCTTCCCTCCCCCACTCTCCTGCAGGAACCGGTTATCCAGGTCCAGGGTCTTCGCAAGGATGGAGCAGATGGTCTTGTAGAGCGCTTCGAAGTAGGCGGAGTTCGCCTCTACCTTCGCCCGCGCCTTCTGCAGCTTCACCGTGGAGACCAGCTTCATGGCCTTCGTGATCTGCTGCGTGGAGGTCACGCTCTCTTTTCTTCTTTTTATGCTTCGCATGGAAGGCATAATTCTGTATCCTCCATTATCTATTCATAGCCTACATATCGACCGCGGCCCATCCGCGCAATGCGCGTCTGGGGTCCATCTGTGTTCGTGACTATGAATAGAAACCATTATCACTTCAGTTTCTTCTTTGTTTCCTCGATCGCACGGACCAGCATCTCCTCCACATCGTCTGCGATCACCTTCTCCTCGCGGATGCGGGTGAAGATATCCGGCTCATTTGTGGAAATGTATTCGAACAGGTCTGCCTCAAACTCTGCGATACGGTCCACCGGAATATCCAGCAGATAGTGCTTTACGGCCGCGTAAATGATGGCGGTCTGCTTCTCAACCGGAAGCGGGTGGAACTGGGGCTGAACCAGGATCTGACGGATCCGTTCGCCCTGTGCCAGCTTCTCCTTGGTATCATCATCCAGTTCGGAACCAAACTGGGAGAAGGCAGCCAGCTCACGGTACTGCGCCAGCTCGACACGGATCGGGGATGCGATCTTCTTCATGGCCTTGATCTGTGCGGCACCACCGACACGGGAGACCGAAAGACCCGGGTTAACCGCAGGGCGGAAGCCGGAGTTGAACATTTCCGTCTCCAGATAGATCTGGCCGTCAGTAATGGAAATAACGTTGGTCGGAATGTACGCGGACACGTCTCCGGCCTGTGTCTCGATGATGGGAAGTGCGGTGAGAGACCCGCCACCCAGCTCGTCAGACAGCTTTGCTGCACGCTCCAGAAGTCTGGAGTGCAGGTAGAAGACATCGCCCGGGTACGCCTCACGTCCCGGCGGTCTGCGGAGCAGAAGGGACAGGGTACGGTATGCCTGTGCATGCTTGGACAGATCATCATAGATGATCAGTACGTCCTTGCCCTCTTCCATCCACTCTTCGCCGATGGCGCAGCCTGCGTACGGCGCGATATACTGAAGGGGAGCCATCTCACTCGCGGTGGAGGCCACGATGGTGGTATAGCTCATCGCCTCATATTCTGTCAGGGTTTTTACGATATTTGCAACTGTGGAAGCCTTCTGTCCGATGGCTACATAGATACAGTACACACCCAGACCCTTCTGGTTGATGATGGTATCCAGTGCAATGGCGGTTTTTCCCGTCTGACGGTCACCGATGATCAGCTCACGCTGTCCTCGTCCGATGGGAACCATGGCGTCGATGGCCTTGATACCGGTCTGAAGCGGTGTGTCTACGGACTTCCGGCAGATAACGCCGGGAGCCACACGCTCGATCTGGCGGCTTCTCTCCGTCTGGATCGGTCCCTTGTCATCAATAGGCTGTCCCAATGCATTTACAACACGTCCCAGCATGGCATCGCCAACCGGAACCTCAACCACGCGTCCCGTGGTCTTAACCAGGTCTCCCTCGCTGATGGATCTGTTGTCACCCAGAAGTACACAACCCACGTTGTCCTCCTCCAGGTTCATGACCATGCCGTAGACCTCTCCCGGGAAGAGGAGAAGCTCTCCCTGCATGGCATTGTCCAGACCGTGAATCCGCGCAATACCGTCCGCCACCTGAATGACTGTTCCGGTCTCAGCGGTTTCCAGCTTGACCTTGTAGTTCTCTATCTGCTTTTTGATCACCGAGCTAAGCTCTTCTGGTTTCAATTGCATGAACTTGCCGTTCCTTTCTCTGTTATCTGTCTATCCTAAAATGCTCCGTCACTCCGGAGCTCCCGCCAGGAGACTGTGCTTCAGGCTGGCGAGCTGGGAGGACAGGCTGCTGTCCACCACCCGGTCTCCGAGACGGATCACGAGTCCGCCGATCAGAGACGGATCAACCTCGTAATTCACACGCATATCGGTATAAGCCGTGGTATCCAGAAGCTTCTTTCGGATTCTTTCCTTCTGATCCTCCGTCAGAGCAACCGCACTGCCAACGTAAGCCACACCGATCTTCTCCTCCTCAAGAGCCAGATCCACGAAGCGCTCCAGAACATTTCCGATCTCAAGTCCGTGTTCCTTCTCGAGAAGCGCCACGATGGTTCCGTGGATCAGAGAGTCCGCGGTTCCCATGAAGACGGCATCCACCATCTCATGCTTCTCCGCCAGTGTGATCTCGGGATGTGTCAGAAGCCGCAGAAACTCGGGATTCTCACTGAGTGCAGTGATGATCACCTCTGCCTGCTCGCGCACCTCGGAGAGTCGTCCGGAGTCCAGTGCCGCAGCGAAAAGAGCGGAGCCATATACCGTTCTTACTTGCTTTGCCATGTTTCATCCCCTATCTCATCCAGGGTCTGCTGCAGGAGCTCCTCCTGCTTCGCAGCATCCATATTCGCTTCGACCATCTTGCCTGCCATAACGGAAGCTACGTCGATAATGGAGGTACGAACCTCCTCGCGCACCTTCTCCTTCTCCAGAGCGGCCTCCCGCTCTGCAGACGCCCGGATCCGGCCTGCTTCCACCTTGGCTTCATCTATGATTGCATTTTCGTTTCGAACCGCTTTTCTTCTGGCCTCGCTCAGGATCTCCAGCTTCTCCTGTTCAACCCCTGCAAGCTTCGCGTCGTACATAGCCTTCAGCTCTGCGGCATCCGCCTTGTCCTTTTCTGCGGATTCGCGGTCCATGCGAACCTTCTCCTGTCTCTTATCCAGCGCCTTACGGACCGGATTGATCAGAAGATACCCGATGAAAAGGAAGAGTATGAAGACAGCAACGCCCTGAAAGAGCAGGTCGAACAGCAGCTGGCTGTCCAGCCCAAAGATACGGCCGGTTGCAAGAACTGCACCATTCGCGACCATGTTGTCACCGTCACTTTCTATTTATAGTCCTATTACTTACGCGATACCACCGGATCGTTCCGTTGCTACGCACAGCCCGCGCATTCCCTGCTCACCGCTCGGCACAGCCGAGCCGTGACTCCGGAATGCTTGGCTTGTGGCTCCTACGATCCTCCCCGCCCCTCGGACTCCCGCGTTTTTTCTTCGGAAAACCGCTCCGCCACCCGGGACGCGGGGCGATTCACAAGATTAATTCGCTCCCCCTGCAAGCAGGGTCGCTCATCAATCTGTGAATCTGGTGTTATCGCTTTACTTATCAAACGGCTTTACGAACATAAGAAGCAGAGCGACAACGAGACCATACAGACCGGTGGTCTCTGCTACGGCCTGCCCCAGCAGCATGGTGGACATGATCGTACCCTTTGCTCCCGGATTCCGTCCTACTGCCTGTGCACCGAGACCTGCCGCATTTCCCTGACCGATACCGGTACCGATACCGGAGCAGACTGCGATGCCCGCACCCAGCGCTGAAAAAGCGTGAACCAGATCGTTTCCGTCGAAGTTACCATTCATTGTTGTTTCCTCCGTATGTATAATAATATCATTACAAGTTACAGTTTCTATAAAGATCCGGATGCCTCCGGAAGCCTTTGCTTATGCAAGTCCCGAGTCACCGCGCTTATCCGAGATGAAGGTTACCGTCAGCATACAGAATACATAGGTCTGGATCGCACCGGAGAAGATGTCGAAGTAGACATGCAGGACTGCCGGTGTACCCACCTTTGCAAACCACGGGAGCATCCCGTAGAACAGCGCCATGAGCACCGTACCTCCCAGGATATTACCGAAGAGACGGAGCGACATGGAAAGGGGTGTCGAGAAGATACTGATCACGTTCATCGGGAAGAACAGCGGGAACGGCTCGAAGAGTCCCTTCACCATGTTCAGCTTGTTGTACCGGATATCCGCATATTCGATCATCACAAAGGAGATCAGTGCCAGACAGAGCGTGGTTCCGTAATCCGCAGTGGGCGGCCGGAGTCCGAAGATACCTGCCGTGTTGCAGAAAAAGATATAGAGGAACAGTGCACCGATATAGTTGATATAGTGCTTTGCTCCCTTCTTCCCCATGGAGCCTTCCACGAAATGTACCAGCGTGTCAACGCCCAGCTCCACGATGGTGGAAAGGGTCGTCATTTTGCCTTCCCGTTCCGCTTTGAAGAACGCGTGCCGAAGGACCAGGGTCAGTACCATCAGTACCAGAACAACGATGATCGTACAAACATGTGTAGTTGTGATATGCACGGTGGTTCCGCCTATCTCCAGCGGGATCAGCTCGTGTATATAGAAGTCGGCATCGTTCGCAATGGGAACGAGCCCGGTGGGACCAGGAATCATGGTACCAGCCTCCTTACAATATCACTCTTTCTTATCCTCCCCGAGTCCCTTACCGAAAAGGGTCGAGATCGGTCCGTGCAAAAGCCCGGACAGCTTTAAGCTTACAACGCCCAGTGCCAGACCCACAAAGGCGTAAACATCGATCCAGATCGCGATCACAAGAAGCACCGCCGTTATCAGGATCCGCAGCACCCCGTGCCAGGATGCGTAGGACTTGGCCCGCTTCTCATTCATGGAGATCGCAGCTTCGATGGAATCGTACATATTAATGACCAGCAGGACCGCAGTGACCGCACCGATCAGAAGCCCTCCCAGGAAGAACCACCTGCCCGGAAGAAAGATCCCTCCGATCAGCGCAAATACGGCGGAAATGAGCACGATCCCGAAGATCAGCTCAGCGAGGGTCCTCCCCGCTTCCGGGTCCCTCCGGATCCTCGTCATCCGAATGAAAAGCCCGTTTTGCCCATTCCGGCTGTTTGTCTTCATTGGCATTCCCCTTGATATGTCGTCGGATCAGCAGGTATACCGCACGGTATCCGCTGGCGATCCCCAGCAGGATGAAGACCCAGAGCAGCTTTGTCCCCAGATACTTATCCAGCAAAAACCCGATGGCAAAGCAGAGGCCGAAGGTTACCAGCATGGTGATACCCACCTGCAGGATCAGGAACAGAGTTTCCAAAACCTCTCTCTTTTCCTTCATGCACGATTCTCCTCCTGCACTGCATACGCTTAACGCAAACATTTCCATTATAATATGATTCCCGCAGAATCGCAACTAAAAACCCTTAGATAGATTGCAGTTTTTGTTCAAATTTCTCTACAGGGATGGGTTTCGAGAAGTAATATCCCTGATACAGACAACAGCCCATTTCGGAAAGACGCCGGAACTGCTCCTCCGACTCCACGCCTTCCGTCAGGGATACGATCCCCAGCTCATCCGTGAGGCGGATGATATTCTGTACGATGATCCTCGCTCTCTGGCCGGCCTTGGTCTGCCGGAGGAACATCATATCGATCTTCAGCACATCCACCGGCATATCCTTCAACAGGTTCAGGGAGGAGTAGCCGCTTCCGAAGTCATCCATTTCCACAATGAATCCGCTCTTTTGCAGCCGGGCGATGACATCCTGATGCTTCTCCGCATCGGTCATCATCACCGTTTCCGTGATCTCCACCCGAAGCAGCTTCGGATCGATCCCATATTCCTTCACAAGCTTTTGCAGCTCGGATACCACATCCATGAAGTAGAAATCCTTCGGGGAAATGTTCACGGACAGGAAGGTGTCTCTCCCCTCCTTCTGCCACCGTGCCAGGATCTCGCAGGCGGATCTCCACATATAGCGGTCCACCTCCGCGATCATACCGTTCTTTTCGAAGATCGGGATGAACTTCGCCGGGGACAGGAAGCCGGATACCGGATGGATCCAGCGGACCAGAGCCTCGGCTCCCACGATCTTTCCTTCCCGGTCCACGATGGGCTGCAGATACGGGCGGATCTGCCGCTCTGCCAGAGCCCCCGGAAGCTCGGAGGTGATGTGCCTGCTCCAGAGCACATCCCGCCGGCGTGCCTCATCATAAAATGCGATGTGGGTCTTATAATCATTTTTGATGGGGGCTATGGCCATATGCGCACGGTCGAACATTACGGACACATCCAGGCCCTTCTCCGTCACCTCATACACCCCGAGGTGCAGCAGCAGACGGTGCTCACGTTCCCCGTCCTTAACAACGAAGCGATCCATATCCCGCTCCACCCTGGCCCGGTCAAACTCATCCACGGGGATGCAGACACCGAAGGTATCTCCGGCCAGTCGTCCGTAGACGCAGTGCTTCGTCATATCGTTTCGGATCCAGTCGGCAACACATTTCAGGGCATAATCACCGAACTCGGTTCCGTAAATGTCGTTCACGATCTTAAATTCATTGACATCCAGGAAGCAGGTGTAGAACCGGATCCCCGGATGGGCCTTCATCATTTCCTCGATCTTGATATACAGGTACTCGCGGGTGTATAGCCCGGTCAGCGGATCGTGGGTTGCATCATAAAGCTCCTGCTGCATCTGACGGCGTTCCTCCGTCTTATCAATGACACGAAGGAAGGTGCCCACCACCTTGGTCCGCTTCTTGTTCATGGTATTATGATTGTCCAGCTGGAAGTACCGGATCTCATCTCCTACCACCACCGTCCGATGGATTACCCAGTCCGTGGTGGTCCGTTCCTCCAGATCTCCGAAGATGGAATGCAGTCGCTCCGAGGCCTTCTCAACCTCGGTTTCCTTCAGGTCGGTCAGGCGAAGTCCGGTGGCATTCGCCCAGAAGCACCTCTTCGTCAGATCGAAGAGGAAGAGCCCGAAGGGCGCTTCGGACATGATATCCGCAAGTATCCGGTCCAGAAGACGCATGGGCCGGTAATAAAGAGACAGGAAGAAGACCACGATCCCGCAGACACCGAAGCCGATCATGGACCGATCCACCGGAGAACGGGAGAAGATATAGAAGGTCTGCCAGAGCATGGTGAGGAAGAAAGCGATCAGGATCACGGAATATTTCTCCGAGGAAACCTTCGGAGTCCGGATCACCATCACGATAAATACGATCAGGATTGCCGCGATCAGGCCGTAATCGAGCACACGATGATAGATCTGCCCGAGATGCGGGATCAGACGATAGTAATCATTTCCGTCCACAAGAACGGCTTCCGTGTCAAATGCATGACGGAAGAAGGGATTCAGCAGGAACTGGACCACATCGATGGTGAGCAGGGAATAGATGATCCCCGGGATCACCGCCGACTTCCATTTCAGGCCGCAGTAGCGCATGGTAAAACGCCCCAGCGCAAAGAGCATCAGATCCATACCCAGATAATAGATGTAGCAGCCGATCTCCGCGATGGTTTTCTCCGTAGAGACGATGATGATCAGATTGCCGGTTACGGGCATCACAAGAGACGCCAAAAAGAAGGCAACGGCAGGGCCGATCTCCTTTTTGGAGCGTCTGGCTATGACCGAACAGACGATAAGTCCGATGATCATCCCTATGAAAATGATCGCGAACGCTATTCTCATATGGTCTCTTTGCTTCTACAGCAGGAACCGCTCCACTACCTCCGCGATTCCGTCTTCTTCGTTGCTGGCCGTGATATAGTCAGCAACCTCCTTCACCTCCGGTTTTGCGTTGCCCATGGCCACGCCGACTCCGGCATACTGTACCATGGAAATGTCATTAAAGGCATCTCCGCAGCAGATTGTATTACTCTGGGACACTCCCACCGGTCCGATGACACGCTCCAGCGTCCCGGCCTTATCGATGCCCCGCGCCGTGATCTCGATAAAGAAGGCCTCGGAACGCATGACATTTGCCGAAGGACCCAGCAACTTCTGCAGCTCCTTCATATGCCCTTCCGACGTCTCCGGTTCTGCCGTCATCAGCACCTTATATACGTCATAGTTTACATAATCCAGAAAGTCTTCCCGCTCTCCCACGGTCAGGCCGTTGATCTTCGCCTCCCAGAGGATCCAGTCATCCAGCCTGCGGCCGGACAGCACCTGCGGGTCCTTTGAAAGATCGTTCTCGTAGGTAATGATCCCCAGGTCATACTGCTTCGCGTAGGAGTAAAGAAACGGAAGATACTTATTGGACAGGCGTTTCTCGTAAATCACCCTCCCGCTGCGACATTCCTGCACCCGCGCACCGTTATAGGTCAGGGTGTATCCCCCGAACCTTTTCAGCTCCAGCTCCTCCACGTAGCGCTGTACGCCGGGGGTAGGCCGCCCGGAGGCGATCATCACGCTGTGTCCTGCCTCCATGGCCGAAAAGAGTGCTTCCTTCGTCTTCGGTGTGATCTTTTTTTCGTTATTCACCAGCGTTCCGTCGATATCCAGAACGAGTAGCTTCTTTTCCATGCTATGCCCTCTGCTCGTAGTGCGCGAAGAAATCCTTCATCTCACCCATGGCCTCCGCAAGGGTATCCATGGCCGGAAGGTACACGATCCGGAAATGATCCGGCTCCTCCCAGTGGAATCCGCCTCCGTGGGTTACCAGGATCTTCTTCTCCCTGAGAAGGTCCAGGGCAAAGCGCTCATCATCCAGGATCCGGAACTTCTTTACATCCATTTTCGGGAAGATATAGAAGGCCGCCTCCGGCTTCACCGCACTCATGCCGGGGATATCATTTACCGCGTTGTAAATAAACTCCCGCTGCTCATACACACGTCCGCCGGGTACCAGCATGGTGTCTGTTTCGTCCAGAAGATCCAGGGCCGGTGCGATCAGCGACTGTGCCGGCACGTTGGAGCAGAGCCGCATGGAAGAGAGCAGATTGATGCCCTCGATATACCCCTTCGCATTGCTCTTATCCCCGGAGATGGACATCCAGCCCACACGATAGCCTGCCATCAGGTGGGACTTGGAGAGTCCGTTAAATGTAATGCAGAGGCAGTCCTCCGCCAGACTCGCGATGGAGGTATGCTTCTTTCCGTCCATCACCAGACGGTCATAGATCTCGTCCGCGAAAATGATCAGATCATGCTGCTCCGCAAGGGCCACGATCTCGGAAAGAAGTGACTTCGGATAAAGAGCACCCGTGGGATTGTTGGGGTTGATGATGACGATCCCCTTGGTCCGCGGCGTGATCTTTCTTCGGATATCCGCCACATCCGGATACCATCCGGCTTCCTCATCGCAGATATAATGCACCGCAGTTCCCCCCGCCAGTGTAACGGATGCGGTCCAGAGCGGATAATCCGGAGCCGGAACGAGGATCTCATCCCCGTAATCCAGAAGTCCCTGCATGGAGAGGGTGATCAGCTCACTGACTCCGTTTCCGGTGTAGACATCATTCGCGGTCACACCACGGATCCCCTTCTTCTCATCATATGCAACGATGGCCTGTCTTGCGCTGAGCAGACCCTTGGAATCGGAGTACCCCTCCGTATTCACCAGCTCCTCTGCCATGTAATCCACCAGAGACTGGGGGGCCCGAAACCCGAAGGGTGCCGGATTCCCGATGTTCAGCTTCAGGATCTTCTCTCCCTCCGCCTGCATCCGGTTAGCCTCATCCATAACCGGACCGCGGATATCATAACAGACATTATTCAGCTTCAGTGACTTTTCAAATTTACGCATATTTCCTGCCTCCCGGGCATAGTTTCACAAGTAATATTGTCTCATTTTCCTTAAGAAGTGTCAATATAAACAGCTCCGGCCGGATCGCTTCCTTACAATCCGGCCGGCCACTTTGTTTATTCAGTTTCGGTTGTCTGCTCCGTGGGTGCCTCTGTTGCCTGCTCCGTAGGAGCTTCGGTCTTCTTCGGCGTCGTCGGCTGTGCCGATGCATCCGTACCGATTCCCAGCATGATCTGTGCTGCTTCATCTCCTACGATGGTGGACGGAAGAACACCGTTCCAGTTCTCATAGTACTTGTTGCGGAGCACGTTGGAATCGATGGACTCGGACAGCTTCCGGTTTGCCTCTGCCTCGGCATCCGCTGCGATCAGCTTCGCATTTGCTTCTGCCTGTGCCTGAGTCTTACGAACCTCTGCATCTGCGGAGGCCTTCTCGATATTCTTCTTGTTCTCGATCTGCTGTGTCTCGTAATCGATCTGTGCCTGCTGCTTTCTTGCGATCTTCTCGTCATATTCCTGATCGAACTTCGCATCGGAAATGACAACCTTGTTCACATACACAACCTGCTGGCCGTACTTCTCATCCAGAGACTTCTGGATGTTCTCCTTCGCGATGGGCTCCAGGATGCTGCGGTTTGTACAGTCTACGGGAGACAGGGTCTTGGAGGAGGTCTTGATCGCGGATGCAACCAGAGACTCCTTTACGAGACCGTCCTCGTAATTCGTTACATTTGCGTAGATCCACGCCGACTTCTCGGGATTGATCTGATAGGTGACCGTGATCCCCTGGAACGTAACCTCGTTCCGCTCACTGGTCTCGGAAATGATATCCCCGTCGAACCGGATATCCTGCTGCTTGTTATTAACCATCACGATCTGCTGGATCACCGGCAGATGGAAGTTGAAGCCATGGGGAAGGGTTGCTTCCTCAACCTGTCCGAAGGTCACGCGAACACCGGTATAACCGGTGGGAATGATCGTAAAGGACATGGAGAAGATGAGAGACAATGCTCCGAGCACTGCCAGGGTGATCACCGCCGGCTTAACGCTCTTTCCTCCGACTTCGATGATATTCTCATCCCCGTCCTTCCTCTTGCTTACCAGCCCTGCAACCTTGGCCTTTGTGCCGACTGCGATGGCTGCAATAACGAAGATCACACCGACGCCTGCAAAAATAAAGTTTAGTAACATTGTGTTGTACCTCCTTATGTCTGCCTATCATATCATAAACGGACCCCGCATTTCACGGAAATGCAGGGCCATTATCGATTCTATCGTAGGGAATTTCAGACGATATATCAGGAATAAAGCTCATAGGAATCCGGCCAGGCCCTGCAGATCAGGGTTAACCCTGCCTCCTTCGAAAGACGAACCGCTGCCTCCGTCGGAACCGCCTTGCTGATCAGCACCGGGATTCCCGCAGCGATCACCTTCCTTGCCAGATCCTCTGCAACGCGTCCCGTGGTAAAGAGTATGCAGCTCCCCGGGTCCGCATGGGCTAGGAGCATGGCTCCCACGGCCTTATCCAGTGCATTGTGCCTTCCCACGTCCTCGAAGCTAAGAACCTGCCCGTCCTCCAGCCGAAGATAACAGCTATGGGCTCCTCCCGTGGACCTGTGCAGCTCCCCGTCCCTCCGGAAATGCTCCGCCAGGCCGAACACGGTCCCCGGCTCCGGAGTCACCTTCGGAAGGACCGCGGCGGATTCTTCTCCCGCTCTTTGGATCAGCTGCCGGTTTCCCGTACAACAGGTGGGTTCCGCCCCGGTGTAAGGCTCAAAAGTACAGTCCTCCGTGAGACGCACCTCGGCAATATTCCCCTCTCCGCAGATAAAGAGATGCTCCACCTCCTCCGCACTCCGGATGATCCCTTCCGTACAGAGCCGTCCGAGGATCAGCTCCGTCAGATGCTCCGGCGTGCAGGTAAGCCGAAATGCAGGTATCCCGTTCACGGAAACCTCCAGCTCCTTTTCAACGATGATTCCCGTTTCCTTTTCCGTCACCTCACCGCTTTCCTTTACCACGCGGCAGGGAACCCCTGCCGTGACCGGTATGTCATTTGCATGATTCTGAAATCTATCAGGCATCGGTAATTCCTTTCAGATAATCTATCCGTCCGCTTCTCCCCGGAGGATCAAAAGCCCATGCTCCAGCACCGGAAGCAGATAGGTAAGGCACTCGGTCACTGCCTTCGGACTTCCGGGAAGATTCACGATCAGCGTCTTCCCCCGGATCACACTGACTGCCCGGGACAGCATGGCCCGCGGAGTGATGGTCAGGCTGTAGGCGCGGATCCCCTCCGCGATCCCGGGGACATCCCGGTCCGCCACACGCTTTGTGGCTTCCGGCATCCGGTCCCGCGGGGACAGCCCGGTTCCTCCGGTGGTAAAGATCACATCCGGTCCCTCCTCATCCGAGAGCCGGATCAGTGCCTCGGCCAGTCCCTCCTCATCATCCGGAAGAAGAAGTCTGGATCCGATCTCATAGCCTGCCTCCGTGAGAAGCTCCGCGATCCTCGGTCCGCTCTTATCCTCCCGCTCTCCGCGGAAGGACCGGTCACTTGCCGTAAGAATGGCTGCACGGAAGGGGGAATGCTTTGCTGCCTTTGCTTCCTTTGCTTCCGCGCCTTCCCCGGTTACGCTCTCCTCCGGATTCTTTTCCGGCGTGGAAATGAGCTCCACCGCATCTCCCACATGAACGGTTCCGCCTGAGACTACCCGGGCAAAGACACCCTCCCGGGGCATGATGCACTCTCCGGTCCGCTGCATGATCTCACAACCGGTGTGGCACTGCTTTCCGATCTGGGTCAGCTCCAGAAGCACCTCTTTGATCCGGAACTGCGTCCCCACCGGATAGCTCTTAAAGTCAAAGCCCTCCACCAGAAGGTTTTCTCCGAAGATACCCGGTGGCAGGTCCACTACCCCCTTCGACCGTTCCCGGAAGGCTTCCACCTGCTCCGCGGAAAGAAGGCTCACCTGCCTTCCGCTTCCCGCATGGGCATCCCCCTCCAGGCCGAACTCTTCTATGATACGGCAGGTTCCGATATCCTTCTTCACCGTGCCCTTCTTCTCACTGATGCAAACCGCCAGCAGCTTTCCCATACTCATCCTCCGATCTGAACCATGCTCTTTTCTTCCTCCGCCTCTCCGCGCACGAATTCATGACGCTTCGGCTTCAGAAGGATCGCCCCGCGGATCATTTCCGCAAGCTCTTCGTCGCTGCAGCCGTTCCGAAGAGGTTCCCGAAGGTCGATCCCGTCCGGATAGAAGAGACAGAGCTTCAGATGTCCGTCCACCGTAAGACGGATCCGGTTGCAGTCCCTGCAGAACCGGTGACTGATGGGATCGATAAAGCCCACCGGACTGCAAAAGCCGGGAAACCATACATACCTCGCGGGGCCGCTGCCCTCCTCGCCGTTTCCGACAACGGGTTCCGACGTACCGAACCTGGCCTCCAGCTGCTGCTGCAGGGCATCTCCCGAAACTCCGGTCAGCCCGCCGGCACAGCCCATGGGCATAAGCTCGATAAACCGGACGGTAACGTTCCCGTCCTTTGCCAGCAGAGCTATTTCCTCCGCTTCCGTATCATTGATGCCACGGATCAGAACCGTGTTCACCTTCACCTCGAAGCCCATGGAAAGAGCCTTCTCCAGGGCTTCCTTCACCCGGTCCAGGGCGTCCTCTCCGGTCAGCTCCCGGTAGGTCTCCCGCCGCAGGGTATCCAGACTGATATTGATCTTCCGGACCCCGGTCTTCGCCAGGGCCTCCAGATGCTCTCCCAGGAATACCCCGTTTGTGGTCATAACGATCTCCGGTCGGTTCGGAAGTTCCGTCAGCTCCTGTACCAGCGACATGGCATTCCGCCGTACCAGAGGCTCTCCGCCGGTGACCCGGATCCTCCGGATCCCAAGCTCCGTCAGCACCTCCGCCACCCGGCGGATCTCCTCCAGTGTCAGCACCTCCTCATGGCGAAGGGGCATGATACCCTCCTTCGGCATGCAGTATCTGCACCGGAGATTGCATTTATCCGTAAGGGAGATCCGAAGATAATCGATCCTTCTCCCGTATGCGTCGATCAGTTGTTTTGTCGTGCGATTCATCCTTAGTTGTCCTTTAAAAACATTAGTTTCTCCGGCGGGAGCTGTAACGTAAAGGTGCCTGCCAGCACCCGGTCCTTTACGGCATCCCACCCGGTTTTATTTACGATCCAGGTAAGCAGGGCATCCGGCGTATCCACGGGGTTTCCCTCCGTCCGAAAGCAGATCACCACCGAAAATGTATCCTCGATCACCCGCTGCAGCCTGCACCGAAGAAGGGGCGCTCCCTCCTCCGAAGTCTTTGTTTCTGCCGAAGCCACCATACCTTCCATCCCTGCAGCATCCTCTGCCGGGACATAGGTGAAATAATGGGCACGGAAGCCTACATGAGTAGCATCCCCCGCTCCTTCTCCCATGTCCCGTCCCAGGGTCACACCCCAGTCCACGGCATAAAGACTACCGTCCGATGTCCGCTCCAGGCGGGAGATATTCTTACAGCCCGTCAGTCTTGCCGCAGCCACCGTGCCCGGATGGTCGAAGAAGGCCTGACGGTCCTGCTGCTCCACCAGCCTCCCGGCTTCCATCACTCCGATCCGGTCTGCCAGACGGTATGCCTCGTTCCGGTCATGGGTAACCAGAACGGACGGTCCGTCGAAGGTATCCAGAAGATCCAGGATCTCATGCTCCACCCGGGTCCGGATGTAATTATCCAGCGCGGAGAAGGGTTCATCCAGCAGAAGCACCTTCGGCCGCGTCACCAGCATCCTGGCCAGTGCCGTCCGCTGGCTCTGCCCGCCCGAGAGCTCCGCCGGATACTGATCCGCAACCTCCCGAAGAAAGAACCGGTCCAGCAGCTCCTCCGCATATTTCTTCTCCTTTGCAACCGCAAAGATATTCTGCCGCACGGTCATATTCGGAAACAGCGCATAATTCTGGAAGAGATATCCGATCCCCCGGTCTCTTGCAGGCACATTTATCCGCTGCTCCGCATCAAAAAGCACCCGGTCTCCCAGGGTGATCCAGCCGTGGTCCGGCTTCTCGATCCCGGCGATGCATTTTAAGGTAAGGGTCTTTCCGCAGCCGGAGGCACCAAGAAGGGCGAACCGCTCCGTATCCACGGAAAATGCGCTTCGCAGGTGAAAACCACGATAGTATTTTTCAATATCCACTTCCAGTCGCATGCCTTAGCCCTCTGCTGCATTAATCCGGTTTTATGATGCCTTCCGCTTCTTCCGGAAGCTCTTCCCGGTCCAGTAATTCATAAGGATCAGGATGGTCAGAGAAAATGTAACAATCACCAGCACCCACTTCAGTGCCAGCTCCCGGTTTCCGCCCTGCATGGCGGTGTAGACCGCAACCGACATGGTCTGGGTCTTTCCCGGAAGATTGCCGGCGATCATGATGGTGGCTCCGAACTCTCCCAGGGCCCGTGCAAAGGACAGCACCGCAGCGGCTGCGATCCCCGGCCAGGCCGAGGGAAGGATCACCCTCCGAAGGATCGTAAACTCCTTCATCCCAAGGGTCCTCGCCGCAAAGATCAGGTCCTCATCCACCTGCTCGATGGCACCTCTGGCTCCCCGGTACATCACCGGGAAGGAGATCACCACGGCTGCGATCACTGCGCCCTGCCAGGTAAAAATGATGTTCACCCCGATGCTCTCCAGAAACTGCCCGAAGCCGGAATTCCGCCCGAAGGCGATCAGCAGAAGAAAACCCACCACCGTGGGCGGAAGCACCAGGGGGACGGAGAGGACTCCGTCCACGATGTGCTTCGCCCTGCGAAGGTAAGTTACTCCCCAGGCTGCAACCAGTCCCAGGAAAAATGTGATGACGGTTGCAGTCAGGGCGATTTTTAATGATATCCATAATGGTGAAAAATCCATAATGCACCTGTCGCTACACCCCCTGCCGATACCTGCACGGGATGTAGCATACGCGATCCTTCGTATTATTCGGTGGCCTTCACGAAGCCGTACTTCTCAAATACCTGCATAGCCTCATCACTCTTCAGGTAATCCAGAAATTCCCCGGCAGCATCCCCATTCTTACTTGCCGCAACAACCCCTGCCGGGTAGATCACCTTGTCACAGGAGCCCTCCGGAGCCTCTGCCACGATCTTTACCTTATCGGTGGTATAGGCATCGGTTGCATAAACCACTCCGCAGTCCACTGCCGAGGATTCCACCCAGCCGAGAACTGTGCGGACATCCGTACCGAAATTCGCCTTCTTCTCCACTGCATCCCAGAAACCAAGGGTGGTGAAAACGGCCTTTGCATACTGTCCTGCCGGAACACTGTCGATCTCCCCGAGACCGATCATCTTCACAGCGTCCTTCTTCACATCCTCGAAGGAGGTAAGTCCCAGAGTGCTGTCCGCGGGAACGATCAGAACCACCTTGTTCTCCAGCAGATTCCCGACGGTATCCTCCTTCATCAGATTCTTTTCCGAAAGCGCCTTCATCTGCTTCTTCGCCGCGGAAATGAAGATGTCCGCGGGAGCACCCTCTTCGATCTGGGTCTGCAGTGCACCGGAGCCTGCATAAGAGAAGGTAAGGGTTACACCCGCATGACTCTTCTCATACATATCCTTCAACTCGTTGCAGACATCCGTAAGGGATGCGGCCGCCAGAATGGTAAGCTCCACCTTCACTCCGGCAGTTGCTGTTGTGGCCGCCTCCGTCTTATCCTCACCTGTTGCTTTACTACTGCCGCAGCCTGCCATGGAAAGCAGCATGCCGCAGGTTAACAGTACCGTAATAATCCTTTTTTTGATCTTCATTTCATTCTCCTGTCACCCATGGATGACCGGGAGGTAATCTCTCTTGCTCAATACATCCGGTTTATTGCCCTCGTACAAAGTGTCCGGTTCTTCCTCCGTCCTTTTCTTCGAGCTGTACCCGGTCGATCACCATGGTCTTATCTACTGCCTTACACATATCGTAAATGGTGAGCAGCGCCACGCTGACCGCCGTCAGTGCCTCCATCTCCGCTCCTGTTTTCCCGGTGAGCCGAACCTCTGCGGTACAAAGGATACTCATTTCCTCCTCCTGAACCTCAAAGCCCACCTCCACCTTCGTAAGCAGCAGCGTATGGCAAAGGGGGATCAGCTCCGGTGTCTTCTTTGCCGCCATGATCCCTGCGATCCGTGCTGCCCCCAGGATATCACCCTTTGTAAGCTTCCCCGGCTTTCCGGACACTGCATCCAGAACCTCCTGATTCACATGGATCCGGCCGGACGCCTTCGCATAGCGAAGAGTCTCTTCCTTCGCCGTTACATCCACCATATTGGCTTCGCCACGCTCATTGATATGTGTAAATTCACTCATAATTGCTCCATTCCACACTGCGCGCTTTCGCGCTCCGTGTTACTTTCCGAACTGACAGTTCGGGAAATGACACACCGGACAGCTAAGGCAAAGACCTCCCTCGCCATACCGGCAAAGATCCTCTGCGCCAAGCCGCTCTCCGGCCAGCACCCGCGGAAGCACCAGGTCAAAGATGGTCCGCTTCGCATACATGATACAGCCCGGCAGACCCAGCACGGGAACCACCCGGTCTCCCTGATCAAGGTATGCCAGCAGGAACATGGCTCCCGGAAGCACCGGTGCGCCGTAGCTTACAACCTCTGCCCCGGTATCCCGGATGGCACCCGGAGTTCTGTCATCCGGGTCCACGCTCATTCCGCCGCTGCAAAGGATAAGATCCGCACCATCCTCCGCAAAGCTTCGGATCTCTGCCGTGATCTTCTCCCGGTCATCCGTCAGGATCACCTGTCCCATGCACTCCGTATCATACTCCGCCATTTTCCGCTTCAGCACCGGTCCGAAGGAATCCTCGATCCTGCCGAGGGCCACTTCATTTCCGGTGGTGACCAGTCCGTAGCGCACATGACGGAAGGGCAGGATGGAAAGGATCGGTCCCTCTCCCGCTGCCTCCTTCGCCTTCTTCATCTTTTCTTCTTCGATCACAAGCGGGATCACACGGGTCCCTGCCAGCTTATCGCCCTTCCTTACGGGATAATCCCCATGGATGCTGGCGATCATCATTTCTCCGAGACTGTTTACCGCCTGCAGCTTCTTCCGGTCGATCTTTAAGAGTCCGTCCATGGCGGCACGGATCTCGATCTTTCCCTCTGCCGGCTCCGAGGCGGTCATGGTATCAGAGTCCCCCATGCAGATCTGCCGAAGGATCTCTGCCGCTTCGTCCTCATGCAGCATTCCCTCCGTCTTCTCCCAGACATAGAGATGTTCCTTTCCCACGGAAAGCAGAACCCGGATATCCTCCTCCGTCACCACATGCCCCTTCTTAAATACCGGACCCTTGCTCTTTCCCGGCAGGATCTGCGTGATATCATGACAGAGCACATGACCGACGGCGTCTCTTGTATCAATTAATTTCATATTTACTCCTATGTTCGGTTCCCCTGCATCATATAGAAAAATATTCCCGTATGCACGAAAAAATCCCCGGAACATCACTGAGTCCGTACACTGGGCAGGACACTTCTTCGGGGGATTCCATATCGGTTGCTATGCAGATCAGCGTTGCGGGATCCGCCACACTGTGGGGCACCACGCTGCCCCGGACAATCTCCACCTTCGGGTACTTCGACTTCTTGAAGCCCTCCAGGATGATCACATCCGGTGCTTCGGGCAGGCTCTTCATTTCATCGATGAGACGCTCCGCCTGCGCATACGCTGCGCCGTCGTCGGACTCGCTGCCGGAGGTCTTCGTTCCGGAGGTTACAAAATGCTTCCGGTAGGAAGACTCCACGGTCAGTACATACTCCGAATCGGAGAATACACATGTACTGACGGCTCCGGCTTCTCTGTGCCGCCGGGTGTCCGTTCCGTCTGCCTCTATGATATGATCCTGTCCGTCATGCTTCAGCACACCAACCGAGTAGCCGGACCGGATGAATTCGTTGATCAGCTTCTCGATCAGCCAGGTCTTCCCTGTATTCTTATATCCGCTGACCGCGAAGATCACCGGCAGGGACAGGCGAAGGAACTCATCCTTCGTGTTCACATTTCGAAGAACCCGCCGGTCAAATGTGGTATGCTCCAGGCTGATATACTTCGTTCTTACACGAGAGAGAAGCTCCATCAGCCGGTACTTTCCTTCCCGGATCAGCTCTTCGATCACGGGCAGGATCCGCTTGGAATAAATGGCGCAGAGGGGGTGAACCCGCTCCTCGTCTGCCACCACATAGCAGTCATAATCCGAGGAGATAAACTCCGCGAGATACTTCGCCAGCTCCACTGTCACAAAGGGCATGTCTGCCGCACAGATGAAGATATACTCCTCACCGGACGCGGTCACCAGCTGACGGATACCCTCGATGGGTCCGATCTCCTTTGCCTCATCATATACGACCCGGAGGCCTTCCGCCTCATAGAGACCGCGGGCGGACGCAGAAACAAGAACCTCTCCGAGCTTCGAAAACTCCCGGGAGATCCTTCCGATCATGGTCTCATTCTGATATTCCATCAGGGCTTTATTTTGCCCCATGCGCGTGCTCTTTCCGCCGGCCAGGATGCCGACGGAAAATGCCGTCGCGGATGAATTCTTTCCGTGTCCCATATTCCTTGCTCCTGTTACTGATTCTTTGCCAGCTCCTGATCGATGGCCTTCGCCAGCTGATCCGCGCAGGAGGTTCCGCGCATCTGGCACTGATTTCCCCGCAGGATATCAGCCACCTCCGCTGCCGGCTTTCCCTCCACCAGTCTTCCGATGGCCTTCAGGTTCCCGTTGCAGCCGCGGATATATGCCAGATTATGGATCCGGCCCTCGGAATCCAGATCAAAATCAATCTGAACCGAGCATACACCCTGGGGATAGTATGTCACATGCTTTACATTTTCCTGTACCTTGATCTCCGGAAATGCAAGGTTTTCGGAATCAAAGGATACGTGCAGTTTTCTGTCGTCCATAGTTTTCCTCCCGTGTCAGACCATATTTATAAACAACGTAATTACCAGACTGTTGATAAAATCCGTAAACATACTTCCGACGATGGGAACAAGCAGGTATGCCTTCACCGACGGTTTATACTTTTCGGTCACTGCCTGCATATTGGCCATGGCGTTCGGGGTTGCTCCCATTCCAAAGCCGCAGATTCCGGCGGACAGCACCGCCGCATCATAATCCCTTCCCATCAGCGTGAATACGATAAACCTTGCAAACAGGAACATCAGGACCACCTGCGCCGTAAGCAGGATCATAAGGGGGAGCGCCAGCTCCGCCATCTGCCAGAGCTTCAGTGTCACCATGGCGATCCCGAGGAACAGTGAGAGGCAGATGCCTCCGAGATCATTGATCTCACCCAGATAGATATTGATCCGGATCCGCTTCGACCGGTCTGCCACATTTCGCAGGATAGCTGCTATGATCATGGCCCCGATATAGACCGGGAATTTCATTCCTGTCAGGGACAGAAGCCAGGACACCACTGTTCCGAGCCCCATGGCGATGGCCAGCTGATACGTTGCCGCCGCATACCTGCCCGGTTCATGCTGGTGTTTTAATTCTTCATTTGCAAGAAGTGTCGCATCCTCCGAGCCCGTCTTCTCCAACAGACCCTTTTTCCGGATCAGCCGCTGGGCGACGGGACCGCCCATCAGCGACCCGGCCACAAGACCGAAGGTTGCCGCTGCGGTACAGACCGTGGTGGCTCCGCTGAATCCGAAGTCCTCAAGAATGGGACCGAAGGCTCCGGCAGTTCCATGTCCGCCGATCATCGGGATAGAGCCTGTTGCAAGCCCCACCTTCAGATCCGTACCGATCAGCTTCGCTACTCCGAGGGCCAGGCCGTTCTGTGCAAAAACCAGTGCGACCACGATTCCCAGGAAGATGAGGAGACTGACTCCTCCCTTCTTCAGGATCGTTACATTTGCCTGAAAACCGATGGAGGTAAAGAATATCACCATGCAGATATTTTTCAGGGTTTCATCATAATCGAACTCTATATTCCAGATCCCGTAAAGCGCCGCCATCAGGATCGCATAGATCAGACCTCCCACAACCGGCGCGGGAATACAGAACTTCTGAAGAAGGAACACCTTCTTTTTCACCCAGGTTCCGAACAGGAGGGCCACGGTTGCGATCCCGAGGGTCTGGTACATGTCAAATGAATAGTTCATTCTCCGGCCCCCTCGCTGTCCTGACCGCCAAATACCGTCCCGGAGCCCTTTGACTGCTCCACGGAAACATCCACGCCCCGCTCCTTCAGGTATTTCGCCGCTCCCGGATGAAACGGGGTTGAAATTCCCTCCGCCGCCATCTCCGGCGTCAACGCTCCGTCCGTCACGATAAATGTATTCAGTTCTTTCGAATTCAAAATGATCTGTTTCGTCAGATTTTCGACCACTGCCTCATCCAGCTGATTTGCAGCCACAAGAACCGCCCGGACGCCGACAGTCCGTATCTCCTCCGTCTGTCCGTTATAGGTTCCGGCAGGAATCGTACACGCATAAAAATCCGGGTACATTTTCCGGATGACGCGGATCTCGTCCTCTCCCATGGAAAGGATTCGGATCTTCATCTCCTTTGCAAGACCGGCAACCGCCCCGGTGGGTGCTCCCGCCACGCAGAAGAAGGCATCTATGGTTCCTTCACGCAATGCTTCCGCCGCATCGGTAAAGGAAAGATTTCTCCGCTTAAATTCGTTCTCACGGATTCCTGCAAGACGAAGCAGGTTCTCCGCACTTCTTTGAACCCCGGAATCCTTCTCTCCCACAGAAACCCGGTATCCCTTCAGCTCTTCCAGACAGCGGATCTCCGAATCCTCGCGGACCACGATCTGCAGTGCCTCCGTGTAAAGACCTGCAACCGCGCTGTAGTTCCTGCCTCCTGCAACAACATCTCCGTCAGATTTCGCGTCTCCCTCCATCACCATGGTCAGTACATCATCCTGTACGATGGCCACGTCCAGAAAGCCCTTCTGGATCAGCCGAAGATTCGCCTCGGAGCCTGCTGTTGATTTCAGTTGGAATGTAAACTCCTCCTTCATCAGCTCGGACATACGCTTCGTGTATTCATAATACGTCCCGCCCTCATCTCCGGTACCAAGACGCACCTTCGACGTATCCTTGCAGCCCGTAAGATAAAAGCAGAAGCAAAGGCAGAGGAGCGCGCACAGCATTCTATTCTTTTTTCTCTTCATGTCTCCTCCTTTCGCAGTCTCCCGGCCATCCTGTTCGGGGGCCCTAAACCAGAGGCATGCGAATAATCTTAACCCTGTCCCCCGGTGCCACCTCCTGCCCTGCAGGAATGTCGATATAACAGTTGCAATCCAGCAGATTGCTCTGCACCGACGAGGCGTGGCTCTTTGCCGGCAGGGTCACCTGCCCGCCACAAACCTTCGCCCTGAGCAGTCTCCGGTGCTTATTGATCTTCGTATATTCGCTGCCAAGAACCGCTTCCTCGGAAATGGGAAGATAAGCCGAACAGCCGGTCAGCTTCGCTGCAACCTCCCAGAAATACAGATCATAGTTTACCAGTGCCGCATATGGGTTCCCGGAGAGGCTGAGGATCACCTTCCCGTCCTTCACGCTTCCGATGGTGGGAGTTCCCGGCTGGATATCCACGCCGGAGAAGATCCGTTTCGCACCGATCCGTGAAAGCACCTCCGGGAGAAGATCCCGCTTCCCTACGGAGACCCCTCCGGTGGTGATCACCACATCCGAGATCTTCAGCGCTTCCTCCAGAGCTGATGCGATCCGGTCCGCATCATCCGGGCAGATTTCCCGGCTTACACAAAAATCCGTTCCCGGAAGGCTCGAAGAGATGGTTACGGCGATACTATTATAGATCCTGCCCACCGGCGGAGCCTTCTCCTGTCCGTTCTCACCCAATGAACAGAGCTCACTTCCCGTGGAAATAACGGACACTCTGATGGGACGAACCACGGAAACCTCCGAAATCCCAAGGCTGGCAAGCACCCCTGCTTCGATCCTTCCGATCCGGCGTCCCTTCCGGAGCACCAGGCTTCCTTCCGGAATATCCTCTCCGACCCTGCAATAGTTTGTATAGGCAGTCACACCGCGATAGACGGACACCTCCGTCTCCCCGTAGTCCGTATCCTCCTGCTTCACCACGGCATCATACCCCTCCGGAACCGGAGCACCGGTCATGATCCGGACAGCAGTACCACCAAAGTCACGGGATTCTTCGCCTTCGCTCCGCTCACGCTTCGCTTTCGGCTCAGAATGACAGGAAATCCTGTCATCCTGAGACCGCGAGGCCGAAGGATCTCTTCCGTAACAGGCCGAAGGATCTCTTCCGTAACAGGCCGAAGGATCTCTTCGGATGAAGGCCGGATCATCCCCGGCCAGCAGCTCTCCCACTACCTTCAGCCGAACCGGCCGTTCCGGTGTGGCATCCCGCACATCCTCTGCCCGGACAGCGTAGCCATCCATGGCGGATTTCGGAAAATGGGGCACCGCAAAGGGAGCCCTTACATCCGCAGAAAGAACTCTTCCCACGGCATGACAAAGTGACACCTGCTCCCCTTCGGGAACAGACGTCACCTCTGCCAGTAATGCGCTTAATGCCGCCTCTATCTCCATGGTGTTACAGCTTTCCGATATCCACCGCACAGACCTTATACTCCGGGATCCGTGCGAACTCATCCAGTGCCGCATTTGTCAGGACATTCACCGGGGAATCCGGGAAGTGGAAGGGCATCCAGGTCTCGCCCTCGGAAACCTTCCGTCCGACTCTTGCCGTGGCGGTGATGCTTCCTCTCCGGCTGCTGACACGGATCCGCTCTCCGTTCTTTATTCCGAGACGGTCTGCGTCCTTATAATTCACTTCGATAAAGCCTTCGCCTGCGATCTCCATCAGTCCCGGTGCACGGGCCGTCATGGCTGCCGCATTGTACTGATACAGGATACGTCCCGTGGTCAGAACGAAGGGATACTCTTCATCCGGAAGCTCCTGTGCCGGCTTATAGGGTGCCGGATAAAGCAGCGCTCTTCCGCGAACCGGCTTACCGACATGCATGATCGGTGTGCCGAGGGTTGTCTTGTCGCGGCAGGGCCACTGCAGACTCTCGCCCGCATCCAGACGCTCGAAGGAAATCCCGGCAAAGCTCGGGGTTACGGAAGCAATCTCGTCCATGATCTCCGAAGCCGTAAGGTGGGGCTGCGGATAGCCCATGGCGTTCATGAGATCGATCAGAATATCCGTATCCAGGCGCATATCGCCTTCCACGGTTACCGCAGTACGGATCCTTTGAACCCGGCGCTCCGTATTGGTGAAGGTTCCTTCCTTCTCCGCGAAGCTTCGTCCCGGAAGGATCACGTCCGCATACTTTGCGGTCTCGGTCATGAAGAGCTCCTGAACCACAAAGAACTCCAGGCTTTCCAGCGCCTTCTTGATATGCTCGGTATCCGGATCGGTCACGATGGGATCCTCTCCGAAGATATAGAGCCCCTTGATCTTTCCCTGAATGGCTGCCGGGAATACCTCGGTTGCCTTAAGGCCCGGTGTGGGGCTAAGGGTTACATTCCATGCCTTCTCGAACTTCTCCCGTACCTCCGGGTTATCCACCTTCTGGTAGCCGGGATAGTCCGTGGGCTGCGCACCCATATCGCAGGCGCCCTGTACGTTGTTCTGTCCGCGAAGCGGGTTCACGCCGCAGCCACTCCGTCCCACCTTGCCGCAGAGCAGAGCCATGTTGGACATGCTCATAACGCCTTCGGTTCCGCTGGAATGTTCGGTCACACCCAGACAGTAGATGATTGGTGCCTTCTTCGCGGTAGCATACATTCTGGCGGCTTCCACCAGCTTGTCCGGATCGATATGGCAGATCTCTCCCACCTTCTCCGGGGTGTAGTCTGCTACCAGCTCCTTCAGCTTGTCGAAATCCTCCGTGAAGTTCTCCACGTAGTCATGGTCGATCAGGTCCTCTTTGATCATCACGTGCATCATGCCGTTGGCAAATGCCACATTTGTGCCCGGACGCAGCTTCAGATGAATATCCGCATCCTTGGTAAGGCCGATGGACCGGGGATCCACCACGATCAATCGTGTGCCGCGCTGTACAGCCTGACGGATCTGCATACCCACCACCGGGTGTGCCTCCTCCGGATTGGAACCCACCAGAAGGATACAGTCCACGTCATGGGTAATGTCGTAGATCGGATTCGTCATGGCGCCGGACCCGAGAGTTTTCGCCAGACCCGCAACGGTTGCGGAGTGGCAGACACGGGCACAGTTATCCGTATTGTTGGTGCCGAAGCAGGTACGAACCATCTTCTGCACCAGATAGATATCTTCATTTGCGGAACGGGAGCATGCAAAGCCGGCCAGAGCATCTCCACCGTACTTCTCCTTCAGCTCCATAAACCGCTTTGCCACCAGAGAAATGGCCTCATCCCAGGATGCAGGCTCGAACTCTCCGGTCTCTTTATTCTTGATCAGCGGTGTCTTGATACGGTCCGGTGCATTTACGAAGTCAAAGCTTCCGCTCCGTCCCTTTACGCAGAGCAGCCCATGGTTGGAGGGACCATCCGCCGGTTCCACATCCACGATCTCGTTGCCCTTTACCAGAAGATAGAACTGGCATCCCGTTGCACAGTGGGGACAGGTGGTTAGGACCTTCTTCACGGACCATTCATGGTACTTCTCTTTCCGCTTCAAGGTCAGTGCACCGGTGGGGCAGGCTGCTGCGCAGTTGCCGCAGCTCTCACAGCCGGACTCTCTCCAGTTGGGGCCGAAGGGCGCTTCCACGGTATGGAAGACACCGGTCCGTCCGCTCTTTAAGGTATGATTCACGGCTGCACGATTGCAGGCGCTGATGCAGCGCTGGCAGTGGATGCATTTGCTGGGATCATAGCTAAGATACGGATTATCCTCAAGCTTCGGCAGCTTTCCTTCGATCTTCCGGCGGGATCCCGCATACGGAGTATCCTTGATCCCGTACTGATTGCAAAGCTCCTGCAGCTGACATCCGGCGTTCTTCGGACAGTTCATGCAGTCCACGGTATGATTGGAAAGGAGCAGCCGGAGCATCTCCTTCCGGTACTCCGTCAGCTTCTCGGACTCGGTGGTGATCACCATTCCGTCCTCCAGCTTGGTACGGCAGGCTGCGAAGAGCTTCTCATACCCTTCGATCTCCACCATACAGAGCCGGCAGGAACCGATATCACTGTAGTCCTTCATATGGCAGAGGGTCGGGATCTCGATTCCGATCTCATGGCAGAAGTTTAAGATCTTTATTCCCGCCTCAGTTGTATATTCCTTTCCGTTGATGGTTACATGGATCAGATTCCTGGACGGATCCTTTTCTGTCTGCAGCTCCTGTGCCCGCTGCTGAGCCTTCCTCTGGACTTCGATCCGTGCACTGTCAGTCGTCTTCATATTCTTCTCTACCATGCACATCTCCCCCCTTCCATGGAACCACAGCCGAAATGATCGCACCGAAGACATCTGCCCGCCTCACGGACAGCCTCTTCCGGTGTCATGGGTATCTCCACATGTCTGAAATCCTGACGCCGCTCGAAGGGGTCTCTTTCTTCGATCTCCGCACGTCCCGTGGGAACGCACCGGTTCGGCTTGGCACCGGGCGCCTGTGCCTCACAGACGATCTTATGATGGTATCCCAGATATTCGTCGATATTGTGGGCTGCTACCTGACCGGCAGCGATGGCATTGATCGCGGTGGAGGGACCGGTTACACAGTCACCACCGGAGAAGACTCCATCCACATCCTTGATCCTACAGGTTTCATCCGCAAGGATCCGTCCCCGTTCCGTGGGGATCCCTGCCGCGTCAAAGTCAGCCACATCGCAGCGCTGACCTACACCCATGATGAGGTAGTCACATTTTACACGATACGGAAAGGCACTGGAGTGCTCGGTCTTTACGAAGCCGAACTCGTCATACTCTCCCACGATCTCCGGCTGCAGCCAGAGGGCACTGATCCGCTCCGGATCCTCCTTGTCCTGCTCCAGGTTCAGGAAGGATACCAGGGTACGGAAGCGTACACCCTCCTGCTCCGCACTGTCGATCTCGGAAGCAAGCGCCGTATAGTCATCTCTTTTTCTCGTGAATACACGTACCGTTTCCGCACCGAGACGGACTGCGGTCCGGGCTGCATCCATGGCAACATTTCCGCCGCCGATCAGGGCCACGTGCTTTCCCTTAAGATCGATCTCTTCTCCCCGTGCCACTGCCTGCAGGAAATCTGCCGCAGGGATCACGTTCTTTGCATTCGCATTCTCCACCGGCATACGGTTTCCGAGCTGGGCACCGAGACCGAGATAGACTGCATCATACTTCTCACGAAGCTCCTCAACGGTGATGTCCCGTCCGATCTTGGTGTTCATCTTCACTTCGATATCTCCGGCCGAAAGAATAGCGCGGATATCCTCATCCAGACGCGCCTTCGGAAGCCGGTACTCGGGGATGCCGTAACGCAGCATGCCTCCCAGCTTCTCGTGCTCATCATAAACCACAACCTTATGTCCCATCAGGGCCAGGAAGTAAGCAGCCGTAAGGCCGGAGGGTCCTCCGCCCACAACACCCACGGTCTTGCCCGTGGCAACATTTGCGGGAGGGGTCTTCACCTGATCTGCTGTGATCTGATCCACCGCATACTTCTTCAGCCCGCGAATATTGATGGGATGGTCGATGATGGATCTCCGGCACTTCTTCTCACAGGGGTGCTCGCAGACCATGGCACAGGCTGTCGGGAAGGGATTCCGGTCGCGGATCATGTTGATCGCCCCCGCATAGTCCCCGTTCTTTACCAGGGCCACATATCCCGGAACATCCACATGGGCCGGGCAGAGGGTCATACAGGGAACCGTCTGCTGAGTATCCCCCACGCATCGTTTCTGCTTAATGTGACTCTCATACTCGTCCGCAAATTCCGTAAGGCTATGCAGCACCGTATTTGCCGCAACCACTCCGACGGCGCAGTCCGCTGATTCGGAGATCATCGTACAGAGAGCCTTCAGCTTCTCCGGTGTATCCTCCGTAGCATCTCCGTTCAGGATATCACGGAGCATCCGCTCCGCCTCTACCAGACCGTCCCGGCAGGGAACACATTTCCCGCAGGACTGGTTCATGGACATCTGCAGGATGGACCGGTACAGTACCAGCGGGCACATTCCCGGCGGGTACGAGGTCATCCTGGACCTGAATTTGTTCAGGGCGATGTCCATACGGTCATTCATATTACCCCTTTTCGCAAGTTTTCTTTCCATTCTCCGATACTCCTCTTTTAATCAATCTATCCGGGGGCAGGTCCCCGTATCTGACCTTCCTTCGATTTGTTTACACAACTACCTACAGTATATACGAAATGGGCCAAGCAGGGAAGTATTTTTGACCCTTCTTTGCCATTATTTACTCCTGTCCGTAATAACGGATGCACAGCATGGTAAGGTCATCAAACTGGGGGGCTTCTCCCACGAATTCATCGATGGCACTGCTCATGGCTTTGCAGAGTCCCTCCGGCGAAAGTCCCAGGTTCTGATTCAGCGCCTCCAGCATCCGGTCCGTTCCGAAGAGCTCATCCGAGGCATTCGTTGCCTCTGCCGCTCCGTCCGTATAAAGGAACAGGGTGGAGCCGGGGGGCATCTCGATCTCGTACTCCTTGTAACGGCTGATATCCATGCCTCCGAGGACGAAGCCGTGCTTATCCTTGATCAGGCGGAAGGCCCCCTTTCCGTCGCGGATGATGGGATACTCATGTCCCGCGCTGGCAGCCGTGATGATCCCGGTGGTACGGTCCAGGATGCCGAACCAGGCCGTGACAAACATGTCCTTTTCATTCTCGGCGCAGATGGATACATTTGTCTTCCGAAGCACCTCCGACGCGCTGTTTCCCTCCAGGGCATACTGCTTGATCAGCATCTTGGTGATCATCATGAACAGGGAGGCCGGAACGCCCTTCCCGGAAACATCTCCGATGGTAAGTCCCACATGGGTGTCGTCGATGGGATAGAAGTCGTAGAAGTCTCCTCCCACCTCCTTGGCAGGGGTCATGGACGCAAAGAGCTGATAGTCCCGCTCCTCCGGGAACTCCTTCGGAAGCACACCCTTCTGGATGGAAGCCGCTAGGGAAAGCTCTGCCTCCACCCGCTTCCGGTCTCCGATCAGCCGGGTGTTCTCCTCATTGTAGCGGTCGATCTCGATCACCAGGTCGGACACATCTCCGGAGAGCTCTCCCAGCTCATTTTTCTGAGTGATGCGGTTCATCCGTTGGATCACGTTCTCACTGCTCTTATCCTCTTTGTACTCCCGGACCGCCTTCTGGATCCGCTTCACCGGACGGACCGCCGCACGGTTGACGAAGGCCAGCAGGATAAAGCCGGAAATGACCAGAAGCACGACGCTGGTGCCCACCAGAATGAGAAGATTCCGGACCATGGTCGAGTGATACTCACTCCAGTCATGAAGGACCACGATCACATACTGGATCTCCCCCTGCTTCACCGAGGGATAGAAGCCTGCATAATAGTAGACGCCATCCTCTCTGGATTCATGTCGCTCATACAGAGTTTTGGTGGTCTTCCCCTCGGAATAATCAAGGATTGCCTTTGGGATATCCTCCGGATCGTCCCACATCATTTCCCCCAGGTGATAGCTATGATCTTCCAGCTCTTCTCCGATGTCATATACAAATCCGATGGAATCCTTATGGACATCGATGATGAAGAGCTGCTCATTTGTCAGCTGCCACTGGGACATCGAGAGATAGGAGTTGAAGTTTCCGTAGGCATTGCCGGCGATCTTCAGCTTCCGGTCCTCCGAAAGTGCATCCAGGTCCGCCTCCGTGACCTGCGGATTCACGATCAGGGCATTATCCTCCAGATAAGCATCCATATCCCCGATGGTGGGGTTCTTTGCTTCCCGGCGCACCTCCTCCGGATGCTCCCGCCAGTAGCGCATGAACCAGGTCAGATTGTTAATATACTTCTCCTCCTGAGCCCCGACATTCTTCATGATCGGGGTCAGGTACTCCTGCTTCGCCTCCAGATAGGTCATGGTATTGCCCAGCACCTGGACCACAACAAAGATAGGAATGATCACAAGAAAGATCAGACCGAAAATGATTCCGATCTGCAGCAGGAGGCTTCCCCGCTTCTCCTTCTTCGTCTTTATCGTTTTTTCCTTCTTCATAACGTTACCTGCCATACGATAAATGCTCCGGATCCGTTGCATGCATCAGGATTGCGAATCCCGGGGCGTTTTGATATAATCATTCACAGATTTCTGAAAAATCTAAGGAAGAGAGGACACATCTTCATGGACAATCTTATGGAACTCAGATTAGCGGAATACGATGATATCATCGATGATTATAAACAGCTTTCCGATATCGCTGTCGGCCTTCTGGAGAAATCTCTGGAGGAGGCCGGCCAGAAACCCATGCAGATCTCACACCGGATCAAGACCAAAGAGTCGGTTGCAGGGAAAATGGAGCGAAAGTCGGATAAGTACCCTTCCGTCCATAACATGCGGGACCTTCTCGGAATCCGTATCATCTGCTATTTCGGGTATCAGGTGGATGAGGCTGCTGCCCTGATCCAGAAGATCCTTGTGATCGATCCGGAGCACTCCGTGGATAAGCGGAAAAGTCTGGATCCCACTGCCTTCGGATACCTGTCCCTGCATTTTATCTGTTCTCTTCCGAAGGATCACGGATATCCCGAGAGGCTCTGCAATCTGCAGTTCGAGATCCAGATCCGTACCATCCTGCAGCACACCTGGGCTGAGATCGAGCATGATCTCGGCTACAAAACGGAGTTCAGTATCCCGCGGCATGTCCGCAGGGAATTCTCCCGGGTGGCGGGGCTTCTGGAGATCGCAGATGATGCATTTCTCCGGATCCGGAATACCATCAACGACTATGAGCAGGAGGTTCGTACCCGCATCGCCAACGATACCGCGAATCAGATGCAGCTGGACCTGGTAACCCTTCGCGCGTACCTTGAGCTAAGCGGAAATATGCGGAATCTCCTTACGGATATCGCAGCCATCACCCATTCCCGGATCGTGGAAACGAACCCGGAATCCCACCTGCAGAACCTTGCCTTCTTCAAGATCCAGACCCTCGGCGATCTGAATGCCTTTGTGCTGAAATGGTACGGGCGCGCCGTGGAGTTTGCAAAAAGGACCTTACGAAGCATCGAGCTGGATGAGATCTCCTCCGTTGCGGGGATTTATTACCTCTGTCGCGCCTGCCTGGTTCACGGCAACTACGATGAGGGCCAGCTGATGGAGTTCTTCCGTCTGAATGAATCCAGCGAAAAAAGGGCAAAGCAGCAGACAGATCACATCCTCCGGATGCGGACAGCCCTGTAGCTCTTTCCTTCGCTCTTACTCCGACGGGGTAACTCTTCCCAGAAGACAAATGGTTTCACAGTGCTGGGTGTTCGGGAATTCATCGATGGCGCATGCACGAAGCACCCGGTACCCTCTTGCCTGCAGAGTGACCAGATCTCTGGCCAGGGAGGTGGGCTTGCAGCTGATGTAGACCATGTAGGGAACCCCGTAATCTATGATCTTATCCAGCGCCTTCGGCGTACAACCGTCCCGGGGAGGATCCAGGATGATGAAGTCCGGCTTCTCCCCGATCTCGTCCAGTTTTTTCAGCACATCTCCTGCGATGAATTCGCAATTCTTTAATCTGTTCAGCTTTGCATTTTCACGGGCTGCTTCCACAGCCTCCTCCACGATCTCGATCCCGTAAACCTTCTTTGCAATGGGTGCCATCAGCTGTGCGATGGTTCCGGTACCGCTGTAAAGGTCATAGATCACACCTGCCCTGACGGGCGCTGTATCCGCCCGGTCCGGATCCGCTGCTCCTCCGACCGCTTCGGAATAAACCGAGAGCACATACTCCCGTACCTTGGAGTACAGGACCTCGCAGCCCCGGGTATTGGTCTGGAAGAAGGAGAAGGGGGATACCTTGAACTCGAGTCCCAGCACCTCCTCCATCAGGTAGTCCTGCCCGTAAAGCAGGGTTGTGGAGTCACTCTTTACCGCGTCGGAAAGCGAATCATTTTCCGTATAAAGCACGCCGGAGAGATGACTGTGTCCGCTCAGGGAATCGAACTTCCCGGAAGCCTCCAGCGATACCAGTCCCGCCACATACTCCGGAAGGTGCAGCTCCTCAATGATCTGATTGCGGAGTCCCTCCTGTTCCCCGGCTTCTTCCGGCTTTGACCCGGCAGCTCCTTCTGTCGCGGCCTTCGTCTCCGGCACCGTCAGGGCATGCTTCGTGGTGGTAACGAGATTCACCAGGATCCCGCCATCCGCAAAGGACTGACGCACCACCAGATGCCGAAGGATCCCGAAATGCTGCATGCGGTGATAGAAGTTCACCTTATGATCCCGGAAAAACTTCTGGGTATATTTCAATATCTCATTCCATGACGGACGGACAATGGCGCAGCCGCGGATCTCCAGGATATCATAGGAGGAACCGAGACGGTGCAGACCTAAAGTAAGAGGCCCGTCCTTCTCCGCATCTCCGAAGGTAAACTCCATCTTGTTCCGGTACTGGAACTGATCCGGAGAAGCCTCGATCCCTTCCCAGGGAAGGTCCGGAACCACAGGAGTCAGCAGGTCCTTCACCATCGTTTCCTTCAGGCGGAGCTGGTTGGTGTATGCCACCGTCTGATAGGTGCATCCGCCGCACTCATAAAAATGCGGGCACACCGGCTTCTTCGTCTCGAGGGGCGAGGTCTTTATAACCTTCTCGATGATCCCTTCCGCGTATCCGCTCTTCTTTTTTGTGATGCGGATCTTCGCCTCAGTGCCGGGCAGTGCATTTTTCACAATGATCTTCCGGTCATCACGCAGAAAGCTTCCCTTGTTGGGGAAGCTGTAGGATTCAATTACGCCTTCGATCACGTCGCCTTTTTTCATGGATTAAAGCTCCTTCAATTCGTAGTTCAACCGTCCGGTTTCGGGGTCATTGGTTATGATCACGTAGGTTTTCTTATGCTCCTTCTGCCGCGGCAGGGTGATGCTCCCCGGGTTCAGCACGGTAATACGCTCCTTCTCCCGAAGATCCGGCACATGGGTGTGCCCGTACATGGCGATATCGCACCCGTACTGCAGTGCCGAAAGCTCCAGATTCTCCGTTCCGTATTCCACGTGATTTCGGTGTCCGTGGGCCGCATAGACCTTGTGGTTTCCGATCTGAAAGACCGTAAAGCTCGGCAGATTCTGGTCATAATCACAATTCCCGCGCACGAAATAACAGGAGCAGCCGGCTGCCATCACGATCTCCTGATCATGTCCCTGAACATCACCGAGATGCACCAGAAGATCGAAGGGCTTTTCCCGCTCGATCGCCTGCAGGGCATAGGCAGCGGTTCCGTGAGAATCGCTCATGACGATTATTTTACTTGGATTCACTGTACATGGCCTCCAGTGCGGTTTTCATCATGCGGAGTGCCTGTCCGCGGTGACTGATGGCGTTCTTTTGCTCCGGTGAGATCTCTGCGGATGTCTTACCGTACTGCGGAAGGAAGAAGATCGGATCATACCCGAAGCCGTTCTCTCCTGCGGGCTCGTAAGCCACACGGCCCTCCATCACACCGGTCTGTACCAGATCCCTGCCATCCGGCAGGACCGCTGCAACCGCGCAGACAAAGCGCGCGGACCGCTTCTCATCCGGGAGTCCCTCCACCCGCCGGATCAGATTCCGGTTCTTCACATCATAGGAGGTGTCCTCTCCCAGGTACCGTGCCGAGAAGATCCCCGGCTCCCGGTTCAGGGCGTCGATCTCCAGGCCGGAATCGTCAGCCAGCACCAGAGCTCCGGAAGCCGCATGGACCGCCCGGGCCTTGATCAGTGCATTTTCCTGAAAAGAACTTCCGTCCTCCACGATATCGATATCGATCCCCGCCTCCTTCATGGACTGGATCTCAAATCCGAAATCCCCGAAGATCTGGCGGATCTCGCGCATTTTATTCTCATTTCCCGTAGCAAAGATCAGTTTCATACTATTCCTCTCCTTCAGTTTCTTCCGTTGTTTCCGTTTTCTTCTTATCCGGCTTCCGGTCATTGGTAAATGCCTTCAGACATATATTGCAGCCCACCTCCTCGGCGCTGCTCCAGGCCTTTCCGTACAGGCTGATGTAGCCCTCACCGTCTTCGATGTTCGCCTCGGAGGACCGCTCATCCGCCGCATACTCCACAGCAATGGGGCGCTTGGAGCCCGGGGTGTCGATCTTTATTACCACGGCGTACTTCTGTCCCTCCGTAAGCTCCGGCGGATCCGGGATCTTCACGGTGTAGTAGCCTGCGTACCGGGTCTCCCCGGACACAAGAAAGACGGAATCTGCCAGGTCGTCGGAGGTATGCACCTCCGGAACATAGTAGACTGAGAAGGTTGTTCTTGGTCCCGTGGCATAGAAGGATACCGCCTCTAAGGTTTCGTCCTGCTCCGGAACATAGCAGTTCGCGAAGCATGCATCCGTCTTGCCAAAGCCCAGCTCTCCCACCCAGCCCAGCAGATCGGACTGGTAGATATGCTGGTAATTATCCGCATCCTCCAGACGGGAGTACACGATGGACTGCCCGCAGAGGTTCACATCATCATAGGATACGTAGAAATATCCTCCGTCACCGAATTCCTCGCCCCAGCTGTTCTTGCAGATATAGGCGCCGTTTCGCTCCGGCTGGATGGAGAACTTCTCCTTCGGGAAGGAATCATCCCAGCCAACCACCACAACGTCGTGGTTCGGCTTTCGGCTTCCCGGATAGTAGTAAGCCGCAGACTCCGCGTTGTAATACTGGGAATCATAGCTGATGTATTCCATTTCCAGATACAGGGAGGTTTCAATCCCGCCATACCGGTAGATCGCACCCTTGATGATCTCATCATCCCGTTCGCCGATGACGATAGCCTCCTCCAGATGCTTTACGGCCGAAAGCCCCTCCACCGTCTTTCCGTCTCCGTAGGGATCGTCCTCCTCGTAGACCGGGCCCTGCCATGCTGCCAGATATGCGATACTCATGGTGTGCTCGCCACCGGCGGATACATCCAGGCGATAGCTGTTGCTTAAGGTCATGTGGTCGGTGGAGTACACATTTTCCTCGAAGGGCATGAGGGTCGTCTCAAGGGCTCCGAGGGACGCAAAGGCCCAGCAGGTTCCGTATCTTCCCTGATCCCGGACAGGCGTCACACGTCCCTTCTCGCGCATGTCATAGCGGGAGGGCAGCGGATCGCTGGCAGCGATCTCTTCGAAATTCACCTGATTCTCGGCATAGGATACGGTCACCCGATACCCCATGGCATTCATCAGAGAGGACACCGGGATGTACAGCTGCTGCTCGTTGGTATCGTACTGATAGGGCGTGGCCAGGGTTACCTTCTGGCCGTCGATCACGGCCTTCACACTGCCCTGCCTGAGCTGGATGGTTGTGGTCCCGCGCTCGATGGTCACGTCTCCATTGGCCGAGCGAAGGATCGAGCAGCCCATAACATCCTGGAGCATGCGCCCCTGACAGAGAACCTGCAGATTGTCCGCGATCCGGACACGGTAGCCGAAGTTCCGAAGACTCACACCGGAGAGCAGGATATCCATCTCCTGCGCTTCGGTCCGTTCCACAGTATCCTTCCGAAACTCCGCCAGACTGTCTGTGTAGTTGTCATTCTTCTCTATGCTGATCTGCGACCGCCCGGACAGCCAGAAGAGAATCCCTCCGGCGATTCCGAGAAGCAGCAGAAGTATGATCCATTTTTTCAAATTCTAATGTCCTTCTTACCTTGTAATCCGGCCACAGCTTACGCCTGCGGCTGCTTTCCGGCCCCGTCCCGCCTGGGCGGCTTCGGGCCCATAAACTGATAGAAGTAGGAGCGGATCATTCCGTTGTAGATCTTCCGATTCTTATCCGCCTTCCGGCCGATATACTTCTCTGCCTCCTCGTAGGAGGTGATGATGTACATGGACCATTTGTCCAGGCCTGCGTATACCTCACCGATGGTTTTGTACAGGGCGGGCAGCTCCTCCTTCTCGGAGATCCGCTCACCATAGGGCGGGTTCGTGATGAGGAACCCGTAGGGCTTCGGGTGCCGAAGCTCCGCCACGTCTCTTTGCTGGAAATGTATGTGCTGCAGGACCCCCGCATCCCGGGCATTCTGCATGGCACATTTTATGATCTCCCCATCCAGGTCATAGCCCTGGAGGTGCATCTTCACATCCGTCTTCTCCAGACTCCGTGCCTCGTCGTAGGCCCGGTACCAGTCCTGCTTCGAAAGAAGCTTCTGCCAGCTATTTGCCGTGAACTCACGGTTCACGCCGGGAGCGATCTTAGCACCGATCATAGCCGCTTCGATGGGAAATGTACCGCTTCCGCAGAAGGGATCCACCAGAACCCGGTCCTCCCGCCAGGGAGTCAGAAGCAGCAGCGCAGCCGCCAGGGTTTCGGAGATCGGAGCCTTGCCCACCAGCTTCCGGTATCCGCGCTTATGCAGGGATACGCCGGAGGTGTCAAGACCAATGGTCACTCGATCCTTCAGAATGAAAACCCGGACCGGATACTCATCCCCGTCCTCTGCAAAATGCTCCACATGGTAGGTCCCCCTGAGGCGGTCTACCATGGCCTTCTTCACGATGGACTGGATGGAGGAAGCGCTGAAAAGAGCGCTCCGGTTGGTTGTAGCCTTCGTAACCCAGAACTTCGCATTTCGCGGAAGATACCGCTCCCAGGGAATCGCCTTGGTTCCCTCAAAAAGCTCGTCGAAGGTGGTGGCCGTGAATTCTCCGCAGCAAAGCAGGATCCGTTCTGCTGCCCGGATCCGGATATTGCTTCGGGCAATGGCCTCCGCATCTCCGAGGAAGGTAACGCGTCCGTCCTCCACGGCGCTGATCTCGTAGCCAAGCTCCTGTATTTCCTTTTTAAGTACCGCCTCCAGGCCGAAATGACAGGGGGCGATATAGGTGAACCGTTCGTTCATGGGTACTCCTTCAAAAGAAACGACGAGATTCTTCGTGTCGCAAAGCGACACTCAGAATGACAGATGCATGTCATTCTGAGCCCCTTATGGGGCGAAGAATCCTGTCATGTATTATTCATTTCATCTCTCCGGTCGCTTCGCTCCCGTCGTGTCACGGCATTCGCCGTATGCATCCGCTTCGGTATTGCTATAGTCTAACGTCCGAGTCTTGCATTCAGCTCTGCGGTCTTCTCCTCATAGCCCGGACGGCCCAACAGTGCGAACATGTTCTTCTTGTAGCTCTCAACGCCCGGCTGATTGAACGGGTTCACGCCCAGTACATAGCCGCTTACGCCGCAGGCAAACTCGAACTTGTAGAAGAGCTCACCGAGCGCCAGCTCGTCGATGGCATCCATATCGATACGGATGTTCGGAACGCCGCCGTCCACGTGTGCCAGAATGGTTCCGTTCATGGCACATTTGTTGATGAAGTCCACGGTCTTTCCTGCCAGATAGTTGAGGCCGTCCAGATCTGTCTCCTCCAGCTCCATGGTCACGGTTCTCTTCGGATTCAGGACATTGATAAATGTCTCAAAATGGTTCTTGGTTCCTTCCTGGATGAACTGACCCAGGGAGTGAAGGTCTGTGGTGAAGTCCACGCCTGCCGGGAAGATTCCCTTGCCATCCTTGCCCTCGCTCTCGCCGTAGAGCTGCTTCCACCACTCGGTCACATAGTGCAGTGCCGGCTCGAAGTTGCCGAGGATCTCCATGCCGAGACCCTGCTTCTCATGCAGTACATTTCGAACTGCTGCATACTTCATGGCATCATTGTCGTCAAAGTCATTCTCCAGGCAGTACTTACGTCCGTTTGCAGCGCCTTCCATCAGCTTGTCCAGATCTGCGCCGGAAGCTGCGATGGGAAGAAGACCAACAGCGGTAAGAACGGAGAAACGTCCTCCTACATCATCCGGAACAACGAAGGTCTCATAACCCTCGGAGTTGGACAGGGTCTTCAGGGCTCCCTTCTCCTTATCGGTTGTTGCGTAGATACGCTTTGCAGCCTCAGCCTTGCCGTACTTCTTCTCCAGCATCTGCTTGAAGAGACGGAAAGCTACGGAGCACTCGGTTGTGGTTCCGGACTTGGAGATAACATTTACGGAAAAGTCACGGTCTCCGATCACATCGCAGAGCTCGCTGATGTAGGTACTGGAAATGTTGTTTCCGCAGTAGTAGATCTCCGGAGTCTTGCGGATGGACTTATCCACCATATTGTAGAAGCCATGACGAAGTGCCTCGATGGCTGCGCGGGCGCCCAGATAGGAGCCGCCGATACCGATCACAAGCAGCACGTCGGAATCGCTCTGGATCTTTGCAGCTGCTGCCTTGATCCGTGCAAACTCTTCCTTGTCATAGTCTACCGGAAGGTCGATCCAGCCGAGGAAGTCGTTGCCCTCGCCGGTCTTCTCAACCAGGGTTTTCTTTGCTGCGATCACGCGGTCCTTGATGGCAGCGATGTCAGCATCGGAAGCGAACTGCTTTGTGTTCGTAAAATCAAAAGAAATCTTCTGCGCCATAGTTATATCCTCCAAATAAATGTAGTTGAAATTATTCCTCACTATTCTACCAAATCCGAGGAGTTCTTTCAATCCCTAAAACCTTGTGCTTTAGACAGTAGGAGACGGCACAGTGGACGGACATGGTGCGCCTTGAAAACAGCGAAAGCCTCCAAAAAAACCCTGTGTATAACAGAGAGCATCTGATTGTATTCCTTTTCGGGGTATTTTATGGTATCATGGGGATTGGATTCATATCCATGGATCATCAGAAAAGCAGTGCGGATGACAACAATCCACACTTTGGAGGATTAACATGAAGAAGATTGTTTTGACCGGGGGCGGGACCGCCGGGCACGTGACTCCGAATATTGCCATGCTTCCGCGGCTGCGGGAGATGGGATATGATATATCTTACATCGGAACCTATGACGGGATTGAGAAGAAGCTGATCGAGGAGGCGGGGGTGCCGTATTACGGGATCTCCTCCGGTAAGCTCCGGCGATATTTCAGTCTGCGGAACTTTACGGATCCGTTCCGGGTGATCAAGGGCTTCCGGCAGGCAAAGAAACTGATGAAGAAGCTGCAGCCGGACGTGGTCTTCTCGAAGGGTGGCTTCGTAAGTGTACCGGTGGTGCTTGCAGCCGGGAAGCGAAAGATCCCCATCGTGATCCATGAATCGGACATGACCCCGGGTCTTGCGAATAAGATCGCGCTTCCGAAGGCTACAAAGGTCTGCTGCAATTTCCCGGAGACAGCGGATACATTTCCGGAGGGAGTCGCTACGGTGACGGGAACGCCCATCCGGCAGGAGCTGTTCCATGGAAATGCTGAGAAGGGAATGGCCTTCTGTAACTTTAAGGAGAAGCGTCCCACGGTGCTCGTGATCGGCGGAAGTACGGGAAGTCTTGCCGTAAATAAGGCGGTCTGGGAGGCACTGGATCAGCTTCTCAAGGAGTACAATGTGATCCACATCTGCGGAAAGGATAAGACGGACGCATCAAAGAACGGTCTTCCCGGCTACGCGCAGTTTGAATATGTGAAGCAGGAGCTGGCGGATCTCTTCGCTCTGGCGGACGTGATCATTTCCCGCGCAGGGGCAAATGCCATCTGCGAGCTTCTGGCGCTCCGGAAGCCGAACATTCTGATCCCGCTTTCCAAGGCCCAGAGCCGCGGTGACCAGATCCTGAATGCGAAATCCTTTGAAAAGAGCGGCTACAGCAAGGTGATCGAAGAGGAGAACCTTACCACTGCTGCGCTGATCGATGCGGTACATGAAACCTTCCAAAAGAAGGATGTATACATCGAGGCCATGTCCCATAACAAGGAAAAGGATGCCATCACCATCATCACGGACCTGATCGACTCCGTGGCGTTGAAGTAAAATACATAAATAACAAACGAAGGACCGGCACTGCCGGTCCTTTCCACGCATCTATTTTATTTTGCTTCTGTTGTAGCATTCTGTTCCTCATTCCTCTTCATCTTTGAATGAGCATTTCTCGTCATACTTGCAAGGCACTGTGGCTTATAGAAATCATTCATAAGCTCTTCTTCAAGATAGATCATATAACTCGTGGTAACATACTTTGATTCCTTACCATCAAAAGTCTTTGTTACGTTGAAGAAAATATCAACCGTTGTCTGTGTATAGTTTTTTAAGTTCTCTTGACCATTTTCCTGTTCCATTGCAATGTCAACCTTGTAGGCATATGCATGAACTTCATAGTCACCCGTAGTACCATCCTCCGACTCTCTCAACACAGTCGTCACCCAGGCGGAACCATCCCCACAATTTGCAATCATATCTCC
>CACWHK010000005.1 GCA_902760755.1 uncultured Lachnospiraceae bacterium | reverse complement strand
GTTCGGGACGCAGAGGTCGCAGGTTCAAATCCTGTCGCGCCGACACGAAAATAACCACCCTATCAGGGTGGTTATTTTTGTGTCTGATGCTGTAGAGTTACACCTGAGACCTCATTGTGTACTGAACACCCGCGTTCGGGCGCAGAGGGGCGCTGCAGCCCGGTGGGCTGCGCTTAGCGCCGAATCGACCAAGCCGGCAGGCGCGACCGCAGGTTCAAATCCTGTCGCGCCGACTTATCGGGAACCCTTTTGTATCAAGGTTTTAATAGAACTTCTATTTTCCGAATGATAAAGTTTTATCAAGAGTTTCCCGAGAAGGAAAAAGTGGCGACACTGTCGCAACAATTAACATGGTCACATTTTGTGGTGCTTCTCCCCATTGAAGACGAACTGGAACGGAACTTCTATACTATATGTTCAGTTGGCGTTGTAATTGATCACAATCGTTCGTCCATCCACTGCATTTTGAATGATATTCCCTATCCCCATCCAACCATTGTTGTAGCAGCTGATCCAACCGCTCCATGCCGGAAGCAAATAGAACTCATTTTCCTTGTCTGAATCAGGGACCAGATAATAACCAAAGCTTATCCGCTCAATGCTCAATTTTAAGCTGATTACCTGTGACCTTGGACATATCCAATTCCTGGCTGACATTTTCCTGAAGACAGGCCATGGAACTCTCAAAGGAAAGAAGACGTGTCCGATCCGTCAGACATTCTTCAAAGTCATAGTAGATTTTTGCTGAACCTGCGATAACGCCGTGATCTGTCACATAAAAAGATCCTTCATTTTTGATGAATACACCATCTTGAGTGAGCACAATATAACTCTGTCCGGAAAGGTCTTCAGAAATACAGCTGAGATATCCGTTAAGAACATAATCGTCAGAACGGTCGCTCCTTGCATCACCAGAACGGTAGAACAAAAGCTCAAACGGCTGGTCATCTTTTTCTGCCGCCTGATACAATCCAGCTTTTTCGCTGGCTATTACTTTTGGATAGAGCATATCTGATGGTTGTTTCAGGTAAAGCTGATTGGTAAGGAAACTACTCAATACAGACTCATTTTCTGGTCCATTTATAATCTTTCCTGCGTAACATAAACATTCCTCCCGATGTTTATGAAAAATCAAGCCTGCTATGATACCTTAATTCTGAAATAGCCTTTCCTGCCTATGGAGTCTTAATTCCACCCCACCACAGTACACTATATTCTATAAATGTATCAGAAATGTATCCAAAACAAAAAAAGGGTGAAGTAAGGTTTTATACTCACTTCACTCCATAATCCCACATTTCCCATCTTATCGATTTCAATCCATGCGTTTATCCAAAATACCTTTGATAAAGTCCTTTTTAAATTCCCTCTTACTATGAAAAACATACTGTTCTGACTTCGACAGTTGCTCCCCTGCCTCAATTTTCGTATTGAGTAATTCGATTGTACAGATAAGATCTGCAACTTGAAACAATCGGTAATCACTGGGCGTCACTTTTCGTACATCATAATCCGTGAGTTCCGTTGCCAAAACAGTATTCAGGATTCTACTCAGCTGTTTTTGACCGTTATCGTAATATAATACAACTTCATCAAATCCTTGAAAGAATGCCAGATGATTTCTAATAAACAAAGAAATGTCTCGCGCAATCCGCGCTTCCAGTTTCATTTCATCCTTGAACATCCGTTTTTCAAAAATGAAACTCTTATATGAAATCCCACATTTCTTTGCACAGAAATACAGTTTTGTAAAAATAGCTCGCCGTTCATTCGGAGTGAGCCCTTCATACGGAGCTTCTCTTCGGATCAATGGTTCTGTATGTACCGCACCATGCGGGCACCCCGTTTCCAGAAGTGCCCTGTCAAGCTTTTGGAGTTCATCGTTTATATCACCAGTCTGATCATGGAGAACAAGTGTGACAATGTAGTATGTCTTTCCCTTATCATTTAACCCCAGATCCCCGGATTCATCAACAAATATACTTAATTTGCTCAATAGTGTTCCTTTCCACCTTTAAGTTAAACAGATAAAACAAATGGCGGGGAGTCTCCCCGCCGATTAGGTAGGACCTGGGTCTTACGACCAGCCCACAGTTGCTTTGCTGCAACCTCTAAATGTAATTTAGCATACCAGCCCCCTGAATGCAATCCTTTTTTCGATTATCAGGGGACTGTTCACCATTTTTACATCCTCATTGTGTATCGAGCGCCCACGTTCGGGCGCAGAGGGGTGAGCAGGTGCCGGTGGCACCTGTTAGCGAGCGAATCGACCAAGCCGGCAGGCGCGACAAGGCCCCGGTGGGCTGCGTTTAGCCCCGACCGAGCCGGCAGGCGGGCGCTGCATGCCGGTGGCATGCGTTTAGCGCCGAATCGACCAAGCGGCAGCGCGACACCGCAGGTTCAAATCCTGCCGCGCCGATGTATGCCATCCCCTTCTCCTACCCTTTCACTCGACTTTCTTCTTTTGCTTTTTCTCAATCACCACCGCTGAAACGACGGCCGTTATAACCATGATACCGATCACCGTAAACTGCAGGATCAGGAATACCTTCATCTTCGTCAGCGCGAAGAACCCCAGCATCATGAACTGAATCCCGATCATTACGAACACGATCCCCGACTGGATATAATACGGTCTTTTATTCATGGTTCTCCGCTGTTCCTCGTCGGCATACAGCCATGCGTTATTGAGCAGAGGTCCCTTCTCCAGCAGCTGCATGATCCCCAGCAGAATGCTGACGGCAGCAATAACAAACATTATAATTCCCACAACAACCATGATAAAAGCTCCTTCATTTTATCCCCTGGCCTCATCTATAATCTCTTTCCAGTACGGCAGATACAGCATATGCCCGATATCCACCGATGATGCTCCCACTCCCGGCCGGTCACCCGGCTTTCTTTTTCTAAACCCGCTCACAGTATATCATCACAACTATGCCCTCGCAAGACAGTGATCCAACTATTCCCATGACCACAAATCCATGAGGTAACACAAGAAGTATAAAATATGGGTAAAATGAAAGAAGCGCCTGCCCATCGACAGACACTTCTTCTTTATTTCTTCTGTTCCTCACAGTTTTCTTATGGCAATCAATAATCCAGATAATAGGTCTTTCCGTTAATTATCCACACGCCATACAGCTCACGTCCATCCGATCCGAAGTAATGCGGATGCCCATCGATCATCACCAGCTGATTTGAGACAACCACGCCGTTTTCATCCGCATAATATCTGCCTAACGCATTTAGCGGATCGCCGACAAGTTCATTACAGGCCAGCGCTCCGTCTGCCCCGAGAAGGTACTTCTTCCCCCCGGAAGTTACAACATTGGATGTAACCGGTCTTCCGCCCCAGAAGAAATACCACTTCCCTTCGAGCTTATGCCAGCCATTATCATATGTGCAGAGCTTTATCAAAGCACCGTTTTTGTCAAACTGATACAGTCTTCCTTCAATCAGCTGCACACCGGTTACAATACCGTCCTCCCTCTGATAATACAGTTTTCCATTTACTCGATACCAATAATTCATATAAGCCTTGGAATTCTCCCCAAAGCGATACCATTTTCCATCAATCTGCTTCCAGCCAACAAATTTTAAGGCCTCTCCGTTCACATGATTATAATAGCAACCATCTTCTTTTGACCCGTAGTATCCATACCACACATTCTCAAATCCCGGGCCTCCGATCATCCGGCTGTCCCTGAAGGTATATTCCTTCCCTCCGATGGAAAGGGATCCGTTGACCAAAGCACCGCCCCTAAAGTAGTACCATTCACTCCCTGCCTTCTTCCAGCCATCCTTCAGCAGCTTACCGAGAGTGCTCTGCAAAACGCCGTCCTCTCCAAAGAGATACCAGGTTCCATTGATCCTCTGTGCGCCTGTGACGCGACTGTAGTTATGAAAATAGTACCATTTCCCTTCGAGGTTCAGCCACTCATTCTCAGCCAACCGGCCACCGGCCTTTACATACATGCCGTTTTCCCGTTCCTTATTCACCCGGACCCATCCGGCATTCTTCTGATATGCGCCGTCCTGTCCAACCCAGTAACCATCCGGCGTACTGGAGTTTCTGAGCATCGCACCCGCCTTCACATAATACTTTCCGACCCAGCCGTTGACCGCCAGACCATTTTTGTAGTAATACCATGTGCCTTGAAACAGTTTCCAGCCATCCGGCATATCCTTTCTCCCGGTCACCTCACCGGTAGACTCAATCTGGATCAGCTGCGGATTATTATAAATCTCCTCACCTGAAGTATTGATCCAGATCAGCGCCTTATCCTGAATCTCGAGATAATCCTCTGTCAGACAAATTCCATTACGGTTAAAGAGATATGTCTTTCCGTTTATTTTCTTCTCGGCGGCCGCTACCGCATTTCCCGTTACAGCATTTCCCGTAACCGGATCCACATAATACCGTCCATACCATCCCCTTTTCACCAGGTGACCTTCCGTGTCAAAAAGCTTCGCTTCAGTTTTTACTATGCGTCCGGTATCCGGATCATATGTACTGACCCACGCTATACCGTCCGCCGCCATCTTACCGTCCTGATCAAAGTAGTAGGTATATTTTCCGATGGTCATCAGTTTTTTCACAACAAACGATTCTCCATCAAAATAATACCAATTACCACTAACCCTGTTCCAGCCTTTTTTTACCTTTACCACATAGACTCCATCCTCGCCATACATATAGATCCCGGTCTCCGTCTTTACAATACCGGTCTCCATCCTACCCCCTTCATTAAAATGATACCATCTTCCATCAATCTTCTGATCACCGGTCAGAAGTTCACCGGTGGCCGCCGCGTAATATGTTGTAGACCAGAAACAGGGCTTGATCCATCCATCCGTTTCCAGTATACCGTCCTGGTTAAAATAATACCATTTCCCATTTATTTTCTCGTGTGCATTACAGCAGGCATACGGTTTGAAATAGTAGTAATGATCGTTGATCTTTCTCCATCCGTTCACAAGTTTCCCGTTCTCCACATATACGAATTTCAGTCGGTTTGCATCTTCGTAAAATATACCATTATCTGTAATCTCCGTTAATGCGCCGCTTGAGTCCGCATGATACAAGTGGTACCCGTTATGCGCTACATACTCATCCGTAACCGCCATTCCCTTACGGAAGTAATAGTTTACTTTGCCGACTTTACAGAAATCGACAGGTGCCGCCCCATTCTTTGAATTGTAGTAGTAATTCCCATACCATTCGCCGCGGTAAAGCTGTCCGCCCTTCTTTGCGCGATAATATCCACCACACTCAAAAGCCTCATCATCATACATCCGTCCTTTATAATCAAAACCGTAGAATTCGGTACCGATCTTTTCTACAGTAGAAAAGAGGAACTTACCATCCTTCACATAGTAGTACTTCCCGTCAGCCTTAGTCCACGCATTATTCTTTGCCTCAAACACGATGCCTTTTTCATTTATCACATAGTATTTCTGATCCGCTACTATGTTCGTATCCTTGATCATCACGCCATTTCTGAAGTAGTATTTATTATCATTCAGCACGACAACACCGTTTACTCCCTCGCCATCCTCACCGAAATAAAAGGATCTGGTTTCGTTATAATACCACTGATCAACCAAAAGCGCACCGTTCTTCCCCGCACAGTAACAATGCGAAGTGCCATCTGCATCCGTATAGGCAACCACTTCCCGGTCAGCCATTACGCCATCCGCCTTAAAGAAATACCACTTTCCATTGATCTTCATCTTTTTGCTGTACACAGAGTTTCCGTCCACATAGTAGTGGTATCCGTCCTCTTCCTTCACCCAGCCTTTCTTTGTCTGTGTCGTTTCCGCCACTGTCTCTACTCTGGATTCTGCTGTTTCTGTCTCACTCACAAATTCAGCCGCTTCCATCTCCTCCGCGGATTCTGTGAGTATCAATTTCTCCGAAGGTTCTTCTTTCTCGTTTTCCACAGTTTCTTCAGACTCCACTATGTTCGCGGTCTCAGATACCTCAGCAGCCTCTGAATCCATCGTCGCCGCCGGCACCAGAATCCCCATCGCCAGCATGAAAATGGCTGTTTTCCATCTACATCTTTTCATATTTCCCTGTCTCCTCCCTCATAACTGTCATTCATTATGCTCCGAATCATCATCCATCCCCTGCATCTCCGAAGCCTCCTGCAGACTCTGTTCATCGATTCCATGTATACGAACGAAAACCGGCTGTCCCTGCACCAACTCCTGCATTCTTTCATAGTCATCTGCTTCAACTTCCACGACCACCTTGTTACAGGCTATATCTATAGATGTTTTCAAAAATCTAAACTCACTCTGATGCTCCCGGATCATCGCTTCGATCTCTCTCAATTCGTAATAAGAATGATCTACATTGTGATACACAACGGTCGAATACTCACTCAAAACTTCCTTATAGTCCTCCAGTGCCTCCTCCGTTGTTGCATATACATGCAGGAGTCCGTCGCCGCGATCACTCGATGTTCCCCCGAAAGTATCCGGAAGATCTATATAGCCATACGTCTGATCGGTCATAAGGCGATAGTCCGGATCCACATAATTCAGGATTCGGTTCTCCGCCTCGTATTTGTCTTTTGCAGTCTTTTCCTTTTCTATATTTGTTTCGTCTTTTTGGATTTCGTCTTTATCCGTTTCGTTTTTTTGAGTTTCTTCTTTTTGGGTTTCTTTCTTTTTGGGTTTTTCTTTTTTATTCTCTTTATTTTTTTCTTCTCTGCCGTAATTCGATTTCTCCGGTTTATTCACCTTCGAAGTATCCTTTCCCGTTTCCGAATTATCTATATTCTCCGTAGATTCCGTTTTCTCCGTGGTTTCCGTCAACTTTGGTTCCGTATTTTCAGTCCGTTGCTTATCCTCAGAATCCCCATTTGAAGGCACCACGGTACTGACATCGGAGGATGTATGCGCCCCGGGTTCATTTTCCTTACCTATGTCCTCAGACGGCTTCCCGGTATCCGTCTCTTCGGATGATTTTTCTGTATTGATCACAGCATCAGTAACCGTTTCCACTTCCGTCGATTCCTCTTTCACAACACGCTGTCTTTCGGAAAAGATTCCCCAGGAGATGAACCCGATCACAAGTGCTGCTGCCGCAGAAATAAGAATCGGAATGAAGCGCCTTCTGCCTTTGCTTGCCGCCACCTCATCCTCTTTCCATGCAGCCTCCAGAATCATATCATCCGGCAAATCTGTAAGAGCACGCATGAACTGTGCAGTAAGATCCTCTTTCTCCGATCCACTCCTCATGCAATTCGTGTCTCTATCATCTTTTTTTTCATCATTTCTATTTTCAAGTCTATTTTCATTTCTATCATCATTTCTCATACGGATATACCTTCCTTTTCCAAATATTCCTTCAGCCTTCGCCGCATATGATACAGTCGATCCATCAGTTTCTTTTCCGACAGGCGGTAATGCCTCGCCAGCTCCTCGTAGGTGCTGCCATACCAGTACCTGCGAACGAAGATCTGACGATTTATCTTTTTCTCCCCGGAAAGCCATTTTGTGATCAGTTCCGAGAGAATCATCTGGTCAATGGCATGCTCCACATCCTCATATGCCGGAACGCAGTCCGCAATCTCCGACAAGAGAACCTCTACGTCACAATTTCGTTTCTGTTCCGTCTTCCAACGGAGACGGTTCAACGACAGATTTCGTACGATCCGGCCAAGATACGCCATGAGACTCTCCGGTACGGTCGGTGGAATCGTGTCCCAAAGCTTCAGGTACGAATCATTTACGCACTCTTCCGCATCCTCATGTGAATTCAGAATTTGGTAGGAAAGATTCCGGGAAAATGCTCCGTAACGATTGTCCGTTTCTTTAATTGCATGTTCATTCCTCGACAGGAATAAATCTATAATCTCTTTGTCATCCATTTGGATATCCTTTTATCCATAGTTCTGATTCTTATCTATTAACGTTATCATATTCCATCCTGCACCGCAATCAGCCACTTTTTATATTTCTGATAATTAGGACACCTTTACGAATCAAATCTCGAAAAAAAACATGGAAATTGAAAAAAGTGTCAGCACTGCTGACACAATGCTCGAAAAAAAAACACCTCCGCGCTACACACTCTTCATTACGCAGCGCGGAGGTCTGTTTAATTATCCCACAAAACGGTTTTCTTCACCAGTTCCTTTGACTTCTACAAAAGAAAGAAGGTTGTCCTGTTCATTTTGGGTAAATTTAAAAATCCATTGTTTAGTTCAACCCCTTCATCCGAATATCATCCAGTTCCTCCGCCGCGAGACATCCTGACTGATATAATCGCAGATACTCTTTTGAAACATCCGAATCAAAGATCAGAACATCGTCGGAGTTGATGGTTACATCCACACCCTTTCGGTATAGTTTTGCTATCGGATGTTGAGCCATATCCAACACCCGGCCCAACAGAACATTGCTTGTCGGAGTGATATTCAGCCGGATATTCTTTTCGATCAGATATTCCATGACGCTTTCATCCTGTGTAGCGGCTATGCCATGCTGCACCTCGTCAAGATGAAGCTTTTCCACAGCGGTAACTATATCCTGCGCCGTACCCCATTCACCCACATGCGCTTTCAGCACCAGACCATTTTCGGCAGCCTTTTCATAGATCGGAATGAAGTTTTCAATCGGCTGCGCCAGCTCGTCACCATATAGGTCAATCGAATAGAATTCCTTATGCCCCCAAAAGTTTGTGAGACAACCCATCAGATAATCGATCGGACAATGCCTTGATAATCCGATCTGCAATCGCAGTTCAATGTCGGGAGCATTCTTTTCCTTCGCTTCCTGAAAAGCATAAATCAGTTCCTCGATATCATTGTGAAAAAACTCACCAAGCCCCCATACATCCTCTCCGATTTCCAATACGGTTACGCCATCCTGTTTCGCCTGCGCAAACGTAGCTTCGATCAACAGTCTTCTTCCTTCCGGACTGTTAAAACGATTTCCGATGTATTTTCCGCTCCAGGCATCCATTTCGCTCATGGATTTTAATCGCTCGAAAATGGGAGTTATCGCATATCCCGTTTCACGCCGAATAAACTCCCTGTTACCGCCAAGCACAAAATGGTTGTGCAGATCGGCTTTCGGAAAGCTTCGGACAGCGTCTAAATCTTCACTTTGAAGTGCCTTAGCAAAAGTCATGATACCATTCCTATATATTTCTCCATAACCGCTCGTATCGGCGGTGATATTTCAGCGATGTTGATCTCCTCCGGTGAAAAGAACCTGAGTTCTTCCATTTCCCCGTCAACCGCTTTTGGCTCACCGTTCCATTTTCTGCAGAGATATATGATTTCGAAATTGGAGACCTCATCCCCATTCGGATAAATGTAATGGGCTTCCGGTCCGGAATTCACATGAAAAAACTCGAGTTCCTCCGCAGTCAGTCCCATTTCTTCCTGCAGTTCTCTTCTGGCACAATCCTCCACATACTCATCGATCTCAACCGCGCCACCGGAGTATCCCCACTTGTGATTGTCAGAACGTTTTCCCAGCAGGACACGACCATCTCTGTCAACGCAGATGACACTCGCAGCACATTGGATGATCGTCCTGTGACCAACCAGTTTTCTCATTTCAGCCATGTAACCCGTCATTAATTTACCTCATACATGATTCGGAACCTCGATTGCATCCATCAGTGTTTTTCCTTCACACTCGTATATGGTACAATTCTTTCCAACCGCGTCCCGATTCGCTCTTGACATGATATAGGATTCCACTTCTTTTTCTTCATTGTTCCCGTTTATGTATTTCGCCACATAGGTATATCTGGTCACCTCTACTTCATGGGCCCTTCGTCCGATAAACGCGGTACCTGTGGATTTATATTTTTTTATCTCCGTGATTGTCCCATAAAACAGGTTTCCGTTTGCTTTAAACCGCTTTCTCATCTGCCCAAATACATCATCTCCCCGGGAGAGTCTGCGGTGTCTGATGTGTAGAAGCACGAGAATGGAAATTTAATGCGTTTGTATGCCATCCTCTTTTCCTTCCCGAGGCTCCTTATCTCTTCAGAAACTACTTGTGGATGTAGAGCCGTGTCATCTCGGGTTCGTCATCTCCCTGTGCCATGCAGTAGAACTCCCATCCATATCTCTCATAGAAGTTCGTGTGATCGGTCACAAGATAAATGGGTGATATCCCGTTCTTCCTCTGATCCTCAACCGCCAGATTGAGAAGCTTCCCGGCAATCCCGCGGCACCGGTAATCCTCCTCGGTATACACCGCGCAGACATTCGGCTTAAGATCCTTCCGGTCATGGAAATCATTCTCGATCACGCCCAGCCCTCCGACGATACGTTCCCCATCCAGACAAAGATACCAGCCGTATTCCGTCTCGCCGCTAAGATACGCTTCCATGCATTCCAGATATGCCTCCTTCGGAACGCCCCATTTCTCATGAAACCACTGAGCGCCCCTATCCTTCAGATCTTCTTTTTCCCTTAATGTTACATACTGTAATCCGTCCATACCCTTCTCCTTCAATGTCAATCGCTTGCCTCATTCTTCTGCAGGAACGCCTTACTCACGACCACGAAGATCAGATATGTGATCAGGGTTCCGAAGCATACATCCGAAAGAAAGTGGTTCGTCATATGCATTCGGTTATAGGCATACAGAGCGACATACAGACACGCGACAATAAATGCGGTAATATTTTTCGTTTCACTCCTCTTCTTAAGACTATCCGTAAGCAGTGGCAGTGAGAACAGCATGGCCGCGATGGTCATATTCCCGCTGGGCCAGGACTTGAAGCTGTCATTACTCCCTGCCAGATTCGGAACCATTTGCCACCAGTCGCGGTACTCACTGGCCGGATCTTCCAGCGTGAGCAGATATTTATATCTCGGTCTTGAAGCGACCTGCTTCAGCCACACATTCACGGTATCCGACAATACGCCCGCCAGAAGAATGATCACGCCCACCGCGATCAGCTTGTCCGGATTTCCATCATCCAACACCTTATAGCAGACGATCATCGGCCACACATACAGGGTCGCGATGATTAGCCAGCAAAGAACCGAGATCCATGGCGATGATTCACCCGCTGCGTAGCCGAACCAGCCGCGCACTTTGCTTCCGCTGTAGCTGTTCGTGTAGTAAACCGCCAGAAACCATCCGACGAGTAAGAGGAGCTTTCCCGCCAGGGGGAATCCCTTCTTCTTCAGCCCGAGATACAGGCACATGCCCGCTGCCGGATACAGGCAGTAGGATATATAGGACCCGTACGCCGCAAAGTTGGCACCGACGGTTGTTACATTTGCAACTGCTTCATTGATCTGAAAATCCAGGAAGGACCCGAGGATGATCCCGATCATACACACCAGAATGACCCCGAAGCATGCCTTGAAGGATACACCAAGTACTTTTCGTTTACTCATAACACTTCACCCTAACCCGAGGAATCATTCAGTTCCTTCTTTGGATTCCCCTTTCGTCCCTTTCTTTTTCCTCTTTTCATCTCTATGGGCCTTCTCCGCCCTGTCCTCTTCCTCCTGAATCTCCTTCGTCTCCGAATAGAAGTTGATAATGATGGAGGTTACAAGCGCCACCATGATGATTCCGTAGATACCAAGGATTACCGACAGGATTCGTCCTGCTATGGTCGTGGCCACAATATCTCCGAATCCGATGGTGGTCACGATGGCGAAACAGTACCAGAGACCATCCCAATAGTCATTGATCGATTCCTCCGTATACATCAGGACATAAGAGAAGGAGGCGATCAGCATCATCTGTCCGAACAGAATCTCCAGAGCATAGGATCTGCGGATGATCTTCATCAAAATGTTCAGCTGGATCTGGGAGAAGGATATGGCTATGATATGGAACAGACACCGGAGCACGATCGTGCCTGCGATGGTCATCAGGATCAGGCTTTCCTTTTCCTCCATTTCAATAATGGCGGATTCGATTGCAAGATAGAGTAAGACAAATCCCGGAAGCGCATTCAGAATCCTGCTGATCCATCTTTTGCTCTGGATCACGGCAAACACTCTTCCGATGATCATCTCCAGTGCATACAGACCTGCCAGGATATAGAAGACGGTTTCCGTCATTTCAAAGATCAGAAGGATTACCGTCATGATCAGGTAGATGCCTGCAGCCACCAGAAGCCGGACGGCTCCCCGTTTCCCTTTCTCCCATTTCAGGCCGGCCTGAAATGCTCTTGCCACCGTTAAAAGAGAGAAAATAACAGATGCATGATCCTGATTGAATTCACCATTCAATATATGTGTAAACATATATATGGAAAGCAACAGGATCGCCGTCGAAAGAAGACCGTCCAGAATGGTATAGATTACACGTCTCTTACTTCGCTCGACTATATTCATGCTAAATCCTCCAGGTCAAGTATTGTTCATAATGCCGCGTGCCATTGACAGCGCCTACGCAGCTCCGATACAGTGGAGACCGTCGTTCTATCGGTAAAACCTCAGGTCACGCAAGAACCTTCGCCGCATAGGAGCAGGTGGGGATCACCTCTGCCTTCGCATACTCCGCCTGCTCCACTACGGAAAAGACAAGCCGTTTCGCGATACTCTTTCCGCCATACTCCGGAAGCACCTCGGTATGGAAGATCTCCCAGCCGCCTTCCGTCACGCGGTAATCGCACTCTCCGATCAGCCGCTCTCCGTCATAGGCAGCACTCCTGCATGTATCTCCCTCATAGACCACACGAATTCCGAAGTTATACACGACCTTCAGTGCTCCGGTCGGACACTGCTCTATGGTCTGCCAGATCTTCGGATTCTCATCCTGACTAAGGTCGATCCACGGTCTTCTCTGAATATCAAACACCTTCGGGCATCCGGTCACGCACCGCTTCGCGTGACGACACTTAAAGGAATCCCAGAAAACGGTAATCTCTTCATTTTCGTATAATCTATGCATCTCTGCTACCCCCTGTTTATTTCTCCGTTTTTATAAACTCCACCTGTTCGAACTGAGCCAACAGGTCCTTTCTTGTGGTTTCATCCCCGGCAGGATAGATCAGGCCGACAGAGTAATTATTCCCGTCGACTGCGAAGTAGTAGATCTCCACCAGATAGGGATTATCCTCGATCGATATGTCGAGCCGGTAAGCCTTCGTAGACTTCAGGCTTTCATCCGTAAGCTCCGGCCAGACACCTCCGATCGTTGTTTCCTCCAGGGTCCGGTTCGATTCCGTCGTGCCATCCTGGTTCTCCGCCTTCTTCTTTGCCAGCTCTGCGATGTCCGTCGTCTGATCCGAAAGATATGTCAGTTTGAAATACGCGTCTCCCCGATCATAGCTGTCCGCTTCTCTGTAATACACTGCGATGGAATCGGAATCCACCGTGTAATTTCCGGAGGGATCCTCGTCAGCGTCCTGCAACCCGGGGCTGTCAAAGCCTTCCTTCACATGGATTCGGAACCTGGTAGTCTCCAGTGTATAGTCACTCAGTTTCAGCGAAACCGGTCCGGTATAGACCGCCGTTTCTCCCATCTCAGTCAGCTCGCGCCGAAGCTCCTCCTCCGTCAGCATGGTATCTACCTCATAGAGACTGAACTCATAATTCTCCGCGTATACCACATACGCCCCACAGGGAAGGTGCTTTCCGTTGTTGATGCTGTCCCAGTAGAGATAGTACCGGCCCTCACCGAGTTTATCTCTCCGGATCCGCTTCGACGTGGTATGGTAGGCTTCGGCCATGTACTCACAAAGGAAGTCAAGCCTTGCATCATTGGAGGAATGATTGCACTGATCCAGGTGCATGATAAATGCCGTTTCTCCGGCTCCTCCGGTGAAATACTTTGTGGTCTCTTCGCTTTCCTCTCCCGTTGTCTGCTTGAAATAGTCAAAAACGGAGACCTTGAAATATCCGAGTACTTCCTCTCTGCTGTTGGCCTCCTTAAGCTCGGGGACCTTCTCCCCGCAGGCCGTAAGGGAAAACAGCAGGATAAGACTGAGGATCAGTACTGCCCCTTTAAACTTTTTTCCGATATGCTTCATGTTCATTTACCCCGCTTCACCTTCAATGATCTTAAGTACTCTTTTTGTTCCGGAGTGATCCGGTAGCTCTCCACCGCCTTCTGGATCGTCTTATTGTGCGTCCACGCAGCCAGCCGATGCTCCTCGATATACGGAAGAACTGCCTCGTACTGCTTTGCCAGTGCCGTTGCGAAGTACCAGGCGATCATCATATTCACATAGTACTCCTCCGAGCGTAGCCCTACAACCCATTCCGGGTACACCGGATCAAAATCCTCATCAAGGAAATGTTCCATGAGCATCCCCACCCCAAACCGGATGGTATAGGGTTTCTCCGAGCGGATCCAGTTCTGAATGCTGTCCGTCAGCTCCTGTCTATGCTTCTTAAACACCTTCGGTGACATCTGGTCACAGGTTGCCCAGTTATCCACATACGGAAGGAACCGCTCCACCTCCGCAAGACACCGGTCATAGTCCTTCATCCCCGAAAGAATAAATGCATGCAGCTGATTCTCATCAAAATAGTCATGGGGAAGTACGTCCAGAAAGTCTTCTATATCCTCCCGTTTCGAAAGCTCCTTCGCGTACGCCCGAAGCTCCGGGGTCCGGACACCGATCATGGATTCCTCCGGAACGGAAGGGATCGTACGGATCTGCAGCTCCCGGTACTTTATATCCTGTCGACGGAAGAGCTCCGCCTGAATCTCCTTAACAAGTGTATTCTCTTTCTTCTTCATGTTATCCCCCTTAGATCACTTTACCATAGGAACTGACTCCCGAGATACCAGAGTCCGAAGGCTCCGGCAGCCAGAATGGCCAGACGAAGCGCATACCGTATCCACCAGAGCCATAGATGCCTTCCCAGCTTTCCGCGAAGGATCCAGAGCCCCATCCGGTTGCCCTTCCTTGCATTGCAGGACTGACAGGATGCCACCAGATTCTTCGGATCGTTGATGTTCCTGATTCCCTGCCGCTCCAGCTTCTTCTGAAGCTTCACATCCCGTGACACGCACCCCACGGGATAGAGATGGTCCACCGTAACGGAATCCTTCTTCAGCCTTCTTCCGCAGTAGACACAGATAAACTTCTTCCCAAGATCCGGCTTATGGCCTGAGAAGAATCGTCTCCGATAGTCCGCGCGCCTTCTTCCCAGGGAATTCGTGATCTTCAGCCGAAGCTTCGGATCCTGCGCGTCACAGAACCTGCGGAGCCGTTTCAGGCCTCCCTCCGTCACCTGTCCGGAGTACTCGATCCCGTCCCACGCAAGTCCGGCCCGGGTGAGCTTCTTTCTTATATGCTTTTCATCCATGTGCGATCCGGAGACCGCAACCGGGTAGGTCTTCATGCAGGCCTCCTCCGTGTCAGGCGTTACGTTATTTGATGCTGGGGCAAAAGTTTTTTTGTCCCCCAGCTGATGTTACAGGATCTGCTCCATGCAGATCTTCTGGGGTGTCAGCCCCATGGCCTCATAGAACCGCATGGCACCCGGGTTGCAGGTCCATACATTTAACGTGATATTGTAATACCCCTGCTCCCTCGCGTATGCCAGCACATGCTGGTAGAGGTCCCGTCCGACACCGCTCTTCCGGCTCATTTCATCCACGCAGATGTCATCGATATAGAGGGTCCTTACATCCGTCAGGACGGAATCCCCCAGCACCTGCTTCCGGATACAGAAGGCGTGTCCCTGCACGCGCCCGTCCTCGTCCTCGCAGACGAAGACCGGGGTTCCTTCATCCTCCACGATCCGGGCCAGTTCCTCCGCATTATACTTGGTTGCAGGCCCCTTGAAGAGATCCGGCCGGCCGTTATGATGCACCATATCCACCTGCAGCAGAAGCTCCAGAATCCGCGGGATATCCTGCAGGGTTGCTCTTCTTACTCTGTTCATCCTCGTTTCCTCACGATCCTTCCTTAACGATCAGATTCACCAGCTCCTCCATGGCAGAGCTCCGGTGCTTATCCTTATGCACGAAAATCTGGGAGAAGATGGGAAATGTACTTCCCGCCCAGTCGATCCGCCGGAGCTTCCCGGTTTTTTGCTCTCCGATGGCCACCATGTCAGGCATGAAGGCAACCCCAAACCCGCTGGCTGCGAACTGCTTTAAAATCTCCTTACTCCCGGTCTCCAATGCGATATTCGGTGTCACCCGGTGCTTCGCCATAGCCTCCAGAAGCATCTTCCGGAAGTTACAGATATGAGACGTCAGCAACAGCGGAACCCCCTCCAGATCCTTCTCTGTCACCTTCCGCTTCTTTGTGAGCGGATGCTCCGGATTCGCATAGAACCCAAGCGTTTCCGCCTTCTTATTCAGAAGTGTAAGGTCCGGTTGCTCCATATAGGGATTCAGTGTGTAGACGATATCCAGCGTTCCGCTTCGGAGCATCCCCGGAAAGGATTCGTGGTCCACAAACTCCAGCCGAAGATCCACCTTCGGGCAGCGTGCCCGATACTCCAGAAGGAGCCCCGGAATCGTATTATAGCACAGGGACTCGGAAACACCCAGCTTCAGGACTCCCGCCGGTTCCTTTACCGTCGGAACCTCCAGCAGGATCTCCCGCTCCAGCTGCAGCATGCGCTGGGCATACACCAGCAGCTTCTCTCCCTCCGGGGTAAGCACCACACTCTTCCCCAGCCGCTCAAAGAGAAGACAGTCCAACTCCTCCTCCAGCTGCTTGATCTGGGTTGTTACCGTAGACTGGGCGTAGCCCAGTGCATTGGCCGCGGAGGTGAAGCTCATGGCCTCGGAAACCTTTATAAATGTTGCCAGCTGTATGATCGTCATAGGCATCTCCTATCATAATATCCGAACATTTCAATCGTTTATTTCAATTTTACTGATGAACCATCTGGTGTTATTATAATGGCAGCAAAGAGAAAATACAACATCTTTTTAAGAACCGGGAGGTACAATATGAACGAACTTGTAAAGATCATCAAAGAGACTGTGGTGCCCAACTTTCTGAACATCCGGACCTCCATCCGGGCCTATAACCGGGAGGCTCTCTGCTGCGGCGCACCCTGCTGGCGCTGGGTCTACCATGCACTCCACTCCGCTGACAAATGGTTTATCAATCCCTACGAATACGAGGAGCCGGACTTCCATGAGGAAGGGATGGACAACCCGGACAATCCCACAAACGTGGTTCTTTCCGATGAGCAGCTGCTGGCGTATCTGGACCGGGTCGAGGCGAAGACCCTTGCCTATCTGGATACCCTGACGGATGAAATGCTCTCCGAAAAGCCGAAAAACTGTCCTTACACAAGACTGGAGCTTGTGCTGAGACAGTTTCGGCATATATCCTTCCATACCGGCATGTTGAACGGACAGACGGCAGTTGCCACCGGCCAGTTCCCCATGTGGGTATCTGAAACAGGTAAGTATGTGGATGACGGGATCTTCTTCGGACGGTACCGGAAGGGACAGGTGGTTGCGAAGTAACCGCTTTGTCAATCCTTTTCTCAGTCCTCTTCTCCCGTGGTGATATCCGCCGGGATGCAGCCGGCCACTGCGATCAGATCCGCGGGAGCAAGCTCGATCTGGAATCCCACCCTTCCTGCACTGACGAAGACCGTGTCATACAGCTCCGCAGTTTCGTGCAGATAGGTTTTAAACTGTTTTTTCATTCCTATGGGGGAACAGCCTCCATGGACATATCCCGTAAGCGGCAGAAGCTCCTTCTGTTTGATCATGGCGATTGCCTTTTCACCGGAAGCCTTTGCCGCTTTCTTTAAGTCCAGCTCTGCCTTCACGGGAACCACAAAGACGTAGTAGGCTCCGGTCTTTCCCCGGGTCACCAGGGTCTTGAAGACCTTCTCAGGCTCTTCACCCAGGATCCCTGCAATCTCCTCTCCGCTCATGGTCGCATCCGGCTCGTAGGAGTGACTCCGGTAGGAGATCTTCTTTGCATCCAGGACGCGCATTACATTTGTCTTATCATTTGCTTTCATATCGAATCCTTATCTATTATCTATTCTCCGTGTCATAATCGGCTATGCCCACATTTGTTACCACGCTCACTGATACATACTTATGGATCAGGGCGTACATGTCGGTGCCCTCCTCCGCATGCTCGCTGTACTGCCCGTCCACGACCACGCGGGTTCCGCCATCCGGAAGCTTTTCCACGGCCTTGTAGGCATCGGTATAGAACTCGCTGCGGGAGACGTGGAGATCCCGAAGCACGCCGTTACACTCCGACAGAGGGCAGCCGGGGAAGTTCACGTTGTGGATCCGTCCGTAGGGGAGCGGGGTTTCGATCAGCTCCTGCAGCAGCTCCGAAAGGTACCGATCCGTTACTTCATGGCAGTCCACTGCCTGCTCTGACACCGCGATGGCGTGCCATCCCTGAAAGGCTGCTTCAAATGCGGCACCGCAGGTTCCGGAGTACTGGATGTCCGTTGCGGAGTTATAGCCGTAGTTGATTCCTGAAAGCACCAGCACCGGCTTCTCCGGCAGCACAAAAAGTCCACCGACGCGGACGCAGTCCGCAGGAGTACCGCTGCAGGTATAGGCTTTTACGCCTTCTTCCGGGTAGTCGTATGGGTATATGTCCATGGTGTTGCGGATGTTGATGCTGTGGGCGGAGGCGCTTCGCTGTCCGTCGGGGGCTACGACCCAGACCTCGCCGAAGGGCATGGCTGCGCGGACGAGGCGGCGCAGGCCGTCGGAGTCGATACCGTCGTCATTTGTCACCAGAATCAGACTCATGTCGTTTTGTTCCTTTCCGATTATCATTGCAACGAAGATATTATAACTGTCTGAGAATAATTGTTCAAGATTACTTACCGGTTTTAATCTATCGGCTAATGAAACGGCGCTTGCCTGTATAGTGATACCGCAATAACCCCGAAAACACCCGGTGATTCGACAGAATACACCTCAAATAGTCTACTCACGGAAAAAGAGACAGTCACATTCATACTGCAACTGTCTCTTTCAATCATACATTTTACAGGAGGGGTTCTGCAACAATGGTTGCAGCTTTGCTACTCGGTGAAGAGTGCGGTTGAGTAGTAGCGGTCACCGCTGTCGGGAAGGAGGGCAACGATTACCTTGCCTTCGTTCTCGGGGCGCTTCGCCAGCTGGATTGCTCCGTAGAGGGCTGCACCGGAGGAGATTCCTACGGAGATGCCTTCTTTCTTTGCCAGCAGCTTGGCGGTTGCAAATGCATCATCGTTAGCTGCCTTGAAGACCTCATCGAAGACCTTGGTGTTCAACACGTCCGGTACAAAGCCTGCACCGATTCCCTGAATCTTGTGCGCACCGGCTCTGCCTTCGGAAAGCACCGGAGAGTCTTCCGGCTCGAGGGCAACCACCTTCACGTTGGGGTTCTGCTCCTTCAGATATTCGCCGGTTCCGGTTACGGTTCCGCCGGTACCTACACCTGCGATAAAGATATCTACCTTGCCGTCTGTATCCTTCCAGATCTCCGGACCTGTGGTTGCCTTATGAACCGCAGGGTTTGCCGGGTTCACGAACTGACCCGGGATAAAGCTGTCCGGGATCTCCTTGGAGAGCTCCTCTGCCTTCGCGATCGCACCCTTCATACCCTTAGCGCCTTCGGTCAGAACCAGCTCTGCACCGTAAGCCTTCAGGATGTTACGACGCTCCACGCTCATGGTCTCGGGCATGGTCAGGATGATCCGATAGCCCTTGGCTGCAGCGATGGCTGCCAGGCCGATTCCGGTATTTCCGGAGGTGGGCTCGATGATGACGGAGCCTTCCTTCAGCAGACCCTTCTCTTCCGCATCCTCGATCATGGCCTTTGCGATACGGTCCTTTACGCTTCCTGCCGGATTAAAGTACTCCAGCTTTACCAGGATGGTTGCCTTAAGGCCCAGTTCCTTCTCAATATTCACAACTTCAACCAGTGGTGTATTTCCGATCAGTCCCAGTGTTCCTTTATAAATATTAGCCATTGCTTTTCTCCTTCTTTCCTGATTCTTAGAATCCTTCAATCGATTATATCAAATGTGTGAAAGGATTTACATCCTTATTTTTTTATACGGCTGCGAAGCCCTTTCTCAGATCTGCGAGAATATCATCGATATGCTCTGTTCCGATGGAGAGACGGATGGTTCCCTGATTGATACCCTGATCCAGAAGCTCTTCCTCGGAGAGCTGCGAATGGGTCGTGGATGCCGGATGGATCACAAGGCTCTTCACGTCTGCTACATTTGCAAGCAGGGAGAAGATGGACAGGTTGTCGATGAACCTCCATGCTGCGTCCTTACCTCCCTTGATATCGAAGGTGAAGATCGAGCCGCCACCGTTCGGGAAGTACTTCTGATACAGCGCATGATCCGGATGATCCGGAAGGGACGGATGATTTACCTTCTCAACCAGCGGATGGTTCGACAGGAACTCAACCACCTTCTTGGTGTTCTCTGCATGACGCTCCAGGCGGAGGGACAGTGTCTCAACGCCCTGCAGAAGCAGGAATGCATTGAACGGAGAGATCGTTGCACCGGTATCACGGAGCAGGATCGCACGGATATAGGTTACAAATGCTGCGGGGCCTACCACATCATAGAAGGATACGCCATGGTAGCTTGGGTTCGGAGCTGCGATGTTCGGGTACTTTCCGCTCTTGCTCCAGTCGAACTTGCCGGACTCAATGATGATACCGCCGAGGGTGGTTCCGTGTCCGCCGATGAACTTGGTTGCGGAGTGAACCACGATATCAGCTCCGTGCTCAAACGGACGGATCAGATACGGAGTACCGAAGGTGTTGTCAACCACCACCGGAAGTCCGTGCTTATGTGCGATCTCTGCGATGGCATCGATATCCGGGATATCACTGTTCGGGTTGCCGAGGGTCTCAAGGTAGATGGCTCTTGTATTCTCCTGAATGGCCCCCTCAACCTCTGCCAGGTTGTGTGCATCTACAAATGTAGTTGTGATCCCGTACTGCGGAAGTGTATGTGCCAGCAGGTTGTAGCTGCCGCCGTAGATGGTCTTCTGCGCTACGATGTGACCGCCGTTTGCTGCAAGTGCTTCGATGGTGTAGGTGATGGCTGCTGCTCCGGATGCAAGGGCCAGTGCTGCGGAGCCGCCCTCCAGGGCTGCCAGTCTCTTCTCCAACACGTCCTGTGTGGAGTTGGTCAGACGACCGTAGATATTTCCTGCATCTGCCAGGCCGAAGCGGTCTGCTGCATGCTTGCTGTTATGGAATACATAAGAGGTTGTCTGGTAAATCGGAACGGCTCTTGAATCGGATGTGGGGTCCGGCTGCTCCTGTCCTACGTGTAACTGAAGTGTCTCAAATCTGTAATCGCTCATTTTATTATTCTCCTTTTTATGGTTTAAGATGATTTTCAAAAAAGAATGCCCGGGTTGCTGATTACTCCCGGGCAAATGGCTTCTATACACAAATTGACCTCTTCGATCAATCCTTCACGAGGCGGCAACATCGGCAGTCGAACGCCCCAGCCATACTATATGCCCGGGAGATGAACATTCGACAACACATCATGGTTTCAAAGTTCTTATCTGTTCTATACATATCCTTCCGCCTCCTTTCTCTCATACTGCGGCATCCCGATTGCACTTTCCTTCGGGACAATCGTATAATAACACGATTTACCTACTGTGTCAATAGGTTTTTAAAAGTTTTTTATTCACGGACAAACATCCACGGATGCAGCCGCGTGCTTGCACGCAAGGATGCAATCCCGTGGATGTGTTTTGCGAAGCAAAAAACTCTCAGACCGCAGCGAACACAAGTGCCGCAGGCACGTCAGACGCACGCAGTGCGGCTGGTTCGCTGCCGGTTTGAGAGTCTGTGAATAAAATCACAGCGCTGCTGCCGGTTCGAAAGATTGCGAATGCTCGAAAAATGATACTAAACCGAGTAAAAGAGATGTCATCTGATTTACACAAAAAAGTTACCTCCGATCCGCAAATTCCAAAATCACCTCCCGAAGTGCTCTCCCTGTCTTCAGCTTTTCCAGGAGTCGCAGCGCCGGATTCGTCCTTTCCTCGGCTCTTTGGAACAGAGGCTCCAGAAACCGCTCCTCTCCATGCCCGCGCTCTGCCAGACCATCCTCTGCAAGGCGCAGCACCTCCAGGATCAGCTCATACGCCGCATCATCAAACCGGTGTGTATGCTCCTGCCGAACAAAGGCCTCCCTCAGTTCGCCCACGCTGTATCCCTGCTGGTAAAGCCCGACATTGTTATTCAGGAGCTCCGACAGCTCAGGAAGCTTCGTGACAAGACCTGCATGAAATGCGGCCACAGACATCACATCCTCTACCGGCTGCTCACAGACGGACCGGAATTCCACAGTCCCGCGGAAGGTAAGATCGTTGAACTTAAAGGAACGCAGGAAGGCAAGATCATCCAGCCTCGGCTCAAAGGTTGCGTATTTGTACCGCCCCTCTTCACTGTCATAATACTCTCCCCGCACCATCCTGCTTTGGAAATACTCCTCCACCATCACCGGCGGGAAATTGATATACTTCCCGTCTCTCTCCAGACAATACAGACTCTCCGATGCGATATAACGTACAATCTCCTCCACACTATGCAGCCGCTTATCATACTCATCCACATTGTGCGGATTAAGGCCATGGAGACTGTGCTTCCAGAGATAATCCCGGCTTGCCAGAAAACGGTGATCCGGGTCCGCATCAAAGACGGAATTTGCGAAAAGGAGCGCCTTCAGCGGTTCTAAACGATTGAAGGTGTTCAGCATTTCCACAACATGATCCTTCTCGGCATCCACCTGCACCTGAGACGCACAGCTGAAGAGTCCGAAATTGGGATAATGATGAAACTGTATCCGGTTCCCGTAGGACGTATAGGATTCCAGATGATGCAGCAGCATCCGGTATCTCCCGTTCTGGATCGGCTCCACACGGTTTACATGCAGCCCCGGATTGATCCCCATGCCGGTCAGCGTATGCCGCTCCTCCAGAAGCTTCTCCTCGATAAAGGAATAGTACCGGTCGAAACGATTCTTCAGGATGCAGATATTCTCCTCAATCCCGAAGGACAGCTCCAGCGTATTGAAGCTGCAGTCAAAGGAAATGGTATCTCCGGTCCGCGGATCCTCCGCAAAGTAGATCTCCCCGTCATCATCCCGGATCACTCCCGAGAACCCAAAACGAACTACAAAGCCTTCCGCAAGCCGGTGAACAACATCAAAATCAACCGGCTCCGTCACCTCGGACAGGCCGATATTCTTCAGGTTCACGATGGGATATTCCAGCTCTACACCCACCACCGGTTTTGTGGGGCGCTCCGTGGGACGGATGTATTTCTGATCAATGGCACTATAGAGCTCCGTGTCTTGTATCATATAAAACCCTTTCCTTTTACAATCCGGAGAATCCGAGATACAGCATCTTCACCTGTTCCGGATCCTCTACATAAGTAAACCCATGCTTTTCTCCCGTATAGATTCTTGTCCCGTCCTTATAGATCAGCAGCTGATCCGGCGGAACCTCGTTCCAGCTTCCTCCGTCCAGCGGCTGCGTGGAGAAGATTGCTTCTCCCGCCTTCTCACGAATGTAGAGCGTCCCCGGTGCATTTTTATGAACGTAGAGATACTCCCCGTCATCGAAGATCAGGTTCAGCTTGTTTCCCTGTGACAGCGTACGCGTCACCTGCTCCGCCACATGGAACCGCTCATTTCCGTCGAAGGAATTCCAGTCGTTTTCAAGGCTCTCATTGATCCTGTCCACCAGATAGAGAAGGATCCGTTCACTATCCGTGCTTCCCACCTGAGAATACTGATAAGGACTGAGAACACTTGCTTCGAAGATTGTCCCGTTGTGGATCAGAGTCCACGTCCGTCCCGATACATCTCTTTTTACAAATGGATGTGTGTTCCGAAAATCCACATCTCCCACCGTTGCACGACGGATATGCGCCAGCATACGGTTTGCCTGAATCTCCGCCGACAGCCGGTTCTTCAGATATAGGCTGTTCGAAGCACGGACCGGTTCCCGTTCCACATTCTGCCCGCCTTCGTCAAAGATCGCTAGTCCCCAGCCGTTCGGATGCTCCCTGCTGTGAGAGAAGAACTCCTTCAGCAGTCCCGTCACCTGTATTTTGTTTGCTGAACTGACTGCAAAAAGCTCGCACATGCCCTCACCTCCTGTCTGTATTACCACGCTCTGCTACCGAAGGATCAACCTGCCGGACGCACCTTTCTTGCTCCTCCGACCTGCAATTCCTTCAGGTACACTCTCTCCTCCTCCGGAAGGGCTTCCTCCGCCAGATGGATCATGTCCCTGACCCAGGCATAGACCCGTTTCCCGGAATAAATGATGGCGTTTTCGCCCTGGATCTCCGTCCGGTAGACGGCCTCCTCCACGTCGATCAGATGCCCCGACAGCATCCGTTCCAATCGTTTCAGATTCCGGGGATCGTAAAGAAGCCCCTTTAGAAGAGCCGCATACCCCAGCGCCTTCCGGATCGGAACGCTGTCCGCCACGCGCACCTCCAGATACCTCTTCAAGCGGATATGATGGAAGAACATCGACAGCAGATGCTCCACAACCTTCTTTTGTCTCTTCGGGTCTTCCGAGAGCCCCGAAAGGGATAGCAGCTCCGTAAGAGTCTTTTCCCCCGCATAGGTGGTCTTCCCTTCATCCGTCAGGACCACCAGCGGACGGCTGAGCAAAAGGTCCGCATATTTTTCGTAGCCGAACTGACCGTGAAATGCCCCGGGGAAGAAACCGGTACGATCCGGATCCAGATCATCCCAGATCTGCGTTCGGAGCAGGTGCTTTCCGCCATGCTCCGCAAGCCTGCTATCCGGATTCGTTTTATTCTCCATCAGCTGCATCAGTACCGGCGAAAGGATCGTAAGCAGCCGAAGCTTCCTGACCATATCCTCCTCTGAGGAGTAATCCATGGAGATCTGTGCCGACGCGGAGGCCCGCATCATGTGTGCTCCGTACTTCCCCGTTCCCCGAAAATATCGGTCCATAAAGTAGTATCGGTTCTTCGGAATGAGCGGCAGCTCCGTCGGATGGATCCTGCCGGACTCCACCCCCGGGTGTACTCCACGGGTCACCAGTGTATACCCGAGACTCCCGAAAACCGGATCCCAGAGCAGGCGAAACTCCCTGTAGACAGCTTCGATCTTCGCTATGGACGAAAAAGGGGCGATACTGATCTCAAACTGACATGCAGGCTCCACACTGACGGTGTAGTCTCCGGTATCATAACCGACAACATGTCCGTCAGTTACCGTAAGCCTCGCACCCAGCCTCTCCCCTGTCATGCGGATCAGCTCGGAAAGCACCTCAAACTCGATGCCCTCCTCCATTTCATTCAGGATAAAATGTTCCAGCTCCAGTCCGAGTCTCTGCTCATCGGTTTCGCCCTCCCGTATGAAGTTAACGATGATCTCCCTGTCTGTCATATAGCCCCCTTTTACAGCTCCTAACTGATCTTGCGTTCCTTCGATATTTTTCCATACGTAAATGTTTCAAGGAACCTTCTGGCCCGTTCCGTTTTCGGAGTCCGGAAGAAGCCGATTCCGGTCCCTTCCTCCACGATTCCGCCCTGATCCATGAAGATCACACGATCTGCGATCGCCTCGGCGAAGCCCATCTCATGAGTTACGATCACCATGGTGCGTCCCTGCTTCGCAAGACGAAGCAATACATCCAGAACCTCCCGGATCATTTCCGGGTCCAACGCTGCAGTCACCTCGTCAAAGAGCATCGCCTCCGGATGCATGGCCAGCGCCCGGACGATGGCGACGCGCTGTCTCTGGCCGCCGGAGAGCTGTCTCGGATAGCAATCCGCCTTATCCTCCAGACCGACTCTTTTCAACAGGGCCAGTGCCTCCTCCATGACCTCCTTCTTATCCCGCTTCTGAACCTTAACAGGCGCGAGCATCACATTTTGAAGAATTGTCTTATGTGGAAAGAGCTCATAGCTCTGGAAGACCATTCCGACCTTCTGACGAATCTCGGAAAGCCTTTCCGCCGAGCAGTTTTTCTCCTCCCTTCGGCCCAGGGGTCCGTTCACATGGGATCCGCGGAAGGTCACAGCCCCCTCCTGAATCGACTCAAGTCCGTTCAGGCACCGAAGTAGTGTGCTTTTGCCGCAGCCTGAGGGCCCGACGACCACCACCACCTCTCCCTCTTTTATGGAAAGGCTGAGGTCCCTTAGGACCACATTGTCTCCGTATGTCTTTGTCAGATGCTCCACCCGGAGTATCTCACCCTTTGTCTCCATGTCCGACCTGTCCTTTCCTGTACTAGGCAACCGCCCACTTTTTTTCCAAATGCTTCGCCAGCAGACTGATGGGCCAGCAGGCCAGGAAATACAGCAGAAAGACCACTGCATACACCCCGAAGGCCGCATTTGGCGAAGAATTTCTGTTCGCTTCTATGATCTGCTGTCCTACCTTCAATACCTCTACAACCCCGATCATCATAACAAGACTTGTGGTCTTGATCATTCGTGTGATCAGGTTAATGGAGAGCGGGATCAGGCGCCGAAGCGTCTGTGGGATTATGATCAAAAGGTAGGTCTGTCTTCCGTTTAGTCCCAGTGCCGCCGCACTTTCATACTGATGCTTCGGGATGCTGATCAGCGCCCCTCTGGTGAGGTCCGCCATTTCCGCAACGCCCCAGAAGCTGAAGACGATCACTGCGGAAAGCTCCGCATCCACGTCCCATCCGAAGACACGGGTCGATCCGAAGAATACGATAAAAAGCAGCACCATTTGCGGCATAAACCGCACGATCTCCAGATATCCTCTGGTCAGAACACGGATCACCGGATTCCTCTTCGTCATCAGGATCCCGACCAGGACACCCAGTGTCAGGCTGATCGCAACCGAGATCAGACTGATCCGGAGTGACACCCAGAGTCCCTCCAGAAGACGCCAGCCGTTTGTTCCCTTAAACAGTACATCAATACCCAAAGCCTGCACGTCGCACTCTCCTTTCCAGCCAGCTTCCGAGGAAGGAAACCGGAAGAAGCATGATCAGATAAAAGATCACCAGCAGTACAAGGCATTCCGTTGTCTTGTAATAAAGCCCGATCAAATCCTTCGCTGTGAACATCAGGTCCATCAGACTGATGGCCGAAAATACGCTGGTCTCCTTCAGTAAGAAGATCACATTTGCGGTAAAGCCGGGTATGCTGACAGAGACGGCCTCCGGAAGCACCACCAGCCGAAACGCCTGTCCCCGGGTCATTCCGAGGGAAAGTGCGCTTTCGACCTGTGTTTTCTCCACCGTCTCCAGTCCGCTGCGGAAGGTCTCCGCCATATAAGCACCGCCCAGCAGCGCAAGTCCCAGAATTCCGCAGAACTCTGCGCTGAGCTTCAGTCCCAGCTTCGGAAGTCCAAAGTAAAGGAAGAAAAGCTGAACCAGAAGCGGTGTGTTCCGGAAGAGCTCGATATAGATACCCGCCAGCTGACGAAGGACCGGAATCCGGAAATGCCGTACCATGGCGGTAACAAATCCGATCACCACCGAAAGCAGGATTCCCAGCCAGCCGATCCAGAAGGTCAGCCAGAGGGCTTTTCCAAACAGGGGAAGATAATTCCCCATCACCTCCAGATTCATACGATCCGCCTGTCAACCTTTCTGGAGAGAAGCATTCCCACCCACTGAAGGATCTGCATCAGGAGCACCAGAACCACTACGGTTATGATCATGACCTCCGTCTCATAGCGATAATATCCGTACCGAATGGCGATATCTCCGAGGCCTCCGCCTCCGATCACGCCTGCCATGGCTGAGTATCCGAGGATCGTACCGAGTGCAATCGTTATACCTACAAGGAGGGATGTTCTGGCCTCCGGGATCAGGACCTTTCGTACGATGGTAAACCTGCCGGCTCCGAGACTGACTGCGGCCTCGATCACGCCACGGTCCACCTCCTTCAGAGAATTCTCAACCATCCGCGCGATCAGCGGTGCGGCTGCAATGGTCAGCGGAACGATAGTCGCCGTCGTTCCGTAGCTCTTGCCCACCACCAGCTTCGTAAGCGGCTGGATCAGAATGAGAAGGATCAGAAAGGGAACGCTTCTCGTCACATTTATGATCAGATCCAACAACCTGTATAGGACAGGATGCGGACTGATTCCGTCTTTATTTGTTATGGTAAGAAGGACGCCGAGGGGCAGTCCGATCAGGTACCCGAGGGCAGTGGAAATGAGCACCATCCGTAGGGTGTCCAACGTTCCTTCTGCCAGCATGGGCCACATTTCAGCCAACTGCATGCGCACCTCCTTTGATCACGCGCAGGTTCTTCGATTCCTGTTCAAACTCCTGCGCCGCCCCAATCTTCAATGTTTCATCTGTCGTCTCCGACTTCTCATCCGCCAGCTCTTCCTCCAGTTGCTCGCTCTCACGCAGGAGAAGGAGCTGTCGGGCAGCCTTGGATTTCGGATTCCGGAAGACCTCCTGCACCGGTCCCGTCTCCGCCACGCTTCCGTGGTGAAGGACTGCGACACGGTCACAGATCTCCGTGATCACACGCATTTCATGGGTGATGACCACGATGGAGATTCCCAACTCCCGGTTCACCTTCCGGAGAAGCTCCAGAATGGTCCGGGTGGTCTGCGGATCGAGAGCGCTGGTCGCTTCATCGCAGAGAATGATCCGCGGATGAGAGGCCAGTGCCCTGGCGATCGCAACACGCTGCTGCTGACCTCCGGAGAGCTGGACCGGATAGGCCTTTGCCTTCTCCTCCAGTCCCACCGTCCGAAGATACTCCAATGCCTGCTTTCTGGCTTCCTTCTTCCGAAGGCCTGCTATTTCCAGTGGGAAGCAGACATTATCCAGCACCGTTCTTTGCATCAGCAGATTGAACTGCTGGAAGATCATGGCTATATTCTGCCGCTCAAGCCGAAGCTCTCGTTCGGAGAAGGAGGATATCTCCCGTCCTTCCACCCGGACACGTCCGGATTCCGGACGCTCCAGCAGATTGATGCAGCGAACCAGCGTGCTCTTCCCTGCTCCGGACAGACCGATCACTCCGAAGATCTCGCCCTCCTCCACGGATAGACTGACCTCCTTCAGTGCCTGCACGGTTCCGTTCTTTCCGGAATATGTCTTATTCACCTGTTCCAGTTCAATGACTGCCATAATACATGCCCTTCCTACGGTCACCCCGCAGTGCGGGATGACCTTGTGATGTTATTAGTTAAACGGGATCACTGCGCCGTCATAGGTATCGATGATATACTGACGGATCTCCTCAGACTCAAGAGCCTTAACCAGTGCCCGGATCTTCTCGCTGTTCTCATTGCCGGCCTTTACGCCGATGATGTTTACGTAGGTCTTTGCTGCCTCGGAATCGGACTTCTCGTATGCGATGGCATCCTTTCCTACGGAGAGACCTGCCTCCAGTGCATAGTTACCGTTCAGGACAACAAATGCAACTTCATCCTTTACGCGGGATACCTGTGCTGCCTCCAGCTCCTGGATCTTCAAGTTCTTCGGATTTTCTTCGATGTCCAGTGTGGTTGCGGTAAGGCCTGCGCCTTCCTTCAGCTTGATCACACCATTTGCCTGCAGAAGCAGAAGTGCACGTGCTTCGTTTGTGGTATCGTTGGGTACTGCGATGGTATCGCCATCTGCCAGCTCCTCCAGAGAAGCCTTGGTTCCCGGATAGATTCCGAAGGGCTCATAGTGGATACCTGCTGCATTTACGATATTGGTTCCGTTTTCCTTGTTGAAGTCATCCAGATACGGTACGTGCTGGAAATAGTTTGCATCGATCTCGCCGCTCTCTACTACAAGGTTCGGCTGAACATAATCCTCAAACTCTGTTACCTGAAGGTCCCAGCCCTCTGCTGCCAGGATGTCCTTTGCCTTTGCAAGGATCTCAGCATGAGGTGTGGGAGATGCTGCTACGGTGATGGTTCCCTTTGCTTCCGGTGCTACCGGAGCTGCCTCTTCCTTCTTCTCGGAAACAACGCCGCCCTCGATCACCAGTGTATCCTCAAACTCAGCACCGTAGGTGTTGATCAGAGTTGCTTCGTAATCTGCATGGAAGAACTTCTCATTGCCAAGAGACTTGATCTCATCATTGATCCAGTTAAGAAGGGTTGTATTTCCCTTGGATACTGCCGGTGCGATGGTATCTGCACTGCCGAGAGAATCAATACCAACCGTGTAGCCCTTGTTCTCCTTGGCAAATGCGATCACCTCAGTGTTATCATTTGCCCACGCTACGCCGGTACCGTTTTCAAATGCACTCTTGGCTGCTGCATATGTATCGAACTTCTGAAGCTTGATCCCGGAATTGTTCTTCTCAAGATAGGTTTCAGCGGTGGTTCCGGAGATGACGATGATCTGCTCATCTGCAGTTACCTGACTGAGATCCGTGATCACGTGATCGTCATGAGATACAACACCGAGTGCCACATTCATGTACGGAAGTGCGAAATCAACCTCCTCCGCACGCTCCGGAGTTACCGTGAAGTTTGCAAGAACGATATCAACCTTTCCTGTCTTCAGATACTCGATGCGGCTGGCTGCCTCTGTGGATACGTAATTGATCGATACGCCCAGATCCTTGCCGAGACGCTCTGCCAGATATACATCATAGCCCTGGTATTTGCCGTTTTCATCCACATATCCAAATGGGGACTTATCGGAGAAGACTCCGATATTCACGGTTCCGGATGCCTTGATCTCATCCAGTGTCCGGTAGATGGCTTTGTCAGCCTGTGTATCCGCTACATCCGTTCCCTTCGCTGCTGCGGTGGAACCTCCCTCTGCTCCGCATGCGGTAAGCAGTCCCAGGGATGCGACCAGTGTCAGGCTCGCTGCTGCGATCCTCTTCAAAAAGCTCTTCTTTGCAGTATTCTTTAAGTTCTTCTTCATAATTCTTTCCTTCTTTCTATTTAAGACGCTTTCGTCTAAGCTTATGTCTGTTTCTGTTTTCCTTCTTTAAAACCTCCAGGTTACAACATCGCCGCGCCTGCGGCATTCGCTTCTCTTTCGAACACATCATGGTCATTCCCATCCTTTCTTATTTTTTAATTCACGGTATCTGCAGACATAAAAATACCGGAACCCTCATTCGGATCCCGGCTCAAATCGCAGATATCACAGCGTCATTCAGGCACGGCAAACCGCCGCATCACCGCTGTCTCGACCGAATCGGGAATCCTGCAGCATGCAACCGCACATCATCATACACATACATGTAGTTGTGAAATACGATGTTCTCATTTCCGTGCTTCCTTTCCTGCCCCGGTGATTGTGAACTGATGATTTCCGGAGCATCATTTTGAATGACAAGACGGAGTATACACCCTTTTACCTACTCTGTCAATAGGTTTTTGAAATTTATTTTTTCGCATCCGTGGCGAAGGACCAAGCGTCGTCTCAAATACTCGCCACTCAAAAAATTCCCTTGAAGGAAATCATCACCCTATGATATAGTAGGTAATAGGGCAAAAAGAAAGGGGGACCTCCATATGATCTCAACCAGAGGACGCTACGCACTCCGCGTCATGATCGACCTGGCGGAACAACACAGTGACCGCTTCATCCCACTGAAGGACATCGCCGAACGCCAGGGCATCTCCAAAAAGTATCTGGAGATCATCGTAAAGGACCTGGTGGCCGGAGATCTTCTCGTGGGCGCCAGCGGAAAAGGCGGCGGTTACCGCCTCTGCCGTAAACCCGAAGAATACTCCGTCGGCGAGATTCTCGAACGCATGGAAGGGTCACTCGCCTCCGTTGCCTGCCTGAAGGATCCGGACTACGACTGCCCGCGGAAAAACGCCTGCCAGACACTGCCCATGTGGTGTGAATTCGACCGCATGGTTCACGACTTCTTTTACGGGAAGACCTTGAAGGACCTTCTCTAATCCACTTTCAAATGTAACTTAGATAGTGTATAATACTATGTAGACTTTGAACATCAACTACCCCTGAAGAGGTATTATGGACGCTATATCAATCCTAGAATTATTCGGTGGAGTCGGCATGTTCCTGTTCGGCATGAGCTACATGGGCCAGTCCCTGGAGCGCCTGGCGGGAAACGGACTTGAAAAGATCCTGCAGACGCTCACCACCAGCAAGAAAAAAGGAGTCGGGCTTCTGAAGGGCTTTGGACTCGGTCTTATTGTGACCGGAATCATCCAGAGCTCCTCCGCAACCACCATCATGCTGATCGGCTTTGTCAGTGCCGGCATGATGAAGGTCAGCCAGGCTCTTCCTGTGGTTTTCGGCGCAAATGTAGGTAGCTGCGTAACTGCCCAGCTGCTCCGTCTCGGAGATCTGGGGGGCGGTGGTGTCTTCCTTCAGCTGCTGAAGCCATCCTCCTTTGCGCCCATGCTGATCGCAATCGGCGCATTTATCTCCATCAAATCAAAGAAACAACGGCCGAAGGATGTTGCCGGAATCCTGCTGGGACTCGGCATCCTGTTCATGGGCATGACCTTCATGGAGGAGGTGTTCGCACCTCTGAAGGAGTCTCCGAAGTTCCGCGAGCTCTTCACCTCCTTCTCCAACCCGTTCCTGGGAATCCTGATCGGTTTTCTGCTCTGCGCTCTGATCCAGAGCTCCAGCGCATTTGTGGGTATCCTGCAGGCCCTGTCAGCCACGGGATCCATCACCTGCGGAATCGCCATCCCCATGCTGATCGGACAGAACCTGGGCAAATGTATGACCATCATCCTCGGAAGCATCGGTGCTTCCAAGCGTGCAAAGCGGGTCAGCCTGGCCTATCTGCTGTTTAACATCATCGGATCTCTGATCCTGACTGTGATTCTTTGTATTCTGTATTATAAGGTAAAGCCGGCCTTCCTGGATTCCGTCATGAACCGCGGAACCATCGCGAACATGCATATGGGCTTCAACTTTGCAACCGCCCTTCTGCTGCTTCCCTTTACCGACTGGCTCAGCAACCTCACCGCAAAGATCCTGAAGGATACCGATGAGAAGGCCACCGACGAGGAGCTGCAGGCTCTGGACAACCGTCTTCTCGGAACTCCGGGTATCGCACTTTCCGCCTGCAATCAGGTGATCGATGCCATGGCAAACAGAATCCGCGACAACTACTACCTGACCGTGGACCTTCTGATCGGATATGATGAAAAAACCTTCGCTAAGGTCATGGAGAACGAGGCCTTTATCGATAAGGCAGAGACCTCCCTCTCCGGTTATATCCTGCGGATCAACCGGAACCGGCTGACACCGGACAACAAGCTGGTCATGTCGGAGATCTTAAACTCCATCAGCGACTTCGAGCGGATCGGCGATTACTGCGTCCGGATGGCTTATGTTGCAAGGGATATGTCGGAACAGGAAATCACCTTCACACTGGCCGGCGTAAATGAGCTGACCTCCATCATGTCCGCCACGAAGAAGACCCTGGACGCCGTCCGGAATGCATTTAAGGAGGATGACGAGAAGCAGGCTGCAAAGGTCGAGCCTCTCTACGAAACCATCCGTATGATGCGCGCTACCATTCAGGCGCACCATATCGACCGTCTGCAGGACGGAACCTGCTCCGTACCCGCCGGCGTGGCACTGCTGGATCTGATCCAGTGTCTGGAACGGATCGCATCCCACTCGAGGAATATCTCCCTTCATATTGTGAAGCGGGTCCGCGGAGACCGGAGGTTCGACGATATGCACGGACATGCACTGGATCCGGCAAGCGAGGAGTACCAGTCCCTGCAGGTTTACTACATGAACAAGTACCTGGACCCGATGCTGGGTAAAACCGCAGAATAAAATACAAAATGAAAACCGGATGGCGGTGCATTTTAAATGTACCGCCATCCGGCTTTCTTTTTTATAGTTTTACCAGTTTGTGTAAATGTCGATGGTTCCGTAGGAGCATCCGGTGTCATAAACCTTTGCAGGTCCGATGCTGGTCATCAGTGTGCTGTAAAGCCTCATGTATCTTTGAGATGCTGCAACACAGATATAACCCTCAGCGTCACGGATGGTTCCGTCCTTCGCGATATGCTTTCCGGGGATCTTTACGGCAGTAACCGTCTGACCCGGTTCGTGAATGGAGTACCATGTCTCACGGTTTCCGTTGTAAAGAACGACTCCGTTGGATCTGGTGATGTGATTCTTAATCCCTTCGTAAGGCTCAGAATACATCAGCTTTACTCCCTTATAGTAGCTTCCGGTAGCGTCAGCCTCGAGTTCCTTCTCTCTGGCTGCCTTTGCAGCTGCTGCCTCAGCCTTGGCCTTTGCCTCCGCTGCTGCCTTCGCGCCCGCCTCCCGGCCTGCTGCAGCCTTTCTTGCAGCTTCCCGTGCGGCATTCTCCTTCTCTACCTTATCAATTGCTTCCTGTTCCTCTTTCTCCTGAGCCGCCCGATTGGCTGCCTGAACCTCTTTGGTTACCAGAGCTACCTCTGTCTCCTTCACAGGTTCCTGCTCCTCGATCAGACGGTTCACCAGAGATTCAACCGGTGTCTGTCTGAGCGGCAGATTCACTGAGATAAGCTCCGCATGCGGTGCGACAGCCGCTTCAGTGATCATGCTGTCTGCAAAGAGTTGGATGCCCGGGTCCAGAGTGACGCCCGCAACAGCCATGCCCAACGCAAGGACAGCCAACTTGTTCATCTTCATATGCGTTTGATTTCTCCTTTGATTTTACGTACGTTTTGTTGTACAAATCTAGAACTCGAACGAGATTATAACAATCATGTAACAATTTTGCAACACTTTTTACGTTTTTTCATAACATTCATGTATTGTTTATAACATTTTCGATAATATTATGGTAAACTAGACGAAAATCCACAACAAAAGAAATGCACAGGCCATATCGGCTTGTGCATTTCCTCTAATAATTGTCTGAAATGTTGTGCAAATAAGTGCAATTGTCGTGAATTAAGCTTCAAAATCCAGGCAGCTTCGCGTTTTTGTATAGGGCCGAACCTTTCCGTCCGCAACCGCAACATGGGCCGGATGCACGCTGTAGCCCTTCAGGGCCTCTTCACTTTCGAAGGTGGAGTCCAGCATCAGATCCGCATTGGAGCTTGCCAGACCATTTGTTATAACCTGAATCTCCAGAAGTCCCGGCACTACACCCTTCAGGCCCTCAAGTCCTTCCTTGATCCCCTGCTTTACCGTCTCCTTCTCCTCAGCGGAAAGCTCATCCTTCAGTGTCCATACGATAATATGCTTTACCATAGTTCCCGTTCTCCTTTTCAATATCTTATTATTTGTAATTAATTCACTTTGATCCCCAGTGCTTCCAGATCCTGCAGCAGCTTCTCATATCCCGTAAACAACAGGCCCTTCATTCCCACTGCCTCTGCACCGGCGATATTCTTCTCACGGTCATCGATAAAGAGACACTCGGAGAGATTCACATCGAACCGTTCCTCCAGCAACCGATAGAATTTCGGATCCGGCTTTGCGATCTTCTCAAAGCCGGAGATCAGATACCCGTCCGCCTCAGGAAGGAACCGGAAGGTGGGCCAGTGCTTCTCTGCAGTCTCCGTCGGATAGTTGGAGAGCACATATACTCCGTAGCCCAGCGCCTTCAGACTGTGCAGCAGCGGCTGTGCATATGGGTATTCACGAACCAGACCCTGGGTATTCTCCCAGAAGCGGATCACCTCCTGCCGAAGCTCCGGCAGCTCCCTGCAGAACTTTTCTCTGGCATCCTGCTCCGTCCGTAAGCCCAGATCCATCTCGCCCCAGAACTCCGTCAGAACCATTTTCTCCGAAAGTGTCCTTACGGCCTCTTCGCTAAATCCCAGATCTCTCATATGATCCTCGTAACGAAAATCAACCAGAACATCTCCCACATCAAATACGATCGTGCTTATCATTTTCTCAACCTTTCAGGTAACAGATTACGAATCCTCTCCGGAAACCGGTGTGATCCAGAAGGCCAGATGCTGCGGTTCCGCGGAACGGATCAGGTATTCCTCGTGCACCGGTGCACCCCAGGAATCATCTCCGCCGACGCCCATCTGTCGGGATGCCAGGCGGATCCAGGTGTGCCTTACCTTCGGAAGCTCAAAGATCCTGTTTGCTTCCTCCAGCTCGTAGGCGCTGTAGGGAAGCACACTCATCATAAATGGGGTGTCCGCTGCCGTAAACTGCAGACCCCGTCCGTCCTCTCCCGTCACCCGGACGTACCGTACTCCGGTCCGGTTTCCGCACTCCTGCGGACGAAGATACCGGGAAAGATTCTCTTCTGCCGTATGGGTAAAGCGTCCGATCCTTGCTCCCGCCACACGATCCGTATAGTTTTCCTCCGGACCCATACCGAGATACTCCACCCGATTCACACTCTGCTTCGTGCAAAAGTCCATGGCGAAGACCGGGAGGTTCGGGTATCCCTCTACCCCCGGGAAGTCCGCTTCCACAAGGATTCTTCCGTCCGGATAGGCCGTATAGGCAACCGTCACTTCGATCTCCCCCTGCAGTCCTCCCGTGAAAGCGGTGATCATGCGGATCCCGCCCTCCACCGGTTCCATCCGAAACTTCGAATAATCCTTTGCCATAAAATGTCCCGCTCCATGCCAGACCCCCATGGCCGCAGGATACCCTGCCCCGCAGTCATTGTCCGTCATGGCCCGCCAGAAGCTGATCCGCGGGATCCTGTCCACATACTCCCGTCCGCCGAAGCAGATCGAGGAGATTCCTCCCTCTGCCATGGAAAACTGGATCCGAAAGTCCGGTCCTATGATGCCGAGATGCCCGTCTCCCGGGACGATGGCTCCCGGTGCATCAAAGCCCTTCACCTCTCTTACCCCCTGCTCCAGCACACACTGGGCCGACGCAACCATGGGGCCGTGGATTCCCTCTGCTTCACCTCCGAAGCCGTAAACTGCCGCCTCGATCACTGCGGTTCCCGCACCCTCCGGATAGGACAGGCCATGGGGAACGGTAACACTCTCTCCTGCATTTGCATGAAGCGTCAGCTCCTTCTCCTCCAGAACCGTACCGTCCAGCATGGTCCGAACCACAAAGGAATAGACGGAGGTATCGATAAAAAGATTCCGGTTCTCCACCGTCAGTGTCTCCGGGGAGATATCCAGCCGGATCGGACTGTAGAGCTGCCGGACCTCCGGCATCTTCGGTGAGGGTGTCCGGTCTCCGTAGACGATACCGTTGGTGCAGAAGCCGTAATCCGTGGGACGGTCATCGAAATCTCCGCCCACAGCCATCACCTCTTCCCCGTCCGGAAGCTCCAGGGGAAGCACCTGATCCATATAGTCCCAGATAAATCCGCCCTGATAGCCCTCGTAACGGTCCTCCAGCTCGGTATAAAGCTGCATGCCTCCCAGGGAATTGCCCATGGCATGCATATATTCACAACTGATATAAGGCTTTGTCACATAGGAAGGATCCGCTTCCTTCTTCGCCAGCTCCAACGTAAGATACGCCTCCACCTCCGCCGGCTTTGCATACATCCGGCTCTCCATATCGGAGATATATCGGTACTCCGGATTCCAGAAGCATCCTTCATAATGCACAAGTCTGCGGGGATCCGCCTCATGGAAATACTCCGACATGGCAGCGATATCATCGCCGGCATAGGACTCATTTCCACAGGACCAGATCAGCACCGAGGGATGATTCTTATCCCTCTCATACATGGACCGAGCCCGGTCCAGCACCGCTTCCTTCCACTCGGGAAGGGATCCCGGCACATTCCAGGAGGGCTCACACTTCCCCAGCTTCTGCCAGGTTCCGTGGGTCTCCAGATTCGTTTCGTCGATCAGATACAGTCCCGCCTCGTCGCACAGCCGGTACCAGAGGCTCTGGTTCGGATAGTGGCAGGTGCGGACTGCATTCATATTATTTTCCTTAATGAGGCGGATGTCCTTTCGCATCTCACGTTCGGTAACACTCCGTCCCCCGCGGTAGCTGAACTCGTGACGGTTCACGCCCCGGAAAATGATCCGCTTCCCGTTAAGGCACATCACCCCGTCCTTCATCTCAAAGGTACGGAAGCCCACCTGCTGGAGCACCGTTTCCAGCGCATCCGGCTCTGCCCCTGCCGCGAAATCCTCCTCGGTCTTTGCTCCGCCGCTTACCACCAGCTCCATATGATAGAGAGCCGGTTCCTCGGCACTCCAGGGACGAACCCCCGGCACCACACACTCCCACTTCACCCGGTAAAGGTTTCGCTTCCTTGCCTTCAGGGTGAAGGGATAGGGGGAATCCGCCGGCGGATCTGTAAGCGTCAGCTTCCCTGCCTCCTCTACGGATGCCGCATTTGCCCGGATCACAACATCACCGTCGGGATTCGAAAGTGTAAAGGAAAGGGCCGTCTCCTCCGGCTTTGTGTCCGAAAGAAGAAGGGCGCTTACGGACAAAACTCCGTCACCCTTCCCGGTTCCAGGACCGCGTCTTAACTCCGAAGGATCTGCATAGTTATAATCCGCGGTCACCTCCAGATCATAGACATGGACGGAGGGAACCGTTTCCACATAGACCGATCGGAAGATTCCCGAGAACCGCCAGAAGTCCTGATCCTCCAGCCAGGAAGCACTGCTTCGCTGGTACACCTCCACCGCCAGTACATTTCCGGCGGGACGGATCAGCTCCGTAACACAAAACTCCGACGGTGTGAAGGAATCCTCGCTGTATCCGACGTAGGTTCCGTTCAGCCAGACGGAAAAAGCATTCTCCACACCACGGAAGGAAAGGAACACCTCCTGCCCTGCCTCCGGTGCATGCTGCAGATCAAAGGTATGACGATACTGGCCCACGGCTGCGTTCTGCTCCGGAGTCTTCGGCGGGCGTAGCTGCTCCACTCCGTCCCAGGGAAACAGGGTATTGATATACTGCGGCTTTCCGTAGCCCTGCAGCTCCATATGTCCCGGTACACGGATCTTCCCGAAGGTAGAAGCATCATAATCCTCCAGGTAGAATCCCTCAATACGTTCCGACAACGTCTTCGCATAAGAGAAATCCCAGGTTCCGTCCAGACACTGACGGAAGGCAGTTCCGGGCAGCACTTTATGGTCCGAATGCGCCTGCATTCGGTTGATCTTAAAAATCTCCGGATTTTCCAGCAAACACTTAAGTTCCATCCGTTATCCTCACTTTGTCTTTTTGATCACCACCGCCTGCTTCCCCAGCTGGTCATAGCGTGTTATTACCGTACTCAGCTTATAGGTCCGGTTTCCCTGCAGCGGGTCGGACACATAGGCCAGATCCTTCTCCTTGTCATAACCCGTAAGAACCAGACAGTGCAGGTTCATATAGCGGGTGTACTTTGTTCCGCTGACGATCCAGGCGGACCCGTAGCTGGGACTGCTCATGGAGAGGGTCCCCCAGAAGATCACGGGACGACCGGCGTCCACCTCCACCAGCAGCTGCTCGAAATCGGTGCCGGTCAGGTTTACTGCCTTATGCACTCCCCCCTGGGCCGTCAGGTACTTATTTCCGCACCGGGTGATCACCGGGCTGTAGCAGTACCAGCCGCTGGAATATCTCGGATTTCCGATAAATGCATCATAGGGCGATGTAGATCCTATACTGCCCTTATCCAGATACTGATCCGAAAGGGTGGTCTTCGATATATCATACCCAAGATAGTTCAGCACGATAGCCAGAGAGGTTACCTCGCACCCGTTGGGCAGCTCCGGCTTCTGCCGGATACAGCTGACATCAAGCCGGGTAAGACCCGCCGGGGTACGGACTGCATTTTTGTCCCACACACCGTCCGGGCCCACATAATCATCCTCGATCCAGGTATCCGTCAGCATCCTTCCGTCGGTATCAAAGTAATACCATTTTCCCCCCAGACGCTTCCAGCCCACGGCCAGATCACTGTTTTTATCCAGATAGTACCATTTCTTCCCGGATTTGATCCATCCGGTGGTCATGCAGCCATTTACCTTAAAGAAGTACCATTTGCCGCTCAGCTTCTTCCAGCCGGTGACCATATGCCCGTCCCCCGCCAGGAAGTACCATTTGCCGTTTTCCTCCAGCCAGCCGCTCTGACGGACACCTTCGGCACTGAGATAATACCACTGATCCTCGGTCTTCACCCAGCCGGAGCCAAGCACCCCCTCCGGGTCGAAATAGTACCATTTTCCCTGCCGTAACAGCCAGCCGGTATGACGGATGCCCTCTTCATTCAGATAATAGGTCTTTCCGTCCCTGGTAAGCCAGCAGTTACTCATCCAACCGCTCAGGCTGTAGTAGTGCCATTCCCCGTCGATCTCGTACCAGCCGGTGGCTCTTTCCTCCGCCGGTTCCGCATACACGGGTGTCGACATGGCTAAGGCCATAAGAAGAGCGATCGTTTTCAGTTTCATTCCCTTTCTCATGGCTCCCTCCATAGGTTACCGGCGCCCGGATCTCCTCCAGATCTTACGCTCCTCCGCCTCGCGGATCAGAGCATCCCGGAAGTCCGGGTGTGCCACGCTGATCAGAAGCTCCGCGCGCTCCCAGGTGGACATACCTTCCATATTCACAACCCCGTATTCCGTCACGATAAAGTACACCTGACTCCGCGGGGATGTGATGATATCTCCGTCAAACTGCGGACGGATCCTTGAGTGTACATTTCCGTCCTTATCATGATAGGTGGATTTCATACAGATAAATGCCTTGCCGCCCCGGGACGCAGAGGCTCCCGCCAGAAAGTCCAGCTGTCCTCCGGTTCCGCTGATCTGCCGCGAGCCTGCGGACTCCGCAGCCACCTGCCCGTAAAGATCCACCGCCACACAGCCGTTGATGGACACCATGTTGTCCAGCTGTGCAATGATACTGGGACGGTTCACGTACTCCAGCGGATAGGCTGCGATCCCGTGATTGTCATCCAGGAATTCATACAGCTCGTTGGAGCCGACGGCACAGCCGAACACGCCCTTGCCTCTGTCCAGATTCTTCTTCTTATTTGTGATCCTTCCGGAGCGGTACAGCTCCAGATAGGCATCCGTGCAAAGCTCCGTGTGCATGCCAAGATCCGAGATATCCGACTTCGCGATCAGCTCTCCGATGGCGTTAGGCACGCTTCCGATTCCCAGCTGCAGGGTTGCACCATTCACGATGTACGGCAGGATATTCTCCGCGATCCTCCGGTCCGTCTCCGTAACCCGGATCGGCATCATGTCCGGGAAGGGATCATGATGTCCCTCCACGATATAATCCACCTCTGAGATATGGATGCACTCGTCATACCCTCCGTGGATCTTCGGCATGTTCTCGTTCACCTCAACGATCACGATATCCGCCTTCCGGCAGATGGGGCCTGCCACCCCGGTATTTACCGAGAAGTTGAAGAACCCGTGCTTATCCATGGGTGAAACGCTGACCATTACCACATTTACCTTGATGAAGAATTCATAGTAGGCCGCGTTGTTATGAAATACCGTGGGGATATAGTAGCAAAGCCCACGGTCGCAAAGCTTTCTCTCATAGGAGGAGCAGTGCCAGCTGTGATAGACAAAATGCTCCTGCGTCTCGTCACACTCCGCCACGTGGATGGGCCCCTCGATCAGATTGCCGCGGATCTTCACATCCGTCAGCTCATCCTTCCGTCTGCTGAGCGCCTCATCCAGAAGCACCGGCTTTCCGAGAGAGCTGGTGTAGTCCACCCAGTCACCGCTCTTTACCACCGTAACGGCATCCTCCGGTGTCCGAAGCTTGTCCTTATATTCCGACGAATAGTCCTTCAGCATAGTATCCCCCCTTGCGAATACGTTACACCCCTTCTCCTATAACAAATGTGTGAGCAGGATCTCCACTCCGATCCCGATCAGAATGATTCCTCCGATGATGGAGGCATGCCGATTCAGCTTGGTTCCGAACCGGATTCCCAGCTTCAGTCCCAGCATACAGATCCCGAAGGTAACCGCTCCGATGATGGCCGCTGCCGCCAGCGCAGCAGGAATTCCGTAGTCTGCAATGGTGAAGCCCACGGAAAGTGCATCGATGGAGGTTGCGATCCCCTGCACTGCCAGCACGGCCGGTGTTAGCCGATGCTTCGTAAGCTCCGACCTGTCGCTGCCGGAATTCGTGATCCCCTCCAGGATCATCTTCCCTCCGATCAGGAAGAGAAGAACAAATGCGATCCACGGGATCCAGGACTCCGCCTGCTTTAGGAACTGAAGCAGCGTGTGTACCAGAAGCCATCCCAGGATCGGCATAATGGTCTGGAAGCCTGCAAACACTCCGGCGATCTTCATCCTTTTCCCGGAGCTCATACCCGGCTCCTGCAGGCCGTCCACAACGGAAACCGAGAAGGCATCCATGGCAAGCCCCACGCCCAGCAGTAAGCTGTTAATCATAAACATTAGAATTTCCATAACAACAACCTCTTTGTATCACCCGCGATACTCATTCTCATAGGTTTTCCAGTAGCTTCCGATCCGCTTCTGGTCAAGGCTTTCCCCGATGGCAATGATCACGGGCTGCCCCACGGTGCACTCCCGCACCTCCACCTTCTCCCGGGTGGCATTGATGAGAAGCCATGTCTCATCACTCTTTCTTACGAAGCCCTTGATCCTGGACAGCCTTCCGCAGCCGGGATCCGCAAAGATCCTCTGCAGAAGTGATTCCACCGGCTCCTCCGGAAGCTCCGCATGAAAGAAAAAGACGGACTGAAAGTCCCCTTCAGTCATATAGGTTTTCTTTACGTAGGCATAGTCCCGGCTTCCGGCGTGGAGAAGTCGTTCAAAGTCTCCCTCGGAGAATCCGTTTCTTTGCTTTACCAGAATATCCCCGGATGTGAGGCTCCGGACACAGCCTACCTCCGTAAGGCACTGATTCAGGTACTCCGTCACCTGCCCTGTCTCTTTCTCCGACAGGTCCTCCGCCTTGCTGAGGACCACGCATCCCGCCTTCGTCAGTTGCTCCGCCAGGATATAACGGGACTCCTCCGAGTCCGTCTCTCCCCCGGCCTTCGTCCGAAGAAGAGTTGCACCTGCGTCCACGATGGCGATCACATTTTCCGGAGAAAGCATCCGCTCCAGAGGTTCCTCATAGAGAAGATCCAGGAATTCATCCACATCGAAGATTCCCGAGGGCTCCACCAGCACCCGGTCATACCGGTCGATGCCCATGGCGATCAGCTTTGTCTTCAGCCTCCGACGGTGACAGTCCGGGTCTCCGCCGATCACCATCTCCAGTCGACACCGGTCTCCCAGCTCCTGCTGAAGCAGGAGAAGGTCCACGTTGATGGCCCCGTAATCATTCTCTATGATCCCGATCCGTTCTCCGCGGGAGATCAGATTCCTTGCATAGTCCAGGAGAAAGGTTGTCTTCCCTGCTCCCAGGAATCCGGTCACCAGATCCACCTTCGTCAAGCTGCTGCCCTCCTAAACATCATTTCTTCAGATTGTCCGTTTTACCTTCCGACCCGCCCGGATCCTCCGTATCGGGAGGTGTCATTGCATTCGGATTCCGGCCGTTCATACCCGCCGGATTGTTGGCATTCGGCTGGCCGTAAATGTTCTGCTGTCCGTAGTTATTCTGACCATACGGATTCTGTCCATTCGGATTTTGTCCATTCGGATTCTGACCGTACGGATTCTGTCCATAGGGATTCGGCCGGTCAAAAGGATTCTGTCGGTTATATGCGTTCTGCCCGTAGGCCCCGCCCGGTCCGTTCAGATTTATCTGGCCGTAAGGGTTCTGCGGGTTATAAGGGTTTTGTCCGTAATTTCCGTACTGCTGCTGCAGATAAACCGGTGCTCGGTATCCCTGCACCCGCGGTGCATAATACGGATTCTGATAAACCTGACTGAACTGCATCCGGTAGAGCGGCTGCTGATAGGCCTGATAGATGGGGGTATCGTTCTTTGCAGATCTATGCACCTGAACCATAACGATGATATCAAGGGCAATGATGAATACAAAGAAGAGAACCATGGTCGCCTCGGTCCCACTGAGAGCAAAGAAGTCATACAATCCGTGGAGGATCGTAGCCACCAGCCATCCTAGCCAGAGGTTCATGGTCTTCTTACTCTTATTCCCTGCCACCTCGTAGAACTTGGCATACCCGTAGAAGAAGCCCATGTACACACCAAAGGACGCATGTCCCGGGATTGCCGTCACCGCACGGAGGAAACCGGTTTTCATCCCGTGCCTTACCACGTAAACGATGTTCTCCACCAGCGCAAAGCCAAGAGACGTGTAAACGGAATAAACGATACCGTCAAAGGTATAGTTGAAATTCCTGTTTTTCCATGTCGCCAGCCGGAGCGCCAGAAACTTTCCCGTCTCCTCCACGGCTGCGATCCCCACAAATGCCAGTACCGCATAATATGCAATAGAGGATGAGGTATGCATCATCTTCGGGATCAGCTCCATGGTCATGGACTCAAAGAGAATACTGAAGAGCACGGAGAGTGCTCCGAAGATACCGCATTTTACCAGAAGGCCGAGGGGCTCCTTATCATGTTTATCCTTAATGGTTATGAAAATCATAAGAAGCAGTGGCGGGATCACCGCCACTGCAATCATGACCCAAGACCAGGAATTCATACTAGGCATATGTCCTGTTCCTTTCGAATTATCCGGGGACCTGCTGTCCCATAGTTATTAGAAATTATTCTCGTGAACCTCGAAGAAGCTCTTCGGATGTGCGCATACCGGGCAAACCTCGGGAGCCTTGGTACCGACAACGATATGTCCGCAGTTGCGGCACTCCCAGATCTTAACCTCTCCCTTCTCGAATACCTCGCCTTCCTTCACGTTCTTCAGAAGTGCGCGATACCGCTCCTCATGCATCTTCTCGATGGCAGCAACCATGCGGAATCTTGCAGCCAGTGCCGGGAAGCCTTCCTCCTCAGCGGTCTTTGCAAAGTCCTCATACATATCGGTCCACTCATAGTTCTCGCCGTCGGCAGCAGCCTCCAGGTTCTCCTCGGTGGTTCCGATCCCGCCAAGCTCCTTCAGCCAGAGCTTTGCATGCTCCTTCTCGTTATCAGCCGTCTTCAGGAACAGTGCTGCGATCTGCTCATATCCGTCCTTCTTTGCTACGGATGCGAAATAGGTGTACTTGTTGCGTGCCTGGGACTCGCCTGCAAATGCAGCCATAAGATTCTGCTCAGTCTTAGTTCCCTTGTAACGATTTTCTCCCATTGTGTAACCCTCCTCTTTTTTTTAAAATCCTGCCATTCCGGCCATACCCCCTGATACGCGAAATGACACGGAAATGCTATACTATGATGTTACCATTTACAGGCCCTTTTTACAATGCTTTTTTCCCGTAAATACCGCCTCCTACGCGATCCCGCAGAAGGTGAAATCCTTCTCCTCCACTGCCTTTTTCACGGCCGCCTCATCCACCTCTCCCGAGAGGGTCAGCACCGCTGTCCCGGCATCATGGCTAACCTCTGCAGACTCCACAAAGGGAAGTGCCTCCATGGCCTTCTTTACGGTCATCTCGCAGTGTCCGCACATCATTCCTTCAATCTTCACTGTACATGTCATAGTTTCATTCCTCTCTTTCCTTTCACTTGTTCCGGTCTCCCCGGAAATGAACTTCTCCCGGGTTCTTCCCTGTTCCTCTTTTTTTCTCTGCTCATACACACCTCCCGGACGCATCCGGTTAAGACGAAGTGCGTTAAGGCAGACCGTTACGCTGGAGAGACTCATGGCCGCAGCGCCGATCATGGGGCTGATCTTCCAGGGGAAGAGCCCCGCTGCCATGGGGATGCAGATCACATTGTAGAAGAAGGCCCAGAAAAGATTCTGGTGGATGTTCCGAAGGGTTGCCCGGCTGATCCTTACAGCCGCTGCCACATCCAGGATAGAGCTGTTCATCAGCACCACATCTGCACTGTCGATGGCAACATCCGTGCCTGCTCCGATGGCTATGCCGGTCTCAGCCCGGGTGAGGGCAGGTGCATCATTGATCCCGTCGCCCACCATGGCTACCCTGCCACGCGCCTGCAGCTCACGGACCACGGCTTCCTTTCCGTCCGGAAGCACCCCGGCCACCACCTCGGTGATCCCCGCCTCCCGAGCGATCGCCTGTGCCGTTCTCCCGTTATCCCCGGTGAGCATCACAACATCCATGCCCAGCTCCTTCAGCTGCCGGACCGCGTCCGCGGAATCCTGCCGGATTCCGTCCGCAATGGCGATGATTCCGAGAAGCTGCCCGTCCCTCGCAAAAAAGACCGGTGTTTTTCCTTCCTCTGACAGCCGCTGCTCTGCTGCCGCAGTTTCCTTCGTCAGTTCACTGACTGTGCGGATATAGGCTCCGCTGCCTCCCACCAGACGGTGTCCCTCCAATATACCTGAGAGACCGTTTCCGGGGTACACCTGAAACTCCGTAAGCTCTGCCGGTTCATCCGCAAACCGCTCCGCAGCAGTAACCACCGCCCGGGCCAGCGGATGCTCACTCCGCTCCTCCAGTGCATAAGCTGCCCGAAGCAGTTCCTCCTCCGTAATGCCATCCGCCGGAAGCACCTCCGTTACCTTCGGGGTTCCCTCCGTCACCGTACCGGTCTTATCCAACACCACGATCCCGGTCTTTCCCGCAATCTCCAGGGCTTCGCCGGTCTTAAAGAGGATTCCCCGCTTTGCACCCACACCATTTCCAACCATGATCGCCACCGGGGTTGCAAGTCCGAGGGCGCAGGGGCAGGAGATCACAAGAACCGAGATACCTCTGGCCAGAGCAAAGGACATGGTCTCTCCCGCCATAAGCCATCCGATGATCACCAGAAGCGCGATCCCGATCACCGCAGGAACAAAGACACCTGACACCCGGTCCGCGATCCGCGCGATGGGAGCCTTGGTGGCTGCCGCATCCGAAACCGCCCGAATGATCTGTCCGAGGGCCGTATCCTTTCCCACCCGGACCGCACGGCAGCGAAGGTATCCGGACCGGTTAATGGTTCCTGCACTGACACCGGAGCCGATCTCCTTTTCCACCGGGATGGATTCCCCGGTCAGGGCCGACTCGTCCACGGCACTCTGGCCTTCAATCACCGTTCCGTCCACGGGAACGGACTCCCCGGGACGTACCTCGAAGATATCCCCTACCTCAACCTCACGCACCGGCAGGGCGATCCTTTCGCCGTCCCTGATCACCGTAGCCGTCTTCGGTGCCAGCCGCATCAGGCTCTTTAAGGCATCCGTGGTCCGCCCCTTTGACAGCGACTCCAACAGCTTTCCCACGGTGATCAGCGCCGGGATCATGGCTGCGGACTCAAAGTAAAGCTCCTCATGATAAAGCCGCATCAGCTCTGATGTATCCGCTCTGTTTGCAGCCATAACTCCCATCCGGATCAGTACACTCACGCTCCAAAGGAAAGAAACCGTGGACCCGAGGGCTACAAGGGTATCCATGTTCGGAGCCAGATGAAAGAGGCTCCGGAAGCCTCCGGTAAAGAATTTCCGATTGATGACCATCACCGCTGCGGCCAGCAGCAGCTGAAGGATCCCAAGATCTATGGGATTCCCGGCAAGTCCCTTCGGAAGCGGCCAGCCCCACATGGTATGCCCCATGGAAATGTACATCAGCACCGCCAGGAATCCGACGGACAGGATCAGCCTTCGCTTTAGCTTCGGGGTCTCCCGGTCCGCCAGGAGATCGTACTCTCCGGCCTCTTCCTTACCCCCGTCCTTCTTCGTTTCAGCCTCCCCCATACGGGCAGCACCGTACCCGGCTGCCTCTACCGCCCGGATCACCTCTGCCGGGGAAGCTGTTCCTTCCACACCCATGGAGTTTGTAAGAAGGCTCACGGAACAGGCAGTCACTCCCTCAACGCCGGAAACTGCCTTCTCAACGCGGTTCGAACAGGCCGCGCAGCTCATTCCTGTTATATTATATCGTTCCACGGTTCCTCCCTCAGATCTACGGTTCCGGTCCTCCTCTAAAACAAACACTCCCGGATTCGATTATAACATAAAACCTTAACTTCCGAAATGAAAAACGGTTCCCGCCGGCACTCCGTGCCGGTCAGAAACCGTTTTTCGAAAATAGATTTTCTTATGTGTAGATCATACACCCGTATCCGCTGATCTTCTCTCCGCGGAACCGTCCGCCCATTCGTGCGAACCGGTCATACAGGAAGAAATCCTTATTATCCGGTGCCACATCCTGTGTCCGCTCCAGATCTCTTCTTGTCTTCAGTGAAAACTCATCGTCCACCGCATGGATCTTCACGGTAACATCCTTCCCTGCCTCTCCGACCTCTCCACCGTAATCCGACACAGAGATAAGGATCGGTTCCACCTCTGCCTCCACAGAGCCTGTCACGGTTGAAACGCCCACGAAGTCGTCCTGCTCTCTGTCATTTCCGTAGGATGCGAAGAGGATTCTTCTTCCGTTCGAAAGAACGAAGAATCCGTACAGGGAATGCATGGCAGACCTGTCACCGAGGGTTTCCGTGTTGCCCCGAAGGATTGCCGTCTGCCCGATCCGGCGATCGAAGAATCCGCCGTGATTCTGGTATCTTCTGACATAAAAGGCCTGACCTGTCACCTCACTGTAGTTGGTCCCGATCAGTACCGTTCCCTCCAGAGAACAGTAGGGATAGGAATATCCTTCCATACGGTTGCTGAGAGCACCCTTGCCCAGCGGCCGAAAGGTGGACTTATGTCCGTCATTGGAGATCAGGAAGTCCAGCGTTACCGCATCATACTTCACGAACATCTTAAGACCGTATGCGGTCTCGTAGATCTCCACATCATCGGCCCGGATCATCAGCTTCTCGTCTCCCACCCGGATCTTATCCATCGGATAGAAATACCTGGTCTCGGTAAAATCCCGCATGGTATCATCCAGCAGGCCGAAATATACCTGCAGATTCTCTCCCGAGGACCTGGATCCGAAGGAAGAAACCCGAAGGACAAAGTTCATATCATGACCCAATACCGTAAATTCGCCCAGCAAAAGTATGGAATCCTCAAAATAGTTTTTTCGGATCGCAATATCTGCTTCTCTGCTCATTTGAAACCACCCCGTTGAATGAAACTAAATTCTCCCCCTAACATAGGACTATACCACAAAATGTCACATTATGACAACCCCTAAAAAGCCTAAAGTCTGTAGGGTAATACATTCGTGAACACAGATAGTACGCGGAATCTCTATGACCGTTTCACACGAAAACAGGGCGTTTCCCCGGAGGAAAACGCCCTGCCTTTTATTTCAAATGTTTTGCTTAGAACTTGCCTGCCTTTGCAGCCTCCTCGATGGATACGGCAGTGGAAACTGTCATGCCAACCATCGGGTTGTTACCTGCACCGATCAGACCCATCATCTCAACGTGAGCCGGAACGGAGGAAGAACCTGCGAACTGTGCATCGCTGTGCATACGGCCCATGGTATCGGTCATACCGTAGGAAGCCGGACCTGCAGCCATGTTATCCGGATGAAGTGTACGTCCGGTACCACCACCGGAAGCTACGGAGAAGTACTTCTTACCTGCCTCTACGCGCTCCTTCTTGTAGGTACCTGCAACCGGATGCTGGAAACGTGTGGGGTTAGTGGAGTTACCTGTGATGGAAACGTCAACGTTCTCCTTCCACATGATGGCAACACCTTCCTGTACGTCGTTTGCGCCGTAGCAGTTAACCTTTGCACGCGGTGACTCCGGATCCTTGGAGTAGCACTTGCGGAATACTTCCTCAACCTCGCCGGTGAAGTAGTTATACTTTGTCTCAACATAAGTGAAGCCGTTGATTCTGGAAATGATCTGTGCAGCGTCCTTGCCCAGACCGTTCAGGATAACGCGAAGCGGCTTCTGACGAACCTTGTTAGCCTTCTCTGCGATACCGATAGCGCCCTCAGCTGCTGCGAAGGACTCGTGGCCTGCCAGGAATGCGAAGCACTCGGTGTCTTCTTCCAGAAGCATCTTGCCCAGGTTACCATGGCCAAGACCTACCTTACGACGGTCAGCTACGGAACCGGGGATACAGAATGCCTGAAGTCCGATACCGATGGCTGCTGCTGCGTCTGCTGCTCTTCTGCAGCCCTTCTTGATCGCGATGGCTGCACCAACGGTGTATGCCCACTTCGCGTTCTCGAAGCAGATGGGCTGAATGCCCTCGATCAGATGATATACGTCGATACCTGCTGCGTCGCAGATCTCTTTACACTCCTCAACAGAGGAAATCCCATACTCCTTAAGTGCTGCAAGGATCTGGGGCTCTCTTCTCTCATAAGATTCAAATAATGCCATTTTCTAATCCTCGCTTTCTTATTCTTTTCTGGGGTCGATCAGACGAACTGCATCAGCAACACGTCCGTACTGTCCGGAAGCCTTGTCAATCGCTGTCTTCGGATCATCGCCTGCCTTGATGAAGTCCATCATCTTACCGAAGTTGATGTACTTGTAGCCGATGATCTCATCATTCTCATCCAGAGCAACGTGTGTGATGTAACCATCTGTCAGCTCCAGATAACGCGGTCCCTTGTCCAGTGTACCATAGGTGGTACCAACCATGGAGCGGGCACCCTTACCCAGATCCTCAAGACCTGCGCCGATCTGCAGACCGTCCTCAGAGAAAGCACTCTGGGTTCTGCCGTATACGATCTGAAGGAACAGCTCGCGCATAGCGGTGTTGATCGCATCACATACAAGGTCGGTATTAAGAGCCTCCAGAACTGTCAGTCCCGGAAGGATCTCAGCAGCCATAGCAGCGGAATGAGTCATACCGGAGCAACCGATGGTCTCCACCAGTGCTTCCTGGATAATTCCGTCCTTAACATTCAGGGACAGCTTGCAGCATCCCTGCTGCGGAGCGCACCAGCCGATACCATGGGTATAGCCGGAGATGTCCTCCACCTTCTTTGCCTGTACCCACTTCGCCTCTTCCGGGATCGGTGCAGCGCCGTGATGTACCCCCTGTGTGACAGGGCACATGTTCTTCACTTCTGTTGAGTAAATCATATGATCCTCCTTTTTCAGTATGGTATTTTGGTAAAACCACTGCCTATAGAATACAGTTTTTTCAGTGATTTTACAAGAAAAACTTGTGTTAATCCGAGAGTTCTCTCACTCCCTCAAACAGGAACAGCAGTGCCACGCTGATCAGCACGCCGCCGATGATATCCGTAAACCAGTGAACGCCGGAAAGAAGTCTTCCCACCACCAAAGCAGCGCAGATGATCCATGCCAGTACCTGCAGTGCCGTAGCTAACGTCCTGTTCTTAATATACTGCCCCACCACCAGTGCCGTACTTCCGAGTACCACGCAGGCAAGCATGGTATGGGAGGACGGGAAGGAAGGCTCCACGGAGGTCTCTCCCTCCAGGATCACCGGACGGTAGTTGATGGCGATCTTGTCAAATGCCACATAGAGTCCGAGTACCACAACATAGAGGCCCCCCAGAGTAAGGATCGTCCGGTCTACCTTCAGCAGACTCTTTCTTTGCACCAGCTGTACCAGTCCCATCAGTGCGAAGACACCTGCCAGTACCAGTGTTCCGTATCCGAGATACTTGGTGATATTATACCAGGTCATGTTAACGCCTGTTGCCTCGTGGATATCCTTGTTGATCCCGGAGAATCCGATCTTAGTCCCTTCCGGTCCGATGGCTGCCACATCAACGGTTTTGATCATCACGATCAGTCCGATGAAAAGAAGCAGGAATACCACTCCAGTGATAAGTTTACTTTTTGCTTTCATGGTTTAAATGTTTCCTCTCGTTTATTTGTAACCCTCGCGTATTCTATACCGTTTTACGCTTTATTTCAAGTCCCGCGGATCATTTCCCCGTGATGTTCAGTACCACATATTCCGACTTGGTTCCTGTCTTGAACCAGATGGCCCAGTCCGCGATTCCGGAGGTAACCACGAAGTTCGTTCTTCCCCGGGTCTCCAGGCCGTAGGTCCGGTCATTTGCACCGATCCACTCTCCCACATGATTGATGGGGATCAGCTGCCCGCCATGGGTATGTCCGGAAAGCACCAGGTCCACCCCTGCCGCAGCCTGGGCATCATAGTCACTTGGCTGATGATCCAGAACGATCATGTATTTCTCCCTGTCCAGCGGTGCAACGATCTCCTCCATGCTGAGGCGTCCGCCCTTCGTGCTCTTATCCTTCCTTCCGATGATATAGAAGGAATCATTGACCAGCGTCACATCATCCTGCAGCACGGTCACCCCGTTCTTCTCGAACTCCGCCACCATATCCTCATAGGAAAATGCTCTCCGGTTAAAGTAGCCCCGGTCATGGTTTCCGGAGACGTAGTAGATGCCGTAGGTGGTCTTTAGCTCTCCCAGAGCCTGGCAGCTTCGGATCATATCCTCCTTCGAGGTGCTGTCATCCACATAATCTCCGGCGATCAGAACGATATCCGGATTCTCTGCCTGAATCTTCTCCATCTCCTTTGCAAAGCCTTCTCCGTCGAAGAGGGTTCCGATATGGGAATCCGCGAAGAGCACCGCCTTCACCGTCTTCTGCCCGAGATCCTTATCCGTCGTAAGATCATAGGTGGTGACCCAGATATGATTGGCCAGATAATAGCCGATACAAAGATAGACTGCCGTAAAAAGGATCACCCCGATCCCCAGCCAGTACGGACGAATCTTCCCCGCAGGCTTCCCGTCTTCTTCGGATGCCCCGGATCCTTCAAGCTTCTCACTGTTGTCTTTTCCCTTTGCCGCATCCGATTTCCCGCGAAGCTTCCGTACGATCCGGGTAACGAACTCCGCCAGCGCCCAGAAAACGATAAGATGCAGCATTACGATGATGGCATTGTACATATTGAAGAGGCTGAAGATCACAAATATGAAGATCGGGATCAGGCCAAGAAGCCTGCTCACCCATTTCCGGTCCCCGGCGATCCTTCGAACGAATCCGAAACGCCGGAACCTGGTAAAGAGGTAGATCAGCCCGAGTATGGTCGTGATTCCTACTGCCGAAAGGATGGCACCCCACATAACTTAACTCCCTTCATATAAAGCTCCTGCAGATCATCCTCCACATACCGAGCATAAACCCTATACTTCGTCTTTTGTAGTGATCGCCACAAGCCAGCCCATGAAAATGACAGCCGCAGCCGTAACCGGAATCGCAACCCAGTCCGGTGTATACCGGATATGCATAATTCCCGGAAGGAATCCACCGTTGATCCCGTTTCCGCTGTAGATTGCAAGGGACAGCAGCCAGGTCAGGCCGAGGCCCAGCAGAGTTCCCACGATCACCGCCAGGATGGAGGAAACCATTCCCTCTCTGGAAGCTGTAGACCATACAGAAAATGGTGTAGACCAGAACCGCTGCCAGGAATACCCCGACGATAGTGGTTATGGTCCGCTTCCGGTTCGTCCGCATATAACGATACGTAAGTGTAGAAAGACTCTCCATATGCCCTTTAAGAATTCTTTCCCCATAGAGGTATTATGACACAGGCCCGACCTCATTTCAACGATATTCACCGGAACGTAGAGAAAACCCGCAGCCGGATCGACTGCGGGTTATGATTTAAGTATTCTATTGCTGCTCTCCTACCAGATGGCGATCCTGTCTTCCGGCGCCAGATACATACCGTCTCCCGGCTTTATATCGTAGGTCTCATAGAATTCATCAAACTGCTGGAGGGCGATGTTGGCCCTGAGGTACTCCAGCGGATGCTCATCATTTTGGACAAGCCATACAGCGGTGCTCTTGGAAATCAGCTGCCTCGATATCGTGGCAAAGGATCGGAAGAATTTGTCATAATCAAATCCCTGAACCTTTTCGGCCACCTTCAGTGCACATTTCATCCCTCCCATATCCGCAATGGCTTCTCCGCTGATATCATGCGTTCCGTCATAAGACCAGGATCCGTCCGGGAATACGATCTTACTGTAATACGCCCGAACCTTATCTGCCTTCTTATTGAAGGTGCTTAAATCGCTTCCCTCGATTACCGAATTCTGTTTCCCTTCGCTATCATACTGAATCCCTGCGGCATCGAACGCATGGGACAGCTCATGTCCAATGGTGTGGCCAATTCGTCCCAGTTTCTCCTCATAGGACATATCCTTCGAATAAAAGTCTCCGTTCACAATACCAAATTGAATGAAGAATACATTTCTGGGCGGATAATAATAACTGTTTGTCATTGTAGTGCTGGTCTCGGAATCATAGATATTCCAGTAAGACCGATCGGTCTTCAAACCTGAGAGCCTTCCGATATTCTCCAGATTGAAACGGTTGATCTCCGAGTATGCATCCAGAATACTTCCGCCACTGTCTTTGGACCGCAGGTCCAGATCCGAATAATCCGCTTCATTGCTGGGCTTTATGATCATAAAACGAACGGCGTCAAGTTTTTCACAGATCTGTTCCTTACTCTCCTGACTGAGCCAGTCCTTCTCCATAATGAGATTATGATACTCCCGGATAAAATCCTTACACATGGTTTCGATCTCTTTCTCCACCTCTTCATCATAGAACCTGTCAAGATAGATCTGGTCTCTGAGAGCTGACATCGGTGAATGGAGTACATCATAGTTGAACAACCTGTCCATGGAAGCTTCAACAACCTCATCATAAGGATTCGTCCTGTCCAGCTTGATCTCCTTCTCTTTCAGATAGCATTCATGATCCAGAAATCGCATGGATTTGCACATAAGAATGGCCTTGAAATACGCCTTGATATCCTCCAGATTCTTTTCTACACAGATACCGGAAAGCCCCTTAAGGTAATCCACATCAACGCAGTACCCCTGGTAATCATCCATCCCAAAGTGTTCCAGAATTCTTTGGATTGGAAAAGCTCCGGTGATACTTACAAGCTCCGAGAGAGGGATGTCATCATATAGAGGCACAAAGATTTCTCCTCCGGGACTAAGCTCTGCCATCTTCAGTTCAAAGGCAAAATTACGATCGATCAAGGCATCCGCATCCTCCTCAGAGTATCCGAGACGTCCCATCAGATAATGAATCTTATCCTTCACCTGCTGTTTCTTCTGCAGCCCGTCGTCCCCAAGACTCACATATCGATTGGATTTTTCCAGGGTATAATCCGGCTGATTGATTACAACAGCAAGATGATCCTTCGGCTCCATGGAAAACTTGAATACCATGGTTGCAAAGGGGTTTTTGCTATTATCCATCATATACTGATATACATCCTCGATAGAATGAATCTCATCAATGTAACCAAGATACGTCCGTAACGGCTCGATTCCCAGCTGGTTTCTGTAATCCCAATCCGAATAAAGGCCGTAAAGGGTCCGAAGTTTTACAACGTTCGGATCCTGATCTGCCGAATTCTGCAGGATATCTATGATCCTCTGGTTGACGAGTTTCTCCGAATCCCCAAGTGCTCCGTAGGTCTGCGACGGATCAAAGCTCTGATCCATGTTCCATTCCGCATTGATCGAAGCCACAAAATCATCCTCCAGCCGCTGATCTAAGCAAAGGGTCGCGTTGTCAGGCAGATTGGAATTGATCCACTTCCCATGTCCCGGCTGGTCGCCGCCCGCTGCTCCGGATCCGCAGCCTGCAGCCGAAAGCAGCAACGCCGATGCAAGGACAAGCCCGGTCAGTTTTTTGAAGAATCTTCTTTTCTTTTTATTCATTTTCAGTTTCTCCTATCATTCCCGTGCTTTCGGTTGCTTCAATCGACTCAGTACTTTCCATAACACTTGCTTTTTTCAGGACCCTCTTTTTCTTCAGATAGAAGAACAGGATCGAGAGCCCGAAGGATATGGCGGTATAGATCAGAAGAACCAAAAGGAAACTCCATCTGGTCTGTCCCAGGGTTCCTGCCGTATATCCGGCTTCCGTGTGGAAGGAAATAAGGAACGGATCCAGGAACTTGACGAGCGGAAATCCGGGCGCATCCACGCTGAATAGAATGATGGGCGCCGCGCCGGCGAAAAAGCCGTAGAAGATCCACGCCGGCAGGAAAAACGGAATAAGGAACATGAAGATCAGTGCGATCCCGTAGCTTCCCACAGTCAGGACCCATGCAAAGAAGCAGGAAAGCGTAAGTGCCCAGATTTGGGCTCCCGTGCAGTGTGCTCCCAGGATCAGGGAAAGCAGGAGGATCAGAAGATATGCCACAAGATAGTACGCGAAAAGAAGGATCACGCCGGCACACCATCTGCTGATCACCAGCTTTGTGCTGCCAAGCTGTCTCTCCTTTGCCTCTTCCACCAGGGTTTTGGTGAACCGCCTTCTGTACTGGGCAAAAAGAAGAATACATCCTGTCGCAGGATTAAAGAATACACGCAGGAATTGCTGCATCTTGATGGTGTACATATGATCATTAAAGTAATCCATTTTTGCGAGGACCGCCCAGACGATCATCCAAAGAAACAGCAGTGCGGAAAGGATGATAAACCTCTTCTTTACCGCGATATGTTTTACTTCGTTTAAAGTAGCCTTAATCATATTTTCCTCCTACCATACTGCAATCCGGTCTTCCGGTGCCAGATACATGCCGTCTCCCGGCTGTACCCCATAAGTTTCATAGAATTCATCAAACTGCTGAACCGTGACATTGATCCGAAGATATGCCAGCGGATGCTCGTTGGTGCGAACGAGTTTTAAACAACTGCTCTTTGACTGAAGCCGCTTCCATAAAGAAGCATAGGACCTGAAAAATGTATCATAATCAAATCCCTCTCTCTTTTTTGCCAGTCTGAGAGCACATTTCATTCCTCCCATATCCGCTATGACTTCTCCGCTGACATCCACCGTTCCGTCATAGGAATCCTGGAACTCATCAAATCTTATACTTCCGAAATACGCCCGGACCTTATCCGCCTTCTTCCCGAACGTGCCCATATCGTCTCCCGTGAGCAGCGCATTATGTTTTCCTTCGGAATCAAACTCTACCCCGTCGGAATCAAAGGCATGGGTCAGTTCATGTCCGATGACGCATCCGATCCGACCCATCTTCTCCTCGTAGCTCATATCCAAAGAATAAAGATCCCCGGTCAGAGCCCCGATATCGATGATAAATACATTTCGGTGTTGCGCATAGACGCTGTTTACTGCGGTCGTGCTGGACTCAGAGTCATAGATATTCCAATAATCCCGATCGATCGTGTCTCCCGAAAGTCTTCCCATATTCTCCAGCCCAAACCGGTTGATCTCACAGCTTGCATCCAGCAGGCTGCCGCCGTTTTCCTTTGGTACAAAGGCTATGTCGGAATAATCGGCCACATTGTTCGGCTTCATGATCATAAAATGCATAGCATCCAGTTTCTCAAATATCCGTTTCTTATTCTCTTCGCTGAGCCAGTCCTTCTCCGTAATGAGATCACGGTACTCCTGAAGGAAATCTTTACATATGGATTCGATGTCCTTTGCCACCGCTTCATCGTAGTACCGATCAAGGTAGACCTGATCTCTCAGCCCGGAAAGCGGAGAATCGGATAATGCGGAGTAGAAGTAATAGTCTATAGGGTAGGTAACCACCTCAGCATACGGATTGGTCTTATCCAGACTCAGCTCCTTCTGTTTCAGGAAGCACTCCTGATCCAGATAGTTCACGGATTTTCTCATAAGAAAAACCTTAAAGAATGCTTTGATTTCTTCCAGATTCTCTTCCGTACAGATTTTGGAAAGGCCTAAGATGTAATCCCTATCCACACAGTAACCCGGGAACCGGTCCAGTCCAAAATGTTCCATGATTCTTTGGATTGGGAAATCTCCCGCGTCACTCACCACTTCCGGGAAGGAAATATTCGTAAGATCATCCACACTATCCTCCCCGCCGGGACTTAGTTCCGCCATCTTCAGCTCAAAGGCAAAGCACTGATCCAGGAGGGTATCTGCTTCCGTCCCGGTACATCCGAGGCGTTCCATCAGATAACGGATCATGCCTTTTACCCGCTCCTTCAGCTGAAGTCCCTCATCTCCCAGGCTCACGTACCGGTTGGACTTCTTCAGTGAATAATCCGGCTGACCGATCCTAAGCGCGTAATGGTCCGTCTGGACGGTGGAAACCTGAATCAGCATGGCCGCGAAGGGATTCTTACTACTGTCCGTCATATACTGATATACATCTTCGACGGACTGGATCTCATCGATATAGCCGAGATACTTTCGCAAGGGCTCGATCCCCAGCTGACCCCTGTACTCCCAGTCCGCGTAAAGTCCATAGTAGGTCTTTAACCTCTCCGCATTGGGACTATTCTCTGCAGGATCATTTATGATATCCAGCAGCTGCCTGACGATCAGCTTCTGTGAATCCGCAAAGGTCCCGACGTCCTCTGACGGATCATAGGTCTGACTTGCATTCCACTCTGCATTTGCAGCTGCGGCATAGTCATCCTGCAGCCGCTGCTCCGCACAGCGTTTGGCATTTTCGGGAATTATGGAATTGATCCATTTCCCGTGTCCCGGCCGGTCCCCACCCGGGTCTGCGGAACCACAGCCTACTGCCGAAAGCAGAAAGGCTGAGATGAGCAAAAGCCCGACCAGTTTCTTTATCCGTTTTTTTATTAATACTGTCATGGCTCCCCCTTCTTTCATCAGTTCAAGTGCTTTATAGCATAGAAAAAGTGCATTGTTTCATTTCCTGCACGAACAGGCCGAAACAATGCACGAAAAGTTTTCCTATCTCACCCGTGTATCATTCATACAGGATGACCGACACGGTGAAGACACCGTCTTCGGGGGTGAAGGAGCAAGCACCGTCGTACTTCTTCGTAATGCTCTCCACCGAAGTGACTCCGATCCCCTCGCCTGCATGCTTAGTGGAAAAGAAGCCTCCCTTTTCGTTGCGGGTCGGTACCGTAACGAAGCTGTTCTTTAAGGTCAGGGACAGATAATGAGTTCCGCCTGCCGTACTCTTATAGGTTACATTCAGATCTATAAACCGTTCGCCCTCCACCTCGCTGCAGGCATCCGATGCATTTTCAAGAAGGTTTCCGAATAACACGGATAGATCCTTCTTATCCACAAATACATCCTCCGGAATCTCCGCCTTTACGGACAGGGAAATGCTGTTCCGATAGGCCGTCTCGGAATAATACACCAGGATGATATTGACAGTTTCATTTTCACAGAAGAAAAAGGGCTGATCCAGGTAATTTTGCTCCGTATACGTGTCGATCAGCTCGTCCAGGGCAGAAAGATCCCCGCTTTGCCGGATCTCCTTCAGAAGCGCCGTGTGGTGACGAAGATCATGTCTGGTCCTCCGCATGGTTTCCAGACGGCTGTTTAAGCTTTCATAACAGAGTCTCTGGATCGAGGTCGCATGATTTTCCTCCTGCAGCGCCAGATGCGTTTCGTAAAGCTCCGCTGATTTTACGATGATCCGGTAGATCAGCACCGAACCCGCGTCGATCAGGAAAAGATATACCGTATTCATGGGATCCAACGCAGTTTCCAGCGTCGATCTTCCGGATCCGTAAAAATGCTGCATCCAGACCAGATAGAACACGGCAGGAACCAGCCACTGGTACCACCAGGGGTGCCACACGGTTTTCCCGTCCTTTACAAGTCTGCCGGAGGGACTGTTTCCCGGCGGAGCGATATCCTTAAACACAAGGAAATAGATCACCGGAAGCACAAGGACCAGCATCAGCAGGATGAACAGATGATATGTATAGTAGTAGGCAAGAGCCGCCTCTTCGGGGAAAAAGAGCCCCTCCAGATTCTTTGCGCTCATGATCACAAAGTCCCCCAGAGTGGTCAGCACAAGCACCGTAAAGATGAGCTTCCCTATGTGCTCCCGTATGGTTAGAAAAATAAAGGTGATATACAGGGCGGAGGAGATCAGGTCCCACACCTGCCCCCGAATTCCCGGCACATATCTTTGGATCACCACGATCATCATCTGTACGAAGATCGCCGTGAAGGCCAGTAAAATAGTCACCGGCTTGGGAAAACGCCAATGTCCCCGGAAGGAAAGCAACACCAGCACCATATATGGAAATGAGCAGAGAAAGACATAGAGAAGCATTCCCCACAGTTGAGGATCTCCGGCACTGTTCGTCATAGATCATTTACCTTTCTGTACATTTTAAATCATATCCAAAACCACCCGCATGCCATCCTGAGGGCATACGCCCGAAGGATCTCATTGGTTTTTATGCTGTAACATGAGTTATTTTATCAAGAGTATATGTATCACGAAAAGACAGAGAAAACATTTCGTGCAAAAAATAAGACATTTGATGCAGATTTTATGCCATAGACACGATCCTATGGTACATAGTATGATATACTAAATGCTGCAAAGAACACCGAAAGGAGACTCCCATGCTGATTGCAATATGTGATGACACCAGGGCCGATGCCGAAAAGATCCGATTCTCCCTCATGGATATAACCGATGAACTGGAAATGGTCTGGTTTGACACCGGTGCCAAGCTGATTGAAAGCATACGAAACGGCAGCTTCTATTCCCTTATCTTTCAGGATGTTTATCTGGAAAATGAACTCGGTGTGGATATTGCGAAGGATGTAAAGGAATTATCTCCCGAAACCCAGATCATCTTTGTCACCACCAGCCTTGATCACGCGGTTGACGCCTTCCGGGTACAGGCAACAGACTATCTGGTCAAGCCCTGCAGCGAAGCCGATATCGTAAAGGCCTTTGCCCGTGTCAGCATTCGATTGAACAAGCAGGAGGCCTCACCCGTGGTAATCCACTCCGGCAGGGACATCCACATCTATTATCCCGAAAATGTAATCAAGCTTGAAAGCGACCGTCATTATACCAATATCTGCAGCCGAAACGGACAGACCGACCGTGTACTGATAAACTTCTCCGAGGTTGCAGGTCTCTTCGGAAAGGACTTTATCGAGCTAAGACGAGGCCTTCTTGTCAATCCGAAGTATATCGAGCGGATCAGCGGAGCCTCCGTCTGCCTCTCCGACGGGAGCAATGTACTGCTTCCCAAAGCAAAAAAGGATACCGTGATCTCACAGTACACCGAATATATCACAAATACCGCAAAATAAGAATCCTTCTTTTAAAAACCCGGAGGCAGTCTGGCAATTCTTCCAGCCTGCACTCCGGGTGTTCTTTTTCTGTCAGTTTTCTTTTTCCATATACTTCGCGAATTTCTTTGATTTCTTTTCCAGAGTCGAATAATCCTCTGCCAGAACATTGCTCTTGATCCCGGCCTCCATGTAGTTCCGGATCACACCGACCAGAATGAACGGACGGATAAAGGTACCGTGAATGATTGCCCACAGGATCAGTCCCACGATCGCAGCAGCGATCAGGGCAAGATTGGTCGGGTTGTTGAAGAACGCCGGAATGTCCCAGCTGTTTCTAACACCGGCTTCCATGATCTCATCCCGAAGCGATGTGAAGGCATCCCCGAAATTGTTGAAGATCAGGAAGAAGACTCCCGTAAATGCTCCGCCGATCATCAGAAGGGATGCAATCCCCATACCGAAGATCCGTCCCAGGTTCCGAAGAAGCGCCTTTCCGTTCTTGAAGAAGATAACGCCCCCCTCAAGTGTTGCCTTTACGGCACCCTTGTCCTTACGGTAGAATACCCAGCCGAGGCAGCAGTCACAGAGGAAACCGACAACCACATTGATACCGATGCTGATCGCATTTCCGATGGCATTACCCGTATCTCCTCCGATGGCCTCCGCACCTCTGGTGATCAGACTGCCGATCTCATTGAAGATGGCCTTGATCACTCTGGTTGCAGCATAGTAAAGTGCCACCGTTGTAAAGCGTTCCTTCACAAGGCGCTTTCCCTCATGATACACATCATCGGGGAGCGTTCCTTCCGTAACCGCCTTCATCATCATGACGATATGTCCGGCCTTGTAAATATAGGAAAAGAAGTGGGCAACCACCGCAACAATGATGATTCCGAAGAGAATCCCGATGGCAAGTCCGATCAGTCCCTTGTCAAACATCTTGTCCACCAGGAGGAAGCCGAAAACCGACAGCGCTCCCACCAGAAGAAGACAGCAGGTGTTGAAAATGAACCGTCGCAGTGAAAATGTTAGCGTCTTTTTGTAAATCTCTTTGTTAGACAAACTACGATCACCTCCACATGTTTTTTTATACAGTTCTATTCTACAATATGGCGGAGGGATATGCAAGAATCTTGCATTCTCATGATTTCGTTGATTAACCAAAAATGCTTTTTACAACTCTTTTATACCGTCTTTGTCGAAGTAATAGATGTTTTCCCTTTTATATCCATACTTTGATCCGCTGACACTAATATGGGGTTCAAATGTAAAAAAGTGAACATCCCTCAGTTTCGCACTATTCCCTTTTTCAATATAAATCCGATCTTCTTTCCTGCGGACAATGGAGTGCCCGAGATTGCCCATGAAATCGAGGTTGATATATCCCTCTTCGCAAATATACTCATTCATCTGATAATACAGTTCTTCAAACGTCATCTCGGGGCTCACGATTTCTGTCATTCTCTTATGCAACTTCTTCTCCGCTTCAAGTCCCGCACGCCACTTTGCATTTAGTACTTCTTCATCTGATTGAACTGCTTTCCCATTTTGAATGATGACCGTTCTTGCGTAATCTCCCCAAGTATTCCCAACCTGCGGGCTGAGGTCTATCGTAATAATATCATCCAAAGCAATCATCCGATCTGATGTGGAATACTCCCGTCCCGATACCGATATGGTTGTTTCATCTCCGGAAAAGACAAAGGCTCCGATATCATAATACCAGAACGAATCCGCTCCAAGCTCAAGCATCTTATTCTCACAGAGCTGTCTCACCTCTTTTAATGACATCCCCGGTCTGATTTCCGTTTTAATATATTTGATCGTGTCTTTTGCAATCTTCTGAACCGCTTTATAATCTGTTAATCCCATCTTCCTCAGTCCTTTTCATAGAATACAATATCCATTCGATCGTTGATATGTTCTATCTTGCCGGTTTGATGATATCCCATTTTCTCATACAGGTGCAGATTGCCCTTTTCCTGCAGAATGGTATCCAGACACCAGTGATTCTTTCCGTATATTCTCTCTGCTTCTTCCATCGCAGCCTGAGCATAGCCCCTACCTCGATACTCTTCCATGATCCAAATAGGAGAAATGCGCTTCCTGCTGCCATCCTTTTTATCAATAATACGAATCACTCCGACCGGTTTGTCACCGGCCATTATGAAATAGTACTCTGAGCCGGGCTGTTCAAATCTCGCAGCTACACTTTTCATTTCTTCGGCAGCAGGGCTTGTTTCATAATCCTGATATTTTTCCAGAAGTCCGGAAAAAGCCTCAACCTGCATCCTCCAGACTATTTCAACATCATCCCTCAGAGCAGGTTTTAATTCAATCATCATCTGTTCCCCCCATCAGAAAGACATTCTCATATCTTTATATTTCTAATCGTTTTTCACTTCCTGCTTTTGTATACACGCTATACACTCCACGTGGGAACTATGGGGGAACATGTCCGTGGGGGTTACCCGCTTCGGATGGTAGCCTCCCTCCCTCAGGATTGCGATGTCCCGGGCCAGTGTCGCCGGGTCACAGGAGACATAGACGATCCTCTTCGGAGCCATGGAAATGAGGGTTTCCAGCAGTGCCCGGTCACACCCCTTTCGCGGCGGGTCCACAACCACCACGTCTGCGCGATAGGTCTCCTCATCCTCCTTGTACAGGCGGGGAACAACCTCTTCTGCCTTTCCGACGAAGAACTCCGTATTCGCAGCGCCGTTCAGCTTTGCGTTCTTCTTTGCATTCTCTATGGCCTGGGGCACGATCTCCACGCCGTAGACCTTCCTTGCCTTCCTTGCCAGAAAGAGGGAAATGGTGCCGATCCCACAGTACATATCCCAGACCGTCTCCTCTCCGGTAAGGCCCGCATATTCCAGTGCCCTGCCGTAGAGCTTCTCCGTCTGTACCGGATTCACCTGGAAGAAGGATTCCGGTGCGATCTCGAAGCGAATATCCCCGATGGTATCCTCGATCACCGGTGCCCCTGCAAGAACCCGGCTCGAAAAGCCGAGGATCCGGTTGGTCTTATCCTTATTTACATTCAGCGTAACGGAGGAAAGCGTCAGTTCCGGACTGTCCTCGCTCCGACGGTTATAGGTCTCCACAGCCTGCTCCAGCTTCCCGATCAGCAGCTCCTGCTTCGGAAGCTTCTCTCCGTTCGCAACGATACAGACCATCACCTGCCCCGTGCCAAAACCCACCCGGGTCAGCACGTGACGGACCAGTCCCGTATGCGTCTCCTCGTCATACACCGGAACCGCCGCTTCCGAAAGATACTCCCGCATAGCCTGCAGAAGCTCCCGGTTCACCGGATGTCCCACCGGACAGTCCGAAAGCGGGATCAGTGCATGGGTCCGACCAGCATAGAATCCAAGCTCCGGGCGTCCCTCCCGGTCCGTTCCCACCGGAAACTGCATCTTGTTCCGAAAGGCATAGGGTTCCTCCATGCCGAGGATTGGCTCCATAAGGTCCGCTGCATCCGCAACCCCTCCGATCCGACGGAGGCAGTTTTCCACGTAAGACGCCTTCTGCTCCAGCTGACGGCTGTAGGAAATGTGCTGCATGGTGCAGCCTCCGCAGCTTCTGGCCTTCTCACACACCGGTGTCACCCGGTCCGGTGAGGGTTCAAGCACTTCCTCCAGACGGCCGTAGGCCAGATTCTTCTTCTCCTTCGTAAGCCGCGCCCGGATCCGGTCTCCCGGGGCCGTATCCTTCACAAAAACAGTAAGGCCATCCACATGTCCGATGCCCTCACCGTCCTTGCTCATATCTTCAATTTCCACCTCAAAGATGTCATTCTTCTTCAAATTCGTTTCTCCGTATGATGCTTCTCTCCCCCGGGATCATTCGGTTTCTGAATATCCCGACGTAACAGATTCGCTATATGTCTCAGCACCCGAACAACTTCGCCGTTCTCTGCATCCGCTCCGCGATCCCCACACCGAAGGGACACCTTGTCTCGCATCCCTTACAACCGATACAGTCTCCCGCGTGCTTCTCCAGCGCCTCATAATGCGCCTTCACACTCTCCGGCACCTCCGGCTGCTGTACCGCCAGATCATAGAACTTGTTCACCATGGCGATATCGATATCCATGGGACAGGGCTTGCAATGTCCGCAATAGACACAGGCCCCCGAGTAGGCATGGAGTGGTGCCTTCGCCAGGATCGAAGCATAGTCCTTCTCTTCCTCCGCAGCCGTCTCATATGCCACGGCAGCATCGATCTGCTCCTTCGTATCATATCCGCAAAGCACGGTCGCTACTCCCGGCCGGGTCAGCGCATAATGCAGACACTGTACCGGCGAAAATGCGACACCGAAGGGGGAGGTCTTCACATCAAACAGTCTGCCCCCGAAATACCCCTTCATAACAGTAATCCCAACACCACGCTCCTCACAGAGCCGGTAGAGCTCCCCACGCTCCTCGTCGATCCCGGCCATATCGGGCGTGAAGTTATCATACATGGTATGGATATCCTCCGTAGCCGGCCGCATATCGAAGGCCGGATTGATGGAGAACATGATCATGGAAACAACCCCGGACTCGATGGCTTCCTTTGCAATCCTGGGGTTATGGGTGGAAAGACCCACATGGCGGATGGTCCCCTCTGCCTTCAGCTTCTCCACGTAGCCGTAATACTCGCTGTTCATGCAGCGGTCCCAGTCCTCCTTCGCATCCACGTAATGGATCATACCGAAGTCGATATAATCCGTATGCAGCCGTTTCAGCAGGTCTTCAAAGGCAGGAACCACAAACCTAAGGTCTCTGGTCCGGACATACTGCCCGTTCTGCCAGGTGGCACCCACATGGCCCTGGATCATCCACTTCTCCCGATGACTGCGGATTGCAGTTCCGATCACGTCCCGTGACTTCGGATGGGGCATCCAGCAGTCCAAAACATTGATTCCCTGCTCCTC
>CACWHK010000004.1 GCA_902760755.1 uncultured Lachnospiraceae bacterium | reverse complement strand
ACTTACCTTTGCCTTCTGATCATCTGTCAGTGCATCAAAGGCTGCCTTTGCTGCATCTATTGCTGTCTTATCATTTTTTGTTACTGCTTCTTTTGCCGGTAGCTCTGATATCTTATCGCTTACTGCCTTTGCTGCTGCGGTATTGTAATCCGCAATCGTCAATTCCTGGTTGTCAGACGCAAGGGTTGTTTCGGTCGCCTTTACGCGAACATAGTAGGTCCCGGGAACAAGCCCTGTGATGTCGCTGCCTGTTCCGGCAGTCCAGTCCTCAGCATCCGACTTCTTATACTCCATCGCCGTCGTCACGCCGGTGAGCTTGCCGTCGTTGTTGTCTGCGGTTGTGCAGTCCGTCGCGGCGGCTGTTGTAGGCGCATCCGGTGTCGTCTTTTGAGTCGCCGCAGTCAGCGTGATTTCAGCATTAGCGGTTGGGGTTCCGGAAACGGTGATCTGCGTGTAGCTGTCGCGGGTCACAGTGATTCCGTTCACAGCATCAACGCTGTAATCTGTCGGGAAATAATAGCCGTCATTTGCGGTATAAACCACATCAGTCATCGCGTCGGTCAGACCGGTCTGCGATGCTTCACCGGAATCCATTGTCTTTGTCATTCCCTCACCGGCAGTGATCGACACATCATAGGTCGCTACCGGTTCAGTATAGCTGGTCTTCATGTACTGCGTTCTGGTGGTTGTGTCTGTTGCTTCTATCCATATCTCGCCGTCTGTTGAAGTCTCCAGCTTCACGCCTTCACCGAGGGTCAAGGTTCCGTGGTCCTCTGCGCTTCCTCCTGCGCCGATGGCTACAGCACTGCCCTTGGCATCGTCAGCCGCACCGGCTGTAGCGGTAACAGTACCGCCGTAGATATTAACTGTGCCGCCCGGACAACCCTGCTTTGACGAATTATATCGGGCACCTCCGCCTATACCTGCGGCACCTTTACCTCCGATTGCCGTAATATCACCACCATAAATATTTACTGTTCCACCGGCTGAAGGATTAGAACTAGAATACCCGGGAGCAGCGCTGCCTATGCCGGCCTGACCGTCAGCACCGGTAGAAATCAGTTTACCGGTAGATGTTCCATGACTTTGTACAAAAATATTCAGTGTGTAGCTGCCTACTACTCTTATTCCTTTCTCGGCAGTCAGAGTTGCACCGTCACCGAGGATCAGATTAACCGTTCCGGAAACAGATGCCTGATAACTATTGATTGTGATGCTGTCATTCACAAAATACCAACCATTTGACCATGATGCTGTATTCTTGTCAACAGGTGTATATACGTTGCACTGCTGTTCCTCTCCGTTTTCATCCAGATACGAAACCGGCTGCCGGAAGAGCTGCAGTTCGTCGCCATCCTCCTGCTTCGCGATAAACAGCTCCGGATCATCACTGACAAAGTTATCTTTGTAGTCAATTGCATTTATACCCTCGGCACTCGATGTGAAAACTCCCGGAGTTTTCATTGTCAAGCCGATGGATGCTGTTTGTGCAAGTGCACCGGTTATGTTAAATCCACCAGATGTTCCGGAAAAATACACATTGCTAACTGTACCTCCGGTATAGATATCGCCGTCAAGCGTTCCGCCGACATTGTTATCTTTTATAAGTACATTTCCGGAAATACTAATATTGTAATTAGAGTTATATATGCCACCGCTGCCGGCCGCTGCACTGTTTCCGTAGATCTCGCCTCCATTAATGACAATATCATTCTGGACATACATAGCGCCACCTTGTCCGTCGGTGTAATTGCCTGAGATCTTACCACCTGACATGGTAAATGGACGCATGATATCTATTCCGCCGCCGCGCGCTGAATATGATTGACCCAACGCCGAATTACCCTGAATCGCTCCGCCTGACATAGTAAACTGGGTATCAGAGTTATAATATACCTGCACTCCACCTCCAATTTTGGCTTTATTTCCGCTGATCAGACCGCTTTTTAGGATAAATGTACCGTTATAAGCACATACTCCGCCGCCAAATCCGTTGTTGGACGAATCATTATCTGATATCGTACCTCCATCCATTACAAACTCGCCACTGTTGTCGATGCAGACTCCACCGCCATAAGAAGTCGCTTTGTTGCCACTGATTTTTCCTCCGTACATATTGAGCGTGCCGCCATTGATCATCACGCCTCCGCCTTTAGAAGTATTACCACCTGTGATTGTACCGGCATCACCTTCCTCATCGTACAGATTCAGCGTCGAATCAAGGGGGATGGAGATGACGCTGCCGTTGCCGGTTCTGGTAATGCTGTGCCCGTTCAGGCAGAGATTCGTCGTACCCGGAACAGACCATGTGCCACTGATCGTCACGTCCGCCGTCAGATAGTAACTGCCCTCCACGCTGGGGAGGCTGGTAGCAGCGGTTGCTCCCGCGCCGTTCTGCGTCTCAGCCACCGCATCCGTCCACTCGGTGAAGGTGACGTCGTTGTGGGTGTGGTCGGAAGCCGCCTGTCCAATCAACGTAACGCTCTTGATATAGATGCGCTTGCCGGTTGACGACAGGGCAACGGAAGATATCTCCGTGGGTTGCGCATAGGTGTAGGTGAAGGTTTCGAAATCACTACCGACATCGTCGTATGTTTTATCCTGAATCTTCAGCCCACAACTATCTGAAACAGAATACCTTTTCGCTTCCACAGTTATGGCGCTAACCGTCATGGGGTCGGAAAGATTCAGCGTCAACGAACCAGCTTGGCTAGTACTGCCGAGCTTGATACCGCATCCGTCTTTACCATTGAACACCTTTGAGGCAGAGAGACTGCTCACATATGCGGCTCCAGACTCAATGATATAGTCAATACTGTCTCGTGCCGAAGTGCCATCTGAGGATGAACCACTGGATTTGAAGGTGATGTTTATAGATGTAGCCTGAGCAACCGCTGTCAAACTCATTCCCGAAAGCATCCCCAGCATCATCGCCAGACTTAGCAGGATGCTTAGTAATCTTCGTTTCTTCTTTTTCATCAATTTTCCTCCTTTTTTAATTCTTCACTTTAAATGTAACAATCTGTGCGCAACAAAAGCGCAACACATTCAACTGCTTATTCGATTTTCTATAAAGAAAAACAGGCATCATCATGGTAGACGATGCCCGTTGTTTCTATAATGCAGCTGACTACCATTTGACAGGCTCTGGAGCTTTGAGTCATCACGTTTCCATGATTTTTCTAAATGTATTCTCTTTTCCTTTCTGACCAAAGCCGGAAAGGGAGTTGCTGATGAATTTTCTGTCTGTTTTTGTTCAACTCGTATGATTTAGTATAACAGTTTTTGACAATTATTACAACATCATTTCCAATCTTCTCTCTGGCAGATGCCTTTTCCCTTTCCTATATTGTATATTGTTCATTATCACGTAATGTGATACGATAGAGTAGGGATTCCGGAGGGCCGGAGAGGAGTGTTCCGTACACGTCGGCCGGCCGGAAGAGTGAAGTGAGATCATGAACAGACAGGAGGGATAGCCGGATGAATATAGATCAGGGGGCATTTGGGCAGGTTGCAACGATCCTGGCAAAACAGTTTGATAGTTTATATTACGTGGATATAGAGTCCGATAATTTTATAGAGTTCTTTCATTCGCAAATGCTGGATGAGATGAACCTTCCGAAGCAGGGAACGGATTTTTTTGCATTTCTCTCGGAACAGGCAAGGAGAGTCGTGCATCCGGATGACATGGAGTATGTTCTTCAGATGATCAATAAGGAGTCGCTTCTGGAGAAGCTGTCGGAGAATAACTCCAGTCTGGTTGTGTGCAGATTTATTCTGGGAGGTCGGATCGAGCACATATGCCATATCAGTATTATGTGTGAGGATGGCAAGCACATATTGGGATGTATAAAGAATGTTGAGCCTGAATTCATGGAAAGAGAGGAACAGGAGGCGCTTCTTACATCCGTTGAACGTCTGGCCAGACTTGACGAGCTGACTGGGGTCAAGAATAAGAATGCATTTACGGAATATGTCAACGAGATCGAGGAGAAGCTCGGCAGCGGAGATACGGATATGGAATTCGGCGTTGTCATGTGTGATATCAACGATCTGAAGCTGATCAATGATACGAGAGGGCACTACTTCGGAGACGAATCGATCCAGAGGGCGTGTCGCATGATATGTGATGTCTATGAGAACAGCTCCGTGTACCGGGTCGGAGGAGACGAGTTTGCAGTGATCCTTTCCGGGGAAGACTACGAGAGACGTAAATCCCTTCTGAATAAGTTGAAGAAGGAGTCCGAAGAGAACGAACGCATGCGTTCCGGACCGGTTCTGGCCTGCGGTATGGCGGTGTTTGATCCGGATATCGATAAGAGCTTCTATGAAGTATATGAACGCGCAGATGCGAAAATGTATCTGAATAAAAGTGAACTGAAAACCGGCAATCTTACGGAACGCGTTAAGAAACCGCTGGGAAATGTCAGTATTCCGGACGAAAGAAAGCGAAAGCTTGACAGTCTTTTTGGGGCGTTATATACCGTGGCGGGAGACGGATACGTCTTTCTGACGGATCTGAAATATGATTTTTCCCGCTGGTCCCTATCCCTGATCAATGATTTCGGACTCCCGTCCGAGTATATGTACCACGTCGAAAAGATCTGGGAGTACATCATACATCCTGATGATGTGGGAAGATATCTGGAGGTGGTGGATTCCGTTTTACAGGGAAATGCCGTACTCTACTCCATCAGCTATCGTGCCCGCAGAGCGGATGGATCCTACATAACTCTGAAGCCGAGAGGGTTTGTCCTGAACGACAGCAATGGTGAGCCGGAGTATTTCGGAGGAATCATCATCCCGCAATGACCTATAAAAAAACTCGAGAGTCCTTGTAAAATAAGGGCTCTCATTTTTATGCCTACATTTTGCCTACATTTTCGGCTCTTCTGAACGACCTCCCCAGAGGTAGAGATCACCTCACCGCGCAAACGCCGCCGTCCCAACATGCACCACGCTCTTCGGGATCCTCACAGCCCCCAGGCTTTTGCACCCGGCAAACGCCGACGTTTCGATCTCCAACAGCCCCTCCGGCAGGACCACGCTCCTCAAATTCACACACCGATGGAACGCCGCAAATCCGATATGCGTAAGCCCCCTGCCCAGATGCACCTGATTCTCCAGCTCCTCCAGCGGCTCAAACGAACTCTCCTTATATATACTTCTCAATCCCACACTGTTCTACAACCCTTTTTCCAAGAAGAGTAAGTGCCTGTCCAGGGCATTTATTGACACAACGATAACACATGGTACATCGGTCACTTGACACTGCTTTTTGATCCTTGATAGCAATGTTCTTCATCGGGCACAGCTTTTCACATAGTCCGCATCCGATACATTTATCAGTATCAACCTTAAGCCTTGAGGAATATCCCCTGGTCTTATGGCCAAAGTATGCTCTCTGTCCAAAGAAACCGGCCAACCTATACAAAGCACCTATACCTTCCTAAGTTCTTTATTCTTTTCAATCGGACGTTTTAATGCCTTCTCATCTGCTATACTGTCCGGCATCTTAAGATGGAGTCCGCCTATTACTTCAGCGCCATAACATTGCAAAAGACGTCCGAGCATCCCTGATCCGTCACCACTGAAAAGCCCCATCGTTGCGATTATAAAAACCTTCTTGTTCTTCCACAGTTCATTATGATCTGTGATATAATCCCGCATGATCTTCGGAACTGTACTAAACTGAACCGGATATGCAAATACGATAAAATCCGCTTCTGTTATAGCTTTCATTTTCATATTCCTTACAAAACAACTCCACCGCATATTTTGAATTGCCTGTCCCGCTAAAATATATACCAATCATTATTCACACACTCTCTTTTAATCGTTATTCTGAAAGATAAAACTCACACCATCCGCTTTCAAAACCGATATGTTCGGATGATACTCTTCTCGTCCACGCCTTCTTCAAAATACTTAATCAAGATCTCTGCGCAGGCATGGCTGTCGCTGTCAGCCTTGTGGTGATCCAGAGGGATACCGTAATACTCACACATGACCTTCAGATTATGTTTCATGTCCGGTAGCAGTTTCCGACCGATCTGAACCGTGCAGGCATATTTCACCGAAGGCTTCCATGTAATCCCGTAATCTTCCAAACACCTCTTCAATACTCCCAAATCGAATACCGCATTGTGAGCAACAAGGATTCCGCTGGACATGATCGGCTCGATTTCCTTCCAAAGCTCCGGAAATGTCGGCTTTCCGCGAACCACATCCTCGTCAATCCCGGTCAGCTCCACATTGAACGGATCAAAATGTGTCTCAGGATCCACATAGGAGAAGAATTCTTTTACGATCTTCCCATCCTCTATGACAGAGATTCCAATGGCACTCATCCGATCATTCAACGCATTTGGCGTTTCCACATCATAAACGACATATCGGTAAGAAGTCTTCTCAACGAAATCCTCCGCATGCTTTTGAATGGTATCCAAACCTTTTTCGGCTATATACTTCCGATCCTGATTCTCACAGGTACTGCAGATGGTCACATGGTCCCATCCGTCTCCCCAGTCCGGCGGCATACACTTCTCAAAACGATCAATCCGCTTCGTTATGATAAAGAATGAAAGGTCTCTTCGTTCCCGGATCATATCCCAGCAACCGGTTCTCCATTCATCTGCTTCCTCAAGAAAGAAATCCGATGTCATGCATGTATATACTATCCCATCCTCCAGAGAGAGCTTGTATTCCTTTTTCCGATTCCTTTTCAGAGGCAGATCATAGTCACCGGTTTTGGATACACTCTCATCTCTTCGGTAGACATAGCAGTTCGCACATCCGGGACTCAGTTTTTTACACCCATGCCAGGGATTCCAGATTGACATCACATATACCTCTCCATATTGCAACCATGTTTGTATTCTACCACACTCCAGCACTGCTCACCACAGAAATAGTCAACAGAATGTTGCCCTGAGTATTGGCTAAAAAGTGGTCAGATTTTTCCACACTTGAATATCGGATTTATCTTTGCAACAATGTGCCAATGCAGTGAAGTCCGGATACAGCTTCAACTCCCAGTCTTTCCTTCATCATCTTCTTTACCTCCATTTCATGAAAAAAGCCCGGAAATCCGGGCATAATAAAAGGGAACGATGTTGATCGATCCCTTTGGGTTCATATCAAGTTATATACGATATTATTCACTATCGACTGAAATCGTCACATCTTCTTTTCCAAGCATTTCAGCAAGTTCATCTACATTCTTATCTGTTATACGTCCAAGACGAGTATACGCCCAGGAATTAGAACCATAGAAAACAACGATCTGGTCACCTGAATACAGGACTATGTCTCCGGCTTCTGTCGTGGTCTGTACATCGTTTCGCGGAAGGCTCGTTCCTATGGAGCCGACCTGTTCAAAACCTCCATACATGGACATCTGGATAGATAGCGGTTCTTTCGAAACAAGATCCATAAGTGCTTCCACCGATTCATTATCTTCCCACTCTACGGAAACTTTTTTTCCATTTATTGCCATAACCATCGTATCTGACTCCTGCTCCGATTCATTATCTTGAACTATCTCTGTTTCACCGACCTCAGATTCTGTCGTCACTTCACCGACTTCATTAACAGCTTCCGCATCCTCTGAGGCAGTTATTGTAACAGGTTCTGTTTCCTGTGATTCAGCCGGTGATTCCTTCGTAGTCTCAGTCTGTCCGCACGCAGTCAAAGACACCAGCATCACAAATACGAATAAGATGACGCTTATTATTCTTCCCTTATTCCAGAGCCCTTCCAAACTGATATGCTTCATCCTTCTCTGTATCCTTTCCGTCTGCCTCTCCCGGATCTGAGATTCCTCCGCAGAACAGTGATCCGGCAAACTCTGCCTTTTCAAAGCAGTCCACCCAGTCCTGAAGCCCGCTTACCGCTTTCTCAGGTACTACTCATAATGACCTCCCTTACTGCAGATACTGCTCATAAAAAATCTGGAGCTTGTCAAAAGGAATATAGTCCTTATCGCCGCCGTCATAGAGATCTGTATGTACTGCGTCAGGAATGATAAGAAGTTCCTTGTTATCTGTATATTTGCTATCTTTTATCATGTCAGCATATGCATCCTTTGAAAAATAGCAGGAATGTGCCTTCTCTCCATGGATCAGCAAAACTGCACTTCTGATCTCGTTACTGTATTTAAGGATTGGCTGATTTATGAACGACTCACATCCGATCACGTTCCAGCCATCATTGGAATTAAGGCTTCTTGCATGATATCCGCGGTCTGTCTTGTAATAGTCATAGTAATCCTTCACAAAGAACGGTGCATCTTCAGGAAGAGGATCCACAACGCCGCCTGCACGCTTGTATTCACCGGCTTTTAAGTCTTCAAGTCTCTGTGCGCAAATGGCTGCTCTCTGCTTATAACGGGCTTCTTCACTGTCTTCAGAATCAAAGTAGCCCTTTGCCCCTACTCTGGTCATGTCATACATGGTAGATGCTACGGTTGCCTTGATCCTGGTATCAAGTGCCGCGGTATTGATCGCCATTCCACCCCATCCGCAGATTCCAAGAATACCTATTCTGTCCGGATCCACCTTTTCATTCAGGGAGAGAAAATCTACCGCCGCCATATAATCCTCCGTATTGATATCAGGTGAAGCCATATATCTCGGAAATCCTCCACTCTCACCCGTAAACGATGGATCAAAAGCGATCGTCAGAAATCCCCTCTCGGCCATCGTCTGTGCGTACAGGCCTGAACTCTGCTCCTTTACTGCTCCAAAGGGTCCGCTTACTGCTATTGCCGGAAGCTTTCCTTCAGCATTCTTAGGAACATACATGTCAGCCGCCAGCGTGATTCCGTAACGATTCACAAAAGTTACCTTGCCATGATCTACCTTGTCGCTTTTCGAGAAAGTCTTATCCCATTCCTGTGTAAGATTCAGTTCCTCTTTCTTTATCATCGTGATTACCTCCAATTCTACCGGTCTGCCTGCTTCATTTCCTTTTCCGTGGTACGGATCAGAAAATCCAGGCAATCGACCTTCCTTCCGCTCTCGTGCAGCTCATCCATCAGCCTGCACCGGTCTTTCCTCATCATTTGCAGGGCACCTGCCATGTTTCCGGATTCACACATCCTTATGACGTCCTCAGTTGTTTTTTTGCAGCAACCCGCATCGGACAGGTTTTGCTTCAATCGTTTCAGATCCATGGTATTCCTCGCATCCTGCATAGATTCTTTTCTTTACAGTTCCTATCATAAACGCTTGAACGAATCCTCGCTAATGGTTATAATGAATATCGTGATATGCCTTTTGGGAATATCAACGATAGTATGAAAGGATGATCCTCATGGAAATAAGAACCCTTAGATACTTCCTTGCCGTTGCAAGGGAAGAAAATATGACCCGTGCTGCAGAGCTTCTGCATGTTACACAACCCACGCTTTCAAAGCAATTGAAAGCCCTTGAGGATGAACTGGGAAAGAAGCTCTTTACCCGTCACAGTTTCAGCATATGTCTGACGGATGAAGGCATCCTTCTTCGGAACCGTGCGGAAGATCTGATCAGTATGGCCGATAAAATCGAGCAGGAATTCGTATCCCTTGATGACATCACCGGAGGCGAACTATACCTCGGACTTGCGGAATCATATCAGATCAAATACCTTGCAAGAGTTATAAAAGAATTTAAGACACGCTATCCGAACCTTCATTACCACATCACAAGCGGCGATACAGAACAGATAGCGGACAAACTCGACAAAGGACTGCTGGATTTTCTTGTTCTGGCTGAATATCCCGACAGTCGCAAATATGAATATATCGAATTCCCGGAAAGTGATAAGTGGGGGCTTGTGATGCCGGCGGATGATCCGCTGGCAAAGAAAAAGACTATCCGTGCGAAAGATCTGGTCGGACTGCCCCTCTTCTGTTCTGAGCAGGCATGGGATAATGAGATCAAAGAGTGGGCCGGAGCATCATTTTCCGAAATGAAATTGGAAGGATCATTCCGTCTGTCCTATAATGGATCGATTTTTGCAAAAGAAGGTCTGGGGTATCTGCTTACATTTAAACATCTAATCGATACTTCTGAAAGTAGCGGTCTTGTTTTCCGTCCACTCACTCCAAAAGCAGAAACCAAACTCTATATTGCTTGGAATCGTTATCAGGCGTTCACTCCTATTGCCGAAAGATTTCTTGCGCAGTTGAAGCAATCTTTTACAAGTATTCTTTAACATCAAAAGACATTTTTATATTAATGTGGTCCGGCTTAGAAAAAAACGTTCGTTCTGCCATTCCTGCCACACACTAACCACCAGGTACATCCCTGCATGTGGATATTCCATAACGGCGGCAAAAGAAAAAAGGCTGTCATTGACGAACTGACAGCCCTTATCATGAATTACCTGTTTATTCTTCCTTCCTCATGAGTTTCGTCGTGGAGTTCAGTCCCGGCACGACGGCAGGTATAGAAAGAATGATTCTGAGATGAAACGAACTAGAAGGTAGGATCGATCGGTTTAACCAGCTGATCGGAATCCGTCAGCCTCTGTACTTCCTTCTTTCCCTCCTCGATGGCTTTCGGAAGCACCTCCAGGAACTTATCTACTTCTTCCTCGGTATTATAGATCCCGAAGCTTACACGGACCATACCCGGAGTATAAGCAGCTTCGCAGTTCTCAAAGGCTCCAACCTGATCATCCGAAATCCCCTTCAGTCTCCACACATAGGGATGCGCGCAGAAGGATCCGCGGCGGGTAGCCACACCACCATACTCCTTCAAGGCAACCGCCAGGTAATAGGAATTCAAATCCGTAAAGTCAAATGTGACAACGCCCACCCGGTCATCGATGTTCTCCGTATCACCATAGATGATGATATTATCAAACTTCTTCAGACCATCGATCAACTTCCGGTTCAGTACCTTCTCATGCTCTTCGATCTTGTCAAAACCAACCTCCTCAAGGATGTCGATGGCTTTGCTGAGTCCTACGATACTCGGATAGTTCGGAGAACCTGCCTCCCAGCTTTCCGGCGCGTTCTTGTATTCCTGACGACTGTCAGCCACGATATGTACCGTACCTCCGCCATATACATCCGGCATGGTATTATTCATAAGCTCCTGCTTGCCGACGATGGCACCTCCGCCATACGGAGTGTACATTTTATGTGCAGAGAATACCAGAAAATCCACATCCTCCTCCGGAGTGGCACCCTTCATCTCAAACTTGCGATGAGCAACGATCTGCGCACCGTCCACAACCAGCATCGCACCATACTGATGCGCCAGCTTTGCCACGCGGTGTACGTCTGTTACATAACCGGTTACATTGGAAGCCGCCGTTACGGAGACGATCTTGACCTTATTCTCCTTCAGAAGCTTCTCGATATCTTCGTATTTTACACGTCCCTTCTCATCTACCTCAGCGTAGATCACCGTACCTCTTTCACGCCAGGAAAGATCATTGGAATGATGCTCGATCCGGGTGGTAAGGACCACATCATTCTTATCCTTGACCAGTGCCGAAGCCAGCTTGTTCAGACCATCCGTCGTGTTATTCACATAGACGCAACAATATTCATCTTTCTCTTTATCCGCACCCACGAACTCGAGGACCTTCTGCCTGGTCTGATACACAAAGTCTGTGGAGTGATCGGACTTCTGAGAGAACCCGCGTCCTACGGAGCCGTACATCTTCAGTTCCTCCTCCACCAGCTCCGAAACCGGAGTCAGTGACGGTGTGGTCGCCGCATTATCGAAGTTGATCAACGGCTGCTTCGATCCGTCCTTCAGCTCCACCGGCTCATCGATCCCGACCACATAGGAACGGATATTCTCAAGTGTGATCTTTGAATCTGTTGTACCGCCGCCTGGAGTTGCAGCTTCCGTGGCGCCCTCCCCGGTTGTTGCTTCTGTAGAGGGATCCTCAGTTGCCACATCTTTGGTACCTTCCTCCGTGGCAGCTACCGTGCTGTCCTCCTCTGTCGCCGCAGAGGTATCACCCTCCGTCTTCTTCTCACAGCCGGTGAACGCCATGGATAAAGCCAGCATTCCTGCGATGACCATCGTTGTTATTCTTCTCCTTCTCATTTTCACCCTTTCCTTTCGAAATACAAATCCCCTGTGAATCACGGAACAAAGGGAAGTATAGCAGACAGACTACAACAGAATCACAACATAGTGAAAATCCCGGTCTTCTCCCCGCCATTCAATCCCGTTTTACTACTTCATCTCTACAAGTGTCCGGAACAGGTATTTGATCGTTTGCTCGTTCGGAATGACAATCGGACGCAGCAGATTATTCATGATCTGATCCGCCCTTTCCATGGCAGTTTTGTTTCCGGATCCGGTAAACAGGACAACGTCAACCGAATAAAGAAGTCCAAGCTTCTTGTAGAATGCCTCAAGCTCACCCGGATCGGTAATTCCGGTATACTTCATGAAAAACAGATTTCCGGCTTTCAGTATCAGATCTGCAGGCATGCCGATGCTGTGAACGACATGTTCAGGACTCCTCTTAGGCGCAGAGATCATATCACGGAAGATCGTCATCAGATCACAGACCGGGGGTCCCATGGTTACTGCCGGCATATCGATCAGGATCAGCTCCCCGTTCTGGATCATGATATTCCCGGGATGCAGGTCATTGTGTACCACCGTATCCGCTTCAGGAATCGAATCCACAATCCCATGCAAAAGCTCAATCTCCTCCCTGGAGCACCACTGACCCAGATTATCAGCATACCCATGCGCCACATCCTGAATCTTTGTAAAACTGCCCTCCGGAACATGCGTGGTATGCAGCGATCTTGCAAGTTCAACATACCGATCCACAAACTCCGGAAGCTTCTCCGGATTCTTCGCCATGGCATGCCCCAGTGTATCGGAATCCAGCATCTCAAAGACGATTCCCAGACACTCTCCCTCCGGCTGCGGAACCTTCACCGTATCGTATGCGATCACAGACGGAATACCATTGATAAATGCGGTTCTTGCGAAGCTCCTCTCCCTTTCGATCGCATCCATCTGCATCCAGGGCTTGTAAACCTTCACGATCTTATCTTCATCCAGACGGAACACCTTCCCGTTACCGCCTTCTCCGATCTTTTCACAGCCCTCAACACTGATCACACGAAGACGTTTCTGCACATCAAAAAGGTCTGTAAAGCCCGTAGTCTGAAATATCTCATAAACATCAGAGGACACATTCCTGATCGACATAACCTTTCCTGTCTGTTTTCTCAGCTTCATAAGCCCGCGAAGTCCTGCAGATGATATATATTCCAATCCTTCTGCATCCAGGACCGGTTCCGCGTCCTGAGCCTCGGCCACCGCTTCCAGCAATTCCTTTTCAACCTCCGGAGCATTGTTTGTGTCAATACGTCCTTCCAGGAACAGTGTCAGCTTGTTTCCTTCAAGATTCTTTCTCATAATTAACCTCCACTATTATTGATCATGATCATCCGTTACCAGAAAAGCCTCCTTCAGCTTCTCCAGCTCATATTTTCCCAGTCCGATCTCCTCTTCAAGGTACCCCTGAACCGATCCATAGTGCTCGCACAGCGCGTCGATCGCATGATCCATATACTCCGGGAATACTCCCCCTGACATAAAAAGAAGCAGCTTCAGTTTATCTTCCGGCATCCTCATCGGAGCCACCTTTGCCCGTATCGCTTCCAGAATCGGGGCATTATATTCGTTCGTCAGAAGGTAATCCCGAAGGACCAGCTCCCGATCCGCGCCAAGAGCGAACAGGATCAGCATGGCTGCACAGCCTGTGCGATCCTTCCCGTCTGCGCAGTGCCAGAGGATTGCTCTTTCTTTCTCCAACTCCATAAGCAGCCGAAAGAACTCCTTCACTGCATGCTTTCCACGGTCTCCCAGTAAAAACCGGACATAAAGCTTTTCATCCACCAGTTTTTGCTCATAGCTCAACTCGAACAGCGCCATTCGATCCGTTGCATGTTCCATATAAAATGCCACCAGCCCGGGATCAGCCCCGTCCATCATATCCTCTATCTCAAATACCGGAAGGTGGACATACTCTGCCCCGGGAATCTCCGGATCTGACTGCCCGGTTTTTTCCGTGCTCATCCGGAAATCCACGATTGTCTGCAGCCTGTACTTATCCTGCAACAGCTGCAACGCCTCCGAAGCTGCCTGATCCAGCTTTCCTGTTCGAAGAAGAACTCCCCGACGGATCACCTTATCTTTGATTCTATATCCGCCGAGTTCTCTCGCATTTCCGATCCCCGGCAGATCAATTCCCTGTTTTTCCATCATCATAATCCTTTAATCTGCAGTCCATCCAGCTTAGAACCATTTCGGAACCGGATACAACGTGTCTATCACATCAAACAATTCAGCCTTTTCCCTTTCCACGGCAGGCTTCCTCAGCTCCTCCGGAACCTGCGGCGATGTAGCCACACCGCGGATATGCTTCATTCTTGTATATCCCTGAAGCACTCTGTTGATCTCCGGAATATCATCCACATGTTCCTTCCCAAGGTATTCCAGAAGTGCCGTATTCCAAAGAGGCCGGAACTCTTCCTCTCCAAGCCCCATCATCATCTTTGTCCATCCTGTTTTGGCCGCAGCAACATAAACCTGATACATACCCATAAGATCCAGCATGGGATGCCCGATTCCCGAATCATCCACATCGATCAGTACCAGTTCTCCGTCCATCAGCATGATGTTTCCGGGATGGAAATCCTGATGGATAAATGTATTCCTCTCAGGGATCCCCTCCACAAGCGTGATCAGCCGATCCGCCTCTGCATCCGTATACCATCCGGTGTTTCGGAGAAGCTCTATATCATCCAGATACGGCTTTCTGGCATCCTGAAGCTCTCCCTTCTCAAAGGTTGTCTCATGAAGCGTACGGAGAAGCTCTGCAAGCTTCTTTCCGTAAAGTTCAATCTCTTCCGGATGTTTGGAAAGATGATTCGCCAGAGAACCGCCGGAAAGCATTTCATATACCAGACCATAATCATCCCCGACCTTTACCATATCGAAGGGTATTACGGAAGGAATTCCATGGGTAAACACCTTCTTGGAAAGCTCTCTGTTGTGTGCGATCTTCTCCGGTGAATTCCGGACACCTGTATATACCTTCACTATGGTTTCCGGGTCCAGACGATAGATCTCTCCGTTTGCACCCCTTCCGATTTTCTCACACCCCTCGACACTGATACTGCGGAGACGCTTCTTCACATCAAAAAGGTCCGTAAACCCTGTTGTATCAAAGATCTCATATATATCCGGCGAGACATTCACGATCGACATGGACCTGCCCGTCTGTTTTCTCAGCTTCATCAACCCCCGTAGGCCCGCCGAGGAAATATACTCCAGTTCCTCTGCATCCAGTATAATATCTTCACCGGACGCACCGGCAGCTGCCTCCAGCAATTCCCTTTCAAAATCCGCTGCATTCGTCGAATCTACTCGTCCATCCAGACAGATCGTAAGTCTGTCCCCCTCCTGCTTCTTCTTCATTGCGTACCTCCATAAAATCAAGTATGTATTGGATTATACCACACGAATTATCACAGAAGTATCACAAAAAGAGGGGAATCCTGAAAATCAAAAAAAACTTCCAAATCTCATCATAAAATGAGAGATTTGGAAGCTTTTCCTGATTCACACCCCGGCTTTTATCAGTTTCCGCTCGGGTCTCCTTCATTTCCGCCTACGATACCGGAATAAGCAGCGCCCTCATCCAGATCAAAGATCTCCTTAACGGCCGACTCAAGCTCAGCCTCAGTCATCCTGCCCCGCGGATAGCAGAGGTTCTTATCCTTATCGTAGGTGAGTACCCGCCACTGGATAGCCCAGGTAAAGGGGCACCATGCATAAAAATCGATATCGAAGTAGTCATTAAACCAGTCGGTTCTTCCGTAGTCCAGGGCCGTTCCGAAGCCCATGACACCTGCATATCTATGGGCCATAAGCGCAAAATCCTGTCTGCTGATCAGCTCATTCGGGCAGAACTTATCCGAACTGATATTGGGATAACCGAAACAGATCTTCTTATCCTCACCCCACTTCACTGCCTTTGCATAGGATGCCGAGGAGGATACATCCGTAAACCGGGATTTACCCGATACTGCCGGACTTCCTGCCGCTTCATACAGCGCCTGCATAGCCTGGGCTCTGGTAACAAACTTCTCCGAACTCTTATGGCCATCCTTCGTATTGAGCACACTGTCCTTTACATCATTCTTACCCTTATAGGTACCGACGATGGTAGACCCGTCATCAAAGCATACACAGTGTCTCAGCTCATCGAAGGGATCACTGCTTCCGCCATAATCGATGGTCATGGAGTAGACAGCTCCGAGATTCTCGGTTTCATGTACATATTCGCCTTCATTATAAGCCTTGCAAAGACGACTGTTCTGGCTGATATCGATCTTATCGATGCTGCTGAGTCCGAATGCCAACAGATAATACAGCCTCGGATTCTTGGAAACATCCAGAGACTTCAGGTTCACATCGCACTCCACTGCCAGATACGCCAGCTTGGGATTCCTGGAAAGATTCAGCGATTTCAGTCCGTCATTATATCCGCAGACCAGCTCCACCAGCTCCGGATTATGGGTCACATCGATCTTGGTCAGCGAGGTCCATGCACAGTTGTAGTACTGAAGTCCCGACAGATTGCTGACATCCACATTTCCGAGCTTCGGATTATGCCAGATATCCAGCCGCTTCAGGTTCGGATTGTTGGATACATCGACGGTTTTCAGGTCATTATAGAATGCCGCCAGCTCGCAAAGCAGCGGATTCTTCGAAACGTCCAGCTTGGTCAGTCCGCATTTACTGCAGAAAAGATTTTCCAGCTTGCTGTTCTGCGTAAGATCCAGGGTTTTCAGATCCGGATTGGAATTGCACTCCAGATAAGCCATCTCCGGATTATTCCGGATATTCAGGGATTTCAGCTTACAGTTGAAGCAGTATACCCACTCCAGCTCCGGACAATCCGAAAAGTCAAGAGATGTGAAGTCATTAAAGGAGCACCAGATTCCCTTAAGTCCCGGATTTCCGGAAAGATCCAGCTCGGAGATATGATTTCCCTTGCACCAGAGTCCCTTCAGATCCGGGAAGTACTCGATCCCCTTCACGGAATAAATGTTCATGTTCTCGCAGTGAACATTCCAGATCAGCATGATCTCATTTGCACTAAGAGACCCGTCCTTGTTCTCGTCAAAGGCCTGTTTTATATAGGCTCTGAAGTTATCATCCGGGAAATGTGCCTTATCGATCCTGATCGGCGGCTCACGGTCAACCCATGCTCCGTCTTTCCCGAAGTAATAGCTCTTTCCCTTGATCGTGAAAACGCCGGTCTGCATCTCTCCTGCTGCAGAGAAATAATACCACTTCCCGGAGAGCTGCTTCCATCCGGTCTGCATGGCACCGTTGGATCCGAAATAGTACCAGACGCCTGAGAACTTCCTCCAGCCCGTCTGCATGACTCCGGATGCAAAGAAGTACCACTTTCCGGAGATCTGCTTCCACCCGGTCTGCATGATACCGGAGGCCGCAAAGTAATACCACTTGCCGTCGATCTGCTGCCATCCGGTCTGCATATAACCATTCGAGCCAAAATGATACCACTTTCCCCCATACTGCAGCCACTGGTTCTTTGCATATGACCCGTCGGAATAGCTATACCACCATCCCTTGGAATCACTCTTCCACGTTCCGCTTGCAGCGTCCGCAGTATCGGGGGCATTTATGGCTATGCCCGAGATCAGGAATGCTGCAACCAGAATCCAGCTTACCAGTTTTTTCTTCATACCTTCCGCCTCTCCTTCTTTTCCTTTACCAAATAAATGCTTACTACTTCCCCTTTGCACGCATTATTATAGCACCTCTTTTTCCCGCTGTATACGGGAAGCGTTGCTTAGTCCCTCAGCATCCGGGATAATGTCTCCTGATAGGTATACGCCAGCCGTTTGATCATCTTTCTGCTGTAATATCCTGAATGGTAGATCCGGAGCGTATAGCCGTTCTTCCCTTCCACAAGCTCCATATGTGCTTCCACCACAAGGTCCGTCATCGTCGAGACGATTTTATTGAGCACCTTCTCCCCGACCGGTAAATGATCATATCCACCGTCATCAATGATCCATTCCGGCAAAAACTGGAACAAGATGATCGGTGAAACACCTAATTCCAGCGCCAGAGGCCCAAAGGGATAATGACTGAGTCGAGCATATTTATAATACTGATCAGAAAGACTCTTCAGAAACGTCTTCATATTCCGACGGTCCACATGCGCCACCATAGGGACAACATTCATATATAAACCAATGGCGTTATAGCTTAGGAATCTGTCCCGTCCGTTCTCATTTATGCCGAAGAGGACGTCATCCTTCCCGGTCAGTCCGGCTAAGGTGAGGGCCAGCGCCGAAGTAAATAAAATGTTTTTGTTGGTTCCGAATCTGTCCGTAAATCTCTTTACCTGCTTCCTGCTTACGGAAAGCTCCTGCATGATAAATCCGGCATGCCCCATTTCTCCGGGATTTCGGTAGAAACCGACTCCCTTCCGATTCCCTAACATGGTCCTGGCATCCTGCATGATCTGATCATATCCCTCGCTGTTTCGGGTCTGCTGCTGGAAAGCGGCTATCTTTAAGAAATCGGTATCTACGTGCTTCGGCACTACACCCCTCAGCGCATTCAGGAATTCCCTTCGGAACACGTTCCCGGATATAAGGTCAAAGCAGATATGATGGAAGATCGACACCAGATAACGCTTTCTCGGTGTTCTTACGACCACATGCTTTGACAGGCTTTCGAAGATATCAAACTCCTCTTCCAGATGCCTGATCATATTCGCCAGGTTGGTCACACCCTTCCGTACCTCCGGGTTGGAACCCTTTACAAGCCAGGGGGTTCCATCCCGGAGTTCCACATGCATGCTCATCACCGGATGTGCCTTAAATACAATATCCAGCGCTCTCCGGATCTGCTTCTTGCTGTATCTTTTATCGATGGGAATGATCACCGGAATCATAAAGGTGTCATTTTTCCTGCGTTTTTCATAGTCCTTATAGATCGTCATCTGGGAGTTGTTCAACGGGCAGCCACTGTCAAGGGTATAATGTACCTTTTTCGGAGACAGCTCCTCCACTCCCTCAGCTATGGCCGCCGGCGTACGAAGGCTTAGAATATCCGCCACCCTAATTCCATAGTCCCGAAGACCTGACAGCAGTTTCACCGCAGTCAGGGAATCTCCACCCAGGCTCATGAAATCATCATGGATACCGATCCGTTCCATTTCAAATACCCGTTCAAATTCACGGACGATACGCGCTTCCAGTTCATTTCTCGGTGCAGCATACTCTGCGTGCAGCCTGCTGAAGTCAACCTCCGGCAGCGCACGCCTATCCACCTTCCCGTTGACATTCAGCGGTATACTGTCCATCCGGATCACAAAGGAAGGAATCATATAATCCGGCACACGACCGGTGAGGTACGACTGTACCCTGCTCGCTGCCGCTTCCTCATCCGGATCCTCCGTTACAACATAAACGATCAGCTCATTATTTCCATCCAGCTTCCGGATCCGGGCAGTCACGTCACTTACCCCGTCGATCTTTCGGATCAAAGCTTCAACTTCTGATAATTCCAGCCGGTTCCCCCGGATCTTCACCTGACTGTCCCGTCGTCCGATGAATCCGTAACTGCCATCGGGTAAGATTCTTACCACATCTCCTGTGGCATAGAATGTACTATAGTATCCCGAGCCTTCTTCAAAAGGATTCGGAAGAAATGCACGGGCAGTTTCTTCCTCGCGGTTCAGGTATCCGTCCGCAAGCTGCGGCCCGGAGAGATACAATTCACCCACAGCACCCACCGGTACTCTTCTACGCTCTTTGTCCAGAACATACGCTTTCGTATTGCCGATCACAAAACCGATACTTGAAGGATCGATCTTCTCTTTCAGATCGATACTGGTAACATATACACACGCCTCGGTCGGACCATAGGTATCTGTGATCCTGTAATCTCTGTCAACACTCACCTGTCCCAGTTTCTCTCCGCCGCATACCAGATCCCGAAGGGAGGTATCAGCAATCTCCTGAATGAATAGCCGGGCTATCTGTGTGGGAAGATGTGCCTGTGTCACACCCCGGTCTACGAAATGACGATTCAGCGCCTGAATATCCAGCTTTTTCTCGTTTGGAATGATATCCATGCATGCGCCGGAAGAAAACACGGAAAAGAGAACCTCCATGGACACATCAAACCCGATGGAAGCATATAAAGCACAATTATCTCCCGGAAGAAGCGGTATATCCCTCCTATGGGACGTAGCGAAATTCAGCACGGATCTCGCGGTAATCTTCACCCCTTTCGGAATGCCGGTGCTACCGCTGGTGTAAAGTATGGCAGCAATATTGCCTGAAGTAAAAGGCAACTCCGTCAGCGTTCCGATCTCCTCTTTCAGTATCCCGGAGATGTTGAAAAGGGTACTTCCATACCCGGCCAGCTTTTCCGCCCGTTCCTGAGTATCATCGCTAACGATAAGACACCCGTTCACTGCATCCCGGATTATAAAGGACAGACGCTCATCCGGCAGATTCTCATCCAGCGGAACATAGGCTGCACCTGTGGAAAGAATACCTAAAACAGAGAACACATACAGCTCCGAACGGGGCACCAGAAATCCGACTCTGTCCTCCGGCGTAATGCCAAGCGAAAGAAGCTTCTGCCGGATCCGATCCGCGATAAAAGCCCCCTCGGCAAAGGTATAGGATGTATCCTTATATGTCACTAATCTATTTCCCGGATATTTGGACAGGGTATCACGGAAAGCCTCCAGAATATGCCCATAGGGGAGTTTCGCTTCTGTCTGATTCCAGCCGTTTAACAGTGACAGATCCTTCGTGGAAATATAAGAAATCTCCTGCATCCGCTCAGCTGTCATCATACTCCGGAGAATCATTTCATAGGACTCGGCAAAGCGTTGTATAAAATCTTCCGAATAACGTGAGGAAGACTTGATCCGAAGGATCAGGCCGTCATCTTCATTGTCAAATACATAGAAGGAAAGCTCCGCATCCGGATCCTGCGGCAGCGGCTCAAGTTTGAGACTTTGCCCGTATCGGTTCAGGGTATCCATATAGAGAGAATGTGCATACTGGAATGTAGTCCCGGCATTCAATTCATATCCGGAAGCAAGCGTTCGGAACGGAACCAGATCATATTCCATCACGGAATTCATGAGATCCGATGCGTAGGAAAGAAAAGCATCAACCTTCTGATTCCGGCAATCCATAAGGATCGGCAGGGTCTTTACATACATTCCGATGGAACGGGACAGGTCCATATGGCCTCTTCCGTCTTCGATCAGATTGAAAAGCACCTTCTCCGAGCCGCTGAACCTGGAAAGGGTATAGGCAAAGATACCCATAAAGTACTGGTTACGTGTCATGGAATGCTTCCGTAAGAAAGCGTCCAACTGCTTCTTATCAATGTCGAAGGTATGGATTGATTCAAAAGCTTTCTCTGCACCATTCACAGACGGGAGCATGGGATAAACCTCATCCCTGTCGGCAAGCATATGAGCATAGAAGTCGAGAGCCTCATCCATTCCGGACGAACGGATGAACTCTTCCAGGGAAGTCTCCTGTAGCATTCCCATATCTACAGAGTCTATGGTATCTCCCTGCAAGAGAGCCCCCAGACTATCCAGGAAGACATTCATGGAAGCGCCGTCAAAGACCAGATGGTGGAAATCCACACAAAGAACTGTGGCGTCTTCCTCCCGGAGGATCATGAATCTCGACAGACTTTTTTCCAGTTCGAACGGCCTTACAAAGGAACTGATCTCATCCACGGAGCCTTCCCGGATTTCGGGTTCCGCGTCATATGCCATGGCCGGTGACCCTTCCGTATCCCGGACCCGGCCTCGCAGGACCGGATATGCCGTAAGAAGTTCCTCCAGCGCAGCCCTGATCCTGTCCGGGGAATAGTTTTCACGGAACCGGATGATATAGGGAATATTATATGCCGTTCCCTTTTCATGAACGCTTTCATCCAGATATACATTTAACTGGGATTCCGATAATGGACAGGGTCTGTCATAGGAGTATTTCGTGAGATCAGCCTTGAACGAATACAAAGATCCCTTCATAGTATCGGCAATGGCCGCCGGCGTCCGAAGGCGCAGAATATCGCCGACCGTGATGCCGGTATTTCCCAAAACAGAAACCAGCTTCACCGCCGTCAGGGAGTCGCCGCCAAGGCGGACGAAATCATCATTGATTCCGACCTGCTCCAGTTCAAAGACTCTTTCAAATTCACGGACAACTCGTTCTTCCAGTTCATTTCGGGGTGCAGCATACTCTGCATGCAGCATGCCGAAATCAACCTCCGGTAATGCACGCTTGTCCACCTTACCATTGACATTCACCGGAATGCTGTCAAGACGGATCACAAAGGATGGAACCATATACTCCGGTACACGGCCACTTAGATAAGATACTACCCTGTTCGCGGCGGATTCATTATCCGGATCCTCTGATACAACATAAACGACCAGTTCATTATTCCCGTCCAGCTTCCGGATCTGGGCGGTCACATCGCTTACCCCATCGATCTTTCGGATCACGGCTTCGACTTCCGTAAGTTCCAGCCGGTTTCCACGGATCTTTACCTGGCTGTCCCGCCTTCCGATGAATCCGTACCTTCCATCCGGCAAAACCCTTACCACATCCCCTGTGGCATAGATGATTCCATATTCCTTTCTGTCTTCAAAAGGATTCGTCAAAAATGCCCGGTTGGTTTCCTCCTTACGGTTCAGGTATCCGTCTGCAAGCTGCAGGCCGGAGAGATACAGTTCTCCCACAGCCCCCACCGGTACTCTTCTTCGCTCTTTGTCCAGAACATACGCTTTCATATTGCTGATCACAAAACCGATACCGGACGGATCGATCTTATCCTTCAGATCGATACATGTCACGGTTATACATGCTTCCGTAGGCCCATAGGTATCCGTGATCCTGTAATCTCTGTCAACACGAACCCGCCCCAGCTTCTCTCCGCCGCTTACCAGATCCCGAAGGGATGTATCAGCAATCTCACGGATAAACAGCCGGGCCATCTGCGCAGGGAGATGTGCCTGCGTCACACCATGCTCCACGAAATGACGATTCAGCGCATGAATATCCAGCTTCTTCTCTTCCGGAACGATATCCATACATGCACCGGAGGAAAGCACGGAGAAGAGAACCTCCATGGAGACATCAAACCCGATGGAAGCATATAACGCACAAACATCTCCCGGAAGAAGCGGGATCTTCTTCAGGTGGAAAGATGTATAGTTTAGTACCGCTCCTGTAGTAATCTTCACACCTTTCGGAATACCGGTACTGCCGCTGGTGTAGAGTATGGAAGCAATCGTTCCCGGAGTAAAGGTAAGCTCCGTCAGCGTTCCGATATCCTCTTTCATGATCCCGGAGATATTGAAAAGGGTAATACCGTCCCCTGCCAGCTTCTTTGCCCGTTCCTGTGTATCATCGCTTACGATCAGACAACCGGTTACGGCATCCTGAATCATGAAGGACAGACGTTCATCCGGCAGATTCTCATCCAACGGAACATAGGCTGCACCTGTGGAAAGAATACCTAAAACGGAGAACATATACAGCTCCGAACGGGGGACCAGAAATCCGACTCTGTCCTCCGGCGTAATGCCAAGGGAAAGAAGCTTCTGCCGGATCCGATCCGCGATAAAAGCCCCCTCCGCAAAGGTATAGGATGCATCCTTATATACAACCATTTTATTTTCCGGATACTTGGACAGGGTATCACGGAAAGCCTCCAGAATATGCCCATAGGGAAGACTAACTTCCGTCAGGTTCCAGCCATTTAGCAGAGAGATATCCTCTTCGGATGTATAAGGAATCTCCTTCAGCCGCTCTGCCGTCATCATCCCCCGGAGGATCTGCTGATACGCTTTGGCAAAACGAGTAATAAATTCCTCCGAATAGCGGGAGGAGGAAAGGATCCTGAGTGTCAGTCCCTTCTCCCCGTTGTTTAAAACATTAAAGGACAGCTCCGAATCCAGATCATGCTTTAACGGTTCGATCTCTATATTTCTTCCCTCCATGTTCAGGGCATCCGTAAACATGGCATGAGAATACTGGAACAGAATACCTGCGGTAAGATCAAATTCGGAAGCCAGGATACGGAAGGGGACCAGGTCATACTTCATGACGGAATTGATCCGTTCCGAGACTAACGAAAGGAAGGACGCCATGTCCTGATCCTTACAGTCCATAAGAACCGGAAGTGTCTTTACATACATTCCGATAGACCGGGACAGATCCACATGCCCCCTTCCGTCTTCGATCAGATTAAAGAGTGCCTTCTCTCCGCCGGTGAACCTGGAAAGGGTATAGGCAAAGACACCCGCAAAAAACTGGTTGTGGGTGATGGCATGCTTTCGAAGAAAGGAAGCCAGCTGCTCCATATCCATGTCAAAAGTCTCTATATATTCAAAATCTTCCCCTGCTCCGGTGACGGAAGGCAGCAGTTCATGGGCTTCTTCTCTGTCGGCAAGCATCTCTCTGTAAAATGCCTTTGCCTCGTCCATACCGGAGGAAGCGACTGCTTCCTCGAAGGCCAGTTCCTTAAATAATCCCCGATCCACGGAATCCAACGCTTCCTCCCCTAAAGCAGAAAAGAGGCTGTTCAGGAAGACATTTAACGAAACACCGTCAAAGATCAGGTGATGAACATCCGCGCACAGGATCGTAGCTTCTCCGTCCCGGGCGATCAGAAATCTGGCGAGGCATTCATCCGTTTTAAAGGGCACGACAAAGGACCCGATCTCCTCTACAGATCCTTCCGTGATCACGGGTTCCGCATCAAAGCAGAGGGACAAAGCACCATCCTGATTCAGGACACGTGCTTTTAATATCGGGAATGCTTTAAACACCTTCTGCAGTGCCTGCTTCAGCAGATCTGCAGAAAATCCGTCCTTTTTGAACCGCAGAGTGAACGGGTTGTTATACGCAGTTTCCCGGTCATGTACGCTTTCATCCAGGTATATATTCAGTTGAGACTCTGATAAGGGACATGGTGCATCGAAGGAATACTTCTTCTCATCCACCACCGGATGGGCATTTCGATTCGACCTTACATAATCCGCAATCTCCTCCGGCGTGGAAAGGCCGATCAGTTCATTCGCGGAGAGACTGATCTTCAGCTTATCCTGCAGCAGAAGCTGCAGCCTCATGGCAGAAAGAGAGGTTCCGCCCAGAGCAACAAAGCGGTCATCCGGCAGTACAACCTCTAACCTAAGAACCTCACGGAACGCTTCCACAACTGCACGGAGGGTTTCATCCTTGATCTCTATGTTCTGCTGCCGGGCCACCCTTTTCAGGCCGGTTCTATCGACCTTTCCGTTGATATTCAGCGGAATCTTATCCAGCTTTACAAAAAGGGATGGAATCATATAATAGGGCAGTTCCCGCTTCAGGGCTTCCCTGATCCGGTTCTCCAACAGGTCATCATTCTGCTCCGAATCCTGATCCGCATCTTCCGTTTTCTGATCCACACCGGTTTTATTCGAGAGTGTATAATACGCGGTCAGTGTATCATTTTCAACATCCAGACATACATCAGCAATCTCCGGGAAGCTCTTCATGATGGCTGAGATCTCGCCGGATTCGATCCGGAAGCCTCTGACAGAAAGCTGGTCATCTTCCCGTCCGATGATCTCGATCTCGCCATCAAAATTATAATAGCCGATATCACCGGTACGATACATGGTCCGGTTGGTATCGCAGTCAGAATAGGGATTCTCCACAAAGCTTTTGGCGGTCAGCTCCTGATCATTGCAATATCCGGGCGTCATAATGCCACCGGATATGCAGATCTCACCGGGAACGCCTACAGGCATCTGACGATTCTGCTCATCCAGAATATAGGCCGAGGTATTCGCAACCGGTCTTCCCAAAGGAACCCGGTCGTCCTTAGTGTTCTCCAGATCATAGATCTTACTGATGGCTACTATGGTTTCGGTGGTGCCGTAGAAATTCACCAGCCTGGTGTGTCTCTCTGTATGACTGAGTTCATTCAGCTTAGCACCGGCCAGGACCAGATAATCCAGATTCAGATCTTCCCTTTCGTAGATGGGAATTCCCACCGTCGGAGGCAGGATCAGGCTGTTCATATGATTTTCTTTCAGCGCCTTGATCAGCAGCAGGCTGTTCCTTTGCTCCTCTTCGTTGAACAGTCTGAGGGAGCAACCCATAAAAAGTGCTGCACAGACCACAAAGGATGCCACAAAGCTGAAGCTGAAGAAAGATCCCATGCAGTCCCCGCAGGAGGTATGAAACACATCCGTTAAAGCTACGGCAGCCCATGGGAACTGCCGGTTGTAAAACATAACTCCCTTGGGGATGCCTGTGGTGCCGGAGGTAAAGAGGATAGCGAACAAGTCCTCTTTTTTACTCTGTATCTCCACTACCACATCATGGTCATATTTAAGATCTTCCAGACAGATCACACGGATGTCCGAATCCAGTTTCTCTCCTATGGCTTTTACTGTGATGAAATGATCCACTCCGGCGATGCCGATCATATGCCGGATTCGGTTCACCGGAAACTGTGTATCGATGGGAACATAAGCTGCACCAATCTTATTCAAAGCCAGAACCAGTTCCGGGAAATGATAGGTTCTCGGAAGCATTAATGCCACGCGGCTGCCGGGGGCAATATGGAACCGGTTTGCCAGATCATAAGCCACGGAATTGCTGGATCTCTCCAGTTCTACATAACTGATCTTATTCACCCCGTCATCTACCGCCAGAGCATTCGGATTCTCTGCCGCAAAGCTTCGGAACGCCTCTGCAAACATCCTGTCCTGATCTACTTCAATGGTTTTACCCTTGGAGAATTCGGATAGGCATTCCTTCTCCTCTTTCGAAAGAATGTCCAGATCCGAAATCTTACATTCCTGAGAGCGAAGGATCTCATCGGTTAAGCTTTCCAGATTCTTCACCATGTGACTTATATACGTCTCCGTGAAAAGCCCGGTGTTATACTTTATCTCCACTGCGCCTTCCCGAAGGATCAGCATCAGGGCATAGGCATCCTCCGAATTCGCATCCTTACTCTCATCAGAATCAGAAAGGTCATAAACCGAGTAATAGGAGCCTTTCTCCGTAAGATACTGACTCACATCAACATCCGTATGCTCCACAGCCTCCTGATACGCTGCTTTAAAGGACCGAAGGAAATCCGGGAAGCTGCTCTCCTGATCCACAGGAACCCTGAGCAGCGTCTTCCTTCCGGGCTGTTCACCTTCCTTTGCAGGCATTCCGGTATACATCAAAACACCGGGGAGCCGGTCGATCCGTGACAGATACAGCGCAAATACGCTCCCGTAAAAGTCAAACAACGAAGAATTCGTCTCACTCACATGGGCAAGGACACTGTCTTCCTTTATTCTGACCGGTACGGAACCATAGTCGTTTCCTTTGATGTTATAGAATTTCAGATACCTGCCGGAATCTGCCATCAGCTCTGACCAGTATCCGGAATTCTTTTCAACTCTGTCCATTGTTGCTTTAAGCCTCCTTATCAGGAAATCATCTGCAATACTCTTACTCTTTATCCTTCACACTCTCCACAATATCCCACTTCCGAAGGGACTTCATGGATATGATATGCCCGATGATCAGATACCCGAGAACCAGCGCGGCGGTCTGCAGGTAAAGATACGGTTCATTCACAAAGGGATAGCTTCTTCCCTCCGTCTCCATATGATCGATCGCCATTTTTGCCACCAGCGCTCCCGCCGGAATCCCGATCAGACAGGCGAATACATAATATAGCGCTGTCTGGAAAAACAGGCGGAAGGATAGTTCAGAGCACTGGAAGCCCAGTGTCCGGAGGATACAGAGATCCTTCTTCTGCTCCAGAAGGTTGGCAAGAAGCGTATTTGTTATAATTACAAATCCGATCAGGACCGAGAACAGAATGACGGCAATCACGCAGGCAGTAAAGCCCCGGAAGTTTTTCTTCCAATAGTTGTAATTCCGGTCGATAAAGGACGCAAGGATATATCCGTCAACCTCCGATAACTTCTGCCCCAGTTTGATCTGCTGATCCGGTTCCACCGAGAGGAGAACCGAGTAAAATACAGGTTCCCCGAGACGTTCTGCCGCTTCCAGAGAAATAAACTGAACACGGCCTTCATACTGCTCGGAAATGGCTGTTACCGGGAAACTCTCTCCGTCGATGGTAACCACATCTCCCGCCTTAAGGTTCAGTTTCTCAGCGATATATCTCTCCAGAATCAGGCCCTCCTCCGATAGCCTTAAATCCTTTTCATCGGAATCAAGGATTCTGACCTTATCGGTATCCTTTGGGATTGCCTGGATGAAAGCCTCTTCCGAAGCATCCCCGAAACGGATCTCCTTTTTATAATACCTGACGGACTCCGGCGAGCTTGCGATCCCAAGCCGCTCCAGCTCTCCGATCTTTTCTGCAGAAGGTTCATAACTGAAAAACGCTTCGCAGTCATAGTTGACCCGGTCTTCGTAATAGCTGACCAGAAGCTTATCCTTGCATGCCCCGAAGGAAAAGGCTGAGAACATCAGCATGGATGAAGCGGCAAGACAGATCACGGTAAAGAAAAACCGCATTTTATTCCTCATCAGTGAAAATACACTGTATTTGAAAAACGAGTTGGAATTTCTCATAAAACCGCTTGCATGGAACGCCTCCTTCGGAGCCGGCCTGGTCATGGCCTCCGCAGGCGCAATATGATTCACATAGCCCATGCTAAGCAAGGTGGCGATCTGTCCCACCAGCACCGTTATACCGGCAGCAAGCAGGATCCGTCCCCAGTAAAACTGGTGGTTCATATAATAGAGATCAAGAAAGTCCTGAAAGCTGTTACCGATCAATCTTCCCACGATAATCCCCATAAGTGCCCCGATCAAAACTGCACCAAGGGAGACGATCAGGCTCACCGTACAAAACTGCGATACGATGGAACGCTTAGAAAAGCCAAGGGCACGCAGAATTCCAATCTCCCTGCGGCACCGCCGAACCAGTAGATTCATGAAAAGGAAGATCACGATCAGTGCAACGCCAAAGAAGACCATGGGGATGTACATGGTCATGATCTCCAGAGGACTTAAGTTTTCTCCCTCCAGTTTATCCCGGAGTTCTGATGTCTGATACGTGTAGCTTTCCTTGATCTCAACATCAAGCAGGGCTTCCTCTGCCCGGCGTCGTACATCTTCCGGATCCATGCCCTCCGAAACCCGGATCAGGAACTGATTGCAGAAGTTTTCATATCCCTGCCAGTCATCCAGCTGATCCTTTGCATTCGCAAGCTCCTCCTCACCCCGGGACAGTTCCTTCAGGATCTTCGACCACTCGGATTGGACCTCTGCCTTTGCTTCCTTCAGCAGGTCCCGTGCATTTTCAAACTCTGTTTTTCCGTCAAGGATTCCCTGCTCGATGGCTTCGATTGCTTTCTCGATCTCGATCAGATACTTCTCGATCTCTTTTCTCCCGTCAGCGATCTGCTTTTCACCGTCCCGGATCTGGCTTCTGTAGGAATCCAGCGTCTTTTCGCCGTCCCGGATCTGCTTCTCACCATCCGAAAGCTTCTTCTCGTACTTCTCCAGCTCTCCGTATCCGGCATCGACGGTCCGAAGGCCTTCCTCGATCTGCTTCAGATAACCGGAATACTCCTCCAGCTGTTTATAGCCCTCCTCCAGCTTAGTCTCCATATCCTTCACGTAAAGAACCGCGGAATCAACAACCTCCTTCACGGTTTTACTGTCTTTTACAAAGGTATCCAGGAATAACCGGCTTTGGGATATGATCTCCTCCCGAAACTTTTCCACTACCGCCGGATCCTCCGCCCGCTTTACCGCGTCACTCAACTGATCCCGGAGCTTTCGTAGTGTATCGGAATACTGTCCCATATGATCCAGCAGGGAGTCCACATTCACATCATGGATTATCTGATCAAAGGACTTCAGCATTCTGATCACATAGTCCGTATTCGAAAGAATCCGGTCCACATCCGAAACAAGAGCGGATGCACGTTCATAGGTATCCTTCGGAAGATTAATACTCCCTACGATCTGTTCGATCTGATCCTTATTGTCTTCCAGAATCCGGATCAGCTCTTTCCACTCGTCGATCTTTTTCTTATTCTCATCCAGACTACGCCTTCCCTCATCCAGCTTCGTCTTCAGTTCGTTATACTGCGCCTCCAGTTCCTTTTTGGTCCGGTCCAGTTCCTCACGCTTTCCGGCCAGTTCCTTCTTCGAATCCTCCAGCTTTTGCTTTTCCTGCAAAAGCTTCTTTTCACCATCCGCAAGCTCATCCTTCTTCGACTGAAGCTGCTTTTCCAGTTCCGCCAATTCCTGCTGTTTCTTTCTTAGCTCCTCCCGGTTCCGGAGCAGGGACTCCTTCTGCTGCTCCGCTTCCGAAAGCTTTTCCGTCATTTCCTTTTCTTTTTCCGACAGCTGTTTTTCGGAATCCGTAATCTGATCCAAAGTCTTTTCGTGCTCCGAATCCGCTTTTTCCTTTGCCTCTTCATATTCCCGGTTCTTCGTTTCCCACTCGGCAAAGGCCTTCACATATTCCGGGTTTTCTTCATCCTCCAGAATCGACGCGGGGACATATATATAGCAGACATCCATGGGGGATGCCTTCATACGTCCGATGCTTGGAGTTGACAGGGTTTCCGGTCTGGAGATCACGCCATATACCGTACAGAGCCTTTCATCCTCTCCCAGCCGGGCCGTCAGTTCGTCCCCTGCATGAATTCCATTGCTTTCACAAAAGGCGTGCTCCATAAGGATTGGATATTCTCCCTTTTTATCCACCTTTTCCCAGTAATAAAACTTTGAAAAATCCTGTTCGTCGTAGGTCAGGGCTTCTGCTGAGATGTAGCGCCCTTCTCTGTCGATCAGAACAAGATTTCCCTTCAGTCTCGGATTCACCTCCTCCACGCCATCCAGGGCACGGAGCAGATCTGCCTTGTCTTTGGTTGTGGTTGTCGTCGAGATCACCACATCCGGATATCCCATATCCGAAATATACTCATTCAGTGTCTGTTTCAACGACAAAAAGCCATTGGACATGCCGGACATGATTCCACATCCCAGCGATGATACCAACAGCATGGATACCAGCAGTCTGGCGTATTTTTTTCTGATCACGCGAAACAAGCTGTTCTTCATTCCAAAACCACTTCCAAATGTATATTACCACTCGATCATTTCCGCCGAAGCAGGTGTATCGTTGACCTCCGTACGGATCACCCGTCCGTCCTTCATGACGATCACTCGGTCTGCCATCGTGGAAATTTCCTTTGTATGTGTGACGATGATCACTGTTTTCCCATGTACTCTCACCAGATCCTGTAACTGTACCAGGATCTGCTTTCCGGTTTCATAATCCAGCGCGCCGGTGGGCTCATCACAAAGCAGGATATCCGCATTTCCCGCCAGAGCTCTGGCAATTGCCACTCTCTGCTGCTGTCCGCCGGACAGCTGGGAAGGATACTTATCCTTCTTTTCGGAAAGACCCAGGATATCCAGCATCTCGTCCACGATATTCGGATTGCTCTTTAGATCCGCGGTCAGCTTAACATTCTCCCGGACCGTAAGCTCTCCGATCAGATTGAAGGACTGAAACACGAACCCCACATGATGTCTTCGATAGGCGGTCAGCTTCTTGTCACTGAACTTCCCGATGTCCGTCCCCTGAAACAGAACCTCTCCTCCGGTGGGCACATCCATCCCGCCGAGCATGTTCAGGATCGTGGATTTCCCGCTGCCACTGCTTCCGAGGATTACCAGAAGCTCCCCCGCATAAACCGAAATATCCACACCGTCCAGGGCGTTTACGGCATTTTCGCCGCTACCATATACCTTGTACAGACCATTCGTCTGCAATATGATTTCATTTGACGTTTTTCTTTCCATAACATCCTGTCCCCGAAAGAATATGCTTCCACCGATGAAACGGTTCCTTCAGCATCCCGATTCCAACGGACTTATTATACCATTTTAAGCCTGTGTACTCAATCAGTCATCAACTATGTTTACTTTGCCCCGCAGGTAAGCACATAATTCTCAGCCCCGACATTTATCTCCGCCGTAGCTCCCATCTCTCCTATTCCACGCTTTTGCAGGTTAGAAGAATGAGAGCGCCAAAGCGCTCTCATCCGGTATTTCTTTATATTCGGGCTTTAACTGTGTCTAGTTCAACGCTCCAAGATATTCCTCAAGCGTAATTCCCTTATCCATAATCTCTTTCGCCTTATCCGGATCATTGATATAACGGAAATGCCACGGCTCATAGCTGTATCCGGTTTCTGCATCCTTACCCTCAAGGTAACGCAGGATAAAGCCGTACTTTGCCAGCTTTTCATGGACCTTTGCAAAGATCTCCTTCTCAGCGATCATATCATCATTATCGTCGATCCGCTTTCCGTCCTTATCCAGGCAGACATCGATGGCAAGACCGGTGTGATGCTCCGAGTAACCCGGAACAGCCACATACTTCTTCACATAGTCCTCGCCCTTCTCAACCGTCCAGTCATCCCAGAGCTTCTGCTGCTCCGCAACGCTTCTGGTGGTGCTGTCCAGTTCGATATAGATCCCTTCGTCTGCAAGCTCCTTCTGCAGCTTCAGGAACTGCTCCAGAGCCTTCCTTTCTACCTTATACTTCTCTCCGTAACGATTCGTTGCTTCCTCGAGGACCACATTCTGCTCCCAGTCATCCGGAAGCTTATGAGTTTTATTCACGAGTACAAGATAGTCATAGGAGCCTTCAAACTCAGCATTCGGATCCTCAATCACTGCATAATACTCAGCATTTCCGGAAACCGTGATGGTAATCTTCGCATCCGTCGAATAGTCCGAGCCATCCTTCTTCCACTTTATGAACTGCACACCCTCTTTCTCCGGGTTCACCTTTGCTTCCAGAACAAACTTTGCACCGTCTGTACCGGGGAACTGCAGAGATTGTGTCGGAAAGTCTTCGTCGAATTTAATCTCCGCACCTTCTGCAGCATAAGCGATCATACCTCCGGAGGAAGTATTTACACTTATGACACTTGCACTGGATGAACTCTGCGCAGAACTTGTAGTTACTTCCTTTGAACTGTCATTACCGCAGCCGACCATGGATAACGCCATACAAACGGCTGCAAGGATAAAAAGCTTCTTTTTCATATTCTGTTCTCCTTTTGATGTATAATAAAACCTATTCGGACAGACCTCCCCTGTCCGAATAGGAATTATAGCACATCAACTATCACACTAGTATCACACACCAATGAAATCAATGAAAATCGGTTATTTCGTGCCGATTACCAGATCCTTCTGCCCCGGAACCGGTGCAGTGATGCTGATTCCGTTCACCAGCATAAGCATCTCTGCCCCTTCCCGTTCGTAGGCCATATACCGATACGTGCTCTTCGGTATGATCACACGTCCTCCCGGGCGAACCTTATCCATAGTATCAAAGATCAGCTTAAGACATGCCGGATCGCCGATGGAAAGAAGCGACTTCTGGTACGCTATGATCACATGATCAAATCCCATGTGGGCATCCTCCAGCGTTTCAGGCATTACCACCTGTGCTCCCGGGATCTCCGCCGGCTCATCCACCGCCAGCAGCACTGCGCCGGAACAACCGCAGGCCTTCATGAGTTCCTCCGGCTCTTCCGTCGGAACACCCGCATCCATAAACCATCTTCGGGCCGTTCCCTCACTGAGAAGGAACTGGAAGAAATCTCTCTCCAGACGCTGCAGGAGATGCAGCTCTTTCATCACTACATTTTCATCCTCATGCAGCATGTAAATGATCCCTCCGGCAGATTCCAGATCCCTGGTTTTCACATATTCCGCCACACTGTTCTCATCTCCGACTGCGATCCGGTACGTGCTTTTCAGACGCCTTGCGATTGTCCAGATCGGATGGCTCTCCGCCTCCATATCCTTCGGAACCATAATAAGCTTCAGCATGCCCTTCGCCTTCGGCGCGTAAGGGGCGTTCCGTTCCCGCATGAACTTCTCCCTGTCCAGAAAGCAGTCCAGCAGAATATCGGTTTCATGATGCCCGTAAATGGGGTCCAGATAATCCGCATGCATGCTGCATCCCATGGGGCGGCAGTTCACCTCGATCAGAACCGGTCCCTTCTCGTCGATCATATATTCACCGTGAACGATCCCGTACCGGAATCCTATGGCATCCGCCACCTGAAATGCATACTCGATCAGCTCGCTATGGCCGGGCTCCAGATGATTTATGGTCTCTGCATAATCATAGATGTATCTGCCCTCAGCGGTCTTTTCCTTCTTATACCGAAGAATGGAGTTGAGGCGGTGCACCCCGTCGCAGGACGCCGTGTTAACGATATACTCCGTCCCTACGATCCGTTCCTGGACAACCACCTCACGGACCGTGGAGCCATAGAAGCCCTCTGCCCCGAGGATTTCCCGGACGGCATGCTCCACTTCCTCCAGATTGTCACAAAGGTAGACTCCCACGCTCCCCGCACTATGGACGGGTTTCACCACAGCCGTGGTAAGCCCGTTCTCACGGCAGAAGGAAACTGCCTCCTCCGGAGACGATACATTTTTCCCGTTAATGTAACGGATCCCAGCCTGTTTCAATGCCTCCTGCATGGCATCTTTCTCGGTCATTGCCGGAAGTTTGCTGATCGGATTCCCCGGAAGCCCCAGATCCGCAGCCAGACGGTTCGCGAGCACAACGCCCGACTCCGATCCGGGCATCACCGCAACCGGCGCGTAGGACTTTACCAGCGCCAGTGTATCTTCATAGTTTTCCTGCTCCCGGAGGATTACCGGCTTTCGGTAAAACAGCTTGTAGCATTCCTCTCGGAAGAGAACCGGGAATCCTCCCCCCAGCGGTTCCATCACCACCGGCGCGTATCCCCTTCGTGCCACATCCTCCACCAGATTGAACCCCGTCGAAACCGCTTCAACAATCAATACATGATCCATAGTAAACCCCTCCAAAATCTAAACTTTGTAAACTCTATCGATTCAAAATATTTGCCTCCCGGCGAATCGTGATCCTCGTCTGGTTCATTCCCATAACATAATTATAATCCACGGTTGTAACCATTTTCTTAAGCATCGCCAGATTGGAGTACTCCTCAGGATCTGCAGATGTCAGGTCAAACGGATCTCCGATACTCCTGAAATCCATCAGGATATGGTCAGGATAGACCTTAAGAAGTATATCGATATAATCGATCCTGCTGCTGTGGCAGATGGAGTAAAGGCTCATTTCCTCTGTGGATATGGCCGTAAGCACGGCGATCCTGTCGTCCACCTGCTCCTTCTTACAGAACTCCTGAATGGAAGGCGTGAGTCTTGATATATCTGCATCCTTCATCTCCACGGTGGTGGCAAATGTAGGGATCTCTCGGCTTTCATTCTCCAGCAGAAGGAAACTGCTGTATGCTCCTTCAGACCTTCTGGAAATGATGTAATTCGTGATCACCACGCCGATCAGCAGAAGCACCGATGTCACCGTAAAGCCGGCCCAGATGCCGTTAATCCCGTAGAATCGTGACAGAACATATTCGATCGGGATCACACCGGCAAATCCGTCTATGATGCTGATGACCATGGCGTAACCGCTACGCTTGATGATAGGCAGATAGTAGATAAAAAGGACCGTAAAGCCGCGGAACACAAACATGATCGAGAAGATCCGAACTGCAGAGATTGCGGCCGGTGCATCCTCTCCGCCCACGCCGTAGATCCAGAGTATAACCTCCGGCCAGAGCTCAAGTATCAGAAGAAGTACCATATTGATGATGAACTGAAGCTTAAGGCCGGTTTTCATCAGGATCCTCATCCCATGAAAATCCCGTTGCCCGTACAGCGCTGCAACCAGAGGAATTACCGCTCCGAGGATGCCCCCGATAAAGATGGACAGAATGGACACAACCTGAATACAAAGCGCAAATGTGGTAACGCCCGTCATTTGCGCAACCTCGAAAGCAAGCCAGTTGGAAAAGGCGATCTTGATGCAAAATCCCAACTGGTTGATAGATGGCGAAATCCCGTGTTTGACAACACCCTTTAATTCCTCACCAACCTTAAAGGTTATACGTGCGAAGGGCAGGGATACCTTTTTCAATTGCCACAAAACCAGGACAACGATTGCACCTGCGATATACCCTGAAAGAGTCCCCAGACCTGCGCCTCTCACATCCCCGAGGATACGGATAAATACGTAATCAAAAATAAGATTCACCACATTTGCGATGATATTCAATGCGGTACCTATAGCCGGATGCCCGAAGGCCGGCATAAAGCTTATGATCACCTGCAGCGGCAGGATCAGGATACCGGAGAAGGTGACGATACGAAGATACGAAACAAACTGCGGTAACATATCCTCAGATTTACACATCATCCCGGCGAGAGGTTCGGTAAAGAATAAACCGAACAGGATTATGATCGCTATGAGTACGGCTGACACGATCATGGTAAGCGTAAAGATACCGTCAGCTTTTTTCTTCTCCATCCGCCCCGCGTATACCGCATATACAGCCGAACCTCCCACTCCGAGAAGCACATAAAGCATTGCAAAAGCAAGCATGACCGGTGCACCCAGATTGACCAGACTCATAGCCTCTGCACCCAACATCCGCGACACGATGATACTGTCGACAAACTCGTTCAGGGACGTGGCCATCACACAAAGCACCGTTGGAAACAGGTACTGATAAAATTTTCTGTTAAGTATTTTTCCCTGATACATGCAAAATCACTCCATGTAGCCATTCCTGTCAAAAGCGTAGCTTTTCCCGTCGATGATATAGGTTTTGCCCTTTGCATACCATCCACCGTTCGCACCGTACCACCACCCGGTGTCGGTTTTATGCCAACCGTAGTGTACGGGATCACTCTGAATGCCGTTCTTGTTGATCCACCAGCCCCGAACGAATTCATTTACGGCAATATAACCTGATTCCTTAAAATAATGCCACTTTCCGTCAATCTTTTTCCAGCCGTTTGAGAGATAGTTTTCTTTGTCCAAAGAGTACCACCAGCCCCTGCTGTCCTCTTTCCAGCCTGATGCCTTCGCCCGTCCGTCCCAGGCACCATCTGCCGTAAGGTAATATCCGCTGCGATAGGCATCCGCTTCCATATAACCCTTCTCATTGAAATAATACCACTTTCCGTCGATCTTCTGCCAGCACTTCTTCGGATACCAGCCGGAGGCGTCTTCATACCACCATCCGGTCTTATTCTTCTTCCAGACAGCCTTCTCCTTATGTGTAAGGCTCCGGAAGCCGTCCTTCCCGTACCGGATACCGTCCACCCACTCATTGGAGTAAGCTTTCATTCCATACTGGGGAATCATATCCGCCTTCACCTCTGCAAAGACATAGTAGCCCTCTTCGCCGGGGTTCATTCCGATAACATAACCGCTGCCGTCACCGGCTGCAGTTACAATATTCTGTGTCGGTCGCCGGGAAAGGACTTTCTGCAGCTTCGTCATCTTCTTTCCGTCATCGGAAAGAAGATAGCTGTCTGCTACAACCAAATCCTCCTCATCCTTTATGACAGGCCCGAATAAAAGGAGTCCGTCCTTTGTTGCCAGGCAGCTGCAGCCTGCGTGGATATTCGGCGCAAGCTCCTTAAAGAGTCCTTTCAGGTTACTCTCCGTTACCTTTTTATACTTATCTCCCTGAAATGATACCGTGATGTACTCCATACCGCCCGGATTGATATCCTCTCCGGTTACGCCAATGACAGTTCCATCCTCCTTTGCAGAGAGGCTTACACACCTTGTGATATAGGACGCCGCCTCATCCTCCGGCTCCGTCACCTCCATCGTTACCGGGTTCAGCTGACGGCACCGGGGGACGGGGCACTCACTCTGCGGATCATCATAGGTCATTGTGACCCCTCCGATCAGGAAGATTCCGTATCCGTTATTGACCATATGAACCATCTTTTCATTGTTTCCTTCGTCAAAGGCGGTCCAGGAGAGTGTATTCGCCTTCGGATCGAATAAACCGATGGCTGTCGTATTCTTCGTAGGCGCGATCCCCAGGATCAGGATCTTCCCGTTCCAGGCCGTGATCCCATCCGTAGGGGCATAGTCTTTACTTGTAAGAACCACATCCCAGGTCTTCTTGCTGATCTGATACCGGTAAACCGCTGTTTTTTGCTCCAGACCCTCCACAAAGGCGTACAGTTCTTCTTCCATCACGATTATGGACTTCACGGCTCCCAGATAGAAATCCGGATAGTTTCGCTTTGCCTCCTCCGTGACGATATACTCTCCGGATTCCGAGAGCGTACTTCCCGGAAGGGGAAGTCTCGGCCAGAGCTCTGCTGCCGTACCCAGACGGAAATATGCATGCCCCGAGCCTTTCCCGGAGGTTACCTCAATCCGGTTTTCTCCCGGTTCATAATCCTCCGGAAGCTCAGCGGTGATCTTCTCATCCGTCCAGGACTTCACGGTACAGTTCACGTTGCCAAGAGAGATACTTCCGGCTGTATCCCCGAAGAAGTATCCTTCCACCGTAAGAAGGCTTCCTTCCACATCCGCCTTCTGGGGTACGGGAACCGTATCGCCTGCGATGGCCTTATCCAGACGGAAGATTCCTCCGGAAAGGCATTTCCCGTCAAGTCCCTCTCTTCTTTCCACACTTCCTGCAACTCTTGCTGCAAGCTTTGCTGCCGGATCCTCCGGGAACACTGCTGCAAGCACCGCAACTCCTCCGGTCACCATGGGCGTTGCCATGGAGGTTCCGCTCCAGGATTCGTAGTTTTCAAGCGCTGAGCACATGCGGATACCTCGGATATAAAAATCCGGATAGAAGATCGACAGGTCCTCACTTGCATTCACATTCACCTTGAAAAGAAGGCTGACATTCTCCTCCGGAATATCATCGGTCTCTCCCGTGCACAGGAAACCGATATCATTCAGCCCCGGCACCAGCGTCACAACATCACTGTAGGCCTTCTTCGCAGTGGAATCATCATTTCCCTCCATCACATATACACCATACTGGAAGGAGGCCTCCTTCTCTGCATAGATCTCAAGGCACCCACCCGGGCAATCCTTCAGATCCGCAAATGTCCGGGTATGAAAAATAATCTCTTTGGAGGTGTCCGTATTCTTTACATGAAGGGCCTTCTTTCCGTCTCCGACGGTCCGGATGGAGAGCTCCACCTTCTCTCCCGAAAGCCCGATGATCGGCTCCTCCGTAGTCTCACTCGTCGAAAAGTCCACCTCATATGGCTTTCCATCCACGGAAAACACAGGCGTCTTCCTTGTGGGACGTCCCCTCTGCATCATAACCGTGGACCAGATATTATCCCCAGGCGCAAAAACGTCCACATCCTTCGGTCCATAATTGCTGAAGGAGGCCTTATTCCCCTTCACATCACTTGCTCCGATCACCAGGGAGTTCCGCGGCTGGCCCGTAAAGACAGAGGTGGAATTCGTCATGGAAAGATCCAGATCTTCATTTCCTGCCGCATAGACACAAACGATCCCCAGCTTTCCCGCTTCCTCGACAAGGATCGAATTCGTCAGGGTCTGCATGAAACGGCTGTAGGAATTGTTGGTCGCGACCACATTCACCCCGGCCTTCTTTGCCTCGAGCACGTACTGATAACCGCGGACGATGGCATCCTCAGGGAAGTTGCCGGCCATGTTGGAGACCTTGACCGCCATGATCTTTGCACCGGAGGTAACACCGCTGACTCCGCTGCCGTTCCAGGCAGCCGCCACGATGCCGGCACAGTGGGTTCCATGACCGTACTGATCCCTGGGATCCGTTGTATCAAGGACACCTCCGCCCACATCCCTGTAAGCCGTGCAGATGCCAAAGCCTCCTCCGCCCATGGCAACCAGCGACGGATACTCCCGTCCCCGGTTCCACATCACATCCTTCAGATCCTCATGGGTATAGTCCACACCCGAATCAATGATCGCAACAACCTGATCCGAGGTATCTACCGAAGGTGTCGGTGCGGTACCGCTGTAAGTATTCCAGCCATCCACGCCCATGCCGTAGGTGGAATCATTCCCCCACTGACGGTCGGTATAGTCCGCAGACTGGGGACTTATGATATAGTTCGGTTCCGCATAAAGAACATCCTCCCGCAGGCGGAGCTCCGCCAGAAGCTCCTCCGTGGAAAGCCGGTCGGAACGGACCAGGGTGATCATCCCCGGAGCCACTGTTTCCTCCTCATATGCCGTAAGAGACTCCGCTGTTTCGGTCTCCCCTGATATGATATCTTCGACACCACTTACATCCTCTACCGTAAGCAATACCTCCGCATCATCCACAGATTGTTCCTTCTCCAGTGTCTTCTCTACCTCCTGCTTTACCTGATCTTCAGGCTTTGAGGCCGGATCTCCCCCGGCTTTATAGCATACGATTGCTTCACCCTCAACATAGGTTCCCGGTACCAGTTCATCCTTCTCAACCAAAGCATCTGAACCGTTATCATTTACGGTCTTTGCTGCCACCGGCATCCCTTGCGGCAGCAAAAGTCCGATGGACAGAAGCAGGGCGAAAAGTCTCTTTCTCGCCCTGCCTGTTTTCCTTACATTTGTTCTTTTTTCAGCCCCCATCATATCCTTCATCTCCCTTCGACGTTCATCTCCTTCAATGCCTCTTTTCGAACATACATATTCTTATCTGCCCGGCGGAACACATCGTTGTAACTGGTATCGATCTTCGGATCATAGGCTTCGATCCCGCATGCGACCACCACATCATTGTTCCTCAGATTCTTCTCCACCGCAGCATTAAACTCCGCCAGCAGTGCTTTCCGGTTCTGATAATCATCTCGCTCCAGAACCGCTGCAAACTCATCTCCACCGATCCGAAAAACCGGACTATGCTGAAATACATGACAGATCAGGCTGCACGCACTTTTAATATACTCATCACCCTCGTCATGGCCGCGGGTATCGTTAACCTCCTTCAGCCCGTTCAGATCAAATACGGCAACACCGTACTCCGTAAGCTCCTTCCTCTCTATCCGAAGCTCGATCTCCTTCAGAACCTCCAGATAAGCCAGCTTGTTTCGAACCCCGGTAAGCGGATCCCGGAAGGCCATCCTTCTTGCGACTTCCATTTCCTTAAAATGCTCCAGCATCTCATCCTTGTACACAAAGGAGTGAATGGTGCAGGTGGCAAGAAGACAACCGATGGAATAAAACGGCATCAGGGGATACTGGCACTGAAGCAGGATAAAAAGGGACATCACGATCCCGGAAAAGCCTATGGTCCGGTGATGCGCCCGCGTCTCTCCCTTCACTCTGGCAGAAACACTCAGAGTGTAGATCGAAGCGATTATGAAAAGGATCATCTGAAGGACTAGCGAGATATTTCTCACCGGACCGGTCTTATACTCATCATTCTCCATGAATCTGAAAACAATGGGTGTAAAGAAGTTGATGATCAGGGTAACCTGCTGGAAGGTAAAGATCATCCAGCCCCCCGCCTTAAGCAGAACTCCGAACCTTCCCTGATTATCAATAAAGGCTACAACGAATCTGGTCCAGATCAGTACGGATGCTCCCATGGAAATAAAGAACAGCATGGTATCGATATATGTCGGAACGATCCAGTGCTGCTCATAGAACCATCCCCACAGGATATCCGAGATATAAAACAGCATGACAGCATAGAGAAAATGCCGGTATCTTACCTGGGACAGCTTGACCCTGTGGCTGTTTCTCTTCTTTAATGCCTCGAAATTGATAATGACGTGAATGATCAGGGATAAAACACCTATGCTTGCATAATACATGAAACTCTCTCCCCTTATCTGATGTTAACGGCAAGATTATACCAACCCAAGTATCACAGCAGTATCACAGTCTGTATAATTATCGCCTTTTTTCACGAAATATTAAGAAAAATTGTAAGAAAGCAGTAGCGCATGGCCCATGGAACGTGATATGATTAAAGTGAGATTTTGGGCGATTCCCGTGTCCAAAAATGAAATAAAACCATATCAATTTGTGATCAAAATGAAGAAGGAGGTATTAACTGGATGAAGCAAAAGACCATGCGGAAGAAAAAAGCAGGCAGATTCCTCACTCTGGTTCTTGCTGCTGCCATGTCATTATCCTTAAGCGGAACACCGGTTTTTGCCGCTCCTGCAGGTGATGATATCGTAGTCCAAAATGAGGGTGGCGAAGGCGATCCGGTCGAAATGGACGACGTCTTTAGTGAGAGCCTTCAGCAGATCATGGAAGACCTGAAGGTGCTGCTTGCTGATGTTCAGGATTATATCGACACTCTGGTACCGGAGCTGTCCGAACGTATCAGTGAGAAGATTGCCGAAGCAAAGGAAGCCGCAGAGGAGTTCGTTGCCGATGCCAAGGAGAAGGCTGAGCAGCTTCTGGCCGACACCAAGGAAAAGGCTGAACAGTTCATTGCAGATGCCAAGGAAAAGGGCGAGCAGCTCGTAACGGCAGTTAAGGAGAAGAGCGAAGCACTTCTGGAGAAAGCAAAAGAGACCGCGGAACAGCTGAAGCAGTCCCTGACAGAAGCTAAGGAAAAGGCTGAGGAGTTCATCGCCAATGCAAAGGCAGCTGCTGCTGAGAAGTATGCTCAGGCGAAGGAAGCCGCAGAAAAGATCATTGCAGAAGTAAAGGATAAGGCACCCGAGGTAATCGAAAAGGCAAAGGAAGCCGCAGAGAAGGTTCTTGCAGAAGCAAAGGAAGCCGGTGAGAAGCTTCTTACCGCTGCAAAGGAAAAGGCTGCTGGGCTTATCGCAACCGTAAAGGAAAAGGTTCCCGCGAAGATCGAAGAAGTTAAGGAAGTGATCGGAAAGCTGATTGAAGAAGCCAAGAAGCTGATCGTCCTGAAGGACCCGGTAGTGGAAAGCGAACCCGCCGGAAAGGCTCTTACTTACAACAAGAAGGCTCAGGCACTTGTAACCGAAGGCGAATGCAAGGGCGGAACCTACTACTACGCTCTTGGCGAGGATCCTATCATCGCTCCGGAATATGACGTAGATGAGGATATCGAAGATACAGCTTGGAGCACCGAAGTTCCTACCGCGAAGGATAAGGGAACCTACTATGTATGGTACATGATCGTCGGCAATCTGCTTTATAACGATACGGAGCCGGTATGCATCATATCAACCATCTCCCAGTGGAAGAAGTATTCCAAGGGCTGGAGATACGAGATGCCCGATGAGTCCTATCCGCAGAACGCCTGGATGAAGATCGACGGCAAGTGGTACTTCTTTGACGAAGACGGCTACATGGAAGAAAACGCTTACCGCGAGGGCTACTATCTTAAGAAGAACGGTGCTTGGGACGGCGTAAACAAGAAAGCAGGCTGGAGAAAGACCTCCACAGGCTGGTGGTACAGCCTTCCGAATGGTTCCTGGCTGGCTAAAACCTGGAAGAAGATCAACGGTAAGTGGTATTACTTCCACGCTGACGGATATATCGCAGAGTGTGAGTATGTAGACGGATACTATATCGGAAAAGACGGCGCATGGGACGGCAGCAAGAAGGCTTCCTGGAAGCAGGATTCCAACGGCTGGTACTACAGCGACACATCCGGATGGTATGCTAAGAACCGGACTCTCGTGATCGACGGAAAGAGCTACACCTTTGATGCAAAGGGATATTGCGTAAATCCGTAAACACAGTTAAGTATCAATAAAAACGAACCGCAGAAGGCTGACACCTTCTGCGGTTCATTTTTATTGCATCATCATTTGTCACGTATCACACACTGATAAAATGAAGCTCCTTATTCAGGATGCCCAGACGATTCACTGCCCACTCATACTGACTCATATACTCCCCTTCGTACCGGGCTATGGCATCCGGATCCCGGTCCAGCGCCATATAGTAGTCACAGGGGATTATTTCCGGGATCAGCGCATAGGAATCCCGGCTCTGGGTAAAGATATCTCCGTAGCCCAGTTCCTCCAGTTTCTGCCTTAGCTCATATACGATCTGGGCGAAATACTTCCGCTGCTTCTGATCATCCGATACATCATCCTTCCACAGAATGGCGCGGAGCTCGGCGTTGGTCGAGGTGGACCCCTTCCGGTCAACCAGATAGGCAAAGAGCTCCTTTACCTTCGCACGGCTGAACCGGACAACCTCTCCGTCCAGGAAGACCTCGAAATTCCCGAAGCACCGGACATAGAGCCCCTTCTGCCTCGTCTGCACCGGGTTCCGGAGGTGCGTAAGCGCATTCTTCAGATCCTCCGCCATGGCAGGCTTCAGGATATAATCACTGACATAAAGCTTCATGGCATCCAGTGCGTAGTTCGGATACGCCGTCACCATAACGATATTCAGCATGGGGCGGATCTGCTTCATCTCCTTTGCCAGACTGAGACCGTCCCGTTCCGGCATATGAATATCCAGGAATACCACATCATACTCCCGCTCCCTGCAAAGAGCGAGTGCCGTGTCCACCTCATCCGTACTGTCAATCCCAGCTTCCGGAACCACCTTGCCGAGGGCCCTCTCCAGGTCTCGCAGTGCCGTCCGTTCATCATCCACGATCAGAATCTTCATTTACTGTACCTCTTTATTCATCGATTCCGCTTACGCCACGGGAATCAGGATCCGGGCCAGGGTTCCCTTCCCGGCTTCACTTTCAATCTCCAGCACCCCGTCACACATCATCCGAAGGCGTTCCCTCAGGTTGCTGATGCCTATATGGGACCGGTCATCCCCGGAAGCGGTTGCCTCTTCCCGAAAGCCGGTACCGTCATCCTCCACCTCGATCACATGTGTCCTGTCCTTCCGGAAGCACCGGATCTGCAGGGTTCCCCTGCCCCCCTTATTCTCACGTATCCCGTGCTGAACCGCATTTTCCACCAGTGTCTGGATGGAGAAGGAAGGAAGCATGAAGTCACTGTCCCGGATCTCCCGGATCACCGTCAGCTTCTCGCCGAAGCGCTCCTTTGCCAGGTAGAGATAGTTCTCTACCGTATTCAGCTCCTGCGTCACAGGGATGCACTCCGTCTCCGACAGCACGTCGATACTGCTGCGGAGGAACTTCGTAAAGTGATTCAGCGCCTCCTCCGCCTTCTCCGGCTCATCCAGACAGGCCCGGATGGCAGTAAGGCTGTTAAAGATAAAATGGGGCCGCACCTCTGCCATGAGGATCTCTGCCTTCAGCTTCTCATTTTCCGCCTCCTGCTTATAGAACCGCTCCGTCTGATCCATAAGGTTGAAGGTCAGCATGAAAGAGGCTGCCATGGCAGATCCGAGGACGATCACATAGACTCCGTAGAACAGCATCTGGAGCAACATGGCGATCATGGGCAGGATCAGATAGATGGCAAACGCAAACCACTGCTTCTCCGAGAGCCGCTTCCGATAGCGGATGAGGCCGATCAGGTTTACGAGCATAAGAAGCACCGGCGGGATCAGAAGCACGGGATACCAGGGTCCGCGCTGATAATTCCCTCCGGCATCATAGTAATAGATCTCCGTTGTAAACTGGGTAAAGATCAGAAGCCCCATATAGACGATCCACAGAACAAGGGACGTGATGAACAGGGGATGCCTCTTTCGTTCCATGCCACAGGATTCCTGCAGGAATCCCGAAAGCAGCAGCATGAGGACGGAGGAAAATACCGATTCCAGAAAAAGGGCCAACCGTGATATCAGCACAGTATTCGGGTTTCCTTCCGTCAGCTGCCCCAGAATATCCATGCCGATATACGCGATCAGACAGGAGAAAAGCAGAAGGAAAAACATCTTGGTTTTCTTTGCGTAACGAAAGCCGACACAAACCTGGATCAGACCAATTCCACTGATCACAAGACCTGATATTGCAATGATCAGGTTTGTATTTACTGCTCTTCCATCCATACAGGGGGTTCCTCCGCCATGCCGCCGGCATGCATCTTTCGTCTTAACTTTACTGCTCCGAGTGCTCCCGGATCAGCCGTGCCATGGTCTCATACAGGCGCTCGGGTTCCACCGGCTTGGAGAGATGTGCATTCATACCGGCCTGCAGGGACCGCTCCACATCCTCATCAAAAACGTTGGCCGTCATGGCAATGATCGGAATAGTCTTCGTATCCGGCTCGATACCTATGGTACGAAGCCATCCTGAGCCCATAGGGCAAAGAATCTCTAGCTTTCTTCGTACCTGCGGATCCCTTCTGCCGTTTTTGCATACATTTCCGAAATGGCAGCGATCCGCGCCTTCACCTCATCATCCGACATGGTGCGGGGATTTCCGGGACGGTACTCCTCTGCGATCTCGGAAGCAGCCACAGAAAGGGAGGTGAGTCCCAGATTCGCGCAGACCCCCTTCATGGCATGGGCCTTTTCAAAAAGCTCCGTCGCATCCATACCGTTTCCTGCTTCGATCAGTCCTTCCACCACGCCGTTGGCCGTAAGCTTTCGGATATGCTTATCCACCAGCTTCTCCACCCGGAGAACCCGGATTGCCTGATCATAGTCACCGTCAATTGCCGCATATAATTCCTGAAGTGTCATTTCCTCTTCTCCTTCCTCGTCTTCGCGATCCAATCACGAAGGGTTTCGTATAATAGATCAGAATCAATCGGCTTTACCAGATCCCACGTCCTTTCTCCCAGTTCTTTCTTCCTTTGATAAAACGGGCATAGAGAATAAAGCCAACGATGTTCACCACCATCAGCAGGAAGTACCGGTTGGAACCGCGACGGGCGTTATGCAGTTTTTCTTCCTTCGAGCCATCGTCGAGGGTGGTGTTTTTCTCTTCCATATTCTTCCTGTTCGAGTGGATGGATCCTTCACCGCCTGTGGCGGTTCAGGATGACAGATGGGCGTCATTCTGAGCGAAGCGAAGAATCCTGTTCGAGTGGATGGATCCTTCACCGCCTGTGGCGGTTCAGAATGACAGGTTAATGTCTCATATCCTGCAGCACCGGGAACTTCGCCCGGAAGTCCTCGGTATCATCGTTAAATTCATAGCGGAGCACTCCCGCCTCCCCCGTAAGGGACTGCACTACCTGTCCGTCCGGGCGGATGATGCAGCTGTCGCCGGAGTAGTACTGCCCTGCCATATGTCCGGCACAGTTTACGGCGAAGATATAGATCTGATTCTCGATAGCCCGTGCCCGAAGCAGCGTCTTCCAGTGCTCTGCCCGGGATGCCGGCCAGTTGGCGGGGATCAAGGCTGCATGAACATCCGGTGCAACCACACGAAACTCCTCCGGAAAGCGAAGATCGTAGCAGATCATGGTAGTAAACGGGATCCCTGCGACAGTATACTTCAACGGTCCCTCTCCCCCACGGAAGAAACGGTCCTCCCCTGCGTAGGAGAAGGGATGCAGCTTCGTGAAGGTGCTGATGATGTGTCCTGTTTTGTCCAGAATGGTGTAGCGGTTTTCGGCCTTATGACCGACTGACTGCGTGTCCGAAGCCTCTTCAGCCGTACCCGCGGCAACTTCCGTGTCCGTTGATTCCTTCTCCGTATCCCGTGGCAGCGCTACCCACCCAAAGCCGATGGCCACCCGGTACGCTACGGCCAGCTCACGTAGGTGCTGCAGGGTCCGGCCCTCGATCTCGATCCCGGCTTCGGAATCCACCACCCGGGCCTCCTCTCCGATCTTCTCCACACGCATGGAGAAACCGGTAAAGCTCATTTCCGGGAAAAGGATCAGGTCCATACCCAGGGATGCTTCCTCCCGGATAACCGCCTCGGCTCTCCGAAGGTTTTCTTCCTTGTTCTCATATTCGATTTCCGACTGGATCAGAGCGATCTTCATACGCGCATCCTCCCAAAGTGAGAATCAGAGCAGGCCGGTCAAACCTGTCTGCTCTGTCCCTAAAATACTACCTGATTCCGTCCGTTGGCCTTGCCGGTGTAGAGGTTGTTATCGGCAGCCTTGATGGTATCCTCCACATTTCCCTGATAATCATATTCCGTGAGGCCGAAGGTCATGGTCACGCGGATCTCCTGATCCTTCACCCGGACCACGCTGTTCTTTATCTTCATGCGAAGGCTCTCCAGGATGGACAGGGTCTCATCCCCGTTCTTACCCGGGAACACCAGCAGGAACTCCTCTCCTCCCCAGCGGGCTGCCAGATCCTGCTGTCCGCAGATTTCCTTCATGGAGGCCGCCACAAACTTCAGCACCTCATCCCCGGCATCATGGCCGTAGGTGTCATTTACCTTCTTGAAGAAGTCAATATCCGCCATGGCCAGACTGACTGCATAAAAGCTCGGAGATTTGATCACCAGCTCCAGATATTCCGTGGCCCGCCGGCGGTTCGAAAGACCCGTAAGGGGGTCCATATTTGCCTGCTTCATCAGCCGGTCATTGAAGGCCATAAGCTTGCCTTCCGCTTCATTCTCCTCCCGGCTGAAGATGTAGGAGATCACGATGATGGATGTGAACACCGCGGAAATATTGGTGATCTGGATCATCTTGTTGGTAAGATTGCTGATCTCGATCTCCGGCTGCATGCCCGCAAAGATAAAGATGGTTACGATCCTGGCCAGAAGCACCAGAAATGCGAGGCAGAACTTGAACACCTTACTGCCGTGGGTTGCAAAGAAGCTGAGCATCAGAATGATGATAAAGTAGTTCTGCATGCCGGCGCTCCAGCCAAAGCAGGGGATCATGAAGAGGCTCCAGCTAAAGATCAGGAAGATGAAGCCAACCAGTGCGACCTGTGTCCGCACATAATAGGTCTGGATAAAGAGCAGGATCATAGCCAGGGAGAAGATCACAACCCTCCAGGGATAATGGGTCAGCACATCCACACCCGCGAAGATCATGTCGATCAAAAAGGCAACAAAAACAACAAGATACAGGATCCGAAGGGATACCATACCTCGCTTCGTCTCATTTTCGGAAACCACATCTTTGTTGATCAGTTTCACAAACCCCATAGCTATGCCTCGCCACACATTTGTTTATAATATAGCACTTTTTATGCCTGTATTAAAGAAAAAATTCCAGCATTTCCTTGTCATAAGTAGCACAAAAAAGGGGCGGGAGCCCCAAAGGGTCCCGCCCCAAAATGAGATTCAAAACGTTCGTTTCACTGCAGTGTGATTACTTCACATAGCCGTCAGCACCAAAGGTATACTCAACACCATCGATCACGAGGGTCTCGCCCTTTGCATACCAACCGGACTTGTCGCCAAACCACCAGCCGTTAGCATCCTTACGCCAGGTTGCCTTAAACTTGTAGGTCTGAGCTCCGTTCTTTCCTACCCACCAGCCGTCGATAAACTGCTCGGTTGCAAGGAAGCCTGCCTCGTTGAAGTAGTACCACTTGCCGTCGATCTTCTCCCACTGATTGCTAGCTACCCAGCCGTTGGAATCGCCGTAAGCCCATTCGAGCTTATCCTGGTACCAGGAAGCTACACCGTCATAGGTCTGAGTTCCGTCCTTGTTCAGCCAGTAGCCCTTACGCCACTCGTAGGAAGCCATGTAGCCGTTAGCTGCGAAGAAGTACCAGTCACCGTCGATCATCTTCCATGTGTTCTTCAGATACTTGCCGCTTCCGAGGTCATAGTACCAGCCCTTGCTGTCCTTCTTCCATCCCGGAACCTTCTTGCCTGTACGAACACCGCTCTTATTCAGAGCATAGCCATCGCGGTATGCGTTCTTCTCGATCTCGCCGTCTTCGTCAAAGTAATACCACTTGCCGTCAACCTTCTTCCACTCAGCCTGCGGCTCTTCTGCGTCATCCAGCGGGTTGCCGTTCTCATCGGTCTCAACCAGTACGAAGTTGTCCAGATATACATGATGTACGCCGTCGATCACATCACCATCGAAGTAACCAAGACTTACACTGAGGAGTGCGTCATCATCCGTGTCATCCTTCATCTCGAAGAAGAGATCAAAATTCTGCCACTTGCTTGTCAGACTGTTCTTGTTGTCATCGGTGTAAACAGCCCAGATATCATCCTTGGAACCGTCTTTTTGCATAACAACACTGATGGTACGATCCTGGGTAGCCTTTGCCTGATAACTCAGTTTGTAGAAATGCCCCTTCTCAAGAAGGATACCACGCTGCTTCAGCTGTACGTTCCAGTCAGCGGTTCCGACATCCTTGATGTCAGCGTCAAATGCCGTGTCATTTCCGGCCTTCTGTGAATCAACACCGAAGGTTGCATCGCCCGGCTGATATGCGCCGTACTCATAGCCTGCAAGGCCGGAGTTGAAGGAACCGTTCTTGATCATAGCAGTCTCGCGAACTGCCACATTGTCAAGATAATAGGTGCCCGGCTTGGTTACGATAAAGAAAATGTTGGAATTCTCTCTTGTGAGATTCTCCTTGTTCTTGAATGTAAAGGTAAAGGTCTGGTTTCTCTCAGTCAGCTTCGGCTCGAAGGTCTCACCACCGAGAACCACATACATGCCGTCCGTGGAACCATCGGTTGTATAAGCGTCAAATGAGAACTCATAGGTTCCCTTAGCGATCGGTGCAAGCTCTGTCTGGGAGAGGATTACCGGAACCGGGGTTGAACGAACCTTCGGAACCTTGATCTCAACCATGGCCTGTCTTACTCTCTCGTCACCGACCAGTACATTTGTTACGGATACTCTCTTCTTGTCATTGTCTTCCAGTTCCCAATAACCAAGGCGTCCTTCACCCTGATCAAAGGATCCGTTCAGTATGTAGTTACCGTCAGCTGCTACTTCCTTCTGGAATACGTCTACGATCTCCTCACCACCGGTCTGAACCAGCTTAACGTTGGAGATGTATACACCAGCCGTGGACTTCTGGTTGCCGAGTGCGAACTCGAGGCAGCAGGTCTCGTCCGTCTTCTCTTCCATGGTAAACTTGTAGGAGAAGGATTCCTTCTCTGTCGATAAAGTAACTTTCTGATCACCAAAATATCTAGCCCAGTTGTTGTCGGTGTCACCCTCAATACATACGAGCATTTCTCTTGCTTCGTCAGCATATGCATCGAAGGAAAGCTCATACTCATAGCCCTTAACCATCGGAACATTTGCCTGCTTAAGCTGGCAGCTGTAATCAACAGTGCCTTCTACTGCCTGCCCGATCCAGATCTCGTTATCTCCGATGAGTGCGATTGATTCCTTGTTATCAGGCTCGAGGTGAAGCTCCCAGCCATCTTCTGCGGAGCTGTCTTCTACAAGCTGATTTGCGAAATCACCATTTACAACATAGTTTCCGAAAGCGTCAGGCTCACGACGGGTCGAGGTCTCTTCCGGCTCTACGCAGGCAGCCTCTTCCTTCGCATATACATCCGGATCCTTCTGGTATACACGTACATAGTCGATATCGTAGGACTGGTTCGGCATGTCATCAACAGCTGCCTGATCCGGATAGCCAACCCAGCTACCACCGACTGCCAGATTCAGGATCACATAGAATTCCTGATCGAACGGAGCCGGATATGTAAGCTTGCTTGTCTCATCCTTGCCTGTGAACCACTTATTGGAGGTTCCGACAACCTTGCCATCCACGTACCATGTCAGCTTGCCGGGCTCCCACTCAAGACCGAAGGTATGATAATCTTCATAGTAATCCTTCTCGCCTTCGGGGATCGTAACGGAATGCTGCTCGGATCTGTGTCCTGTGTTTGCGTCGTAACCATAATGGATCGTATGGTGGGATGTTGTAGTATCCTGGCCCATAACCTCCATGATATCAACCTCACCACACTTCGGCCACTGACCGTAGTTATCCTCATCAGATGCCATCAGCCAGAATGCCGGCAGATATCCCTGGCCTTCCGGTACGCGTGCGCGCGCCTCGAAGTAACCATAGATGAAGTCTTCCTTGCCCTGTGTATTCACACGGCCGGAGGTGTAATTGTAAGCCTTCTTAACGTCTACAGAACCTGTGTCGGAAAGATCGACAAGCGACAGATCGTAGAGTTCAACCGTTGCACTATCAGCGTCCTCAGCATCCATCTTGCCTAAATTCACTTGAAGAGCCAGCTTTTCCGCCGGAACATCGGTCATAGTAAACTTAAGCTCGCATACAGTTTCTTCCGTGCCAACCGTAACGATTTCATTCTTCACAGCCGCATAATTCGTCGTATTGGTTGCATTCAACTGAATCTTCTTAACCACGTTGGATTTTGCCTTCATGGACAGAACATAATCATGTCCTTCCACCAGTGTCATTCCAGCCTTCTGGAACTGAACGTCCCAAGGGTTTGCCTTTGCATCGGAGACTACAATCGTTGCAGTTCCGTCAACAACAGACTTGCTGTCGAAACCATATCCGTCCCAGCTGCTATCAAAAGCATCAAGAATCGTCTTTCCTGACGAACTTGAAGTAACAGTCAGATCGATCAATTCCACGTCAGAGAACTCAAGCGTTGTTGCAGCACTCTTTCCTTCTCCAAAATTACCAAGATTAATCTGAGCAGCAACCTTTTCTGCTTCACATTCACCCATGGTAAACTCGATCGAGCATTCTTTTTCTTCCGGTCCAACCGTAAAGATTTCATTCTTATACGGACTATAATCTCTCAAATCCGTAATATTTAACTGAATATCTCTGGATTCAGCGGCACTCACCTTCATTGTCAGCTTATAATCATGTCCCTCGATCAAGGTAAGACCGGCTTTCTGGAACTGAACGTCCCAAGCGTTTTCTCCAACATTGCTGACAACTACCGTAGCAGCGCCATCTTTGATTTCAGAGGTTGCTGATCCGCCCCAGCCCTCAAAGCCTTTGCCTTCGAAAACATCGGATACAGCCTGTGCCGAGCCGGCATCGCCTTCCTTCTTCTCAGCCTTCGGGAGGATCGAGAGAACACCGTCCTTTACTACGATATTTCCCTCATCCAGCTTTGTGTACGTCTGCAGCTCGGCATTTACCCATCCGGGCTCGTGGAGCTCCACGTTCCAGTCGTCTGTGTTCAGCGTCGTTCCCTCAAACTCATCGTTCCAAACCAGTGAATAACCCTTACCGGCGATCACGTCCGGAACGTCCTCAGCTGCTGTTGTTGCAAATGCCGGGATAGCCGGTACTGCCATCGGTGCAACCATGGACAGAGACATGAGGAAAGCAAGACTCTTCTTCGTTGCTCTTCTTCTCACTTTCGTCATACTTATGACTCCTTTCCTAATATTGCTTTTGACGAACAAAATAAGCTAGTTTGAGTATAGTAAAATACGCACTAGTAAATATATCTTTTTCATTTAATTTTTGTCGTTTTTGTGCTATAATAATTCACGCGTGGATATTGCTAGGTAATCATGCCCAAAGTCAATAGATTATTAGGTGTTTTGATATAAAAAACGAACAATCCAAACACAAAATGGTATCGTGCAACATTGCCACCGATAAGAAGGCAAAAAGAAGGCAATTTCAGGACAATTTTTGAGGATTTAGCTATGGAATTTGAAAAGGAACTGTTCTACCGGGAATTTGTGCAGCGTGAGGATGAATTTTTACGCGCTCCCTACAATCCGGAGATTGAATTCTACAACAGCATCAAGGCAGGGGATGTGGAGCGTGTAAAGGAGCTCTGCAAGGACCCTCTTGTGGATAAGCCCGGCCTCGGAAGACTCTCGGATGATCCGCTTCAGAATCTGAAGTTTCATTTTGTCATCACCACTGCTCTCGTTGCCCGCTACTGCATCCAGGGCGGGATGGAGCTTCCTGCAGCCTACGGTCTCAGCGACTACTTCATCCAGAAGGCGGATAAGTGTCTTCGGACGGAGGATATCTCCAGACTGCACCCGAAAATGTGCCTGGAATACGCAAAGCGGATGCGGGACCTGAGAAAAAACGCGATCTGTTCCATACAGATCGCGCAGTGTATTGACTATATCTATGATCATCTGCATGCCAGGATCACGGTGCATGATCTGGCGGAGCATGTGCACCTGAATGAAAGCTATCTGTCACGGCTCTTCAAGAAGGAGGTTGGAACCTCCATCAGTGAATACATCCGCCGGCAAAAGTTAGAGACTGCAAAGAACATGCTGGTGTACTCCGATTATCGCGCAGCTGAGATCGCATCCATCCTCTCCTTCCCGAGCCAGAGCTACTTCACGGAGCTGTTCCATAAGTATACCGGTCTCACACCGGGGGATTACAAGAAGGAGTATTTCCGAAAGAGCCTGACCGGCCCGCAGTAGGCCTGTGGTGCCATATCTATGTGTGCTTACAGTGCCTCAAAGCCGTCCAGCAGATTATCGGTCCACACCAGATGGGCACGGTCCCCAGTGTTTATGCGGGTTCCCGAGGTAGGTGAACACAGGTGAACACATTTTTCGATACGCATAAAAAAGCGGGAGCCCTTATTTTACAAGGGTTCCCGACTTAAAAAAGATGTGCGTGCTAGAGGATTCGAACCCCCGACCTTTTGGTCCGTAGCCAAACGCTCTATCCAGCTGAGCTAAGCACGCATTCCTGTTGCAAATCATTTCTATCTTTGCAACGCATATTATTATACCAAATAAATGCACGATGTCAAGGAAAACTTAATGGAAGTCCCACGGTTTCATGGGAAATCTCAATCCTTCCGGCATCTGCCCCACAGCGAACCGCCAGAGAGAGGGTGTATTCCTCCTCTTCCTGCAGTGTGAATATACGATAGTCACCGCTTCGCTCCACAAGAGACGGGATCTTTGCCACGGAATCGTAGATGCCTGTGCCGGTGCACTTCACATAGGCTTCCTTCCGGGTCCAAAGCCGGCGGAACTCCTTCTGCGGGTCCTCTGCATCCCGGACCGCCCTCTGCTCCTCCTCGGAATAAAAGCGCTCCGTGATCTTCAGGTCCGGATCGGTTTTGATCTCCACGTCGATTCCCACCGGGCAGTCTGCTATCGCTACAGCGATATAGTCACCGGAGTGGGAAATGTTGAAGTAAAGCCCCTCCATCATGGGCTTTCCGTGCTCATTCTTCGTAATATCAGCCGTCATCAGGTCCACGCCCTCCTCCCTGAGGGCAAGCCGAAGCAGGAGCCCTGCAGCCAGCTGCTGCAGTCTCCCCTGCTCAAACTTCATCCGAAGACAACTCTCCCGCCGCCATTCCGGAAGCTGCGCCAGACAGCGATCCCAGTTGGCAGCCAGGCCTTCCTTATCCAGATTGTAAAAAAACACTTTGATCATACGTTTTCAGATAACAGGAAGGGCGTGTCTCCACGCCCTTCCGTCACTCAGCAAAAAACCTCTATTTCGCTCTCTGGTCCAGTCTGGAAAGAACCTCAAGCAGCACAGACACTTCCTTCTCCTTCGCAATGTCGAAGTACATCTTGAACTTGGTTGCCTGACGTACATCATCATTGATGGAGATCTTGATCAGCAGGTTACGTGCGGTCTGCATATTCTTTACAACCAGCTCGTAGTTCTTGATCAGCGTCTCGTCATAGTTGAGGAATCCGTTGGCCATAAGGTACTTGATACGCTCCAGCATCAGAACCTTGTGATCGTACATTACATGCAGAGCACGGATGTCGTAATCAGGCTCCTCCTGCTCCATCTGCTCCATGATGCGCTTGTAAACTCTCTCATATACATCCACACCGAAGGTGGTGTCTGCGAAACGGTTACGCATCATACGGAAATGGTTCTTGGTATCCTCGGAATTCAGGTACTCGCGAAGGGTATCACGGATCAGGGTGGTATCAACCTCATAGTAGGTTGTGTCGGTATTCTTCAGGATTACGAAGAGACCGCGGGTTCCCTTGTAGTCATCCTTGAACATATGGTCATCGGATGCTGTGATATCCTCGTAGCCGCGCTGTACGTCCTTGAAGGATACGGTATTGGTTGAATAATGATCCTTGAAGGTGAAGTCGCCTACATGGAAGACTTCCTTCTCCAGGTCATAGCCGTAAATGAAGAGCTCGTGAGGGAACTTGTAATCCACTTCCACATCCACGTCGGAAAGAATCTTTGCCTCATCGAAGACACCGTATACATAACCGTTCAGGTTGATGGTCTTGATGATGAAATCAATGATATTTCCGCAATAGCTCTCAATCTGCTCCTTGGTAAGGAGGGATGTGATCAGGTACGGACATTCCTTTAGGGAGCTGCTGCCCGGCATGATGTCGGCAAGAAGCATCTCATCGCCCGTAAAGATCTCCTGGATATTATAGCAGCGCAGCTGGATATAGTTACTGAAGATCCAGCGCTTTGCATTTTCGTCATCTGACAGGATCGAGAACAGGGTCGCATGCCACTGCCAGGACGTGATCATCGGTTTTGTAATTGCAAGGATTTTCTTGTTCTCCATGTCTTCCTTCCCCCTTTATTCCTTATCGTCCAATTTCTTCTCGATCAGAGCCACTACATCCCCAAAGCACTTATAACCCTCAAGTGCAAGCTCATAATCGGTGAAGCTTACTTCAAACTTCTCTTCCACTGCAACAATAAGACGGATGATGGATATTGAATTCACCCCATATTCAGACACAAAGTCTGCTTTCAGATCCACATCCGTAAGCTCGGGCATAACTTCGCCCACGAGGGATATAAATTCCTGTTCGAGTTGTTGTTTATCCATAGTAACGCTCCCTTCTCCTTTGTCAAATGTGACAAAATAATCTATGAATAGTTTACTAAAATATACAATAAAAATCAATAAAAAAATACCCGGCATTTCCATGCCGGATATCTTTTTCGTGGCTTAACCCTCGGTGAAGCGAATGGGATTCAGTCTGATTCCAGGACCCATTGTAGAGGTAATCGTTACGCTCTTCAGGTACTGACCCTTTGCTGCCGACGGCTTAGCCTTTACGACTGCATACATTAAGGCTTTGTAGTTGTCTACGATCTGCTCCTCGGTAAAGGAGATCTTTCCTACCGGAACGTGAATGATGTTTGCCTTGTCAAGACGATACTCGATCTTACCAGCCTTAACCTCTTCGATAGCCTTTACAACGTCCATCGTTACGGTTCCGGCCTTCGGGTTCGGCATAAGGCCCTTCGGTCCAAGGACACGACCCAGACGTCCTACAACACCCATCATATCGGGAGTTGCGATAACAACGTCAAAGTCCAGCCAACCTTCGTTCTGGATCTTCGGTACCAGCTCCTCGCCGCCTGCATAGTCAGCACCGGCTGCCAGTGCCTGATCTACCTTCTCGCCCTTTGCGAATACGAGTACCTTTACGGTCTTACCTGTTCCGTGGGGAAGTACTACCGCACCACGTACCTGCTGATCAGCGTGACGTCCGTCAACACCCAGCTTCAGGTGAGCCTCTACGGTCTCATCAAACTTTGCATTTGCGGTCTTCTTCAGGATCGCAACTGCCTCGGGGAGATCATACAGTTTGCTCTTCTCAACAAGCTTTGCAACTTCTAAATATCTTTTTCCTTTTTTCATGATATTCCTCCTGTGGTATTATCGGAGTTTCTTCAACTCCTTCCACCTATATTTATTCAGACATTAGTCAATAACTTCAACACCCATGGAACGTGCGGTTCCGGCGATCATGCTCATAGCAGCCTCGACGGAAGCGGCGTTCAGATCCGGCATCTTTGCTTCAGCGATTTCCTTCAGCTGTGCCTTGGTGATCTTTGCGACTTTCTTCTTGTTCGGTTCTCCGGAGCCACTCTGGATCTTGCATGCCTTCTTGATCAGAACTGCTGCCGGCGGTGTCTTGGTGATGAAGCTGAAGCTTCTGTCTGCATACACGGTGATGACAACCGGGATGATCAGATCACCCTTGTCAGCGGTTCTTGCGTTGAACTGCTTTGTGAACTCAACAATGTTCACACCGTGCTGACCCAGTGCAGGACCTACCGGGGGAGCCGGAGTTGCCTTCCCTGCAGGGATCTGTAATTTGATGTAGCCTGTTACTTTCTTCGCCATTTTAGCGTACCTCCTTATGTGGTATTAGCGGGTTTTACCCTTCCACGAATTAACAACTTAAAGCTTTACGATCTCTCCCAGACCGATCTCCACATCTGTGGAACGTCCGAAGATATCCATATCGATGGTTACGGACTGCTTGCCCGTATTGATCTGCTTGATCGTACCGATGGTTCCTTCCCAGGCTCCGGAGATAACCTTTACGGAATCTCCGATCGCCACGTCGATCACGAAGTCGTCGGTCTTAACGCCGAGGACTCTCATTTCCTGATCCGTGAGCGGAACGGGTTCGGATCCGGGGCCGACAAAGCCTGTCACACCACGGGTGTTCCGTACCACATACCAGGTTACGTCGTTCTTGATCATGTGTACCAGGACATAGCCCGGGAACATTTTCTTCGGTACGGAGCGGCGTGTGCCGTTCTTAACCTCAACGACATCCTGAACGGGAACCATGACTTCGAACATCTGCTCCTGAAGGCGGCGATTCTCGATGGTCTTCTCGATATCAGCCTTTACCTTATTCTCATATCCGGAGTAGGTGTGGACCACGTACCAGTGCGGTTCGTTGTCTCCGCCCTGCTTGATGTTCGCAGATACCGGAGCGACGTCCTTTCTCTCTTCCGCAGCTTCCTCTACTGCATCTTCGATCTTATCACCGATCGCTTCTGCGGTATCATCTGCAGCCACGTCAACGGCATCGGGCGCTACTGTTTCGACGGTCTCGTCGATGTTTTCTTCGATGTTTTTTTCGTTCATCTCTGCCATCCGATCACCTGCCTACCAAATATAACTGAGTCCGTATTCGATCAGGAAATCGATGCCCAGGGTGATTGCTCCGAGGATCACTGCAGAGATGACAACGGCTGTGGTCTCACGAGCCACACGCTTCTTGTCCGGCCAGGTGATCTTCTTCGCCTCGACCTTCAGTCCCTGAAACCAGCTTCTCTTCAGGGCAGGAGATGTATTCTCTTTATTCTCAGACATAATTGCACCTTCCTATCTACCGTATGTATTGCCCCCTCACTGCGTTCGGCGGCACGTCGGTTGGTGCGATTCATATGTCATGACTTCGTCATGACCGCACCTCCCTATCACCCTATTACTTCGTTTCCTTGTGCATGGTGTGTGCCTTGCAGAACGGACAGTACTTCTTTGTTTCCATACGTTCCGGGTGGTTCTTCTTCTCTTTTGTCAGATTGTAATTTCTCTGCTTACATTCTGTACAAGCAAGTGTAATCTTTACGCGCACGAGCCTCACCTCCGATTTCTATCAGATTAAAAACAACTAAAAGCCTTTGCCGGGCGTGGGCGCACCAAAAAAAGGCCGCTTTGGCCGGCACGTGATAATGTACCATAGGCCCGCCAAAAAGTCAAGGTGTTTTTCTTTAATTATATATATGCAGATTCAGAGTCGGCGCTGTGTCCTTCGCCAGCCATGCTTTTTTGAGGACCGGCTCACGCCTCTGATGGTCAAAGTAATCCGGTAAGCTCCTCAATCGACAGCTTGCGTACGTCGCCCGGTTTCATGTCATCGGGAAGAATGAGTCCGCCCATGGATACCCTCTTCAGTAAGATCACCTGGCAGCCGACGGCTTCGAACATGCGCTTGACCTGGTGGTAGCGTCCTTCGGTGATGGTCAGTTCAGTCATGGTTCCTTCGGGGGTGGATTCCAGGATTTGAAGGTTGGCGGGGGCGGTGGGTTTCTCGTCTCCGATGTCAAGGCCGGCCAGGAAGCGGGGAATGACATCTTCGGGGAGGGTTCCCGTTACAAGGGCGCGGTAGGTTTTGGGGACATGCCTGCCGGGGGCAAGGAGGCGATTGGACAGCTTGCCGTCATTTGTGATGAGCAAAAGTCCTGTGGTGTCCTTGTCTAGGCGTCCCACGGGAAAGAGGTCCCTGCGTCTGGGCTCCGGGATCAGGTCGATCACGGTTTTCTCCCGGGGGTCTGTGGTTGCGGATACGACACCCGCGGGTTTGTACAATAAATAATAGGAAACGGGTTCAAAGAACACGGGTGCTCCGTTCACCGTAACGACAGATGCTTTCCCTTCCGGGGACGTCGATGTTATGTCAACCTTCGTCTCCGGGGATTTAACGATCGTTCCGTCGATCATGACGGACCCGCTTCGAATGAGGGTCCGGACAGTGCTTCTTGTTCCAAAACCCGCGTCGGCTAAGAGTTTGTCAAGTCGTAGCTGCATCCGCTTCTCTCCTTATACATAGTGATACACACCACAAAAGCCTACTTAAATATAGTGACACACACTCCAAAAACTTCTTTATATATACATGGACACATTCCAGGGACAGAAACCCTATTATTACGCCTGTTACGCAGAGTTTGCCATCGAGGCAACCTCCCGCTCCATGTCAATTTGTCATAATGACATATTATGTGTCAAACGCTCTTGTTTTTTTACACACAATAAGATACTCTACATTCAACAATTTTCATGAACATGTTTGGAGATGCTCTGCGGCCCCCCGCGGACATGACACAACGGAGGACTTCATATGTTGCAGAAAACCTACGACAAAACAAGGGCTCTGTTCCAGAACGGGAACGGATATCTTCGCACTACAGATCTTCTTTCCGCAGGGATCACAACTCTTCAGCTTCGGCAGCTGATCGATGACGGCAGCCTGGAGCACGTCACCCACGGAATCTACTGGTGGAAGGCGGATCACAGAAAGAAGCCGAAATACTATAAGTACTATGAGCTGCAGATGACGAATCCGAATGCAGTGATCTGTATGGAAAGCGCTCTCTTCCTTCAGGGCTTCCTGAAGAAGGAACCGGCAGAGATCCGGCTGGCTACCTCCCGGACCGACCGGTCCCGCATGCGGATGAACTTCAAGTTCCACCGTCATTACTTCGCAGAGCGAAGCATCGGGGAATTCGTCCGGACCGTCGATACACCGGCAGGACCGGTGAAGGTCTTCAGTATTGACCGTTCCGTAGTGGATTGTATCCGCCTTCGGAGCGATATGGATCCAGCGCTCTTCGATCAGATCATCGCATCCTACAAGAAGTATAAGGGCCGGGATCTGGAAGCCTTCTACGCATATGCCGAGGATATGGGACTTCAGAAGGTTGCAACGGCGTTTATGGAATGATGGCGAGGGTGTCGTCGCCGAAAAGGTGCCTGTCACCGTGACGAAATTGTGAAAGCTTTCACAGTTTCGTCACGGTGACAGGCACCTTTTCGTTGTGACAGGCACCCTTTTCGCTCACCCTACGGCAATTAACTACGCAATCTCGTAGATCCAGCCTTCCGGCGCCTGGATCCGGCCCATCTGGATGCCGGTCAGGGTCTCGTACAGCTTCTTCGTGGTCGGGCCCATTTCCTCCATGCCTGCAGGGAAGCAGATCTCACGGCCATGGTCAACGATCTTGCCTACCGGAGAGATAACCGCTGCGGTTCCGCAGAGGCCGCACTCCTCAAAGGACGGTACCTCGTCCAGGAAAACTTCTCTCTCCTCTACTTCCATACCCAGATATTCCTTCGCAACAACCTCGAGGGAACGACGGGTTACGGACGGAAGGATGCTTCCGGACTTCGGGGTAACGAACTTGTTGCCCTTGATGAAGATTACGTTTGCACCACCGGTCTCCTCGATCTTGGTACGGGATGCCGGGTCCAGATATACATTTTCGTCAAAACCGTTCTTATGCGCATCCACGATGGCATGCAGGCTCATGGCATAGTTAAGGCCTGCCTTGATGTGGCCGGTTCCGTGCGGTGCTGCTCGGTCGAAGTCGCTGACGCGGATGGTGATGGGCTTAGCGCCGCCCTTGAAGTAAGGACCAACCGGTGTTGCGAAGCAACGGAACATATACTCGTCAGCCGGCTTAACACCGATTACGGCATTGATACCGAACATGAACGGACGGATATACAGGGTTGCACCGGAACCATAGGGCGGTACCCATGCTTCATTTCCTTTTACAACCTGACGAACCGCGTCGATAAACCGCTCCTTCGGGAACGGGGGCATCTCCAGACGCTTTGCGGTGTCAATCATACGCTCTGCGTTAAGGTCCGGGCGGAAGGTTACGATCCGGCCATCCTCTGTGGTGTAGGCCTTCAGTCCCTCGAAGCAGGTCTGGGCATACTGCAGAACGCACGCACACTCGCTCATGGTAACCGTGTGCTCCGATGTCAGCACGCCGTCATCCCATGCGCCGTTCTTATAGGTTGATACGTAGCTCTTATCGGTCTCAACATAACCGAATCCAAGGCTTCCCCAGTCAATATCCTTTTTCTCCATAGTTCCATCTCCATTCTGTGCAAAGATTTTTTTGTTCCTTCGGGATATCCTTGCACTCTTTTTTTTGTTAATGAAATGATACTTAATATTTTACTTTCTTAATGTAGAATGTCAAGATAATTCTTTTCGGTGTTTGAAAGGGGTTTCTTCACTTTATAGTGTCCCTTGCCTCATTTTCTTATGCGTGATATTATATTCAAGGTAAGCATCCGATGGGACACCGCGGATTCCCGGTCAGGGAAGCCCGTCCGTCGGCTGCCATAGGACAGAAAAGAAAGAGGGAACGACCATGTATAAAGTAGATTTTAAGAAGCCCTGTCATGCACATTTTATCGGGATCGGCGGGACCAGCATGAGCGGTCTGGCACGACTCCTGCATGAGGAGGGATTCACGGTGACCGGTTCTGACACGGTGCCTTCCAAATATTGCGACAACCTTCGGAAGCAGGGAATCCCGGTGTATCCGGAGCATTCCGAGGAGAATATGGTGAACAATCCGGACATCGAGTTCGTGGTCTACACCGCAGCCATCTTCATGGATAACCCGGAATATACCTACGCACTGGCCCACGATATCCCGGTGCTCTCCCGTGCTCAGTTCCTGGGCCAGCTGATGGATAACTACAAGTACGGCGTGGCTGTGGCAGGAACCCACGGCAAGACCACCACTACTGCCATGGTATCCCATATCCTGATGAAGGCAGATAAGGATCCCTCCATCACCATAGGCGGAGACCTGGACCTGATCGGCGGAAATATCCGGATCGGACACTCCGACTACTTCGTGGCAGAGGCCTGCGAGTACACCAACAGCTACCATGAAATGAATCCGTGGGTAAGCATCATCCTGAACATCGACAATGACCATCTGGACTTCTTCCACAATATGGAGAATATCGTAAAGTCCTTCGGCGAGTTTGCCCGGAAGACCAAGGACGGCGGAGCCCTCGTGGTAAACGGAGATATGCCCTATCTGGAGGCGATCAGGGCTGCCGTGGCTGACCGCGACATCCGCGTGATCACCTACGGTACCGGCGAGGCAAATGATTATCGTGCCGTGAATATCCGTCTGGACTCTGCGATCCACCCCACCTACACCCTGGTACGGAACGGTGAGGAGCTGGGGGATGTGGTTCTTTCCGTTGTGGGCGAGCATCATGTGTGGAACTCTCTCTCCGCCATCGCAGCCGGAGATTTCCTGGGTCTTGACATGAATGATATCAAGGAAGGCCTTCGCAGCTGCCCCAGCGCGAAGCGCCGGTTCGAATATAAGGGAACCACGAAACAGGGTGTTACCATCATTGATGATTACGGCCATCACCCCACAGAGGTGGAGGTAACCGTCCGCGCCGCACGTGAGGTTCTGAACCAGCGTGCTCCCGAGGAGCGCGGCGAGCTCTGGGTGGCATTCCAGTCCCATACCCACTCCCGCACCAAGGATCATCTGGATGAATTTGCAGCTGCTCTGGCCCTGGCTGACCACTCTCTCGTTGCGGATATCCGCGATGATCGTGAAGCAGATGATGGCACGGTTTCTGCACAGGATATCGTCGATCGTGTTCTGAAACTGGGCAGCGATTCTCTTTATTTAGGCGATTTTGCTACGATTGAAAAATATATTCTTGAACATTGTAAAAACAACGATCTGTTGATAACTCAGGGCTCCGGACCCATCTATACTATTGGGGAAAGCCTGCTTCGACAGTAGTTATCAACATTTCCCACAAAATAATCCGCAGCCCCCGCTGCGGATTGTTTTTGATTGTAACCCATGGAACCCGGGTTCAAAATGTACGATTTTCCGTGCAATAACACCCCTGTAAACCAAATTATCCACATTTTCCACAAGCCAACCTGCGGCGCGGGCTGAGTTGCAATTCTCTTGCTTTATGTTATAATGTGTCGCGGAAAGGAATTTGGTACAACTTATGGGAATAATCAGTCTTTCATCGGATGCGGCAACAGGCAGCTCCATCCTTTCGAATATATTTATAGATTACTACATGCCGGAGGCAAACGGAGACTTCGTAAAGGTCTATCTGTATCTTCTGCGCCTGCAGCAGAGCAACCGGCAGATCTCTTCTTTTTCGGAGATCGCAGATCATTTAAACTGCATGGAAAAGGACGTGACCCGCGCCATAGATTACTGGATCGCGAAGGGGCTTTTAAACTGCCAGTTCGACGAGCACCGGCAGCCCGTCAGCCTTACCTTTAATCAGCCGAAGAATCCGGAGCGTCCCGGAAATGTTCCGCGGATCATCGACTATCTCCGGGTGGTTCAGCCGGAGGATTCCGAGGACCGGGATCCGGCAGACGTGGAGGACCTCCGGGCTCCCGCAGAGCCCCCGCACGTATCCGTGCCCGTAACGGCCCGGCGTACAAGAAAGGGCGCTTACTCCGGAGACCAGCCCACGGCGAAGGAGTTAAATGAAGCCCTCTCCGATAAGCAGTTTATCCTGCTCCGTGACGAGGCGGAGGCCTTCTTTGACCGCCCGCTGACACAGAAGGATATCAACGCCCTCTGGTACATCTACAAGGATCTGGGACTCAGCTTTGATCTTTGCGAATACCTGCTGGAATACTGTGCATCCGGAAAGACACAACATCCGGAGCGGATCGAACCGGATTATTATAAGAAGATAGCAACCTCCTGGGCCGAGCAGGGAATCCGGGACCGGAAGGATGCAAAGGACGCGACGAAACGACATTTCTTCGGAACCAGGATCCTTCGGGCTCTGGGAATCCGAGACCGCTACATGCCGACGGACGCCGAGCTTCGGATGTTCGAGGACTGGAGGACCCGGTACGGCTTCTCGGATGAGATGCTGGTGCTGGCATGCGAGACGGCTCTGAAGCGGAAGCCCCGGTCGGTGGGTTATGATTATGTGGAGGGAATCCTCCGCGGCTGGCACAGCCGGGGACTTACCACACCGGAGCAGGTAGCTTTGCAGGATCAGGCTCCTGCAAAGAGTCAGGCAAAGACCTCCTCCGCTGCCGGAGGAAGTACACTTTCCACAGCGAAGACCGGACGCAGCGCACGGCCCAATTCCCAGAAGGAATTCATTCAGGGATCTCTGGCTGATGATCTTGATCTGATCGAGCAGCTGTCCATCAAAAAAGCAAAGGAATCCTAACCCATGACCGATTACTTTACTATCGGAAAAAATGACATCTCGGATATCTACAGCCGGATCCGCTCCGCTCATCAGCGGGAGCTGGCAGACCGGCGGCAGAGGATCTATCGTGAGGTTCCGGAGCTGGCTACGCTGGACCGGGAGCTGACCCGTGAGAACACTGCAACCATCCGGAAGCTTCTTACCCTCTCTCCTTCGGCTGCGGCCGAGGCGAAGGCTGAGCGGCTTCGCAGGATCAGGCCGCTGCAGGAACGAAGGAACTTCCTTCTTTCCGAGAATCATATTCCGGCAGAGGACCTGGAGCTTACTTATGACTGCCCCATCTGCAAGGACGAGGGCATGGTGGACGGTCAGCGCTGCTCCTGCTATCAGAAGCATATGCTGAAGCTGCTGTACCGCCAGTCCTGTCTCGGAGAGATCCTGGAGCGTGAGAATTTCGACACCTTCTCCTTTGATCTTTACAGCGATGAGGCCATGGGCGAGCACGTATCCCCGCGGGAGAACATGCAGGACTTCTATAACCGTGCAAAGGACTTTGCCACCACCTTCGAGCCGGAGGGAAAGAGTTTTCTCTTCTACGGCGGCGCCGGCGTCGGCAAGACATTTCTCTCGAACTGCATCGCGAAGGCTGTGATGGACAACGGTCACTCCGTGCTGTACGTAACGGCCAATGAGCTCTTCGGCGATATCCTGTCCCCGTATCTTATGTACGTGGACCCGGACACCAAGGAGCGTCTCCGCCCCGTCTACGAGCTGGTCTACAAGGCAGACCTGCTGGTGCTGGATGATCTTGGCACCGAGCTGGTCAACAGCTTCACCCTGTCACAGCTCTTTGAGGTGATCAACCGGAGGATGCTGTCACGGAAGTCCACCATCATTTCCACGAATCTTTCGCTGGCTCAGCTGCGCGACATCTATCAGGAGCGGATCCTGTCGCGTATCGTGGAGAACTATGAGATCTGCCCGATCTACGGCGATAACATCCGCTCCAAAAAGAAGGCAGCAGAACTGAAAAACATGCAATAATCTATCACGAAGGAGAACAAACCCATGCCTGATTCAAGCAAACTTGTCACAGTACCCGTAGGACGTCTCGGGATCATTCCCATGGCCAGCTGCAAGGAAATGGGCGAGCGTGTCGACCAGTACCTGGTACGTTGGAGACGCGAGCGTTCCAAGCCGGACAACACGGATATCCACTTTACGGGATACGAGAAGGATTCCTATATCATCAAGTCGGAGTGTCCGCGATTCTCCTCCGGCGAGGCAAAGGGTACCATCAAGGAATCCGTACGTGGTACGGACCTCTACATCCTCGTGGATGTATGCAACTATAATATCGAATACAATATGCGCGGGCGCATGGTTCCCATGTCTCCGGACGAGCACTATGCAGACCTGAAGCGCGTGATCGCCGCGGCAGCCGGCAAGGCAACCCGGATCAACGTGATCATGCCCTTCCTCTATGAGTCCCGTCAGCATAAGCGGAACAGCCGCGAGTCTCTGGACAGCGCCCTGGCATTAAAAGAGCTTGTGGACTACGGCGTAACAAATATCATCACCTTCGACGCCCATGACCCCCGTGTCATGAACGCGATCCCGGTGAGCGGCTTTGAAAATGTCATGCCCACCTATCAGTTCATCAAGTCCCTGCTTCGTTCCACCTCGGACCTGACCATCGACAAGGACCACCTGATGGTGATCTCCCCGGATGAGGGTGCTATGCACCGTGCCATCTACTTCGCGAACCACTTCGGTATCGATGTTGGTATGTTCTACAAGCGCCGCGATTATTCGAAGATCGTGAACGGAAAGAACCCCATCGTGAAGCATGAATTCCTGGGCGATTCCGTGGATGGCAAGGACGTGATCATCATCGATGATATGATCGCATCCGGCGAGAGCATGCTGGACGTTGCAAAGAAGCTGAAGGCCCTGCATGCAAAGCGCGTGTTCTGCCTGGCAACCTTCGGACTCTTCACCGCAGGCCTGGACATCTTCGACAAGGCCTACGAAGAAGGCTCTATCGAGAAGATCATTACCACAAATGTAACCTATCAGGATCCGGAGCTTCTGAAGCGTCCGTGGTACGAATCCGCTGATATGAGCAAGTATATCGCCATCATCATCGACCACCTGAACCATGACGCATCCATCAGCGACCTGCTTGATCCTCGCGAGAGAATCCAGACCAGAGTCAACGAGTACCGTCAGTACCACACCATCAGCGATAACTACACGCCGGTGTAAGGACCCCGACGGCAGGAATCCTTCGACCGGATCATTAACAGAAAAAGAAAGGTGCCGCTCAGTAAAGCATTTCCCTGCTGTACTGAGCGGCACCTCTCTTTATTCTTAACATTATCTCAGGCCGTCTTCCGTGGTAACCTCTTCACCCTCTTCGCCCTTCTCAAGGATCTCTGCCAGGGTTCTCCAGCCAAGGACCGCGCACTTCACACGGGCCGGCATATGGGAGATATCCTGCAGGGAGGATGCCTCCTCCAAAAGATCCAGTTCTTCCTCCGTTACCTTGCCCTTGATCATCTTCATGAAGGTATCCTTCAGGCTGAGAGCCTCCTCCACCGATCTTCCGATCACCAGCTCCAGCATCATATCCGCGCTGGCCTGGGAGATGGCGCAGCCGTCTCCGATAAAGGCACCGTCCTCGATCACGCCGTCCCTGATCTTCAGCTGCAGTGTCACATCATCCCCGCAGGAAGGATTCACTCCCCGAAGAGACGCCGTAGGCTCGATCAGCGGCGACTTGTGTATGGGGTGCATGTTATGCTCCGTAAGTATCTCATTGTAAAACGTGCGGTTTTGCATGTCTTCCTCCTACTTATATGTGCCCTCGCCCTGCGGCTCGGGATTCCGATCAGTCTTTATAACCCATGAAAGGCCTGATATTCCTCATGGCTTCGGCCAGCTTCTCGATCTCCTCTTCCGTGTTGTAGAACATGAGAGACGCCCGTGTGGTGGACGGAATCTGCAGGTACTGATGCAGAGGCTCCGCACAGTGGTGTCCCGCCCGTACTGCCACACCCTGCTCCGCCATGATAGCTGCCACGTCGTGGGGATGCACTCCCTCCACCCGGAAGGTGAAGATGCCGTGATGCCCCTCAGGGTTCTCTGCTCCCAGCAGCTCTATATGGGGAATCTCTTTGATCAAATGGTACGCCATCCGGGAAAGCTCCGCCTCCCGTGCCACGATCTCCCCGATGCCGATGGCTTCGATATAGTCAATGGCTGCCGCAAGTCCCACAGCCCCTCCGGCATTCACCGTGCCTGCCTCAAACTTGTGAGGAAGCTCTGCGTAGGTCACCGCATCCAGCGATACAGTTTCAATCATCTCTCCTCCGGTCAGGAAGGGCGGCATCCGATCCAGAAGCTTTTCCTTTCCGTAAAGAACACCGATTCCCATGGGAGCCAGCATCTTATGCCCTGAGAAGGCCAGAAAATCAACGTCCAGTGCCTGTACATCCGTTTTGCCGTGGGGTACGCTCTGTGCCCCGTCTGCCACGAAATACGCCCCCACCCTGTGGGCCTCCGCAGCCAGAGCCCGGATATCCGAGGTCTGTCCGAAAACATTTGACATGGCTGTCAGTGCAACGATCTTCGTTTTCTCCGTAAGAAGCTCCTGCAGCTTCTCAACCGCGAAGCTGCCGTCTGCCTCCGGAGTCATATACTTCACCGTCGCCCCGGCACGCTTTGCCGCATGCTGCCAGGGAAGCAGGTTGCTGTGGTGCTCCACCACGCTGCAGATCACCTCATCCCCCGGAGTAAGTACCAGGGAGCCCAGACTGTACGCCACGAGATTCAGGCTTTCGGATGCATTTCTGGTGAAGATGACTTCCGAGGAGTCCTTCGCGTTGATAAACCCTGCCACACGTTCCCGTGCAGCCTCGTAGGCCTCCGTTGCCTCAACGGAGAGGTCGTAGAGTCCGCGGAAGGGATTCGCATTTTTATGATAATAATACGCCTCCACGGCTTCGATCACGGCCCGGGGCCGCTGGGAGGTCGCGGAATTGTCCAGATACGCCAGGTCGGTCCCCGAAAAGAAGGGAAAATCCTGCCGGATCTCTTCGATTGTTCTGATCATAGCTTCCTAATTCCTCTGTATATGTATCATCCGCTCTTCGCGCCGGGATTCACCCCGCTGTGCCGGTCAGACTGACGCATCCTCCGACTCCTCACCAAGTGCCAGAAGCAGTTCCGTCTGCAGCGCCTGATCCGGGATCTGACGGACGCATCCGAGGAGACGTCCCTTCGCCATCAGCTGATAGGCAGTCTCATCATCGATGCCCCTGGAGCGGAAATAAAGCAGCACCTCATCCGAGAGATCTCCGATGGTCGCGCCATGCTCACCCTCCACATCCTCCTCCTGACAGAGGATCAGCGGAATGGTCTTGTTTACCACATTTTCATCAAGGAGCAGAACATCCTCCCGCTCCGCACCCTTCGCGCCCCTGCACCCGCGGATGAAATCCACGGTGGCACGCCAGGTTTTGGTGGCGCCCTTCCAGAGAACACCCCGGACATTCATATCGGAGTCGGTCTTCACGCCCCGATGCCGGGCGATATAGTTGATATCCACATGCTGGCCCTCCCCGGCCTGATATCCGGTTTCAATCCCGAGACGGGACTCTGCCCCGGCCAGATCCACGGCAATCCCGAAGAAGGTGGACCGTCCCCCCAGCGTCAGCTGAAGGATATCCAGACTGCCCTTCTCTTCGACATAAGCGCCCACGTCCACGTAGGAAGCCATATCCGCTGCCGTGCGGCAGACCTGTACAAGACGCACCTTCGCGTTCTTATGCACGTAAATGTGGGTATCCGCCGTAACGGAAACCGGTACATCCTCCGAATCCGGTGTGGACTCTGTCGCTGCTCCGTCCATGGGAGCTTCCTTCGTCAGATCCATCACGATGGTCACCTCACTCCCCTCCTCTGCGGAGAAGAAGAATCGGTTCACCGTGCTCTCCCCTTCCGTTGCGAAGATCCGGGTCACCACGGGCTCCGTAGTCTTTACACCGGCCGCAGCCTTCCACCGGAAGATATCCACCGGGGCCGATGCCGTATATCTTTGAAATTCCGCTCCCATGCCCGTCTCGAGCTCCGAGAGCTTCGTATATTCCTCTTCCGTAAAGGGCGGTTCCTCCGTCTCCGGCAGCGTTGCCTCAACCAGAGCCTCCGACACCTCCCCTGGAAGAGCGATGGCCGTGTCATTTAACCGAAGCCACCGCCAGGTCGGGCCGGGCAGGTGATTAACACGGATGGTGTTTACTGTGGTCATTTTATATCCTTTCTATCTACGGATGAGACCGGATTGCTCCGCTGCTTCGCAGCTCCCGCAATCCTGCCAACCCTCAAGCTCCTCACTATCGTGCTACGCTCTCGGGTTGTCTTGCCCGCCGGGTACACGTGGCCCTGCATGCAAGCATGCGGCCACGTGTGTCCGGCGGTCTTATCTCATCCTATGCTTCCCTTCATTTCCAGGCGAATCAGGTTATTCATCTCCACCGCATACTCCAGTGGCAGCTCCTTGGACACGGTATCCGCAAAGCCGCTGACGATCATGGCTCTTGCGTCCTCCTCGGGAATACCGCGGGACATCAGGTAGAACACCGCGTCATCACTGATCTTTCCGATCTTCGCCTCGTGTCCGATCTGCGCATCCTTCGTGCGAATATCCATGGCCGGGATCGTATCCGACTGAGAGATATCATCCAGCATGAGGGATGAGCAGTCCACTGCGGACTTCGCGCCCGTGGCATTCTTATTCACCACCACCGCGCTGCGGAAGGTGCTGATGCCGCCGGACTTGGAGATGGATTTTGCATTTACGGCGGAGGTTGTATCCTTCCCCGTGTGCACCACCTTCATGCCGGTATCCAGGTTCTGCCCTTCTCCCGCAAATGTGATGCCCGTATATTCCATCTTCGCCCCATCGCCCTGCAGGATCGTCATGGGGTAGAGATAGGAGGTGTGGGAGCCGAAGGACCCGGACACCCATTCCATCTTGCCGCCCTCCTGAACGATGGCCCGCTTCGTGTTAAGGTTGTACATATTCTTGGACCAGTTCTCGATGGTTGAGTACCTGAGTCTTGCATTCTTTCCCACGAACAGCTCCACGCAGCCTGCGTGCAGGTTCGCGATATTATACTTCGGAGCAGAGCAGCCCTCGATGAAATGCAAGTCCGCCCCCTCATCCACGATGATCAGGGTATGCTCAAACTGGCCTGCTCCCGGTGCGTTCAGCCGGAAGTAGGACTGCAGAGGAATCTCCACGGTAACCCCGGGAGGTACATAGACAAAGGACCCGCCGGACCATACTGCCCCGTGCAACGCCGCAAACTTATGATCACCGGGAGGTACCAGCTTCATAAAATGTTCGCGGATCATGTCTGCGTATTCTCCGTGCATTGCGGATTCCAGGTCCGTGTATACCACGCCCATGGCCGCAACCTCCTCGCGCACGTTGTGGTACACGAGCTCGGAGTCATACTGGGCACCGACACCGGCCAGAGATTCCCGCTCTGCCTTCGGAATCCCGAGACGCTCAAAGGTATCCTTGATGTCCTGCGGAACATCATCCCAGTCTGCACTCATCTTGCCCTTCGGCTTTACATAGGTGACGATATTGTCCATCTCCAGGCCGTCGATGGGCGGACCCCAGTCCACCATTTTCGTCCTGTAAAAGGTCGCGAGAGACTGCAGCCGGAACTCGCGCATCCACTCCGGATCATTCTTCTCCTCGGAGATCTGCTCCACGATTTCGGGCGTCAACCCTGCGTCCACCTTATAATAATCATCTTCATTATACCCGTAGCGGAAGTCGTAGAAACTGCGGTTCACGTCCTCCACATAGGTTTTTTCCTTGTTACTTTCCATATTGTTCCTCTATTGTTTCAAGTCACGGGATTCTTCGACATTTCCTGCCAACTCACGCGTTCCCTGCCCGATCCGGCATTACCGGCTTAACACCGGAGCGCTATGAATGACATGCTAGCTTACGTACTTCTCGAAACCGCCGCGGTTGATCTCATCCACCAGCTCAGGTCCGCCGGTCTTTACGATCCGGCCGTCCACCAGGATGTGGGTATAGTCAACCTTCAGCGCCTCAAGGATGCGGGTGCTGTGGGTGATGATCACCAAAGATCCATCCGTAGTATTCTGGAACTCACGCACACCCTCGGATACAATCCGTACAGCGTCCACGTCCAGACCGGAGTCGGTCTCGTCCAGGATCGCAAGGGACGGATTCAGCATAAGCATCTGCAGGATCTCCGCCTTCTTCTTCTCACCGCCGGAGAAGCCCACATTCAGGTCACGGTCCGCATAGGACTTGTCCATCCCCAGCAGCGCCATCTTCTTCTCCAGAGACTTCCGGAACTCCCAGAGACGTGCGCGCTTACCGGTCCGCTGATCCAGCGCGTTCCGGATAAAGTTCGAAAGCGAGATGCCCGGCACCTCGATGGGATTCTGGAAGGAAAGGAACATGCCTGCCTTCGCACGGTCTGTTGCGGAATCCTCCGTTACATCCTTTCCGTCAAAGAGGAACCTGCCCTCCGTAACCTCGTAGGCCGGATTGCCCATCATGGCGTGACCCAGGGTCGACTTGCCTGCGCCGTTGGGTCCCATGATGACATGGGTTTCGCCCTTACCCACCGTAAGGTCCAGACCGTGCAGGATCTCCTTCTCGCCTACATTTACGTGCAGGCCCTGTATTTCCAGTAGCTGTGACATATGAACCTCCTGTTTTCCTGCCCGCAGTCCCTGCGTTCAGGTCTCTTAATCAAATGTGCCCGCCCTCGCGGTCACTCCGTATCCGCCACCGGGAGTCCCAGCAGCCGCTTCGCGTTCTCCGCGAAGATCATCCGCTTCTCCTCCTCCGTGAAAGGAAGATTTGAAATGCGGTTTACATAATCTTTTTGTTCTGCCCAGGGACTGTCCGTTGCAAAGAGCACGCGGTCCGCTCCCATGGCATGAACCAGTTCCACGAACTTTTCATCCGAAAGCTGCCGGAAGCCGTATTTGGCAGAGTCCGGTGTAAGCCATGCAATCTCTCCGATCGAGAAGGCCGTATCGATCCGGACATCCCGTCCGGCCAGCCGTTCCGGAACCTCCTCCCAGTTGTTCCAGCCACCCATATGGGCTGCAACCAGCTTCGTCGGGTGCACATCCGCGATCACATCCGCGACCATATCCACCGTGCAGTACACCGGCGGATAGAGACCGATATCCGTACCCGCATGGGTAACCACGATCAGGTCCAGCTCGCTGGCAAAGTCCACGATCCGCTTGGTGCGGATGTCATTAAATGCGATCCTGTAATAATCCGGATGCAGCTTGATGCCCCGAAACCCGAGGCGTTTTGCCACAGTAAGCAGGATCCGGTAGTTGTCCGCTTCCGGGTGGATTCCCGCAAAGGATAGTATTCCGGTCTCATCCACGGTGATATTCTGCTTTGCTGCGGTGACGTTGATGTGTGCCACCTTCGCCGGGTTGGTCACCACCGGAAGCACCACCGAAAGGTCCACGCCGGCCTCCTGCATGGAAGCCTGCAGCTCCTGCACCGTTCCTCCGGTGAAGGGCTTCGTGCCGCTGTCCTTCGACAACTGGTCCAGGGCCCGCTCCGCGATCTTCTCCGGGAAGGTATGGGTATGAAAATCTATGATCCGGATCTCCTCCGTCCGCGCCGCAAGACGCTGCCAGGCAGCATCCCGGGCAGCTCCTTCCTCTGCAAGGAGACGCTCCTGCTCCTCGGGAGTGGGAATGGCCGAATCTATTATTCTTCTTAGCTGCATTTGTTAACCTCTGCGTACCTGCCATATGGCGAAAATCGCCCCCACCGGACGGTGGGGGTGTTTCTTACAGTCTTACATGATTGTATGCCACATTCCGCGCATCCAGCGCTCTTCTTATGTACGGATCGGCAGTCATCAGGACGATCTGCTCCTGCTCCATATCATCCAGTACATCCAGGAATGCATCCGCATCTGCCTCTGACGTGAAGCGAACCGCATCATCGATCACCAGTGGCAGCTTCTCCTTATCACAGCGCTTTGCGATACTGAGACGGATTGCAAGGTACACTCTGGAAGCCAGGTCCTCCGGAAGAACCTCTACCGCAAAGCTTCCGCCTGCGCCTTCCACCGTAAGTCCCTCCGCCTCATCGAAGCGAAGCTCGCCGAAACGTCCGCCGGACAGCGGAGTGATATACTCGGAAAGGTACGGAACGAAGGTTACCGCAGCCTGCTCCTGATACTTGGCAGACAGATTGTCGATGGTGCTGATGGCCAGATTGATGGCACGCACCTCTTCCTCCAGCTCGCTCTTCTTTCTGAACACCTGACTCTGCTCCTTACGAAGCTTGTCGCGCTCGCGTCTCCGGTCGATGAGTCTTGCCTCCTCTTCCTTCAGCGCATCCTTCTTTGCGGAGTATTCCTTCGCAAATGTCATATCAAATTCCGTTTCTTCCTTCTTGTCGCGTTCTTCCTCCAGCTCCTCAAGCACACGGTTGAAGTCCTCTTCCGTCGGTGTTTCCGAAGCCTCATCATCACTGAAGACACCCTTTGCGCGGTAGCCGTCAATGATGGTGATAATGACAAAGATCGCCGTAAACAGGATGAACAGCTTCCGGACCGCATCATCGAAGTCCATCATATACACGATCCCCGCGATCACACCGATGACCAGAAGTCCGGTCAGAATGATGGCGAAGATATTGTCCGTCCACTTCTTTTCCTTCTCAAGCTCATCCGGCTCCTCCACCGGAATGATACTCTTCTCCGCCTCAGTCAGGCGATCGATCTTGCGGTCCAGCTCCGTATCAGACTTGTAGGAGACGGTACCGTCCTCATTCTCAACCAGCTGTCTTGCCACGCGCTTCCGCTTGGCAGCCTCGATGGCGAAGTCGTCCGTCAGCTGACGCATGGCCTTCTTGTTGGCCTCCAGCGCAGCATCCACGTCATCATATGCCTCCAGCTTCTCCGTCAGATCATCCAGTCTGCGGATCAGGGGCTGGGGTGCAGCCTTCGAGCGCTCCTTCTTCAGGTACTCGATGGCCTTCTGCCGGTTCAGCCGGCCGCTGCCGGTCTGAATCTTATTTCCGAGATAAGTCGCCAGATCTGCTGCGGCTCCCTCCTCGCTTCCTGCGATCACGTAGGTGTCCTGATAGGAGTTCCGGTCCGTAACAAGCACGGAGCCTGCCAGGGTATCCGGGTTCTTCAGCATAACCTCACGTCCGGTCTGTACATCCAGGACGGAGGTCTTCTTTGCACCGGCCAGGAAGGACCGGTCGATCAGATACGTCTTGTCGTCCTGCTTTGCATATCCCGTTCCGGAGTAACGGCTGCGGTTCTCGGGCCTGTACGCCTCGTATACATTTGCGTCCGCCGTCCCCGTATTCTGCTTCCGGATTCCGTACAGGATGCCGGTGATGAACTCCCGGATGGTTGTCTTTCCGGAACCCTTCCCGCCTTCGATCACGTTGATCCCGGGCTGCAGGGATATCTCTTCGTTATGGAATTTTCCAAAATCTCTCATTAAGAGTTTTGTAAGATACATGTTATTCTCCCGCTCTGATCAGAGCTTCCATCCCGTAACGCTCTGCCTTCTCTCTGATCTTCTCATCGATTGTCACACTGTCGGCAAGCTCCCGGGCGAAGCTTCCGATCAGATTCGTACTGTTCTCAACGCGGAGCAGCTCCATTTCCCGAACGGACATGGTCTCATCGCTGATCTCATAAATGTTGAACCGCTTACGAAGCCTTGTGAAATCCGGCTTCAGGTCCTCCGACGCAAACCCGCGCATCACGATGCTGTAGATGTTCTGATAGCCCATCTTCATCATCTTCTCTTCCGCAAGCTTTGCAACCTCATCCCCGGAAATGTCGGGCCGAAGGTCGAAGGTAAAGCGGATATAGGACCGCTTCGCGATGGGGCACCAGGTGATGGTGGTTCCCTGCTCGGTCATCTCCCCGAGGACATACCCGTGCTTCCCCTGATCCGCTACGGAAAGCGGTTCCGGTGAGCCGGAGTAGGCGATCCGATTCTTCAGAATATGCACCGGACGTCTGGATCCGCCGAGGGCCACATAGTCAAAGCCCTTCTTTGCAAGAATACTCTTATGGAAGGGCATGTGGTTTGCATCCCCGCCATGCGCCAGCAGGATATTGTACGCACTCTCCCGCCCCGGAGCTATGGTGTCCAGGATGTTCTCCCTATGCTCGGCCTGTCCGTAGCTGAAGCCTGTCACGCAGGTGTTCAACCCCTTCAGATAGGCATTTGTCGTCTTCTCTCTCGGGAACAGCACCGTCTTCGACTGGAACTGGTAGTTCTCCATGGGAGAACCCTTCCCGATATAGTCCGCGCTTCCCGCGATGAGCAGCGTCCGGGTGTGCTGAAGCGTCCCCAGCTTCTCATCCAGCCATGCAAGCTGGTTCGCCGTCGGTGGCGCAGCAAAAAGATTCCCGGCGATCAGGAGCAGCTGCACGTCCTTCTCATTGCAGTCCGTAAGCACCTGCAAAAATGTGGATTCGAGTTCCTTTGCACGGTCCTCGCTCCACTCCTTTCCGGGATCCGGCGTAAATCCGAGATATACGTCTGATATATGAATAAACCTCATTTTAGTCTTTCCCTTTTCCTCTGCATTTCTTCGGCGAGATCCCCCGTGGCAGCGACCACACAGCATCCCCCCACACAGATATCAATATTATAAACCAGATTCTCCTATCATGCAAAGAAAATTTTCAAAAAACACTTGACGAAACACATAAAAATCAGTATTATATCTGTTGTGCTTCGAACAGCACCCAAGATCGGCGCGTGGCTCAGTTTGGTAGAGCGCTGCGTTCGGGACGCAGAGGTCGCAGGTTCAAATCCTGTCGCGCCGAC
>CACWHK010000003.1 GCA_902760755.1 uncultured Lachnospiraceae bacterium | reverse complement strand
ATCAGCCGGACCGGTCGGATCCCCGCTCCGGTGCATAGCTTCAAAAACTAAGGGTACTTCCGACAGCAGAGCCTGTAATTTTACATTGAAACAAAGAGCGGGAATCGGTATAATAAGATACGGTTCCCGTTTTTTTCGGGAAAAATATGAACGTTAACAAAGAGGCATTTCATGACAAAGCTGGCACTCTCCGATGAGATCCTGATGGCGGTGGATAAACCCTCCCGCTATATCGGAAATGAAGTGAATATGGTGGTTAAGGATCCTTGTTCCGTGGATATCCGGTTTGCCATGTGCTTTCCGGATGTATACGAGATCGGGATGTCCTACCTGGGGATCCAGATCCTGTATGACATGTTCAACCGTCGGGAGGATACCTGGTGCGAGCGGGTCTACAGCCCCTGGCCGGATCTGGACCGGGTGATGCGGGAGCAGAGCATCCCGCTTTTTTCGCTGGAATCCCAGACGCCCATCCGGGAGTTTGACTTCCTGGGCATCACCATCCAGTATGAAATGTGCTATACCAATATCCTGCAGGTTCTTGACCTTTCGGGGATCCCGCTCCTCAGTAAGGACCGGACGAAGGAGGACCCCATTGTGATCGGTGGTGGTCCCTGCACCTACAATCCGGAGCCCATTGCGGACTTCTTTGACATTTTCTATATCGGAGAAGGGGAGACGAAGTACGGGGAGCTGCTGGAGCTTTATAAGCAGTATAAGATTTCAGAGCTTACCCGGCGGGAATTCCTGATCCGGGCAGCCGGAATCGAAGGGATGTACGTTCCCTCGCTCTATGAAGTGACCTATAAGGAGGACGGAACCATCGAAGCCATTACTCCGACGGAGGAAGGGGTTCCGAGGCGGGTTAAGAAGGTGGTGGTAACGGACTTTGAAGAAGCACCGTACCCCATGAAGCCGGTGGTGCCTTACCTTCGTGCAACCCAGGACCGGGTGGTTCTCGAGGTTATGCGGGGCTGTATCCGCGGGTGCAGGTTCTGTCAGGCGGGAATGATCTACCGTCCCACACGGCAGAAGCCGGTGGAGCTTGTGAAAAGCTATGTGGATACCATGCTGCGGAATACGGGATATGATGAGATCTCCATCAGTTCCCTTTCCACCAGTGATTATAAAGATCTTCCGGAGCTGATGGACTTTCTTGTTGATCGGATCGACAGGGATCATGTGCAGGTATCCCTGCCCTCCCTACGGGTGGATGCCTTTTCCCTGGATGTGATGAAGAAGGTGCAGGATATTCACAAGGTATCCCTTACCTTTGCACCGGAGGCAGGCTCCCAGCGACTTCGAAATGTGATCAATAAGGGACTTACGGAAGAGGATATTCTGGGCGGTGTGACTCAGGCCTTCTCCGGTGGCTGGAACAAGGTGAAGCTTTACTTCATGATGGGGCTCCCCACGGAGACCCGGGAGGACGTGGAGGGAATCCCCGAGCTTTGTGAGAAGATCTCGGAGGTTTACTTTGACACGGTTCCCAAGGAGGAACGGGTGGGCAGCCTTTCCATTACGGCATCGGCTTCCTATTTTGTTCCGAAGCCCTTTACGCCCTTCCAGTGGGCACCCATGCTGCCAAGGAAGGATTATATGGAGCATGCGGGTTGGGCGAAGGATCATTTCCGTCGGATGAAGAATACAAAGCGCATGCGCTTTACCTACCATGATGAGGATATCTCTTTGATCGAGGGTATCTACGCCCGGGGAGACCGGCGGCTTTCGGCGCTGGTGCTGGAGGTGTACCGGCAGGGGGGGATCTTTGATGCATGGACTGAGTTTTTCAGGATGGAGCGTTACACAAATGCTCTGGAAGCTCTGGGGATCGATCAGGAGTTTTATCTGACGCGGGAGCGCTCCGTGGAGGAGGTTCTTCCCTGGGATCACCTGGACTGCGGTGTATCCAAGGCCTTTCTTATCCGGGAATGGGAAAGAGCCAGGAGGGAAGAAGTAACAGGAAACTGCAGGGAGCAGTGCTCCGGCTGTGGAGCTGCATGCTTCTCGGAGGGAGCATGTCCTGCGATGAATTAGAGTTTACTCTTAGGAGGAAATATGAAGGTCCGTGTGAAATATGCCAAGACCGGCCCGCTTAAGTTCATAAGCCATCTGGATGTCATGCGATACTTTCAGAAGAGTATCCGGAGGGCAGGCCTGGATATTGCCTACAGCACCGGCCTCAGTCCCCATGAGATCATTTCCTTTGCGGCACCCATGCCTCTGATGCTGACCTCCGAGGCGGAGTATTTTGATGCGGAGTTTAACTCCCTTCCGTCCCATGAGGAATTCGTGCAGCGGCTGAATGCTGCGGGAACTCCCTTCATGCAGGTGTTTGATGCCGCGATCCTTCCGGAGAAGGCTTTAAACTCCATGGCTGCCGTGACAGCATCCTCTTACCTTGTGACACTGACCGAAAAAGGAGAGAAGGAGCTGGGGGAGCTTTGGAGGGAAAGGTTCTCGGAGATCATCGATACACTGGTCCGTGAGGATGCGATTGTTGTGATCAAGAAAACAAAGAAGAAAGAGGAACCAACGGATATCCGTCCCATGATCCATCAGCTGGAATACCGGACGGGGGAAGACGGGAGCGGAAGTATCTATATGCTGCTTGCTGCCGGAAGCAAGGTAAACCTTCGCCCGGAGCAGATCCTTACGGAGATCGAAGCCCGGCTCTTTGTTCCTTATGACAGGTTCCATTTTGATATCCTGCGGCTGGAGACCTATATGGACGGGACCGGGGAGGAAGGGCCCCGGTTTGTCCCGCTGATCGAAGCCGGAAACAGAGATTTTTAAGTCGATTCGAAGGAAAAAGATAGAGGGGGAAAACTATGACGCGTAAGAATCGGTGGATCGGTTATATTCTGACGGCAGGATTTGTCCTGACCGCGATTTCATCCGTGGAAACCGTCAGCTATGCTGCTGAGGAATCAGCAGAGGAAGCGTATGATACAGCGGATCTGGCTGCGGAAGATTTTGCAGAAGCGGCAGAGGAGCTGCTGGCAGGAGCGGCGGATTATTCTGCTGTGGATGCAGCCATCGCTAAGGTCCCGCGGAACCTGAATGCATACTCGGATGCAAGCAGGGAAGCTGTGGAGGCTGCGGTTGCTGCAGTAGAATATGGGAAAACCATGGACGAGCAGGAAGCGGTGGATCAGATGGCTGCGGATGTCCTGAGCGCTCTGGAACAGCTGACGAAGGCGGGCTGGCACACGAACAAAAAGGGCGTATGGTACTGCAACGAGGATGAGACCACCTGGCCATTCGATACCTGGAAGAAGATCGACGGTGAGTGGTATTACTTCAATAAGGACGGCTACCGTGAAAGCGGCTGGCTGAAGGATGCAGGGAAATGGTACTATCTTTCCGGGGAAGGAACCATGACCACCGGCTGGGAGAAGGTGGGCGGAGTTCAGTATTATTTCCGTGAGAACGGTGTCATGAAGACCGGATGGCTGGAGGAGGACGGAAGCTGGTACTTCTTCCGGCCCACGGGTGCCATGAAGACCGGATGGCTTCTATTCCGCGGGGCATGGTACTTCTTCCGCTCCAACGGCACCATGCTCACCGGCTGGAAGAAATACGCCGGAGAGTGGTACTATTTCGGCGAAGACGGAACCATGCAGACCGGCTTCGTAAAGGATGGAAGCGATACCTATTATATTCAGGATTCCGGTACCATGGCTGCGGATGGATGGCTGGTGCGGGACGGACATTCTTATCATTTTGCAACGAACGGGAAGATGGATAAGGATACCACGGATCCGGTATCCCTGGTTTCCATGCCCGGTTACTATATCAGTCCCATGTATGCCGGACAGTTCAACTCCACGGATGAACGGATCGAGGCCATGATCAAACGTGCCTACGACTATAAAAATGCAGGAACCACCTATAAGATCTGTTGCTCCCAGAAGCCGGGTCAGTACGCGGATTGCAGCGGACTTGCCATGCAGTGTCTCTATGCGGCAGGCTTTGATCCTGCACCGGCCACCCCGAAGCACCATGCCCTTCCGGAGAATGAATATGACTCCAGGACCCTGTATCATAAGGTGAATATGAAGCATGTGTCTGCCTCGGAGATGCGAAGAGGGGATCTGATCTTTTACAGAAATCCGAATGGCAGCATCATCATCCATGTTGCCATTTACTTAGGAGACGGAAAGGTGATCGAATCCTGGCCACAGGCAGTTACCGATAAATACGGAGTGACCAGTTCACCCCATACCACGATCTACGGAGTTGCCAGACCCTTCGAATAAAGAGTGAATATAAAAATATTTGGATTTATAAGAACATTTTTACAAAATCCATTGCAATAATTGTGATAATTGTCTATAATCATCTTAACAGCTTAAGATACGAGATAGGAGGTGCTACATGGGCCTGTTTGATTTCTTAAAGAAGGGAAACAGCGGTATTCGCGAATGTCCTTCCTGTGAATCCAGAGATGTCAGCCCGGCTACATCTGAGCAGATGGTTGGAGTAAAGCAGGAAGAGGGAACTCCCTACTTCTGCAATAACTGCGGCAAGATCTTCTTTATGAAGAGCTGATCTATACAATAGGTGAGAAGAGTGAAAGCTGATATTGTATACACAACATACAAAGATCAGAAAATGGGCTTCCTGTTCGAGGATTCTAACTTGACGGAAGCTCTTTTCTTTTCGGAAGAAGAAAAGGTGGGAAGCATCTGTACCGCCACCGTGGAAAAGATCATCCCGACCATGGGAGCAGCCTTCCTGGCCGGACCGGAGGGGGAGCCTCTTTTCTATCAGCTAAAGGAAAATGAGGGACGTCATGTCATTCTCCGGAAGCAGCGGAAAAGTGCCGATGAGATCGCAGTGGGAGATGTGCTGTTGGTGCAGATCCAGGCGGAGGCCCAGAAGAAGAAGCAGGCCTCTGCCACGGCGGACCTGTCTCTCACCGGAGAGCTTGTGATCGTAAACCGGAGCAATCAGGTGGGGGTATCCAGGAAGATCAGGGATCCGGAACGTCAGAGTGAACTGAAATCACTTCTATCAAAAGTGCTGCCTTCCGAATTCCCGGAGGAGGGCTTCGGTGTCATCGCAAGAACCGCTGCAGCCACGGCTTCGGACGATCAGATAATAGAAGTTACCATAATATTATTACGTAAACTTAAAGAGCTGATCCGGTCCGCGGATACGGTTCCGGAGCATAAATGGGTCTACCGGGCAGGTCGTACACCGGAGGAATATGCGGAGGGTCTGGTACGTCAGGGCCTTTACGAATCCGTGACCGTTCATACGGATCTTCCCTGGGATGCTCCGGGGAAAACGGATGAAGCTCCCGGGTACACGCTGCATACCATGACGGAGCATAGCGGCAGTCCCCTGGTGATCTTTAACATCCCCGTGCTTCTGGAGAAGGCGCTGGCCAGGAAGTGTTACCTTAAGGGCGGAGGGTATCTTTATATAGAACCTACGGAAGCCATGACCGTGATCGATGTGAACTCCGGAAAGAACCTTCGGGAGAAGGGACATGAGGAGGGCGCTCTGGCCCAGAACCTGGAGGCTGCGGAGGAGATCGCGAGACTTCTTCGGCTTCGGAACATTTCCGGCATGATCATGATCGACTTCATCAGCATGAAGCAGTCGGAGCATGAACGTAAGCTGCTTTCGGAGCTTCGGAGACTGACGAAGAATGACCCCTGTCATGTGCATGTGGTGGATGTGACAAGGCTGGGCATCGTGGAGGTGACCCGGGCAAAGAAGGCCCCGCCGCTTTCGGAAATGCTGGCAAGATCCGGGGACTGATCCGACTCTTTAAAAAAATCCATATAATAGATAAGAAAATAGTTGACACGGAACAATTCCCGGTGTTATATTATCAGAGTATGCCGCACAGCGAGGTAGAAGTGTGTCATTTCGCAAGTTTCTCCCTTCAGGGAGATCACCGAAGCTGGCGAGTTTTAATGATAGGAGGGAACCATATGTACGCAATCATTGCAACAGGCGGAAAGCAGTACAAGGTGGCCGAAGGAGATATCATTCGAGTTGAAAAGCTCGGCGCAGAAGACGGCGCAGAGGTTACATTTGATGATGTGATCGCAGTTCAGAATGACACAGAGCTTCTCTTTGGCGACGCTGTTAAGAACGCAGCTGTTAAGGCAACTGTAGTAAAGAATGCCAAGGCTAAGAAGGTCGTTGTTTACAGATATAAGCGTAAGAGCGGATATCATAAGAAGAACGGTCACAGACAGCCGTACACAGAAGTGAAGATTGACGCTATCAACGCATAGGTTACGAATTGCCATCAGGCAATTCGATAACCGTACGTACCCAGCTCCGAAGGAGATGCCCGCGAAGCGGGTTATGTGACGGCTTCCTTAGCCGGCACATAAGGTGAATTGAAAGTAGCCGAGAGGTCAGCTATGATCAAGGCAAAATTCTATCTGCATCAGGACAAAACCTATTTCGGATTCGCCATCACCGGACATGCGGAATACGCTGAACCGGGCGAGGATATTATTTGCAGTGCGGTATCGGCGCTTGCCATCAATACCGTCAATTCCATCGAAGAGCTGACGTCGGATCACCTCGTTGCTGAGGAGGCTGACGGGCTTCTTCGGGCGAAGATCGTAGGACCGGTCAGTGATGCAGGCAACACACTCATACGTGCACTCAGAATAGGTCTTTGTGACATCTATAAAGAGTACGGAGATGAGTATATTCGAATATTTTTTAAGGAGGTATCCTAACGTGCTGAAGATGAATTTACAGCTCTTCGCTCATAAAAAGGGTGTCGGTTCCACGAAGAACGGTCGTGATTCCGAAGCTAAGCGCCTTGGAGCTAAGAGAGCAGACGGACAGTTTGTAAAAGCAGGAAACATTTTATACAGACAGCGTGGAACAAAGATTCATCCGGGACTCAATGTTGGACGTGGCGGAGACGACACACTTTTCGCATTGACAGATGGAGTTGTTCGGTTTGAGAGACTGGGAAGAGATAAGAAGCAGGTATCTGTACACCCGGTTGCTTAAGACGATGAGTGAGGGAGCTTTGTGGAAACACAGAGCTCCCTTTTATCGTATGTCATACTGAGGAACGAAGTGACGAAGAATCTACACAGGAGTTTATGATGTTTGCAGACAGAGCGAAAATCTTTGTACGATCCGGAAAGGGCGGAGACGGTCATGTGTCCTTCCGGCGGGAGCTGTATGTTCCCAACGGCGGACCGGACGGTGGTGACGGCGGTGACGGCGGAAATGTTGTCTTCGTGGTGGATCAGGGCCTGAATACCCTGACGGACTTCCGTAATATCCGGAAATACAAGGCAGAGGACGGCGAAGAGGGTCGAAAGAGAAACTGTCACGGGGCCAACGGAAAGGATGTGATCCTCTCGGTTCCCCCCGGAACTGTGATCCGTGACTTTGATACCGGAAAGGTGATCCTGGATATGGCGGATCGTACCGAGCCCGTGGTTCTCTTTAAGGGAGGCCGCGGCGGAAAGGGGAACCAGCATTACGTGACCAGCGTCATGCAGGCTCCGAAGTACGCACAGCCCGGGCAGCCTGCCATCGAGAAATACCTTCAGCTGGAGCTGAAAATGATCGCGGACGTGGGACTGGTGGGCTTCCCCAGTGCAGGGAAATCCACGCTTCTTTCCGTTACCACAAATGCCAGACCGAAGATCGCGGATTATCATTTCACAACCCTTTCTCCGAACCTCGGAGTTGTGGACCTTCCGGATGCACAGGGCTTCGTCATGGCGGATATCCCCGGTATCATCGAGGGAGCATCCGAGGGCGTAGGTCTCGGCTTCGATTTCCTGCGTCATATCGAGCGTACCAGAGTTCTGGTGCACGTGGTGGATGCAGCCGGCGTGGAAGGCCGTGATCCGGTGGAGGATGTGCGTCAGATCAACGAGGAGCTGGAGAAGTACAACGCGGACCTGGCGTCCCGCCCCATGATCCTTGCCTGCAACAAGCTGGATCTTCTGGATGAGGAGGAGCGCGCCATCACCATGCAGTTCCTGGAGGAGGCTTACGCAGACCGGATGGTTAAGATCCTTCCAATCTCCGCAGTCACAAAGGAAGGCGTAAAGGAGCTTCTCTACACCATTTCCGAGCTCTTAAAGACCCTGCCGAAGGAGAAGATCATCTTCGAGCAGGAGATCGATCCCGATTCCTTCCGTGAGACAGAGCAGCTCTCCTTCACCGTGGAAAAGAGCGATGAGGAAGAGGGCGTATATCTCGTGGAAGGCCCGAAGATCGAGCGTATGCTGGGATATACGAACCTGGAGGACGAGAAGGGCTTCCTGTTCTTCCAGAAGTTCATGAAGGAGAACGGGATCCTGCAGCAGCTGGAGGATCTCGGGATTCAGGACGGCGAAACGGTTCGTGTCTATGGACATGAGTTTGATTATTACCATGAATAGAGGGTAACACTATGACTACGAAAGAAAGAGCTTATCTGAAGGGCCTGGCCATGCAGATCGATCCGGTTCTGTCGCTGGGAAAGCAGAGCCTGACTCCGGAATTCACGGAGGCCGTAAATGAAGCCATCACCAAGCGGGAGCTGATCAAGATCAGCGTCCTGAAGAACTGTCTGGATGAGCCAAATGCACTGGCTGCCATGCTTGCTGAGCGGACACACAGTGAAGTGGTACAGGTGATCGGACGGAAGATCGTCCTTTTCAGAAAGAATCAGGAGAAGAGCAAAATTGAATTCCCCGGAACAAAAAAGAAATAAGATCGCCATCTTCGGCGGAAGCTTTGATCCGATCCACAACGGGCATCTGGCAGTTGCGAAAGCGGCACATGCCCAGCTACATGTGGACCGGGTGGTTTTCATGCCCACAAAGCTTCGCTATTATAAGGAGGCAGAGGCGGCTTCCGAGGTGTATGACCGTGTGGCCATGCTGTCGCTGGCCATTGATGCATTTGACTATATGCAGTTTTCGGATCTGGAGCTTCGGGTCCGGCCGTCAGAGAATTATACGGTAAAGACACTGTCCAGGCTGCACCGGAAGTACCCGGATGCAGAGCTGATCTTTATCCTCGGCGGAGATTCCCTGGAGCATCTATCCACCTGGAGAGAGCCAAAGAAGCTGCTCAGTCTTGCCACATTTGCGGCTGCGGTACGGGATGATGTGGATACGGACCGGGCGAAGGAGCTCTTTTCGATCTACGAAAAGGAATTCCCCGGATCCCGGTTTAAACTCCTTCGGATGCGGCCCTTCGACATATCCTCCACAAGGATCCGAACCCTTGCGGCGGAAGGAAAGTCCCTGAAGGGTCTGGTGCCGGAAGCCGTGGAGCGTTATATCCTTCGAAATCGGATCTACAGCCCGGAGCGAAATACATTCTGATGATTGTTAAGGAGTGCTTATGGAACGCGAGGAAATGCTGATCTCCCTTAAAAAGAAGCTGTCGCCGAAACGGTACGTTCATTCCATCGGCGTGGAATACACCGCTGCCTGCATGGCATTTATCTACGGAGAGGATGTGCAGAGAGCCCGGCTGGCCGGACTGCTGCATGACAATGCCAAGTGTCTTTCCAACGAGGACAAGCTGAAGAAGGCCATAAAGCATGGGCTCCCCATCAATCCCTGTGAACAGGAGAATCCGGACCTTCTCCATGGAAAGCTTGGGGCCTACTATGCAAGAAAGAAGTTCGGTGTGACCGATGAGGAGATCCTTTCGTCCATCACCTATCACACCACGGGCAAGCCGGACATGACGCTTCTGGAGAAGATCATTTTCGTTGCGGATTATATCGAGCCGAACCGGCGGATGATCAGTGAGCTGTCGGAGATCCGGAAGGAAGCCATGACGGATCTGGATAAATGTGTGGTCCATATCCTTCGTCATACCCTGGAATACCTGGCCTTAAAGGGTGTTCCCATCGATGACATGACGGAAAAGACCTATGATTTCTATACAAAATAATGCTTAATACGGTAAGGTGAAATGGAAGAGAGTAAGAGAGAAACCATGCTGCAGACTGCGGTCGCAGCTCTGCAGGATAAAAAAGGGGAATCCATCGTACGTCTGAAGATCGGGGAAAGGTCTGTTATCTCAGACGATTTCCTGATCGTCAGCGGAAGCAGCCGTTCCCAGATGGACGCACTGACTGACGGCGTGGAGGAAGCCATGGGTCGGGCCGGCTACCGACTTCGGGAGCGGGAGGGTAGCTCTGACGGCGGATGGATCCTTCTGGACTATAATGACCTGATCATTCATATCTTCCTTCGGGAAATGCGGGATTTCTACGATCTGGAGCATACCTGGAGGGATGTAACGCGCATAGCCTACTGATGTTTCCTTCTTCACAGCCTTGGCTGAAAATGCTATAATGGACGGGTAAGGAGAATTGGTAAGGGATGGATAAGAAATATATGCGCAGCAGAAATACGGCCGACATTAACCGGGTATCCGCCCGGTGTCTTCGCGTGGTCGTATATTTTCTTGCTCTTTTCTATGCATACCTGCTGATCCTGAAAGAGTATAACATGTGGATCCTTTCCGTCAGCTTCGGAGCCTGCGTGATCCTGGCCTTTATACCGGGAGTCCTGATCGGTATCTTCAAGCAGGAGGGACATGGCTATACCCAGCATGTCATCATCTGGTGTACGGTGCTTGTCTCCATGATCCTCATCACGGAGCTGAACTACACCGGCTATCCCTTCATTTTATTCCCGCTGCTGTTGTCATCGCTATACTATAACCGGACCTTTGTGCTTTATGCATCCCTGCTGATGAATGCCGGGATCCTTGCGTCCGCGGTGATCCAGATCGAGATTCCGGACATTGTCCTGAATCCCATCTTTTATGAGTATGATAACCGCTTCGCGGAAATGATCATCCCCCTCATTCTGATCGAAACCACTATGGCATTTGTGGCCTTCTTTATCGTCGACCGGAATTCCCTGATGATCGACAAGTATATCGATACCGCAGAGACCATGCGGGAGAATGAGAATTACCTGATCTACGCATTCTCTGAGATCAGTGAGAATAAGTCCAAGGAAACGGGAGAGCATATCCGACGTGTGGCGGAGTACATGAAGGTGTTGGGTCTTGCTTCCGGCTTCGACCGGGAGTACTGCGAGAAGCTGGCTGCCGGTGCCATGATGCATGATATCGGAAAGCTGATGATCCCGGAGGAGATTCTGGACAAGCCCTCCAAGCTGACGGAGGAAGAGTACCAGATCATGAAGAGCCATGTTCTTTACGGCGAGGCACTCCTGAAGGACTGCCCCGGTGAGATCATGCAGATCGCAGCCACCCTTGCGAAGGAGCATCATGAACGCTGGGACGGCAAGGGATATCTCGGAATGAAGGGGCAGCAGATCTCCTATATAGCCCGGATGATCTCGGTCTGTGATGTGTTCGATGCCCTGACCTCCGCCCGGTCCTATAAGAAGGGCTGGTCCGTGGATGAGGCTTATGAAGAGATCATAAAGAACAGCGGAAAGCAGTTCGATCCGAATGTCGTTCGACTGTTCGTTTCGAACTTTGACAAGATCCGTGAGATTCATGAACGGATCCCGGACAAGACGCTGTATTAAGCATAGGAGGCATTATGTTCCGAGTAATGAATGAATATCTGGCGAAGGTACATCTGGAGATCGATGAACGGTTCTCCCAGAAGATGGATCTCTTTCTGTCAGATCGTAAAAATGTGGTGCGCTACTGCATCAATGTCAATTACAACAAGTATGTGGTGGATGTGCACTTAAAGAAGTACAGCATCGAAGAGGCGGATGCCCTGTTCTGTGATCTGGCGTCGCAGATCGCCTATCCCTATTCTCACATGTCCCTTCGCTACAACGAGGGGGATCAGGTGAGGTACCGTTTTGTGACCTGCAACGAGGAGAAGCGGGCCGTGTATATGGATCTGGTCCTCAGCAAGTAAAGCGTTTCGGAATACAAAACGTCAGAACCGCCTACATTTTAAAATGCAGGCGGTTCTGACGTTTTGATTCAAATCACAAGCTCTAGCGAAGGATCCGGAAGACTCCCACAACTCTTCCGAGGATCGTGCAGTCCGGAACGATGATGGGATCCATGGCATCATTCTCCGGCTGGAGACGGATCTGATTCAGTTCCTTATAGAAGGTCTTTACGGTTGCGGAATCATCCACCAGGGCAACTACGATATCTCCGTTTCTTGCAACCTGGGTCTGCTCCACGATCAGAAGATCCCTATCGAAGATCCCGACGTTGATCATACTGTCCCCCTTTACACGGAGCATGAAGCAGTCTCCCTTCGGGAGATACTCCGGCAGAAGCGGGATATAATTCTCGATATTCTCCGTGGCAAGGATGGGCTGTCCTGCAGCCACCTGGCCCACCAGCGGTACATTTACCACCTCACGACGGGTCAGATTGAAGTCCTCATCCCCGACGATCTCAAGAGTACGGGGCTTCGTGGGATCCCTGCGGATATATCCCTTCTTCTCAAGCGTATTCAGCTGAGAATGAACGGAGGAAGTAGAACTTAAGTTCACTGCATCGCAGATCTCACGAACGGAGGGCGGATAGCCCTTCGACAGGATGCACTGCTTGATGTATTCCAAAATCTCTTTCTGCTTTGCGGACAGAGCCGGCTTATCAACATTTCCCATAGTGTCCTCCCTGTAAAGAGTCTTCGTTGTTCTATGACATCATACCATATCATCGAACAAAATGCAAACAAATGTTCTATTTTTCCTGAAATTATTTCTACATGTTTTTTCTAACGTATATTGCGGGAACGAAGGATATTTGCTACAATCAGTAAAGATCATAACGTATGGGGAGTTAATGTTATGTGGGTGTGTTTAAACTGTAAAAATGAGAATTCGGACAAGGCTGAGGTTTGTTCCTTCTGCGGAAGCCGCAGAGAGGAGCAGGTGCAGCCGGACATGCTGATCTCCGGGGAGGAGCGGAGCCGCAAAGCCGAGCGGAGCATCGATCTTACGGAAATGGGCCTGGAGCCCACACCGTTCGTGGAAAAGAAGAGGAAACAAAAACCGAAGGCGAAGATGTCTGAAACCGAGATCCTGGCTGCCGAGCGTGCGGAAGCCGAGGAAGAGGTGGATGACATGGAGGCCACCATTGTCTTAAAGCAGACAGAGGAAGAGGTTAAGGAAGCGGAGAAGGAGCAGAAGCTTTCCAAGAAGCGTCACTCGGATCGTCAGTGGACCGAAGCTGCACCGACTGCACCGAAAGCAGAAGCAAAGGTATCGGAGCCGGCTCCTTCTGCAAGATCCGCTGCACCGGCAGCGGAAGCAACGAAGGAAGAAGAGCCCTTCGTAAAGCCGGTGGCACCCGTCATTCCTCCGGATCTCACTCTGGAGGAGCTTAAGGAGCCAAAGAGCAAAAAGCCGCTGATCATCGGGATCGCAGCTGCGGCCGTGATCGGTCTTATCCTGTTCTTTGTATTTAAGGGTTCGGGAGATGATAAGAAGAATACAACGGCTTCAGCGAAGGGCACTACGGAGCAAAAGACCGCATCTTCTTCATTTGCACCTACCACGGAGCTTGTGACCGAGAATCTTACCACGGAGGCGGTAACCGAGGCTGTAACGGAAGTAAAGAAGGAAGGCTGGGTCGAGGAGAACGGAGAGACCTATTATTACGAGACCGCAGGGAAGGCAAAAACCGGATGGATGGAATACTCCGGTGACTGGTATTATTTCGACGAAACCGGTGCCATGAAGACCGGATGGTTTACGGATAAGGGAAAGACCTATTATTTCAATGACCGGGGTATCCTGGCGATTGGATGGCAGACCATAGAGAAGAAGAACTACTTCTTCAGCGAGAACGGGGTTATGCAGACCGGCTGGACCGAGGTGGACGGTGCAAAGTATTACTTCCGGGCAGACGGAACCATGATCACCGGGGAGTGGGTCAGCGGACTCTGGATCGGCAAGGATGGAAAGCAGACCTATCAGTATAAGGGCGAATTCAAGGAAGACGGCAAGGGGAAGTACTTCGAGGATGAGTCCGGATGGTACGCAAAGGACACCAAGCTGATCGTTGACGGGAAGGAATATACCTTCGACAAGAAGGGCTATGTTGTGAACTAAAGCTATGGGGGTAGCAGGGCGATTTCAGATTGCCCTGCTATTCCTATTTAACAAAGAAGAAATTGCTTGAAAGATAACGCTGTTTGCATTATCATATAGATATCTATGTTGGAGGGAATTATGCCATGAAGGAAACCTTATTACATACGCCGGAGGGCGTGCGGGACATCTACGGTGACGAGTGCCGGCAGCGAAATCAGCTGCTTCGGAATATCCACCATGTTCTGCATCTCTACAGCTATCATGATATCGAAACACCCAGTTTCGAGTATTTCAATATCTTTAATATGGAAAAGGGTTCCGCGCATTCCAACGAAATGTACAAGTTCTTTGACCGGAACAACAACACGCTGGTGCTCCGGCCGGACTTTACCCCCAGTGTTGCACGGTGTGTGGCAAAGTACTATGTGGATGAGGAGCTGCCTATCCGTCTTTGCTACGAAGGAACAACCTTCAAGAACGCACTTCAGCATCAGGGGAAGCGAAATGAATCCATGCAGATCGGCTGTGAGCTGATCAATGATGATTCCTCCGCAGCAGATGCGGAAATGGTCTCCTGCGTCATCGATGCACTGAAGGCTTCGGGACTTAAGGAGTTTCAGGTGGTGATCGGTCAGGTGGAGTATTTTAAAGGCCTGATGGAAGAGGCGGGAGCATCACCGGAGGAGGAAGAGACCATCCGTGATTTTATTCAGATCCGGAATTTCTTCGGACTCTCCGAATATGTGGAGCATCTGGATATCCCTGCAAAGACCGCAGAGGCACTGAAGCGCTTCGACCAGCTCTTCGGAAATCAGGAAGCCCTGGCACTGGCGGAAAGCTTTACCGAGAATCGCCGGGCCCTTCTGGCCATCGACCGTCTCAGGAAGGTCTATGCGGCAGTTTCCTATTACGGATATGAGGACTATATCAGCATTGATCTCGGAATGCTGAATGGTTATGACTATTATACAGGCATTGTATTCAGCGGTTACACCTACGGAACCGGGGATGCCATCGTGCGCGGCGGAAGATACAATACACTGCTTCAGCAGTTCGGAAAGGATGCACCGTCCATCGGCTTTGCCATCGTTCTGGATGAGCTGATGACGGCTCTTTCCAGCCAGCAGATCCTGCCGGACAGCCCGGTAGACCGGGTGCTGGTGATCTACCCCGTGGAGAATCAGGAGTCTGCGGTGATGCTGGGGAAGCGGCTTCGTACCGCAGGTGTGAAGACCGAGCTGATCCGGAAGTCCGTTCGACATGCTCTCACCGAGTATCTTTCCTATGCGGACCGGAACCGCGTTAAGACCGTCTATTTCTTCCTCTCCAGCGACCGTGTGCTGGTAAGTGACCGGCTGAAGAAGGCAGAGAAGGAAGTAAACTATGCCGACATAAAAGAGGAGGATTTTTAATGCGTTATCTTACATTTGCCCTGGCCAAGGGACGACTTGCAAAAAAATCCATGGCCCTCTTTGAAACCATCGGAATTACCTGTGAGGAGATGAAGGACCCTTCCACCCGGAAGCTGATCTTCACAAATGAAGAGCTGGGCCTTCGATTCTTTCTGGCAAAGCCCAGTGATGTGCCGACCTACGTGGAATACGGCGTGGCCGATATCGGCGTGGTCGGGAAGGATACCCTGCTGGAGGAGAACCGGAACCTCTATGAGGTAATGGATCTTGGCTTCGGGGCCTGTCGCATGTGTGTCTGCGGACCGGAGAGCGCAAGAGAGCTGCTGAAGCGAAATGAGATCATCCGCGTTGCGACCAAGTATCCGAACATCGCCGAGAATTATTTCCGTAACAAGAAGAACCAGAGCGTTGAGATCATCAAGCTGAACGGCTCCGTGGAGCTGGCTCCCATCGTGGGACTTTCCGATGTGATCGTGGATATCGTGGAAACCGGTTCCACCCTGAAGGAGAACGGCCTCACCGTGCTGGAAGAGGTAACCCCGCTTTCCGCAAGGATCGTTGTAAACCAGGTGAGTCTTAAGATGGAGCATGCAAGGATCCGGAAGTTTCTCTCGGATGTTGCGGATGCACTTAAATAAAAGGAGACCGAAATGAGGATCATAAAACTGACAAAGGAAACCCGGCAGAATCTGCTGTCGGATCTGATCAAGAGAAGCCCCGATGACTACGGCCCCTATGAGGCTACCGTAAAGGAGATCGTGGCAGAGGTACATGCCCGGGGAGATGAGGCACTTCTCGAATATACCGCAAAGTTTGATAAGGCTTCCCTTACACCGGAGACCATGCGTGTGACCGAGGCGGAGATCAAGGAGGCGTATGATGCCGTGGATCCGGCCCTTCTTTCCGTGATCCGGAAGGCCATCAAAAACATAGAAGAGTATCATGAGCTGCAGAAGCGGAACAGCTGGATCACCACAAAGCCGGACGGAACCGTCCTCGGACAGAAGATCGCTCCGGTAGAGTATGCAGGTGTATATGTTCCGGGCGGAAAGGCAGCCTATCCTTCCACCGTTCTTATGAACGTGGTTCCCGCACGTGTGGCAGGCGTTCCCCACATCGTAATGTGCACTCCCTGCAATGCCGAGGGTAAGGTGTATCCGAATACTCTGGTTGCAGCAAAGGAAGCGGGTGTTACGGAGATCTACAAATGCGGTGGCGCACAGGCCATCGCAGCCCTGGCTTACGGAACCGCAACCATCCCGAAGGTGGATAAGATCGTGGGCCCCGGCAACATTTTCGTGGCAATCGCAAAGCGCGTTGTCTTCGGACACGTCAGCATAGATTCCATCGCCGGCCCCAGTGAGATCCTGGTTCTGGCAGATGAGACTCCGAATCCGAAGTATGTGGCCGCGGATCTTTTATCCCAGGCTGAGCATGATGAACTGGCATCCGCCATCCTTGTTACCACCAGTGAGAAGCTGTCAGAGGAGGTTTCCGACTGGACGGACCGCTTCACCGCAGAGCTGGAGCGTAAGGAGATCATAGAGAAGTCTTTGGATAACTTCGGATACATTTTAGTGGCTGAATCCATGGAGGATGCCATCGAGACTGCAAATCTTCTTGCTCCGGAGCATATGGAGATTCTGACAAAGGATCCCTTCCAGGTGATGACGAAGGTAAAGAATGCCGGAGCCATCTTCCTCGGAGAGTATTCCTCCGAGCCCCTGGGTGACTACTTCGCAGGACCGAATCACGTGCTTCCCACTAACGGAACCGCACGGTTCTTCTCACCTCTGGGTGTGGATGATTTCATCAAGAAGTCCAGCATCATTTCCTATTCAAGGGATGCGCTGGAGCCCGTATATAAGGATATCGTGACCTTCGCAGAGTCCGAGGGTCTTACTGCACACGCGAACTCCATTCGCGTACGTTTCGAGGATTAATCCGAAAGAAAGATTCGAAAGAAAGTGAGGATCAAACATGGAAGAGCGTAAGAGTTCACAGGCACGTACCACCAGTGAGACCGACATCTCCCTGGCTCTGAATCTGGACGGCACCGGTGTTGCTTCCGTTGATACCGGCATCGGCTTCTTTGACCACATGCTGAAGAGCTTCGCAAAGCACGGCTTCTTCGATCTCTCCCTGGTGGCTAAGGGAGACCTCTATGTGGATAGTCACCACACCATCGAGGATACCGGTATCGTGCTGGGTAAGGCCATCAAGGAGGCTGTGGGTGACAAGAAGGGCATCCGCCGTTATGCATCCTTTACCATGCCCATGGATGATGCTCTGGTACTCTGTGCCATCGATCTCTCCGGACGTCCGTATCTTAATTATGATCTCTCCCTTACGGTTCCGAAGGTAGGATATATGGACACGGAAATGGTGAAGGAGTTCTTCTACGCCGTATCCTATGCGGCAGAGATGAACCTGCACATAAGACAGCTGTCCGGAACAAACAATCACCACATCATCGAGGCTGCCTTCAAGGCATTTGCAAATGCTCTCAGTCAGGCAACCCGGATCGATGAGCGTCTTGGAGGAGAGATCCTCTCCACAAAGGGTTCCTTATAAACCCGATAGAATATTTCGAACAACAGGAGGTTGAAGATATGGAAGGGAAGGTTAAGATCATCCCCTGCGTCACCCTGGAGAATCCGGTGGCCGAGGCGAAGTTTTATAACGATACCGGCGCAGATGCCGTTGCCTTCTTCGACAGCAAGGCTTCCAGAGAAGGACTGGAGAAGAACATCCCCGTGATCAAGGAGATCGCCCGGGAGGTGGATATTCCCATCATAGCCTGCGGCGGTGTACGTCGGCTTGAGGATGTTAAGAAGCTTCTCTACGCAGGTGCATCCAAGGTATGCATGAAGTCCGCACCGCTGGACGACATTTCCATCGTAAAGGAAGCATCCGACCGGTTCGGTTCCGACCGTATCATCGTTACCATCGACCTCACGGACTGCGAGGATCCGGTAACCTACGGAAAGGCCCTGAAGGAAGCGGGAGCAGGCGAGCTGCTTCTGGTTCACTACGGAAAGCTGAACCGCTACAATGAATATGTAAAGCAGGTGAAGAAGGAGGTTGGTCTTCCGATCATCGTATCCTCCTACAGCACCGAAGGACCGGAGATCGCAGAGCTACTGAATGATACCGCTGCCGAAACCATCAGCCTGTACAATCTGCAGCAGCATGATGTGATGCAGCTGAAGCTGGCCTGCAAGGAAGCCGGAGTTCCCGTAAATCTTTATGAGAGCGCGGTTCCCTTCTCGGAGTTCAAGCTGGATGACAAGGGCCTTATTCCCTGTATCGTACAGGATTATAAGACCAAGGATGTGCTGATGATGGCATATATGAACGAAGAGTCCTACGCAAAGACCCTGGAGACCGGACGCATGACCTACTTCTCCAGAAGCCGCAACTCCCTCTGGGTAAAGGGAGAGACCAGCGGACACTTCCAGTATGTAAAATCCCTGGCCATCGACTGTGACAAGGATACCATCCTTGCCAAGGTCTCCCAGGTAGGCGCTGCCTGCCACACCGGCAACCGCAGCTGCTTCTACACACCCCTGGTGGAGAAGGAGTATGATGACACCAATCCGCTCACCGTATTCCAGGATGTTTATGACATCATCATGGACCGGAAGCTCCACCCGAAGGAAGGCTCCTACACCAACTACCTCTTCGATAAGGGCATCGACAAGATCCTGAAGAAGGTGGGTGAAGAGTGCACCGAGGTTGTGATCGCCGCTAAGAACCCGGAGAAGGATGAGCTGAAATATGAGATATCCGATCTCTTATATCACCTGATGGTTCTTATGGCAGAACGCGACACCACATGGACGGAAGTGACCAGAGAGCTTGCAGAGCGCCGTTAGACAAAAATCTATCGGCATTCATTATTCGATCTACAGCGCGAGGGAGGTCGAACGGTGTTCCTTCCGCGGACCATTTGTTGTGTCCGCGGAAGGAACAGCCTGAGACAATACCCGATGCGCGTCACATATACCAGAAAGGAATTTTGACTATGTCAGAGTTTTTCACGGAATTCGGCACCTATCTGATCAAATACGGCGTCTTTATGATCCTCGCCGTCCTCGGCTTTATGGCCGGCACCAAATGGCGCAAGGCAAAAGACGCAAAGACTTCTAAAATGACAGAAGAGACTATGGAGGAAAACAAACAGTGAAGAAGTATGGAGTAAACGAACTAAGAGAAATGTATCTTTCCTATTTCGAGAAGCAGGATCACCTTCGGATGAACAGTTTCTCTTTGGTTCCGCACAATGACAACAGTCTGCTGCTGATCAACGCAGGTATGGCCCCGCTTAAGCCTTATTTCACGGGACAGGAGATTCCTCCGAGAAGAAGAGTCACCACCTGCCAGAAATGCATCCGCACCGGTGATATCGACAACGTAGGTAAGACCGCACGTCACGGTACCTTTTTCGAAATGCTGGGTAATTTCTCCTTCGGAGACTATTTTAAGCATGAAGCCATCAAGTGGTCCTGGGAGTTTCTGACCGAGGTGGTAGGTCTGGATGCGGACCGTCTGTATCCCTCCATCTATCAGGATGATGATGAGGCATTTGAGATCTGGAATAAGGAGATCGGCGTGGCTCCGGAGCGGATCTTCCGCTTTGGAAAGGCTGATAACTTCTGGGAGCACGGCGCTGGTCCCTGCGGCCCCTGTTCCGAGATCTATTATGACCGCGGAGAACGGTTCGGCTGCGGGAAGCCGGATTGTACCGTGGGCTGCGACTGTGACCGTTATATGGAGGTCTGGAACAACGTATTTACCCAGTTCGAAAATGACGGCAAGGGCAATTACGAGACCTTAAAGCAGAAGAATATCGATACCGGAATGGGTCTGGAGCGTCTGGCAGTGGTTGTCCAGGACGTGGACTCCATCTTCGACGTGGATACCATCAAGGCCATCCGTGACAAGATCTCCGAGCTGGCCGGTGTGGAATACGGCTCCAGGTATGAGTCCGATGTTTCCATCCGTGTCATCACCGACCATATCCGTTCCGTCACCTTCATGGCTTCCGACGGCATCATGCCTTCCAACGAGGGCCGGGGCTATGTTATGCGGCGTCTGCTTCGCCGTGCGGCACGTCACGGAAGACTCCTGGGCATCAAGGGCGCGTTCCTGCATGATGTGGCAGCAACCGTGATCGAGAATTCCAGAGATGCTTACCCGGAGCTTGAAGAGAAGAAGGCACATATCTTCGCTGTCCTCGGTAAGGAGGAAGAGAACTTCAACAAGACCATCGATCAGGGTCTTGGAATTCTCGCAGATTACAAGAAGGAAATGTCGGCCGCCGGCGAGAAGCAGCTGTCCGGTGAAAAGGCATTTAAGCTGTATGATACCTACGGATTCCCTCTTGATCTTACAAGAGAGATCCTGGCAGAGGAAGGCATCACCGTGGATGAGGACGGCTTTACCGCATGCATGGAAGAGCAGCGCGTAAAGGCACGTACCGCTCGGAAGGTATCCAACTACATGGGTGCGGATGCCACCGTTTATGAGCAGCTGGACGCTGCCATGACCACAACCTTTGACGGCTATGATAAGCTGGTCAGTGAGGATAAGATCCTGGCCCTTACCGCAACCTCCGAGGATGGTGCCACAAAGCTGGCTGACAGCCTCTCCGAGGGAGAGATGGGCTCCGTGATCGTAGGTACGACACCGTTCTATGGCACCATGGGCGGTCAGACCGGCGACAGCGGTATTATTAAGACCGAGAACGGTACATTTATCGTACAGGATACCATCCACGTGGCCGGAAGCAAGATCGCGCATATCGGATACTGCGAGAGCGGCGTGATCGCAGTCGGTGAGGTGGCAGAGCTTGCCGTAGATGCAAGAAGAAGAGGCCTCATCTGCAATAACCACTCTGCAACCCACCTGCTTCAGAAGGCACTTAAGACCGTGCTGGGGGATCATGTAGAGCAGGCCGGTTCTCTGGTGGAGGACGGAAGACTTCGTTTCGACTTTACACATAATCAGGGTATGACCGCGGAAGAAATCGCAAAGGTTGAGGAGATCGTAAATAAGGAGATCGCCGAGGACCTGGCGGTTGATACGAAGGTCATGGGCCTGGAGGATGCAAAGAAGACCGGCGCCATGGCGCTCTTCGGAGAGAAGTACGGCGAAGAGGTTCGCGTGGTTTCCATGGGAGATTTCTCTATCGAGCTTTGTGGTGGTACCCATGTACCCCATACCGGCGTGATCGGTACCTTCAAGATCCTTTCCGAGCAGGGCATCTCCGCCGGCGTTCGCCGGATCGAAGCTCTGACGGGCGAAGGCGCATTTGCATACTATAAGGACCTTGAGAAGAATCTGCAGGCTGCAGCTGCAGCTGCAAAGACCGAGCCGGACCGTCTGGTTGCCCGGATCGAATCCCTGCTTGAGGAAGTTAAGAAGCTGACTCAGGAGAATCAGAAGCTGAAGGCAGAGGCTGCCAAGAGTGCCGCTTCCGACGTTCTCGGAAATGTGGTAAAGGAAGGAAATCTCTCCATCCTCCCGGTAGCGCTCTCTGATGTAGATATGAATGAACTCCGGAATCTGGGGGACGAGTTCAAGGCAAAGCTGGGCAAGTCAGTCGTGATCCTTGCATCCGCAGCCGGAGAGAAGGTAAATCTTCTGGTTATGGCAAGTGATGATGCAGTGGCTGCAGGCATACATGCCGGAAATATTGTTAAGAAGATCGCACCCATGGTCGGCGGTGGCGGCGGCGGACGTCCGAATATGGCTCAGGCCGGTGGTAAGGATGCATCCGGAATCGATGCAGCTCTTGCAGCCGGAGTGGAAGAAGCAAAGAGCCAGCTGGCTTAAGACGTTAAGAGGTGGACATGAAGAAAACAAAGAAGATCCTATGTCTTATCCTTTCCCTGGCCCTGCTGTTTTCCCTTTCCGCCTGCGGCGGTTCCGATGACGTGGCGAAGGCCGAGCACGGGGATAAGGATTATCTCGGAACCTATACGGAGAATACCTACCGGAATGAACGCTTCGGAGTTCTGTTCACGGCTCCCGGTACGGAGTTCCAGTTTGCCATGCTGGATGATATCGTAAAGGCCAATGACATGAAGGAAGCGGACTTCAGCAACTCCCGCGTACCGGAGATCCTGGCAGATGGCAAGGAGTACATGGTCATGTACGGCGGGGATAACAGTACCGCAAACTCCACTGCCGTGGTGCTTTCGAAGGTGGAGGAAGGAACCGATCAGGAGAAGTTCGTCGAAGAGGCTCTGGAGAAGACAAAGGCTTCCCTGGCTCTGGACAGCAATGTTGAGGTTCTTGCCTGTGAGTTAAAGACCGGCAGTCCGGTGGGATATGATAAGTATATCGTCTACACCATCAAGGCCAATGATCAGACCTTCTATGCAGAGCAGTTCTTCTGCTTTACGGATATCAACATGGCGTCCATTTCCATCTCAGCAACATCTCAGGGAATGATTACGCTGATGCACACCGCATGGAAGCGCATTTCCAATTAAGCCTTGACATATAACGCTGATATGGTATAATGTCATGTGCATGTGTCGCCGGGCGCGGCATATGGTTTAGTCCACAACTGGAGGGAGGGAAAAAGATTGTCGAGCGTAATCGTGAAAGAGAACGAGACTCTGGATAGCGCACTTCGCCGTTTCAAGAGAAACTGTGCAAAGGCCGGAATCCAGCAGGAGATTCGTAAGAGAGAGCATTACGAGAAGCCTTCAGTTAGACGTAAGAAGAAATCTGAGGCTGCAAGAAAGCGTAAGTTCAACAAATAAGTGATTCGAAGGGCACCTCATACCGAGGTGCCCTTTTGCTATCATAGGGAATAAATAGTAAGCATAAAGAAGGATAAGCATATGGGGTATACAGAAAAGGAGATCACGCTTCCCTCTGGAAGCATGCAGACCGTATTCGGACAGTTTGACCGGAATGTACGCAAGCTGGAACGGGCCTTTGATATCAGCTACGTGGTACGGGAGGACCGGCTTCTTATCTCGGGAGAGGAGTTTCGTGTGGATCAGGCCTGCCGAGTTCTGCAGGATCTGGCGAAGATCGCAGAGTCCAAGTCCGAGATCACGGAGCAGTCCGTGGACTACGCCATCTCTCTGGCCATGGAGGAGCGCTCCGAGCGTGTCAGTGATCTGGACCGGGATGTGATCTGCCATAGCATCAGCGGCCGTCCGGTGAAGCCGAAGACCTACGGACAGCGGAAGTACGTGGAAGCCATTGATCAGAACATGATCGTGTTCGGAACCGGGCCGGCAGGTACCGGTAAGACCTATCTTGCCATGGCAAAGGCCATTACGGCATTTAAGAAAAATGAGGTGGAGCGGATCATTCTGACCCGTCCTGCCATTGAAGCGGGAGAGCGACTGGGCTTCCTTCCCGGAGACCTGCAGTCTAAGATCGATCCCTATCTTCGCCCTCTCTATGATGCACTGTATGACATCATGGGAGGAGAGCAGTTCACGAAGAACATGGAGAAGGGCCTGATCGAGGTGGCTCCCCTGGCTTATATGCGCGGGCGTACTCTGGATAATGCCTTTATCGTCCTGGATGAGGCACAGAATACCACGCCGGCCCAGATGAAAATGTTCCTCACCCGTATCGGCTTCGGCTCCAAGGCCATCATCACCGGTGATGCCAGCCAGAAGGACCTGGCTGCAGGCATGACCAGCGGTCTGGATATGGCCCTTCGCGTGGTCCGGGGCATCGAAGGGATCGAGATCTGCGAGCTTACCTCCAAGGACGTTGTCCGTCATCCGCTGGTACAAAAGATTGTGGAGGCCTACGAGGTTTATGAAAAGAAACATCCGCAGACGGACCAGCAAAGAAACCACAAAAAGTAAGATTATTCTTCACAAATCCTACTAAATGTAGTAGAATGGTATGTGGAGATTTTTGTAGTTTTACGTACACAGAGGAGCTTTGCATGTCTGTTTTTATCTCAAGGGAATATGAACCGACGCTTTCATTTGAATCCTCCGTGATCGATCGCATCGAAACGATCATCCGGGATGTGATCGATGGGGCAATCGATTATGTTTCCTGTCCTTACGAGTGCACGGTGGAAGTAATCCTTACGGATAACGCCTCCATTCGTGCCATCAACCTGGCGAATCGAAAGATCGACGAGCCCACGGACGTTCTGTCATTTCCCATGCTGGATTACGAGACACCGGGGGAATTTGCCTTTCTCGAGGAGGATGCCGCTGTGGATTTTTTTGATCCGGACAGCGGAAAACTGGTTCTCGGGGATATCGTGATCTCTCTGGAACGTGCCATGGCTCAGGCAGAGGAATACGGACACAGTCTCCTTCGGGAAGTTGCCTTCCTGACCGCACACAGCATGCTGCACCTGTTCGGCTATGACCATATGGAGGAAGAGGAACGCCTCGAGATGGAACGGATGCAGGATGAGATACTATCTATGAAAGGATATACCAGAGACTATGAATAAGAGATGGAGATGCCGTCTTACGGCACTGGTACTTTCAACCGCATTTTTAATGACCGGCCTTTCCGGCTGCGGAAGCAGCGAGGAGGCAAGCTCGGCAGAGACTCCCGCGGTTTCCTCGGAGGTTTCCACCGAAGCTCCCACCGCCGTAACCCTGAAGGTAACTGCGCCTTCCATGATCGATCAGGCTGACAAGGTTTCCCTTGCCAAGGACGGTATGATCAAGAATCCTCTTACGGGCTGCTGGATCGACGCATCCTACGAGAATCAGCGTCCGGTCTCCATCCAGATCAGTAACGTACTTCCGGCCATGCCTCAGTACGGCATAGCCCGTGCGGATATTATCTATGAAATGCTGGTGGAGGGCGGTATCACCCGTCTCAATGCGATCCTGACTGAGTATCAGGGCATCGAAAAGATCGGTCCCATGCGTTCCGCACGTCACTACTATGACCGGAAGGCTCTGGAGTATGATGCCATCTTCTTCTGCTGGGGAACCTCCATCTATGCCAAGGCGGATCTGGAGGGCGGTGTGGCCAATCTGGAAGGTGTGGACCTGAACTATGAACCAGGCGGATTCCGGAGCAATGACGAGCGTTATGCGCCCCATAACGCCTACACAAGCTCCGCAGGTATGAATGAGCGGATCGATCATCATGGCTTCAGCCGTGAGCACCGCAGCATTTATCAGAAAATGTACAGCTTTAATGATGAGTTTACTCCTATCAACGGCAATCCGGCGAACAAGGTGACCACCAAGTTCCATAACAATCGCCAGCCCTGGTTTGAATACAATGCGGATGATCAGCTTTACTACCGTTTCCAGTACGGAGAAGAGCAGATCGATGATGAAACCGGAGAGCAGCTTGCCTTCACAAATGTACTGATCCAGTTCTGTACACATACCCCCATGCCGGATCTTCCGGAGCTCTGGGATATTGACTGGACCGGCGAAGGCGACGGCTTCTACTGCACCGGCGGAAAAGTGATCCCCGTAACCTGGAAGAACACCAAGGGTGTCACAAAGTGGTATACCTCGGACGGTAAGGAACTGAAGATGAATCCGGGCAAAACCTGGATCACTGTATTCCAGAACAGTAACAGAGAGGGAATCGTCTTTGAATAATATGGAAGATACCTATGATGCATGTGTGATCGGGGCCGGAGCATCCGGCCTCGTCGCTGCGTCCGTTCTTGCACGACGAGGTTTTCGAACGATCCTGATCGAACAGAATAAGAAGAGCGGGCGAAAGCTCTATGCGACGGGAAACGGCAGATGCAATCTTGCAAATGCCGTTCTTTCTGATTCTAAGTACTACGAGGATCCCTTCGCGTGTGCGGTTGTTACCGAAGAATCCGTCCGGGAGCTGCACCGGTTTCTCTCTCTGATCGGGATCACGCTTACGAACCGGGACGGGTATCTGTATCCCGCCAGCATGCAGGCTTCCTCAGTGGTCTGGGCTCTTACGGATGCAGCAAGGCTGGCAGGCGCAGAGTTCCTGTATGATACGGAGATCACGGCCATCCTGCGCGAAGAACCGGATGCCGGAGCTGAGGGCTACCTTCTTCATACGGCCGGGGGGCGGAGCATCCGGGTGAGCCGGCTGGTTCTCAGCATGGGAAGTCCCGCTGCCGAGCAGCTTGGTGCGGCAAAGAAGCCGACCCTGTACCGTCTTTTAATGGATCTTGGTCTTCCGTACCGGGAGTTCCAGCCGGCCCTCTGTCCGCTGGAAGCGGAGGATGCATCCCCGGAAGTGCTTCTTTGCAGTGTTTCCGCTGCGGATCAGAAAGCCCTGGCAGGGGTACGCTGTCACGCACGGCTTTCTCTGGGAAGTGAAGCTGAGGAAGGAGAACTGCAGCTTACCGAATACGGCATCTCCGGGATCGTAACCTTTAATCTATCCACCATAGCTGAAATCGGAGACCGGATCACCGTGGATCTGCTCCCGGATCTAAGCGAACGGGAGATCCTCCGGATTCTCCGAAACCAGTCCGGAAAGCGAAGACTCTTTGCGGCACTGAACGGACTTCTGCATGAGAAGCTTTGCGAATACTTCCTGAAGGGCTTATTCGGGGAGGAGGGCCGTAAAAGGGCCCTGGAAGGCTGCACGGAGGAAGAACTGACCTTCCTTTGCCACAGCCTGAAGCACTGGGAGCTTACCATCACCGGCAAGCGGGGAGAGCAGGGACAGGCCTGCAGCGGAGGCGTCAGCACGGAAATCCTTGATCCGGCTACCATGACCGTAACGGGAGAGAAGCGGTATCCGCATCTCGCAATTACCGGGGAACTGGTGGATGTGGTTGGCCGCTGCGGCGGATACAATCTGATGTTTGCCCTGATCAGCGGGAGAAAGGCAGGTCTTTCCGTATGATCCGTATCAATGATATAAAGCTTCCCATCAATTATCGAAAGGAAGATCTGATCCTGGCCTGTGAGAAAGCGCTTCGAAGAAAGAACCTTCCCGAGGTTCGGATCCTTCGGCGTTCACTGGATTCCAGAAAGCAGGACCGGATTCATTATCATATTTCAGCCGGTGTTTTCGGCTTCTCGGCAGAGGAAGAAGGACGAATTGTCCGAAACGGTAAACATAATAATGTTATGTTAACTAAAGAGAAGGGATATCGCTTTCCGTATACTTATTCGGCAGAAGAAGGAAAGAAAAACGGAATTCCCGAGGAGGACCGTCCCGTGATCATCGGTACCGGTCCCGCCGGATATTTCGCCGGCTATGTACTTGCCGCAGCAGGCTTCCGACCGATCCTTCTGGAAAGGGGCAAGGCGGTGGAGGACCGTGCCCGGGATGTGAATTCCTTCTGGGACGGAGGAACGCTGAATCCCGAAAGTAATGTTTCCTTCGGGGAAGGCGGTGCTGGTACCTTCTCGGACGGAAAGCTTTATACCGGCAATAAGGATAAGGACGGAGCTCAGGCATTTGTATTAAAGGCCTTTCATCAGCTGGGAGCGCCGGAACAGATCACCTATGATGCAAAGCCTCATATCGGTACGGATGTTCTGTATAAGATCATGCAGAACCTGCGAAAGGCCTTGACGGATGCGGGCGGGGAGATCCGTTTTTCAAACTGTGTTACGGATATCCGAAGGTCCGGTGACCGATATTTGCTTACGGTACAAAATGAAGATATGGAGACCGAGCTGAGTACACCTGCGGTACTTCTGGCCATCGGTCACAGTGCCAGAGATACCTTTGCCATGCTTGACCGAAGGGGTCTTGCCATGGAACAAAAGCCCTTTGCCATAGGACTTCGGGTGGAGCATCCCCGGGTCATGATCGATCACGCGAGATACGGAGATTTTGCCTCCATGCTCCCGGCTGCAGACTATAAGCTGGTCTGTCATACGAAGGAGGACCGGGCGGTATTTTCCTTCTGTATGTGTCCCGGCGGTTATGTGGTAAATGCCTCCACCGAACCGGACGGAGTGGTTGTGAACGGTATGAGCTACAGCGGACGTTCCGGTCCGAATTCCAACAGTGCCATTGTGGTAAATGTACTTCCCTCGGATATTCCCGGGGATGAGCCCATGGATGCCGTAACCTTTCAGCGGGAGCTGGAACGGGCATTCTTCCGCGTGGGAGAAGGGGCTGTCCCGGTGCAAAGACTCGGAGATTTTATGGAAAACCGGGCTACAACGCAGTTGGGAAGCATCACTCCCTGCATCAAGGGAAAGATTCATCTTTCAAATCTAAGGGAGTGTTTACCGGAGCACCTGTCCCGTGCTATAATAGAAGCGGTGTCCTCTTTTGAGAAGGATATCCCCGGTTTCTCCGGCAGTGATACGATCCTGTCCGGGATCGAAAGCCGGACATCTTCGCCGGTGCGGATCCTTCGGGATGAACAGCTCCAGGCGGAGCATTTTCCGGGACTTTTTCCCTGCGGGGAAGGAGCAGGCTATGCAGGAGGGATCCTCTCGGCAGCCGTGGACGGGATCCACGGGGCGGAACGGCTCGCAGAGTATCTGAATCAGAAATACTAAACATAAAGGAATAGAAGCAATGAATCCCAGAGAGTTTTTAAAAGAGAAAAAGAGAATCGTGATCAAGATCGGCTCCAGCTCCCTTGTTCATAAGGAAACCGGAGAGCTTGATTTTCTCCGGATCGAGAAGCTGATCCGGATCTTAAGTGACCTGAAGAATCAGGGAAAGGACGTGGTTCTGGTATCCTCCGGTGCCATCGTCGTGGGCTGTAAGGCCCTCGGCCTGAAGAAGCGCCCCGAGGTGCTTTCCATGACACAGGCCTGTGCGGCACTCGGACAGCTGGAGCTTATGATGCTGTACCAGAAGCTGTTCCTTGAGTATAATCACCGTGCAGCACAGGTTCTTCTTACCTTTGATGTAATCACATCCCCGGAACGCCGGATCAACGCAACCAACACCTTAAAGCAGCTGCTGGATCTGGATGTGATCCCGGTGGTTAACGAAAATGATACGGTGGCAACGGAAGAAATCGAGTTTGGTGATAATGATACCCTGTCAGCCATCGTTGCATCCCTGATCAAGGCAGACCTTCTGGTGCTGCTTACGGATATCGACGGACTCTATACGGATGATCCGCGGAAGAATCCGGACGCAAAGAAGATCTCCATCGTGGAGCAGATCGATGACAAGATGATGAAGATGGCGAAGGGAGCCGGATCCGGTATGGGAACAGGCGGTATGTTCACCAAGCTTTCCGCGGGAAGAATCGCAACCGACAGTGGTGCGGACATGGCTATCCTGGATTCCTCCGATCTGCACATCATCACACAGCTCCTGGAGGGAGAGGATGTTGGAACCCTGTTCCTTGCCCATGAGGATGATTCTTTTGACACCACGGAATTTATCGTGAACAAGCGGTATCTGGAGCGTTAACTGTCGCAGATACAGAGGAATATGAAGAATGAGTAAACGAATCTCCGGAAGTTCAGGCGGTCCCCGCTCCTTTGGCGGCGGAAGCAGCGGTGGCTCCAGATCCTTTGGCGGAAGTCATGGCGGAGGGGCGAGAAAGCTGAGTGGTGGTTCCTCCTCAGGATACGGCAGTGGCTTTAAAAGTTCCGGTCTGGGGGTGGCAGGAGGTCTGGCTGAACTTGCTTATGATCTTCTGGGCCTTCCCGGTCTTTTGATCACCATCTTTGCATTTGTGGTGGTAATTCTTCTGATCAAATTTCCGGTGTTAGGAGGAATTACATTTACAGCAGGTGTGATCCTGTTCTGCCTAATCTTTGCACTTCGACGAAAAAAGACTGAGGATCCGGACCTGGTGGATATGATCGGACATAATGAGAAATATAACGACGAGATCGTTCACAGCGGAAGCTTTCATATTTTTATGATGTCGGAGCTTAGGGATAAGAATCTACTGACGAAGAAGGGGCAGCTGGATGATTCGAAGATCGATCTGGCCATCGATTCGTTTGATGAAATTTACAGGAGCTATGTCCGGTCGCATCCCATTACGGAACCGGAAACCGCAGCCCGTAACAGACTTGATCAATAGGATGATCACGATAGATATGAAGGATAGCTTATGAGCAGAAGATTACCCGGAAGTTCAGGTGGTTCTCACTCCTTTGGAGGCGGCAGTGTCGGCGGCTCCAGATCCTTTGGCGGCAGTCATGGCGGAGGCCCGAGACAGCTGAGCGGAGGAACATCTTCGGGCAGCTCCCCGAGTTCCGGCGGTTCCTTCCGTGGCTCCGGGGATGATCTCGCCGGCGGCATACTGACAATTGCGGGATTCGCATTCTCGATATTCGATTTTTGGGGTGTGATCATTTCCATCTACACACTGATCATTGTGATCTTTTTTATGCATTATCCGGTGGTCGGCGGAATTCTCTTAGGGGTCGGTGTTACGATCCTGATCCTGATTTCCCTGTTTGGAGGGAAAAAGAGAACCGCGAAATGTAATCTGGTGGAGCTGGTGGAGGATAAGGAGAAATACGACCCTCTGATCACGGAAAGTGATGATTTCAGACGACATATGCTGTGTGAGTTAAGAGAACGGGACCTCCTCACAAAGCGGGGAGATCTGGATAAGCATAAAACACAGCTCGCCATTGAATGCTTCGATGAGATCTATGAAGGATATCTTCGGGAGCATGATCTGTATAATGACGGAAACTGAAAGCTGACTAAAGGCGATTGGATAGCAGAGAGAATGAGCAACAGGATGAATGATGAACAACGGGATCTGATCCGGGAGGCGAAGAAAGTGTATCGAAAACGCTATCGGACCCTTCGGGACCGGTTGACCGCAGAAGAAGTTGAGGAGTATTCCGAAGTGATCTGTCGTAAGATCACGGATCTCCCCGCGTTCCGGGAAGCGGATGCAGTGCTTTGCTATATGGCCTTCCGAAATGAAGTTGACTGTAATAATATTATGTTAACTGCGTGGGAAGAGAGGAAGAACGTTTTCCTTCCGAGGATGGAAGGAGATGAGATGGAATTCTATCTGGTAAAGCAGGGAGAGGCACTGATAAAGAATTCTCTCGGCATCGAGGAACCGGATCCCACATTTCCGATCCTCCCGCAGGTGATGCCGAAGGGCAGCAGGATCCTAATGATCATGCCGGGGCTTGCCTATGACAGAGCCCGTCATCGTCTTGGATATGGCGGCGGGTATTACGATCGGTATCTCTCCGGATTCGGGAGCGAATATAGGATCACAACCGTTGCCCCGACCTATTCCATCCTGATCTTGCAGGATGGAGAATTACCATTTGAGGATACCGATATCAGACCACAGCTGGTCATTGATGAATGTCGGTGATTAGATTTGATTTGAAGGAAGCGTAAACGATGAGCAGAAATCTTGGTGGAAGTTCAGGCGGTCCCCGCTCCTTTGGAGGAGGAAGCAGCAGTGGCTCCCGGTCCTTTGGCGGAAGTCATGGAGGAGGGCCAAGAAGAGTCGGCGGAGGTGGATCCTCCGGAGGCTCCTATGGTTCATCCGACGGAATCAGTGGACTTGACGCCTTTGGTTTTCTTGTAGCTATTATTGAGCTTCTTGCCATATTAGGAAGTTTCCTCGGTATTCCGGGGCTTCTGATCACTATACTTATAGTTGTTGACGTTGTTGTTTTCTTTCATAACGTCGTTGCCGGATGGATCATTTTGGGGGTTGGTGCTATCCTGACAGTGCCACTCCTCAAGCTTTGGAAAAAATACAGGAAGACGGAACGGGTTGTTGTTGATAAGGAACTGATTGAATTTCTCTCGGGAGAACAGAAAAAATACAAGCGAAGTACCATCTACAGTCGCAGGTTTTACACATATCTAATGGATGATTTAAGATTAAAACATCTCTTGGCAGATGACGGGTATCTCAGCGAGGAAGCGGAAGAGCAGGCAATCAATGAATTTGATGATACGTACAATCGATATATAGAATCAAAGAAAGCTGAAAAAACAGCGAAAAAAGAAGCGAAAAAGAAAGGAAAGTAATCATGTCTGAATTACAGGAGATGGGAAAAAGAGCCAAGGCAGCATCCTATTTGATGAGCCGTCTTGGTACGGATCAGAAGAATACGGCACTGCTCATGGTGGCAGATGCGCTGGTGGAGCATGCGGGAGAGATCCTGAAGGGAAATAAGATCGATCTTTCCAACGCGGAAGAAAACGGAATGTCACCGGCCCTTATGGACCGTCTGCGTCTTACCGAGGAGCGGATTGCCGGGATTGCGGAAGGGGTGCGTCAGGTTGCATCTCTGGAGGATCCTATTGGCGAGATCATCTCCATGAAGCGCCGTCCCAACGGCCTGGAGATCGGACAGATGCGTGTACCCATGGGCGTGATCGGGATCATCTACGAGTCCCGTCCGAATGTAACCGTGGATTCCTTCGCTCTTACCTTTAAGGCCGGAAATGCAACAATCCTCCGGGGCGGAAGTGACTGCATCAACTCCAATCTGGTTCTGATCCGGGTAATCCGGGATGCCCTTGCAGAGGCAGGCGTTCCCGTGGACAGTGTTCAGTTGGTTGAGAATACGGACCGTGCCGTAGCCACGGAGCTGATGCGGATGAATGAATATCTGGATCTTCTGATCCCCCGCGGCGGTGCAGGACTGATCCGCAGCGTTGTGGAAAATGCAACGGTTCCCGTGATCGAGACAGGAACCGGTAACTGTCATATCTATATCGATAAGACTGCGGATCTGGACCAGGCGGTTCAGATTGTACGAAATGCCAAGCTGCAGCGTCTGGGTGTCTGCAATGCGGCAGAATCCCTTGTGATCCATAAGGATATTGCTGAGCAGGCCCTGCCTCTCATTGCGGCTGATCTTGCCAGTGAGGACTGCGAGATCCGCGGAGATGCAGTAGCACAGTCCATCAGCAATCTGGTGGTTCCTGCCACGGAAGAGGATTACGGAACCGAGTATCTGGCGAAGATCATTTCCGCTAAGATCGTAAATGATCTGGATGAGGCCATCGCGCATATCAATAAGTACAGCACCGGTCACTCCGAGTCGATCCTTACCAGGGATTATGCATCTGCTCAGCGATTCCTTCGTGAGATCGATTCTGCGGCTGTCTATGTAAATGCATCCACACGCTTCACGGACGGCTTCGAGTTCGGGTTCGGAGCGGAGATCGGAATCTCCACCCAGAAGCTTCATGCAAGAGGCCCCATGGGACTTCTGGCACTGACATCAACCAAGTATATCATTTACGGAAACGGACAGATCCGTTCCTGATCAGGGGAGAAGATTTCGAGGGTTACTCAGATAAAGGGGGTGCACGGGATTGGCAGAAGATAAGGACAGGGCAGACCTGTTTGATAAGAGGGCGGCTGCCCAGAGGGAAGGCGGTCTGCTTATGCTGTTCAGCCTGGTGGAGGACGGAACGCTGGAGTCTTCCGTGGCGGCTGCTAAGGCCGGAATGGAGGAGGCTGCTTTTCGTTCCAGAATGAAGGAGGCAGGGTTTTCCGTGAAACCAGCGCCGGATGCTCCGAAGGAGACCGAGGATTCTTATTCCGAGGTAACGGCACCCACAGCAGAAGAGGACACATATTCCGAGGTAACGGCACCCACAGCAGAAGAGGACACATATTCCGAGGTACCGACACCCGTAGCAGAAGAAGACACGTATTCCGAGGTTCCGACAACGGCTGTCACCGAGACTGCCACAAGCTACTCGGAGGTACCGGTTACGGCACCTTCCGTAGAACAAAAAACCTACGGCCCTGAGGATGTGGGTCTGGTACTTGCCGGTGGCGGCGGAAAGGGTGCTTATCAGATCGGCGTCCTTCGGGCACTGGCAGAAGAGGGGCAGTTGGATAAGGTTGCTGCCGTTGCAGGCACATCCATCGGTGCCGTGAATGCAGTGCTTTACGCGGAGGGTGACTTCGATAAGGCCTATAAAACCTGGGATGATATCGATATGGGGGTTCTCTTTGATATTGATCCCGCCATGCTGGCACAGGGGAAGATCTGCTTCTCCCGGGATGAGATGAACCGCCTCATGAATCAGTATATCGATTATGAGAAGCTTGCAGCCAGTGATCTGGAGATATTCTGCGGCGTTGCCGAGGAACTGCCGGGCGGCGGCTACAACGCTGAGTACATGAAGCTGAACGGGAAAAGCATCAGTGAGATCCAAAGTATCCTGATGGCCTCTACAGCCATGCCTGTCGTCTATGATACGGTTGTGATCAACGGAAAGCATTACCGGGACGGCGGAGTAGTGGATAATGAACCCATCCGTCCCCTCTATGAACGGGGCATCCGGAAGTTTATTCTGATCAATCTGGACTATGCAAAGCGAGTTCCCGTGGAGCAGTTCCCGGACGCGGAGTTTATCGTCATCGATCCCAGCAGAGATCTGGGTGACATTTTCAGCGGAACACTGAATTTCAGTACCGATGACAAAGCCATTAAGCGGACCCTTGGTTATAAGGACGGAAAACGCGCCATCAAGGTCCTGATCGAAAAGGATCCGGCATATATCGCCATGGCTCCGGCTCTGGCCAACAGAGACTACGAAGAGATCGTCCGCGAATACGACAGACAGAAGAGAGTCTCCGCACTGGAATCCAGTGTAAACAGCAGCTTTGACTATATTGCAGAATTGGAAAAGAAGTATCAATAGTGCTATAAGAAGGGGGTATACACTATGGAGAAGGTACTGATCACCATCGGCCGTCAGTTCGGAAGCAACGGACGGATCATCGGAGAAACCGTAGCAAAGAAACTGGGGATTCCCTGCTATGACAAGCAGCTGATCAAGCAGGTAGCCAAGGATACCGGCCTCTGGGAGAATCTCCTGGACGAAATGGATGAAAAGCACTCCAACAGCTTTATCTATTCCGTTGTCATGGATCCTTATTCCTTTGCCCATTCCTTTGACAATCAGGGCTATGGAATGAACCTGAACCAGAGAGCCTTCATGGCAACCTACAATACCATAGAGAAGATCGCGAAGGAGGGCCCGGGGGTCTTTATCGGCCGCTGTGCGAATTATGTGCTTCGAAACATGGATCCTGTGCTGAACATTTTCCTGTATGCTCCGCCGGAGGTTCGTATCCGTACCATCATGGACCGGTTCAATCTCTCCGAGAAGCAGGCAAAGGACCAGATCCAGAAGGAAGACAAGGCCCGCGCCAATTATTATAACTATTATACCTCATCCAAATGGGGCCGCATGGACGGGTACGATCTTTGCATCGATACCTCGAAGCTGGGACCCGAGAAGACAGCGGAACAGATCATTTCCTTTGTAGCATCACTGTAAGCGAAGGAATAAGGAGACACTATGAGTAAGATCAAGGAATGGCTGGACCGACAGTCCTACCGTTTATCCGATGTATTCAGAAAATTCTGCGGAACGCTGATCCTGTCCTTTCTTTTTTGTGCGTTCTGGGAATATATCGCCATCAACGATCATGAGATGAATTCCACACTGGAATACATCATGATCTTTCTTCTGATGGCCTGCGTCGGTGTCTTCTTTACCGAGTGTGTTCTCCGGGGGAAGAAGAGCAGAGAGGTTGCCATTACCGGCTATATCTTTGCAGGCCTCGGAGCATTTCTCTGGGTCATCCTGGACGTGATCTCCAAGTCGGACATCTCGCCCATCACCGCATATTATATGGTGGTGTCAGCCATTCTTTATATCGTTGTCCTGCTGGGACTTTCCTTTATCGCACTGATCCGGGACAGCGGTCTTACCTTTGAACAGTACCTGCTTCGGATCACCATATCCCTGCTTCGGATCCTGCTGATCATTATCGTTGTGAACCTGGGACTTTTATTTGTTCTCTGGCTGTTCAACACCCTGATCACAAAGTTCAGTTATTATGACTGGATTTTTAATGCAGAGATCATTCTTCTGGCAGTGGTTTATATTCCGTATATTCTTTCCACACTGATCGATACGACGGAGCCGGAGCAGACCAGATTCTCAAAGGGCCTGGTTCTCTATGCCCTGATGCCCACGCTGATCTCTTCCACGGGAATCATTTACATCTACATGATCCGGATCCTGATCACGAGGGAATTCCCCTCCAATCAGATATTTCTCATCTGTGCCGTTTTGTTCTGTGCGGGTTTTGAGATCTGGACCATGGCCTATGCTTATACCAGAAGAAATACCACGCCCATCTATAATAAGATCATACGGTATATGAAATATATCTACGCACCGCTGATCATTCTTGAGATCTATGCCATAACGGTGCGGATCAATGAATGTGGCTGGACCATGCCCCGGTATTTCTGTATCGCATTTATTATAATGCAGGTGATCTATATCGCCTGGGAGCCGTTGGTCAATCTGATCCGGATCCTTCGGAGGGCACCGAAGATTCACTATGCCGAGCATTATGAGTGGATGATCTACGTTCTGTTCGGTGTTCTCTTTTTTGCTCTGATCTTCCCATGGAGCAGTGCCTCTTATATCGAGTATAAATCTCAGGTCAGCCGTTTTGATGAGGTGGTAAATGAGCTTCGTTCCATGCATGAGATCGACCGGAACCTGACTCCGGATGAGTATCAGCAGGTTGCTAAGCTGCAGTATTCCGGCCGAAGCATCCGGTCCGTGCTGAACTTCAACATGTACGGAAAGGATTATCTACGGATCACCTATTCGGATGTGGATCTGGACCGTATGCTGTCCATAGACAGCAACTGGTGGAAGACCGGAATAAGCGATGAACCGGAGGAGATCGATCCCCAGAACAATCCCACGATTGATACCAGCGAGTATTACAGCGGTGGTCTGGAGGAAGCTGCAGGACTTCCCATCAGCAATTTTGAGACCATGTATCAGGTATCTCTTTATATTGCCTATGATAATCCGATAGACTGGGTAGAGCTTACCAGGCTCCGCCTGGAATACGGGCAGGGAAAATATGTGATCATAGACCTTACGGACTGTATCTCCCGGATGCTGGCGGAAGCACACCAGCCGGAGGAGGCCACCACCGAGGTCACCAACTTCTCTGACAATACATCGATGGTCGAAGAGAAGGAGCATCGTAGTGATGATATCTTCATGATCGATATGGACGGAGCAAAGCTTCTCATTACACAGATCAGCTTCCGTTATGATACGCAGGTAAAAATGGTCTACAATGTAAGTATGGACGGTTACCTGCTGCTGTCGAAATCCGAATAGCGTAAAGAAAAGAGAAGATGAGAAAAACGGATGACGGGGTTATTCCTCGTCATCCGTTTCTACATTCACTATGGTGCGGTCGGTTTCCCTTAGCTGCACCTCGTTTCTGGATTCCCATTTCTTATGATCATCCATGGCTGCGTAGTGCTTTCTGGTGGTATTCACGTCCTTATGGCCGAGAACCGACGCCACCAGATAGATGTCCCCGGTTTCCTGGTACAGGGCAGTACCGTAGGTGCTTCGAAGCTTATGGGGGGTGATCTTTTTTAACGGCGTTGCCACACGGGCGTATTTTTTCACCAGATATTCCACATTTCTCTGGGTCATGCGGGTCCTGTGAGAGGAGAGGAAGAGTGCATCCTCGGATCCCGGCTCCGCATCCACCTTCTTACGTTCCTCCAGGTATTCCAGCAGGATGGCAGCGGCCTCATCGGAGAAGTAGACCAGGTCCTCATTTCCGCCTTTTCGGACCACACGGACGGAGGTCCGGTCAAAATCCACGTCGGAAATGTTGATCCCCACGCATTCCGACACACGGATACCGGTAGAGAGCATGAGTGTCAGCATGGCAAGGTCCCGAACTTTGTTTTTTTCGTGAAACCTTTGCTGATTTTTCGTAAGATGGTTCCCGAACTCGACAGTATCAAGGAAATTGGCCACCTCATCGGACTCCATCCGAATAATGTTTTTCTCATGGATCTTCGGGGTTTTTACCTTCTCCGTAACATTCTGATCCAGACGTTCGGTCTGATACAGGTACCGGAAGAAGGCGCGAAGAGCCACCAGCTTTCGTTTTTTGGCGGAAGCACTGTTGGAGAATTCCTTACCGTTTTTTGTATACAGGGATAAATAGTCCAGATATTCCTCAAAATCCGCAGCTGTTAATTGATTGAGCGATTCAAGGTCAATATCTGCCGGAGTTTTCCCCCGAAAGACAGGGTTATTATCGATCAGAAATTCAAAGAAAAGCTTTATATCGTAGGCATAGGCCGTACGGGTTCGGGGCTGGGTTGTTTCTGAAATGCTTCGAAAATATTCACGTACATACGGAGGCAATTCCGACGTGATTTCCCGAAGACGGACCGTCTGATCCCGGGCTACCTGCTTATGATAATCGTTGGACATTCCGGTTCTCCTTATTTCGTGATAACCATGATGAAGAAGAATACATCATAGTGGAAAGAATGAAAAAGAATCCCCTGAAACCCAATGATTTCAAGGGATTCCGTCTGATCATAGTATAGCACTACTCCCGGTAAAAATGCAATACATTTTTTCGGAAAACTATGGTTTCACGAAATAAAAGATGTAGTTATCCATACTCTCTTATCGGGTCTTTATAACCACATGAATCTCAGCTTTGGACTCCGAATCATTCCGGATGATCTCACCAACCTCATGTGCATGGATGCTTCCGGACCTCGGATTCTTTATGCTGTCGACTTTTGTGGTGATGGTTGCTTCCGCAACGTCGGATTTTTCGAAGGCCAAATCCGTGTCGATCATTTTGCATTCCTTAAGAACCAGTCCCTTGCAATAACATAGCGGCTGGGTCCCGATGATCGTACAGTGATCAAAGATGATATTTTCGCTGTACCATGCCAGATATTCGCCTTTAACGGTGCAGTTACGGACGATGACATTCTTCGCATGCCAGAAGGCGTCCTTGGTATCAAAGTTACAGTCCTCGAATTCCGAGTTTTTGATGTACTGGAAGGAGTATTTACCCTTCATTTCCACATTCTGAAAGCGAACCGCCCTGGAACGCATAAGAAGGTACTCCCCTTCCACCTGACAGTCCCGGACGTTCAGGCGCTTTACGGACCAGCCGAATTCCGGTGATACGATCTCGCAGTCCCGGATCGTCACATCCCGGCACTCCCGGAGAGCCTTTACCCCGTGGATCTTCGTTCCGGTGACGGTGATATCTCCGGAATACCAGAGGGGCGCACGGCAGTTCTCTGCCAGTTCGCTGTCCTCAATCCGAAGATGCTCATTATGCCAGAAGGGATACCGAAGATTGAAAAACGAAGTTTCAACATGGACGTATCGGCTTTCCTTCAGAGCGCTTTCTCCGTCTGCAGGGCCTTCGATCCGACAGCTGATCAGATGGACGCCGTTGCTCCCGTACAGGGCGCGTTCCTCGTCGAATGTCATATCCTTATACTGTTTGATTTCATGCATGGCGATACCTCATTTTCTGCATGTGATCACGGGGTTCACTACGAAAAACTGGTTTCCGTTTCAATAAACTCTTTAAATCTCGGAAGTTGTCATATGGCCCGGGTATTATGCCCACGGATCCTGGCTGACGGGGATGCGGATGTCTACGATGAGAATCTGCTCCCAGAGGAACCACTGCCCTGTCGAGGGCTTCAGCCGAAGGGTTACGGGACGCGGGGTGTCTGCGCCGCCGCTGAAGACGTCAAACTTTTTATAGCCCTGATCTGCAATCTGAGAGAAGGAATCCTGCGTATGGATCGTATACGGCTGTACCGGCTCGTAATTGTTGTCCGGAGTTGCTCCCTCGATATAGGAACGTGCGATATAAGCCTTACCTCCGGCCAGACGCTCCTTCAGGAACTGCAGCTCCAGTTGTGACAACGGACGTGGTCCGCGAAGGAAGTTCAGCATCTTTATGCTCTCTTCCGGGTTCTTTTCGTATGCATTCAGTGCTGCTACCGTCAGTGCAACCACGGCTTCCGGCTGTGTAAGTGCTGCCTCCGGAAGGCTCTCCAGCTCTGCCATTGTGGTCGGAAACTGACTCAGTGTTACGTGATACTCCATTTACTATCCCTCCTTGGTTTAACCTTCTTTAACGTCTGATTTAAGCTCGGACATCAAACCCCTGATCCTGCTATCTTGCTGCCGGCAGCTTATCCATGGCTCTTGCAGTTTCCAGCGCAATGATGATCATATCATGGAATGCGGTCTCCCGCTCTCTTCCGTCCATGGCAACGCCGGTGATCACATTGTCGGAGATGGAACAGATTGCCAGGGCTCTTTGCTGTGTCTGGGCTGCAGCCACATAGAGGCCTGCTGCTTCCATTTCCACGGCCAGAACCCCCAGCTTGGCCATCTTCTCGGCACGGTTCAGATCGTCATAGAAAAGATCACTGGAATATACCGGTCCCACCGGCATGGAGACTCCGATCTCCCGGGCCTTCCGGACGGCGATCTCCAGCAGTGTATAATCCGCTGTCGGTGCAAATGTGGCACCAAGATCCAGCTGGGACATTACATTTGAGTCCGTGCAGGCAGACATGGCAGCCACCACACTTCCCAGCTTCATTTCCGGTCGAAGTGCTCCTGCACTTCCCACGCGGATGATATTTTCCACATCATAGAAGGTATAAAGCTCGTGTGCGTAGATGGAAAGAGATGGGATCCCCATGCCGCTGGCCATGACTGACACCGGGACATCCTTGTAATAGCCGGTGTAGCCCTGTACGCCACGCAGATTATTCACAAGTCTCGGAGCTTCCAAAAAATGCTCTGCGATATACGCCGAACGGTTCGGATCTCCGGGCATAAGAACTGTCTTGGCAAAGTCGCCTCTGGCTGCTTCAATATGCGGTGTCATAGATGCCTCCTTTTTATTCTACGGACTTCAAAGATTCAGCCATATTGATCTTCTCCAGCTTCCTTCGCATGAAAAGGTTTACAAGGAAGGTAAACAGGAAGGTGAGCAGAATGCCGTACACAAAACTGAGCGGCAGGATCTGCTTATTAAAGTATACCATATCTACATGGATTTGTGACATAACAAATCTGTGCAAAAGAATTCCGAGTCCCAGTCCCGCCAGCATGCCGAAGAAGGTGAGAACGATATTCTCACGGAAAACATACTGCGCCGTTTCACCGGGATAAAAGCCCAGCACCTTGATGGTTGCGATCTCCCGGATCCGTTCGGTGATATTGATATTCGTCAGATTATACAGCACCACAAAGGCAAGTCCTGCTGCACTGAGAATAATGATCAGTACAATGTTATCCAGACTGTCCAGCATTTTTGTAAAGCGTTCCTTCAGTGTGCTGAAAACCTCCACATAGGTTACATCCTTACACTCGGTGATGACGGCCTGGGCCTTGTTGCTGTCGGTTCCCTCGGGGAAGCAGACGTAGGCGCAGTTTACATTTCGGGGGATATCCTCCGGGGATGCGATCACATAGTTATAGATATGACTTCGGAAGATGCCGGCAATCTCCACCGTTACCTCCTTCAGATCTTCGCTTCGCAGGGTGACCGTATCTCCTACCTTCAGGTGATACCGCTCTGCCAGGCTGATACAGATGAGGATCCTTCCTTTGGAGGGAACCTGCAGTGGATCACCCTCCGTTGTCATCAGATGAAAGAATTCCGTGAAATCCTTCGATGCCTCCGGAACGATCAGATTTACGCTCTTTACGGTTTTCTCATGCACCAGATCCCAGGATGCGGTATAGGAAAGAATATAGGACTTCGCATCCCGGTCCAATATGCCTTGCAGCTCTTCCGGGGAACGACTCCCCTCTCCGTTCCGGAAATTCACGGAGGCATCTGCGGTCTGGATCTCTTCAAACTGCATCCTTGCAAAATCCCGGATGGAATCCTTAATTCCGAAGCCGGTAAGAAGCAGCGCCGTACAGCCGCTGATGCCGAGGATCATCATGAAGAATCTTCCCTTGTATCGGAAGATATTCCGGACCGAAACCTTGTGCAGGAACTTCATCCGGTTCCAGATGGCAGGTATATGCTCGAGGAATACTCTCTTGCCGGGCTTCGGAGCCTTCGGGCGCATAAGTCCCGCTGCCGTGGTGGAAAGCTCCATTCGGACCGCCAGCACCGTGATCCCGACGGAGCAGGCGATGGCAACCAGAAGCGAGATCAGTGCCAGCTGCCAGTTAAAAACAAAGAGCATATCCAGGGAAATGTACATCAGATGGTAGGTGATCCAGATCACACCTGGGAAGAGGAAGATCCCGACGCCGTAGCCGAAGATACAGCCAAGCAGTGCCGCACTTCCGGAGTAGGATACAAACCGCATCATGATATCCCTGTCGGAGTAGCCCAGGGCCTTCAGTATCCCGATCTGCCCTCTCTGCTCTTCCACCATACGTGTCATGGTGGTCATGCAGACCAGTGCTGCCACCAGAATAAAGAAAATGGGGAAGACCCGCGCAATCTGTCCCACGATCTGGGAATCATTTTCAAAGCAGGCATAGCCGATATTGGTGTTCCGTTCCAGAAGATAGGTGTCCGGCTTTGTATCCGCAGCTCCGGAGACATAGCTCCAGAGTGCCAGCAGCAGGTTCTTCGGATCGCTCATCAGACGGTTCATCCGTTTCTCAGCCAGCTTCTCCACCAGTGCTTCCCAGGTGGGCCGATACGCATCCATGGCCTCGTTGTACTCATCGGAGTAGATCTCTCCCGGGGCATCCATATCCACGTAGATCTCCGTGAAGACATCCTCTCGGAAGGCGTCCTTCGTAAGGTACAGGAACCCGGAAACCAGTCCGTTTCCGAGAGAGGTGGAACCACGTTCGAAGTTGATATACAGTGCGGAATCCGCAAAACCGACGATGGTATATTCCTTACTCCTGAAATGTGCCGTATTCTCCTTCGGACAGTTCTCGGAGAATCGGATGGTATCTCCCAGTTCATATCCGCTGCGGTGTCTATGATCGATCAGAACCTCATCCGCAGTCTCGGGCAGTCTTCCTTCCCGAAGCAGCAGCTGATTGATATCCTCCGGAAGGGAATGGGCCTTGTAGACCTCATCTGTTCCTTCTGCAGAAAGACAGATCACATCATACTGCATGGAGCCTTCCGCATGCAGGACTCCCTCTTCCTTTCGTACGGCGGTAAGTGCTTCCTCATCCCATCCGATAGAGGAAGCCAGCTTGTAGTCGAACAGATTCTTTTCCGAAAGAAATGTATCGATGGTATTGATCATGGCCGGGGTCGTGATGCGGACACCCGAAAAAAAGCCGACTCCTATGGCAATGATTGCAAAGATCGCAAAGAACCGGCCGAAGGAACCCCGGACCTCCCGGAGTGTAGAACGATGTAATGCTTTTTTACCACTCGATCTCATCAATATCAACCTTATTCGGATTGAGGGACATCTCCCGGATCTTTCCGCTCTTTACCCGGATGACCCGGTCTGCCATGGCAGTCAGTGCAGAGTTATGGGTGATCACGATCACCGTGGTTCCCGTATTTCTGCAGGTGTCCTGAAGCACCTTTAAGACCGACTTGCCGGTGGCATAGTCCAGCGCTCCCGTGGGTTCATCACAAAGAAGGAGCTTCGGGTTCTTGGCCAGGGCTCTTGCTATGGCAACCCGCTGCTGCTCTCCTCCAGACAGCTGGGAGGGGAAGTTTTTCATCCTGTCCTCCAGTCCCACTTCCCTTAAGACCTCTGCAGGAGACAGGGGATTCTTGCAGATCTGAACCGCAAGCTCCACATTTTCCAGAGCCGTCAGGTTCTGAACCAGGTTGTAGAACTGGAAAACAAAGCCCACATCCAGTCGTCGGTAGGTGGTGAGTCTACGCTTGTCATAGGCGGAGATCTCCTCTCCGTCGATCAGCACCTGTCCGCTTGTGAGAGTATCCATGCCGCCGAGGATATTAAGGATCGTGGTCTTTCCGGCACCGGAGGCACCGACGATCACACAGAACTCTCCCTTCTCGATGGTAAAGGATGCACCGGAAAGAGCGGAGACTGAAACCTCTCCGCTCTTATAGATCTTCTGTACATCCCGGAATTCCACAAAAGCCATAGCATCACCTCTTATATCAGCCTCTCATGATGGCGCGGCAGATGGCATCACCCATATCCGCAAAGAAGAAGCAGTCCTCCATCTCCGTCTCAGCCACATACTGATCATGCTGGGTCCGCGGCGGATAGAAATCCAGGAAACGCCGGAGATCCTCCAGTGCATTCAGGCTGTAGCTTCTCTGCATCTTCGGGCCGAGAGTATGTACCTTCAGGGTACGTCCGTTCAGGTGAGCCCGGTGCGTGTGCGCATAGGGGTGCTTCGTTTCGATCTTTACATAGAAATCAAAGCAGTGCTCAAAATGCGGCGGCACATAGGATACCATCTGACCGTCGGAATTCCTACGCTTCTCTTCCGTGGAGTGATAGCTCATATCCAGCTTCATTTCCGTAATATCATCAAAGGAAAGAATGTCCGGATTGTACTTTGCTACATCCGTATTCTTCCGCGGGAGTACGATAAACCGGCGGTTCGGTTCATCCACGATGAAGATCTCTCCGTCCTCGCCGTACTGTGCCGTGCCGTTAAAGGCCTCCAGTGCCTTCCGGTTTTCCTCCCGGTAGGCAAGCTGCTGATCGATCTCAGCCACCGTACTGTTCTTCCGGTCCGTAAACCAGGGAGAAAGCAGGGATACACAGTCCTTGCACATCACGCCGTCCTCCAGCTTCTTCTTGCCGAGGATTCCGATCTCCTTTCCGCAGAAGACACATTCCTTCTTCTCAAATGCCCCCGAAATCTTGTCAAAAAGCCCCATTCCTTACCTCCATTTTGTCTATTTAAGGATCTGACTGATCCTGATTGAATTCTCTGCTGCATCCACCTTGGCATAAGCTCCGCTGATCAGCGGCATCTGCGGCGGAAGGTGTCCGAAGTCAAGATCCATCAGTATCGGAACTCCAAGCTCACCGATGCAGCCGGTGATGGCCGTGTACATATCCAGGCCCATCATTTCCTCACCGAAATGCAGGGACCGTCCGATGAGAAAGCCCTTCGCGTACTTAAACCATCCGGCTTCCTTCAGCTGGAAGAATGCCCGGCGCACACTCATGGGATTTAAGTCACAGCACTCCAGGAACCAGAGGAAGCCGTCCCCCTTATAACGCTCCAGGAAGTCTGATACCTGATCAAACCGTGTTCCGCAAAGCACCGCGAGGATATCCATGCAGCCTCCGATGAGACGCCCCTCGACCTTTGCTTCCCCGATTTCCTGATCCCCAAGGAAGATCCGCTGCCGGTAGGGTTCCGTCAGGTTGTAGGGAACCAGAGGGTGCTCCTCATCCTTTAGACTCTCCTTCTCCCACTTCGGATAATTATGCACCTCAGTATTCTTCCCGGAAAGCACATTCAGTGCGTCCGTCAGGGAATCATACATGGGCTCCATTCCGAAGCTTGGTGCACAGGGTCCGTATACCGCTGCCGTATCCGTAAGGATTGTGGAAAGAAAGGTGAAGTTGGTATTATCAGAATATCCGAGATACCATTTCGGATCACTCTGCCGGATCTTTTCCCAGTCGATATATGGCGTCACCTCACACATCAGCTCTCCGCCGCCACAGGCGATCAGGACATCCGTCGTCAGGTCCGCATACATTTCATTTAATTCCTTCCCGCAAAACTCCGGCTTCGTACTGATGCCGACACCGTCCGAAGTATAGCAATTAGGCCCAAGCTTCGTCTTATAGCCAAGACCATGAAAATGTTCCAACGCGTTGGCAAATGCTGTTTTATACGGTTCTATGGCACATCCGAAGGACGGTGCCACAAATCCGATGGTTCCGCCATCCGGCAGATTCCCTGGAAATCTCATACACTGTCTCCTTTATTCAGGTTTATACAGGTCTCTGGGGAGGCCTGTAGTATAGATTCTTCTGAATCCGGTAGGTATCTCCGTATTCTCTGGCCGCAAGAAACCGGTCCTTCGTAAAATGAACGATGGAATCCGCAGCATAAAGACACATCTTTCGGATCTCCTCTTCCGGACGTCCGTCGGTCCGGATCTCCTTGTCATAGTGGATCGGCGGTTCACCGGAGGAGGAAACCTCGATCCGGACCCCCAGGATCCCGCGGGTCACCTGACAGACCACAGGTCTATCCTGATCCGAAAGATTCACGAGGATCTTCGCAGCGGTCTGCGCCGCAAAGGCAATCTCCGTATAGGCGCCGTCCGCCACCTTCCCGTCCTTCTTTGCGATCGCACAGATGTACAGGAAGCATATGAGGCAGATGAAAATGATTCCACCGCCTATGATAAGTGATATCTGCCACCAGGTCATTTCGTATTCTCCATAGTATTTCCGGAAGGTTGTTCATCATACTTCGCTGCAAGATCATGGATCTCGGAATGAACATCCTCTTCCGGAGGTGTATTCAGGACCACGTGAAGCTGTGCATCTTCGATCTCCCGCTGCTGCCGTTTATAGCCAAGGACCCCAAGCGCGATAAATATAACTCCGATTACCGCACAGATGATGATCATGGGAACACTGATGCTTCCGCTTGGCCGTACCAGAAGTCCGATCACGATAAGGGCAATCCCGACCACGATCTTCGCGATCATCGCTCCCATACTCGGTTTCTCCCGCGCCGTCTGCTTTGCACGTTCCATCCGCATCCGTCTTGCATAGTCTGCGCCGGAGCCAGGCTCATGGTTTCCAGTCTGATTTGTAGGCATGTATCCAATCCTCCCAGATATTAATAACAATGATACGAAGCACAAAAAACGTGTGCAAATCATTATACCATATCCCTCCTGATTTTCCCACACCTGAAGGCATAAGTTTTTCATTGTTTTCCGCATCACGCATATGAAAATGCTCCGCGGGTCCCCGCGGAGCAAAAGATTTTACGGATAATAAGGATTAATCAGAGTGTACGATATTTCGTACCCAGACGCCCTTCTTCAGAAGGATGAAGCCAATCAGACATTTGATCAGATCTGCGGCATGTACCAGAGCAAAGATCCAGACCACATGAAGGTCCGTAAGATTGCTGAGAAGATATGCCAGAGGAACCGAAACCCCCAGCATGAATACACTGTCGAAAAGGAAGGTGATAATGGTCTTTCCTCCCGACCGGAGTGTAAAGTAGCTTCCGTGCAGGAAGGCGTCCTTCGGCATGACGATGGCCTGTACGGTGATGAACAGCGCCGCGATCTCCCGGGCCTGATCATTGGTGTTGTAAAGCTCCGGGAAAAGATGTGCCGTACAGAGCATGATACTTCCCATGATGATGGCGCTGATGATTCCCGTTACGATCATCTTCCGTGCCCAGTCCTTTGCCTTCTCCAGCTCTCCTGCGCCAAGGGCCTGTCCTACCAGGATCGCAACCGCATCTCCCATGGCAATAAATGCGATATTGAAGAGATTGTTGATGGTATTGGCGATATTCTGTCCCGCCACCACATTTAACCCCCGGATACTGTAGGCCTGTGCCAGCAGGGCTACCCCCACGGACCAGAGCGCTTCATTCACCAGGATCGGCATGCCGGTCTTAAAGAACTTGCTCACAAGGTTTCTCGGAACCCGAAGGGTCCGGAAGATGCCGTTGAAGTAAGGATGTGTGGTCTTCTTATGACGGACGCACCAGAGAACGATGATGGTCATTTCCACATATCTGGAGATCACCGTGGCGATGGCCGCACCGATGACGCCCAGCTTCGGAAAACCGAAATGTCCGAAGATCAGAAGGTAGTTAAACAGCAGGTTCACAACCACCGCAACGATGCCCGCAACCATGGGGACCTTGGTCTCCCCGCATTCCCGAAGGGTGCTGGAGTACATCATCGCAACAAAGATTGCCGGCAGGGAGGTAAGGATCACCCACAGGTAATTCATACCGTATTCCTTTGCAGCCACCAGATCTCCGCCATCCTCACTTCCGTTCAGGTACGCCTGGATCAGATTCCCGCCGAATACGATAAAGACTATGACGGCAAGGATCACGATGATCAGTCCCAGCCAGAACTTATAGCGAAATGTATGACGGATGCCCTCCGCATCCTTATAGCCGAAGTACTGGGCCGTAAAGATCCCGACGCCGGACATTCCCCCGAACATACAGAGGAAGAAGATGAACATCAGCTGGTTGACGATGGCCACACCGGACATCTGCTCGGTACCGATCTGCCCCACCATGATGTTATCCAGAAGACTTACGAAATTCGTGATCCCGTTCTGGATCATAATGGGAACAGCTACGCCGAACACCATTTTATAAAAGGCTTTATCTCCGAAAAATCTGTTTTTAAATGTAGTATTTCTTGTCATTTCCATAGCAGTAATATCTTACGCAGGATTGACATGGACCATGACGTGCTTCACCTCCGGGAATTCTTCCTCCAGAGCATCATGTACTCGCTCTGCGATATCATGAGCTTCGATGAGTCGAAGGGTACCCTCCACACGAATCTCTATATCCACGTAGATCCTCGGCCCGAACATCCGGGTCTGAAGCATATCAATTCCAAGCACACCCTCCTGGCGTGCGATACAATCCCGTAGTAATTTCTCCATTTCTTCATCGCAGCAGTGATCCACCATCTGATCCACGGCCGTGCGGAACACTTCCACTGCTACTTTAAATATAAACAGGCAGATTACCAGACTGGCGATGGGCTCCAGAACCGGAACCCCCATTCTGGCACCTGCGATACCGATCAGTGCACCTATGGAGGAAAGCGCATCACTCCTGTGATGCCATGCATCCGCCTTCAGTGCCGTGGAACCGATGCGTATCGCAGCAGCTCTGGTATACCAGAACATGGCTTCCTTCGTTACGATCGAAACAATAGCGGCGATCAGCGCCAGGGTTCCGGGAATCGTAATGGAGTCGGCTCCTCCCCGGATGGTCCGAATGGCCGAAAGTCCGATCTCACCGCCGACAATGGCCAGCAGCATGGCGAGAATAATGGACGCAACGCATTCAAACCGCTCATGACCGTAAGGATGGTCCTTATCCGCTTCCCTTCCGGAAAGACGGACACCGATGATCACGATAAAGCTGCTCACCACATCCGATGCGGAGTGAACCGCATCACTGATCATGGCTCCGGAATGAGCAAAGATTCCGGTCAGCAGCTTAAAGACCGAGAGGAAAAGATTCCCGAGGATACTGACAACGGATACCCGTGTGGCGATACGACGGTATTCCGCAGTCCGTAGATGCTCTCCCGCTTCCCTGGTGCAGTTTTTTGAATTCATGGTTCCGGCCATATCCTTACCCTCAGTGACAATCGCACATTTTACTGTTTCAAAGCTTTCAGTATTCTTTTAAAATGCTCCGGAAGCTCACTTGTAAACTCCAGAGCCTCTCCCGTTACGGGATGAATGAATCCCAGGTTTCCCGCATGCAGCAGCTGTCCTTCCAGATGAAACGGACATTTCCTTGGTCCGTACACCGGGTCTCCCAGGATCGGATGATGCAGGGATGCCATATGGACACGGATCTGATGGGTCCGTCCGGTTTCCAGCCGGCAGCGGATCAGCGTGAAATCCTGCTTTAGGGCTTCCACCGGTTCATAGTGGGTCACTGCGTGTCGTCCCCCGGCCTGTATGGAGATCTGCTTTCGGTCTCCCGGATCACGGGCCAGCGGTGCATCCACCACTCCCGGGTTCCGTATGACCCCGTGACAGATGGCCGTATAGATCCGGTGGATACTATGCTCCGCAAACTGCAGTGCCAGACCCCGGTGGGCCTGGTCCGTCTTACAGACCACCAGGAGTCCACTGGTATCCTTATCGATCCGGTGAACGATCCCCGGCCGCTGCACACCGTTGATGGAGGAAAGGGAATCCCCGCAGTGATACATCAGTGCATTGACCAGAGTTCCGCTTGTATGTCCCGCGGCCGGATGAACTACCATCCCCTGGGGTTTGTTCACCACGATGAGATGCGGATCCTCGTATACGATCTCCAGAGGGATATCCTCCGGCTCGATCTCCGGCTTCTCCGGAGCAGGGATCGATAAAGTGATAAAATCCCCGCATTTTGCCTTGTAGGAGGCTTTTACGGGGCGTTGGTTCACGGATACGGATCCGCCTTGGATCAGCTGCTGCAGAAAGCTTCTCGAATATTCGGGAACTGCAAGGGCCAGATACTTATCCAGCCGAAGCCCTTCCTCCTCCGCCTCGGGAGTTAAGCTTATGAAGTTTACTGCCGCAGCCTGTTCCATCTTACGAATCCTTTTCTTCTGTAACCTTTTCTTCTGTTGCTTCCCTGGCTTTTACTTCTTCCTTCCCGGCGTCCTTCCTGCTCTTCTTTTCCACATAGGATCCGTCCTCGAGACGGATCTTGTCGCCCAGAAGCACATCAAGATCCTTCCACTTATACTTAAAGATCATCAGGATCACCAGAAGGATCACACTGACGGTCACGAAAATGTCAGCCACATTGAAGACCGGAAAATTGATCAGCTTAAAATACAGGAAGTCAACAACATACCCGAGCCGTACCCGGTCGATCAGGTTCCCCACCGCACCGCCGATGATACAGATGATGAGGATTCGGAGCAACCGGAAGTATCTGCCCTCTGTGATATTATTATACACATAGAGGAGGGCTGCCATCATAAGAAGGCTGATCACCGTAAGCAGCCAGGTCTTATCGTTGAACATGCCCCAGGCCATACCGGTGTTCCGGATATAACGGAGTTCAAATACATCAGTAATCCAGGGAATACTCTCATTCAGCTCCATGTTATTTGTGACCAGCAGCTTCGTCAGCTGATCTATAAGTACGATTCCCAAAACCCCGAGGAGCAGGAACAGGTAACTCTTTTTACGCATAACTACCTCATTTAATTTACATAATAATATTATGTAAATTATTTCATTAGATTATATGTTTTTATAGACGCCATGAGGACAGATCCGAAGATCTGTCCCCATGATCACGTATACTCTAACCGGCTTACTGCTTCATGGTAAGTCCGCCAAAGGGATTGATGCCTTCTCCGCCAAGGACGGAACCATAGACATTCGACGCACTGCTGCGACGCTCATCCCTGGAAGCACCAACGGAGCCTGCTCCGCCGAGTCCGGATCCGGAATCGGGGGAGGAATCCGAAAACTGGAATCCATACTCGCCATCCATTCCGCCAAGTCCGCCAAATCCGGTGAAATCAGAGCTCTTCTCAGGCTCCTTTGCCTTCGGCTCATAGTCCGGATCCTGATCCCACTCTCCCATCTTCCGAAGATGATCCCGGATGGTATCGGCAAAGGTCTGCTTATACTCTGCATACTGATCCCGAAGCTCCTCCATGCGACGCTCCATATACTCGAGCTGCGCCTTGGCATCCTTCACGATCTCATTTGCACGGCTGCGGGCCTCGGCCTCAATATTACGGGCCTGTCTTTCCGCGTTGGTCTTCTGTTCTTCCGTATTCTTTTCTGCGATCATCAGAGACTTCTGAAGATTATCCTCGGTAGCCTTATAATGCTGCAGGGTATCGGTCATGGTGATGACCTTCTCCTTCAGCTCGGCATTCGAACGATACAGTTCCTCATAGCTCCTGGAGACCTCCTGAAAGAACTGATTCACATCTTCTTTGTTATATCCGATTCCCGTTTTGAACTTTTTCTGTTGAATATCAACCGGTGTTAGCATCCGCTGAACCCCCTTAATCTATCAATACTTTCCGAGCTGCGGCGAAAGTGTGGACTCGTTCAGGATCTCATCGCGAAGATCCCCGGATACCTCAATATTATTCGGTGCAGCAATAAAAATATTGGATGAGATCGCGCGCAGATCCCCGCCCAGTCCGTAGCATGCGCCACCGATAAAGTCGATGATCCGCTGAGCCGGATCCAGTTGGATACCTTCCATATTGATCACGATAGTCTTGCCGGCCTTCAGGAAATCCGATACGGTCTGCGCATCATCAAACTCCTGGGGACGAATCACATAGACCTCGCTGGAGGGCTTATAATTCTGCTGTCTTCTCTGACTGTCAAAATTCACGAGATTTCTCTGCTCCTCACTTTTGGAACGTTTCTTTCCGACGGAAGCTGCCGTGGAAGCGGTTACAGGTGTATATGCCGTCTGTGTCGGCTGGTACGGTGCTGTAGACCGGGGAGCCGGCATCGGCTGGGTGTACTGCGGCCGTGGTGCGGGCTGCGGAGCAGCGGGCTGTGCGGCTACACTGCGCTTCTCTTTCTTCTTTCTGCCAAACGAGAAGCTTTCATCCTCATCCTCTTCATCAAAGAGATCATCGGTGTCCTCGTCATACTCTTCATCTTCCTCGTCACTTACGCGGAAATAGTCCAAAAAGCTTTTTTTACCCTTGCCCATTTTTCTTCTCCCATCATTTTACATTTCGTTCTCCGAAAATGGCCGTTCCGACACGAACCATGGTTGCTCCTTCTTCGATGGCAACCTCGTAATCATTGGTCATTCCCATGGAGAGCACATTCATATCCACATTATCTATTTTTTTCGATTTTATGTCAAGTAATAATTGTTGCATGGCACGAAAAACCGGGCGATTTTCCTCCGGATCATCCACGAAGGGAGCAATCGTCATAAGTCCGTTGATATGAACGTTCGGAAACTTTGCGATTTCCTCCACAAGACCCGGTGCCGCGTCAAGGGTTACGCCGAATTTCGTATCCTCCTCGGCCGCATTCACCTCGATCAGAACCTCTGCGGTGATCCCCCGCTTCTCTGCTTCCTTCTGGATCTGCTCCGCAAGATGCACGGAATCCACGGAGTGGATCAGAACAGCCCGGTCGATCACGTACTTCACCTTATTGGTCTGCAGATGTCCAATCTGATGAAAATGTACCGGCGTCGAAACCTGGTCGTACTTCTCCTTCAGCTCCTGGGGCTTATTCTCCCCGAACTCCCTGACACCGATCCGGATCAGGGCTTCAATGTCCGAAAGAGGCTTTGTCTTGGATACGGCGATCAGCGTCACATCCTCGGGAGCTCTCCCGCTGCGGACCGCTGCCTCGCGGACCTTTGCTTCAACTTCTCTGTAATTCTCTTCGATCATAGAACTTCGTCACTACCTTCCGTTTTTAGTATAACACCTGATTCTCAACCACCTGGCTTGCATCCATGACGATGTTATCGAATTCACGGAGACGGTTTTTGGTCCCGACGATGGTGAACTCGTCACCGGTACGGACCACGGTGATCTGTGAGAAATCAGCCACGCCCTTATTGGCGATATAGACACCCTTCAGGGTTGTATGCTCCAGTGTGGAAACCGGCAGGGTTTCATTGGAATCCGGTTTGATCAGGATATCTGAATCCGAGAAGGGATTCGGGTCCACATAGTAGAAATCATCATCCGTCTGATAGATATCCGGATCCACCTGCTGTACCGTTGCATTTCCCTCCGCATCCGTACTCTGCACGTAAACCTTGGTATCCCCGCTCTCATTTCCGCCGGCCGTCATATAGGCCTTCGGGATCTTATAGATCTGCTTATCCAGGATCGCGGAGTTCGGAACCTTCAGTCCTTCGTAGCGGTCAAGAATGATCTCCACGGAGATGAACCGCTCATTCACGTAATCGATCATGTACTTCTCCATGGGAAGCTGAAGGATATATCCGTTGTCGGTACGGATCAGATTGTAGTTGGCACTCATTTCCGTATCGGAATTGTTGATGGTGAAGTAAAGACGGCCTTCCTCCTCCTGCAGGGTATTGGCCTGCTCGGTGGTGATAAAGCAGCAGATGTTCCAGGCCTCTCCCGGAATCAGCTTGTACAGGGTGCCGCCTGCCTCCACGATCTCACCGCTCTTTAAAACGGTTCTTGTGTACTTGCCGCGGTCAAAGTCGGATTCCTGCAGCGTCTCCGGTGTCAGAGACTCAAAGCCGTCCACATAATAGGTGACGATCCCGCTCTCGGTTGCCACGATGTTCTGCACCGTGGTCCTGGCCGCTGCACTGTTGGCGGAATACTCCTTCATCAGAAGCTGATTCGCCATCTCCAGCACCTTGGTCTCGATGGAGCTGCGGAAATTATACACCTCCGAGAAGTAGGTGTCGGAGTAATTGGTCTTGAAGATATCGATGGTATTGCGGATCTCCAGATAGTCCGCACTGCTGAACTTGGTATCCTCCGGATCCATCCGGTTTACGGACTGGATCAGATCTCCGGTTTCATCCACCGTACAGACGGGAGCGTTCTTTGCGATCTTATCTCCCTCCCGGACGAAATAGCAGACATATCCGGATTTCGAGGTGGACATCTCCTTCTCCTGCCGGAGGGCGATGCCGTCACAGATGATATTGTTGTTGATGTTGCTGGCATTCACCTTGTAGGTGGTGATAGGTTCCTTTCGAAGTGCAAGAAAAGCACTCACCACCACATAGATGAGAATGATCCCAAATATGATCAGTGCTGAGTTGATCTGAAAGGCTTTGTTCATTCGAACAATTTTCGGGTTCCTTTTTGCCATGCTACCATCCTTCTTTTCTTATGCCCCGGGAGGTGCTCCCGGAGCAAATGATACGTTCCAGTCATTATCTGGCAAGATTGAATAACACGCTGTAGGTGTCGTAAAGATCCTCTTTCGAGTACCGGTCCTGTACCAGCATGGTATAGCTTACATTGTTGATCGTAGCCTCCATGGTGAGGCAGTTTCCCGCACCGCCGGTGGTTCCGGTCTTCCAGGTTCCGATGGTGATATTGGAGGGAAGGGTTCCCCGGTCCGTGATGAAATGATTCGTCGCCGTAGCCGTGTCCTCCCACACATTTCCTGCAGCATCTTCATAGGTGTAGGTATAGTCACTGTAAAGGTCGATCTCCTGCAGGATCGGATACTCTGCAGCGGTATTGACGATCAAGTACAGATCATAGGCCGTTGTGTAGTGGTCCAGGGCATCCAGTCCGTGGGGATTGGAGAAATGGGTGCAGGTGGCACCGATGGACCGGGCCTTTGCATTCATGCGCTCCACGAAGGCATCCACGCTTCCGGAGATCCGCTCTCCAAGGATCACTGCATAGTCATTGTAGGAAGAAAGCATGAGGGCCGTCAGCAGGTTTCGTACCGTTATTTTGCTTCCGGTATGAAGATCACTCTGTACGGCGTAAATATTCCCCAGGGCGATCTCATGATCCAGCTCGATCACCTCATCCAGACTGATCTCTCCTGCTTCGATGGCATCACAAACCACGATACCCGTAAGCAGCTTGGTCATACTGGCCGGATAGATCCGTTCATGCACATTATGGGCAACGATACATTCCTTTGTATCGTTGTTCACCATCAGAGCCGCATAGGTATTCTCAATAAAAGGCTCTGCATGGATCTCCTCCTTATCGGCTACCACCGCAAACCGGGAGGAATAGCCCGCCGGTGCAGAGGTCGAGAGTCCACGCAGGTCCTCAGATATCGTTTCCTTATTCTCACTGTAAGCATCATCAAATCTGCTGTTCTTTGTATACATCCGGAACACGACGGCTCCGGCGATCAGGAACAGCAGAAGTAAAAAGATTATTCCCTTTTTCATAATTTAAACACTACCTACATTTATTTGCACCGGAAATGGTATTCCTAATGCTTATAGAGGTCACGCCAGTCCAGATCTCCGCGCTCCAGAGACTTGATCAGAAGCTCTGCGGATGCCAGATTCGTGGCGATCGGAATGTTGTGGACATCGCACAGTGTGCAGATATTCACAAAGTCATTGGTTGCAGTCATGTGCATCATCGGATCGCGCATAAAGATCACCAGATCCATCTGGTTGCTTTCAATCTGCGTTCCGATCTGCTGTACTCCTCCGAGATGTCCCGCAAGGAACTTATGCACCGTAAGTCCGGATACCTCCTCCACCAGACGGCCGGTGGTCTCCGTTGCATAAAGCGTATGGTGCATCAGGATTCCCCGATACGCGATACAGAGGTTCTGCATCAGTTTTTTCTTCGGATCATGAGCGATAAGTACTACATTCATTTTGTGCCTTCCCCCATAGTCTTTTTTCTTCCCCAATCAGATATCCGTCACCAGCGTTCCGGCTGCATTCCCACATTCAGAACAATTCCCACGAGGATTGCCGAGGACATAAGGGACGTGAGTCCATAGCTTATGAACGGCAGCGGGATTCCCGTGTTCGGCATGATGCCGGTGGTTACACTGATATTAAAGAAGGACTGGATCATAAACAGGCAACCCGCACCCCCTGCGAGAAGCATGCCGCTGGGATCCTTTGCTCTTCTGGATATCCTTATACATTGTAACACTATCAGCAGAATGATTGCAATAACCAAAACGCTTCCGAAGAAGCCGAAGGACTCTCCGATGACGGAGAAGATAAAGTCTGTCTGCTGCTCGGAGATCATGCCCGAGGACCCCACGGTCACAACGTCCGGGCCGGGATTCAGTCCCTTGCCCCAGAGTCTTCCGGAGCCGATGGCCATGATGGAGTTTGCCTGCTGTGAATACATGTCCACATATTTCGTAGGATTCAGGAAGGACATGATACGGTCCACCTGATACGGGTTCAGCAGCTTCTGATCCGGCTGGGATATATACCACATAAAGGTTCCGGCCGCGGGGATCAGTACCAGCAGTACGATCAGTATGATCTTATAGCTAAGCCCTGCCAGATACAGCATGAGGATCATGACCGTTCCGAGACACAGGGTGGTGGAAAGGTCCGGCTCCCGGAAGATCAGCATCAGGGGAACCGCCACCGATCCGAGGAACAGGAACAGTCCCTTGGGACGGGATACCTGCTCATCCTCGATCATACGCTCCATAAGAGCTGCCATGAAGACGATCATAAGTGTCTTGGTAAGCTCCGAGGGCTGGAAGGTGATACCGCCGAAGGTGAACCAGCGGGTTGCGTTGTTAACGGTATTTCCGAACAGCAGCACCGCCAGCAGCATCACAAGGGCTATGCCATACGCCGGGATATACAGCTTGATCCACAGATGATAATCCACCAGGGATACAACGATCATGATCACTGCCGATACGCCGACACCGATCGCCTGCTTCAGGGTAAAGGCGGAATTCGCATTGTTGATCACGAAGACGCCCAGTACCATCAGTCCGACCACCAAAATATACAGTATGAAGTTAAAGTCTCGCAGTCGATACCGTTTAAACATAAGAACCTTTCCTTAATCTGAAAGCTTTCCGGAACCGGTGAGCTCGGAATTCGTAAGCGCATCCTTATCGTACAGATAGGCGTAGATAAAGCCGGTCACCTCTGCCGCATTTGCGGAGGCATAGCCGTACTGGATTACCGTGGTAACTGAGATCTCAGGGGACTCATAGGGCGCATAGGAGATAAAAAGTCCGTGGGACGGATCGTTCTTACTCTCCTGCGCGGTTCCGGTCTTTCCTGCCACCTCCACCTTGATGCCATTCAGCATCTTATCATCCTCCAGGTCGTGGGTCACAACCAGACGCATGCCGGTATGGACCGCATCCCAGAGCTCGGAGGGGATATTTACCTGATTATAAACGGAGTGCTCTCCGCTCTTTGTGACATTCCCGGCACTGTCCTCAATATGATTGAGAAGCGTCAGATTGTAGCAGGTGCCGTTGCTTGCAATGGTGGATACGTATCTGGAAAGATGCACGGGTGCATAGGAGTTTTTACCCTGTCCTATGGCGGATGTAACCGCATCATTGTCGGAAATGTGCGGCGAGATCTCCTCCACCTCGATGCCCGTCTTGGAATCCAGTCCGAACTGGGCCGCATACTTTGCCAGCTTATTGATACCTGCGGCATCATCATAGACCAGCTTCGGATTCTGGGTCGACAGTCTGTGTCCCACCACATAATAGAAATAGTTACAGGAAACATCCAGGGACTTGGGGATATCCACCATGCCGTGGTTGGAGCCGTTCACGTTATAGAGCCAGCAGGCCGGCTTCGTGTAAACCTCTTCGAACACACCCTTATCCTGGATCTCCTCATCCAGCTGAAGCGCACCCTCCTGCACACCCGTTATGGCGGATATGATCTTATAGGTGGAACCGGGTGCGGTCCTGGACGAGGTGGCACGGTTGATCAGCGGTGTGGTCTGATCCGCCAGCAGCTTCTCATAATAGTCCGAATCGATATAATTCGTAAGATAGTTGTTGTCATAGCTGGGATAGCTGACCAGCGCACGCACCTCACCGGTCCGGACATCCGTCACCACGATGGATCCGGAACAGGGCTTTAAGGCCAGCATGGCCGGTGTGATATCCAGATTTTTGATCTTCATCCGGATAAACTCGTAGGAGTCATAAGCCCCTGCGGAATAATCCTTATACTCCTGATCCGTTTCGGGATCCAGAACGCCCTGTTCATAGACAAGGTCGATCACGTCCTTTCCGGAGATCAGGGTCTGCTGCAGCATGATGCGGATGATCATCTTTGTAAATGTATCATCCTCCGAAAGATAATCCAGAATGAATCTTCGAAGCAGCTGATAAACCTCATCGGAATCATAGTAATTATCCGTCTTCTCGATGGAGGAAACATCCACGGCCTCGATACTGATCAGGTACCGAAGATACGTCTGCAGGCTGATACTGCCCTGTACGTATTTCAGGAAGGTACTGTCATTATCATCCACCATGGACCGGTTATACAGCCCCTTCTCTGCCAGCATCTCGCAGATATATTCCATATAATCCTGGTACTCACTGCTGAGGGCGGAAACCATGGTGGGGGAATCCTCCAGTTCTTCCCGAATCTTAGCAATGGTACTTTTCCTGAAGCTGTCGATCCTCTGATAAATATCTTTTTCGTGGGAGGTTGCAGAGACATCCCGCATATGCGAAAGACTGATCTGGTTATTGGAGAACAGGGCCGCATACACATCCGTTACCGGAATGATGTTGCTGCTGTTAGGCTCCGGAGCATAGGCATAATCCAGCATATGGGCAAGGAGGATGGATGCGATCTCCTTCTCCAGCATGTCATAGCAGTATTTCGTAAGGTCCGCATCTATGGTAAGGTAAACATCCTGTCCTGCCTCCGCGGGACGGGTATCCGTCACCTCCATGACCTTTCCCAGATTATCCACCAGCATGGTCTCACTTCCGTCCCTGCCGTGAAGCTCTGCCTCGTAGATCTGCTCGATCCCGGTCTTACCCACGATATCATTGGTGGTATACTTTACGGAACCGTCCTCCGTGTTCAGCCGTGTAAGATCATCCTCAGATGCCTTACCCACATAGCCAATGATATGGGCAAAGTATTTGGCGTCATTGTAATACCGCTGGGAATCCACGGTGATATCCATACCGATCAGATGATCCTGATTCTCCAGGATCGTGGAACGGCTCTTCTCGGATATATTCCGCGCGATCTCCACCGGCTTATACTGCTGGAAACGATTGAGCCACAGCATGTAGCGGCATCCCAGGATCTGAAGCTTCCGTACCTCCGAATATTCATCTGTCAGGTCAAAGCGTTCGGAAAGTACCCTGATCACATCCTCGGCGGTACTTGCCTTCTCCTCCTCCGTCAGCTCATCAAAGGAGCTTGCGGCATAGACATCCCGAAGGAAGCTGTTCTTCCGTCCGCCGGATACCGTAAAGGCGTAATTCTTTCCCTTCTGTGAGATGGGGAAATCCAGACGCAGCTTATCACCCTGGGATTCCAGGATATCGATGGTATCGGAAACCACCTGATTCTTCAGTACATTTTCCGGAACTCCCAGCTTATCTGCATATTCACCCAGCTGTGTATCATTTCCGAAGGTCAGATTGTAGGTCATCCGGCTGCTGGCCAGAAGCTTTCCGTTCCGGTCATAGATATTTCCGCGGATGGACGGAATGGTAAGGGTCTTCTCCGTCCGCACCGTCAGGTCATCCGTGTAGGTTTCACCCTGCTGGATCTGCAGGTAAAACAGCCGGTGAACAAGGATAAAGGTCAATACGAAAAACAGGATCGTCACAGGGAAGATCCTGCTCTTTATGTATTCCAGAAAGAGGTCCTTCAGATAGATTAAAAATTCCTTGAACAGCTTCATTGCCCCGCCGCCTTTCTCCTGAGGGCACGGTTGATCCGAAGGTACAGACGATATACCAGGACCGTGATCAGGACATCATACAGCAGCTGCGGGAGCATGCGGTGAACAAAGAAGTATCCGAGACTCAGCCGGTTGCGCAAAACAAATGCGCTGATATAGACAACCATATCCAGGATCAGCTGATCGATAATGATGATACCCACGGGAAGCCCCACGTCCTCCATCAGATAATTCTTGTGGAACAGACCGTTCATATAGCCAATCACCATATAAACGAAGGCGTAGACTCCCAGCCAGGTACCGTAGAAGAGGTCATAAAGAAGACCGGAGAAAAAGCCGGTCAGCATTCCTTCTCTTCTGCCTCGCATGATACCGAAGGACATCGTCAGGATCAGCATCAGATTCGGCGAAGTCCCTGTTACATCATGAAGCGTAAATACCGTGGTCTGCAGCAGGAAGGATAAGATCAGAAGTATGGTCAGCGTAAGCACTCTTCGCATGATTAATACGTCACTTCCTGTTTCCGATCCATGATCACCAGTACATTCCGTACCTCACTGAAATCAACGGCGGTACGAATGTGTGCGGTCATGGTCAGGTTGTTGGGATCCGGGATCAGCTCCGAAACATATCCGATGGTCAGTCCATACAGGAAGCGGTCGGATACATTTGATGTGATCACTCGGTCACCGATGGTTACCTTGGCGTCCTTGTCGATATCCGTGGCAAGAAGGTACCCGTTCTTATAGGTGGAAAGGCTTCCCTCCACGGTACAAAGCGCACCGTTCTGTCCGATGGCACCGGTAACCTTGGAACGGTCATCCACGATGGCACGGACTCTGGAATAAGAATCATAGGACTCGATGACGATTCCCAGAAGACCGCCCTCATAGAGAACGTTACAATCCTCATAGATCCCGTCATTCAGTCCCTTATTGATGTAGAATTCATTGAACCATCCGGAGGAATCCACGGAGAAGATCCGCGCTGCCGTGGTATGATACTCCGGATACAGCTGATCCAGGGAATAAAGCGAACGAAGATCAGCCAGCTCCGTAAGCTCGGCCTGGCTCTTTGCGATCTGGTCCTCCAGCTCGCGGTTTTTCTTCTTCAGCTCCTCATTCTCTTCCCGAAGCTCCCTCACATCACCGAAGACCTCAAACCGGTCTTCCACCCACTCTCCGATATTGCTCATACCCTCCTGCATGGGTGTAATGATCTTGCCGAAAAGACTCCTGGTCTTCTGCAGAAAGGAATCCGAGAAGACGGAAAGTCCCAGCAGGACGATACACATGATGGAAAGACCAAGGAAGAGATACCTCGGTGATATATCTTTTTTCGGACGAATCTTCATAGTAATCCTCTTTCACGGAAGCTAAGATACTCGCTTCCGCCGATGATGATATGATCCAGCAGCGGGACTCCGATCAGCTCTCCCGCCTTTAAAAAACGCTTTGTCAGCGCTATATCGCTGCGGCTCGGATCTACACAGCCGGAAGGGTGATTATGCAGGAGCACCACGTAGGATGCACCGTAACGGATAGCCTCCCGGAACACCTCCGGAGGTGCCGTCAGGGATTTCGTCATGGTCCCCTCCGAGATCAGCACATCCCGGATAAACCCGTTTCCTGTGGTGAAAAGCAGTGCATACACCCGCTCCTTCTGCAGATACCGTACCTCCTCGCGGAAGTAATCCGCTATGGTAAGGGGTGTATCCATGGTCACATAGGGCTTCGTACGCTCCCGCGCGATACGCCGGGACAGCTCAGCAACCGCCAGCAGCTGAACGGCCTTCACCTTTCCCACACCGTGGATTCCGGTAAAATCCTCATAGGTAAGATAATTCAACCCCGTGAGTCCCTTATGGACCGGATGGAAGGAAAGGATCTCCTCCGCGAGTCGGATGACATTTGCATCCTTCGTCCCGCTTCGGAGGATCACCGCCAGAAGCTCGGCGTCTCCGAGAGACTTGATCCCGTACTGCAGTGCCTTTTCACATGGTTTACTTTGCTCTGCCATGTCAGAGATTCTGAGATTGGTCATGGGATTCTTCCTTTCTGCCTCTTCGGGAGCAATCCTTAAGACCTATCCTATTATTTTACCATTTTATCAGGCCTTTTTCCACTATTTTCTGAAGGGAGGACATGATGCCGAACTTCGCATGGGGATAGGTAAGACCTCCCTGGAAGTAGACGGCATAGGGCTCCTTCATGGGAGCATCGGCCGAAAGCTCGATGGATGCCCCTGAGATAAATGCACCGGCTGCCATGATCACTTCGCTGTCATACCCGGGCATGGACCAGGGAATGGGCGTTACAAAGCTATCCACAGGTGCTGCGGACTGAATGCCCTCGCAGAAGGCACGGACCAGCTCGGGAGTACCGAATTCCACCGCTTCGATGATGTCATTTCGTTCCTCTGTTCCATTCGGAATGGCCTTAAAGCCCAGCTTCTCGTAGACGTTGGCCGCAAAGATTGCACCCTTTAAAGCCGCTGCCGTTACCGTGGGCGCAAGGAAGAGTCCCTGGGCAAACTGCCGGGTAACCCCGAGAGAAGCACCAACCTCCTTCTCCAGCCCCGGGGTGGTAAGACGGGCCGCTGCCATGCGGATACATTTCTTTGTTCCGCAGATATAACCGCCGATGGGGGCAAGACCTCCGCCGGGATTCTTAATAAGAGACCCAACCACCATATCCGCACCCAGATCCGAGGGCTCGATGGTATCCACGAATTCTCCGTAGCAGTTATCCACCAGAATGATCACATCCGGGCGAATTCCCTTGATGAAGGGGATGATCGCGCCGATCTCCGCAACGGAAAGGGACTTTCTGGTGTCATACCCCTTGGACCGCTGGATATGGACGATCTTTATATCATAGTTGAGGAGCTTTTCTTCAATGGCCGGAATATCAAAGGAGCCGTCAGGTCTAAGGTCCACCTGATCATAGGTGATACCGTATTCCGCAAGGCTTCCCGGCTCCGGGCGGATGCCGATCACACCCTGCAGGGTATCATAGACCTTGCCTGCGATGGAAAGGATCCGGTCTCCCGGCCGAAGATTTCCTGCCAGGGCTATGGAAAGTGCATGGGTTCCGCAGGTGATCTGCTGACGGACCAGCGCATCCTCCGTATGGAAAACCTCTGCATAGATCTCCTCCAGGGCGGTACGACCGCTGTCATTGTAGCCGTAGCCGGTGGTTCCGTAGAGATGTGCCTCCTCCAGTCTTGCCTTCTGCATGGCGCGGAGCACCTTCACCTGATTCTGCTCAGCGATACGGTCGATCTCTGCGTACCGGTCCGTGAGGCTCTCCTCAACGGACGCACAGAAGTCATATACCTTCTCGTCGATCCCAAGCTCCAGATAGTATCGTTTTAACTCGTTCATGTTCATCCTCTTTCCGGATTTCGTTGTTATAGTAAATGCAGTATCTGCTCCAGCAGCTCCCCGTCTCCCGGGTAGACCGTACGATCCAGCCAGATCACATCCCGTTCCCTTCGGAACCAGGTAAGCTGCCGCTTTGCAAAATGTCTTGTATTCTTCTTCAGGGTATCCACCGCGGTGTCATAATCGGTAATCCCCTCCAGATAGTCCAGGATTTCCTTATATCCGATGCCCTGCATGGAGATATGCTCCCGTGTAAGTCCCGCGTCCGTCAGCTGTTTTACTTCCTCCACCAGGCCTTCCTCCAGCATCAGATCGATCCGCTGCTCGATCCTGGCATAAAGCTTCGCCCGGTCATCCGTCAGCACAAAATACCGGCTGTCATAGGCAGATTCCTTCTCCCGTTCCTTTGCATTGTGCATGGAAATGGGGGCCTTATGCAGGCGGTAGAACTCAACCGCACGGATCACCCGTTTCAGATTGTTGGGGTGTATGGTAAGAAGGGAATCCGGGTCGCATCGGCGAAGCTCCTCCACCAGAGCCGCTCTTCCATCTTCCGTTTCTGCCTGCTGCTCCAGCTCTCTTCGAAGGGAGGAATCCTCTTCCTCCGTAAAGTCGATATCATAAAGAAGGGCCTGGATGTAGAAGCCGGTTCCGCCGACGACGATGGGCATCCTCCCCCGGTCATGGATCTCCCGGATAGCCTGCCTTGCCCTTTGCTGAAACTGTACCACGTCAAAGGCTTCCTTCGGATCCAGAATGTCGATCAGGTGATGGGGAATTCCCTGCATTTCCTCTGGACGGATCTTTGCCGTTCCGATATCCATGCCCCTATAGACCTGCATGGAATCCGCGGAAATGATCTCTCCGTCCAGCGCTTTTGCCAGGGAGATGGAAAGACCTGTCTTCCCAACTGCCGTGGGTCCGGTCAGAATGATCAGAGGCGGCTTATTCTTCAGTTCTTTTGTTTCTTCCTTCGTTTCTCCCATAGATCCTTCTTATTCCACGATCCGCTTGAATCGTTTATCCATCTCTTCCTTTGTGATCCGAACTATGGTCGGCCTGCCGTGGGGGCAGGTGTAGGGATTGTCCAGGGTAAGAAGCTCCCGGAGGAGCTGCTCCACCTCCGCTGCCGTGATCCGCTGATTTCCCTTGATGGCTGCCTTGCAGCCCATGGTTGCCAGCTTATGGACGAAGATATCCTCCGTAACCCCCGTAATGCCGGAGGATAGATAGGATGCAAATTCCAGAAATACATCCTCTCCCGAAAGCCCCAGCAGATTGGCGGGAAGTGCGGAAAGCTTTACTTCATTTCCACCGAAATCCGACAGTTCAAAGCCTGCCTTCTCAAACAGGGGCAGAGCTTCCAGTACCGCAGTCTTATCCTGGCCGGAAAGAGTGATCACCTTCGGCGGGAAGATCCGCTGACTGTGAATGGTCCGCTCCTTAAACTCAGCCAGAAACCGCTCATAATTAACCTTCTCATGGGCAGCATGCTGGTCCATATAGTATAGATTATCACCGTACTGTGTGATCCAGTAGGTATTAAAGACCTGTCCGATCACACGGATATCCGGTGCAGCCTGTTCCGAAAGATACGCTGCATCCGTAAGCTCCGCCTGCTCAAACTTCTCCTGCCGAAGCACCTCTGCTTCCGCCGTTTCCTTTGCTTCGGGCTCGTGGCTTTTTGCCTCCGCTTCTACCTTCTCCCGCAGCTTCTCCCGGTATTCCTTCGGCATCAGAGCCTCCAGAATACTATAGGAATCGGCGGTTTTCTTCGGTGTGGAAGTCGTTGTGGAAATCGGTGTGGATGAAAGGTGAAGCTTCGGAGATACCGGAGTCGCCGGCGTTACTGTTTCTTTCTTTGGTTCTTCGCTATGTACCTCGGGTTTCTTCTTTGGTACACCGTAGGTTGCACTGTCGGAAAGAAGATCCGGATTCCCCCGGTAGTTCTTCTCCCGAACACCGTAATCCGCAGCCAGATTCGGGATCATGGTCTTATCCGCCAGTGCATCCTGAACCGCATGGAAGACTGCAGAGAAAAGCTCCTTCTCCTTCTGGTACTTAAACTCCCGCTTCGTCGGATGCACATTTACGTCGCACTCCTCCTTCGGAAGCTTCAGGAATAGCACCGTAAAGGGAAACCGGTGCTGCATGATGTAGGTCTTATACGCCTCCTCGATGGCACGGTTTACGATCTGGGATTTGATGTATCTTCCGTTTACAAAATAGTTTTCAAAGCTCCGGTTTCCCCGGGCCAGAAAGGGTTTTCCCACAAAGCCGGTTACCCGGATCCCGTCGGATTCGTAATCCACGGGAAGCAGGGCTGATGTGATATCCCTGCCATACAGCGTATAGACCGTATCCTTCAGATTCCCGTTTCCGCTGGTGTCCACGATGGTCTTTCCGTTGCTGATCAGCGTAAAGGAAACCTCCGGGTGGGACAGCGCGATATGAGAAACCAGATCACTGATATAGGACCCTTCCGTCATATTCGTTTTTAGAAACTTCAGTCTGGCCGGGGTATTAAAGAAAATGTTCCTGCAAAGGATAGTGGTTCCGTCCGGAGCACCGATCTCCTTACACTCCACCTCAGTTCCGCCGTGGATCACGTACCGGATTCCGGTCAGAGCCTCCGGTGTCTTCGTGATCATTTCCGTCTGCGTCACAGCGGAAATGGTGGAAAGAGCCTCTCCCCGGAAACCGAGGGTCCCGATCCCCACCAGGTCCTCTGCCGTCTCCAGCTTGGAGGTGGCATGGCGAAGAAATGCGGTACGGATCTCCTCTGCCGGGATTCCCCCGCCGTTATCCGTAACACGGATCATGGTGGTTCCGCCGTCCCGTACCTCCACGGTAACACGAGTGGCTCCCGCATCCACGGAATTCTCCACCAGCTCCTTTACCACCGAGGCCGGACGTTCGATCACCTCACCGGCAGCGATCTTATCTATGGTTTTCTGATCTAACACATGGATCATGGTAAGATCCTTTCTTTGTCATTTTGATTTACAGTTTTTCCCTTAACTGGAGCAGCGTCAGCAGGGCTGCGATGGGTGTCATGGCATTCGGATCAAGATCCCGAAGCTCTGTCAGCACCTCCCGCTCCTTCTTCGTGCAGGAATCCTTTCCTTTTCGAGGCGCTAATTCCACGCCCTCTCCGACCGGACCGTTCGTAAATGCTGCCGGGTCCGGGGAATCCGGAGCCGTAAGAGCACCTTCTGTCTCTGTCCCTGCCTTTTCACCACGTACGGTGAGATGCTTGATATTTCCGGTGAGATCCTCCTCAGCCAGAAGCTCTGCTATCACTCTGGCCCGGTTGGTAACGGCAGAAGGAACTCCCGCCAGCTGCGCCACCTCGATACCGTAGGAGCGGTCTGCCCCGCCGGGTATGATCTTCCGTAAGAAAGCAATTCCGTCGGAGGTCTGCCGGATCGCGATACAGAAGTTCTGTACCCCTGCCAGCTTTCCTTCCAGTTCCGTCAGTTCATGGTAATGGGTTGCAAAGAGTGTCTTTGCTCCCAGGATCTTAGAATCTGCAATATACTCCACCACTGCCCAGGCGATGGAAAGTCCGTCAAAGGTTGAGGTTCCGCGTCCGATCTCATCCAGAATGATAAGCGACTTTCTCGTTGCATTTCGAAGGATGGATGCCACCTCGCTCATTTCCACCATGAAGGTGGACTGTCCCTGGGCCAGATCATCGCTGGCACCGACTCTGGTAAAGATTCGGTCACTGATGCAAAGCTCTGCCTGATCGGCAGGAACAAAGCTTCCAATCTGCGCCATCAGCGCGATCAGAGCCACCTGCCGCATATAAGTGGACTTTCCGGCCATGTTGGGACCGGTGATGATGGCAATCCGGTTTTCCGTAAGATCCAGCTTCGTATCGTTGGGTACAAAGGAATCATCCGCCAGCATCCGCTCCACCACCGGATGTCTTCCGCCGGTGATGCGGATCCGGTCCTCGGTATTGATGGCCGGACGGACATAGTGATACTTTACTGCAGCTACGGAAAGGGAAGCCAGAGAATCTAAGGTGGCGATCACATCCGCCATATGCTGTACCCGCTTTACGCTCTCCGCCAGATGCTCCCGAAGCTCCACATACAATTCATATTCCAGCGCAAACAACCGGTCCTCCGCATTGAGGATCAGGTCGGACAGTTCATTTAACTCCGGGGTGGTGTAACGCTCTGCATTTGTCAGTGTCTGCTTCCGGATAAAGTACTCAGGGACCTTATCCTTAAAGGAATTGGTTACCTCCAGATAATAGCCGAAGACCTTGTTATACTTGATCCGAAGGTTCCGGATACCTGTGGCTTCTTTTTCCTTTTCCTCCAGCTCTGCCAGCAGCTGTTTGGAATTCGTCTTCTTATCCTTGAAATCATCCACCTCGGTACTGTAGCCTGCCCGGAAGATGCCTCCCTCCTTTACGGTGATGGGTGCATCCTCGTCGATTGCCTCATCCAGAAGGGTGAACAGATCCGACAGGTCGTCATACCCCTCCTTCATTTCGTTAAACAGGGTAAGCTCCGGCAGCTCAAAGAGAAGGTTCCGGATATACGGCAGGTACTGTATGGACTGCTTAAATGCCAGAAGATCTCTTGGATTTGCGGTTCGAAGGGAGATCCTGGTCATAAGACGCTCCATATCATAGATGGCATTCAGATATTCCCGCATCTCATCCCGGTCGATCATCTGGCCGGACAGGGCCTCCACCGCATCCAGACGGTTCTCAATCCGCTCCTTTTCCAGCAGCGGCTGCTCCACCCAGGTACGGAGCTTTCTGGCACCCATGGCGGTTTTGGTATGATCCAGGACCCAGAGCAGGGACCCGCGCTTCTGCTTCTCACGCATGGTCTCGCAAAGCTCCAGATTCCGCCGTGTGGAGGAATCCAGAACCATAAACTGATCCGTAAAATAAAGCTGCAGATGATTGATCTGCTCGGTTTGTACCATCTGGGTATCCATGATGTACTGAAGCAGGGCTCCTGCCGCAATCACCGTCTCCGGATAATCATGCAGGCCGAGCCCCTCTACTGACATTACGGAAAACTGACGAAGCAGATTCTGCCGTGCGGACTCCGCCTCGAAATAATGATTCGGAGCCTTGGTTTCGGAGATATGGAGACGCAGGGCCAGTTCATCCATGGTACGAAGCCCCTCCACCGAAACACTGTCGGGGTGCAGCTCTGTCTCACCCGCATCCTTCGGCGGATAAAGAGACGCCGGGAGCACCAGCTCGCTTGGCTCATATTTGATGATCTCATCCAGTACCTTCACCCACTGATCCACGCGGGTACATAAAAATGCACCGGTGGTGATGTCGGTGACAGCGATCCCATACAGCCCACGATTTTCGGAAAGGCACATCATGTAATGGTTCTTCCCTTCCTCCAGGGACTGGTCCGCCATATTGGTTCCCGGGGTCACGATCCGGATCACCTTTCGCTCCACAAGACCCTTGGCCAGCTTCGGGTCCTCCACCTGCTCACAGATGGCTACCCGGTAGCCCTTGTCGATCAGTCGCGTGATATAGGTCTCTGCCGCATGAAAGGGAACCCCGCACATAGGAGCCCGTTCCTCGAGTCCGCAGTCCTTACCGGTGAGGGTAAGCTCCAGCTCCCGCGCCACCAGCTCCGCATCATCAAAGAACATTTCATAGAAATCTCCCAGCCGATAGAACAGGATGGCCTCACCCACCTCTTCCTTCGTTTTCAGGTAGTGCTGCATCATGGGAGATAGTTTTGCTCTGTCAATAACCACCGTAGTTACTCACTTTCCTCTACAATATACGTTCCGGAATAATAGAACCCGTGGGCCTTGTCCAGCTTCACGCGCACCAGCTTCCCGATCAGGGAATCCTCTCCGGGGAAATGTACCACCATATTACTCTCCAACCGTCCGGTCAGAAGCTCGGGATTCGATTCATTTCGTTCTTCCACAAGCACCGTGACGGTTTGTCCCTCAAAGCGAAGGCACCGCTCATGTGCACCCTCCATAACCACCTGCAGCAGCCGGTCGAACCATTTCTTTACCAGGGCTTCCGGAACCTGCTCCATGGCAGCAGCAGGGGTTCCTGTCCGCCTGCTGTAGATGAAGGTAAAGGCCTGATCATACCTTGCCTTTCGAACCACATCCAGCGTATCCTCGATGTCCGCTTCCGTTTCTCCCGGGAAGCCCACCATGATATCCGTGGTAATGGAGATATCCGGAATGGCTGCACGTATCTTATCCACCAACGCCAGGTACTGTTCCTTGGTGTAGTGACGGTTCATCCTGCGAAGGATCTCACTGGAACCGGACTGAACCGGAAGATGGATATGCCTGCAGACCTTGGGATTCCTTGCGATCACCTCGATCAGCCGGTCGGACAGGTCCTTAGGATGCGGGGTCATAAACCGTACCCGTTTCAGCCCCGGGATCTTGCAGACATCCTCCAGCAGCTCAGGGAACCCGTACTCCGGATTGGCAGCGATGATATCGCTTTCCTCCATGAAGTTCGTTCCGTAGGAATTCACATTCTGCCCGAGAAGCATGATCTCGATCACACCATCCTCCACCAGACCCCGGATATCCTGCAGAATATCCTCCGGTGTCCGGCTTCGCTCCCGTCCCCGTACATAGGGAACGATACAATAGGTGCAGAAGTTGTTGCATCCGTACATGATATTTACACCGGATTTAAAGGAGAACTTCCGCTTTGCTCCCTGAATCTCCACATGCTCCTTCGGTTCCGGAAGGACCTCGATCATCCGGCGGTTCTCATGAAGACGTGCAAAGAGGATCTCCGGAAGCCGGTGCAGATTGTAGGTACCGAAGACAAAATCCACGAAGGTATAGCTTTTTTTGATCTTCTCAACCACATGATGCTCCTGCATCATACAGCCGCAAAGACCGATCATGAAATGGGGATTCTCCTTCTTCCGCGGCTTCAGCTGACCCAGATGTCCGTACAGCTTCTGATTTGCATTCTCCCGCACCGTACAGGTGTTGAAGATCACCAGATCCGCTTCGTGTTCATCCGCCTCCCGATAACCGATCCGTTCCAGAAGTCCCCGAAGCCGGTCAGAATCGTGGGCATTCATCTGACAGCCGAAGGTGACAACCGCATAGGTAAGCTCCCGTCCATCTGCCTTACTTGTCTCGATATAGTTGTTACAAAGCCGAAGAAAGAACTCCTGACGCTCGGGTTCCTGCGTCGGAACCGATTCATCCACGCGGTATTCCTCCGGGATATTACTGATAATTCTCTGATCCATAATCCTCTGATCCTGTCAACTATGATATACACATAAAAAACCACATTGCATTATAGCACAAGCGCCATAAGAAGACAAAACAAAATGACGCAGCAAACCACGTAAAAAAATCCTGACCGCCCGGGAAGCGGCCAGGATATGTAAAATGAGAAAAAGAAAAGGCTTGTTGGTGCCTGATCATCGATAAACAGGGATCAGAAGAAATCCGCCGGCTGTGATCTGATCACCGCAGAGACGGTTGATGGACTTCACCTCTCTGATAAACTCACGATTGTCATGATAGGGCTGTCCGTACTGCTCTGCCAGATCCCAGAGGGTATCTCCATCCTGAATCTCGATGCTGGTATACTGCTTCACCTGCACCGTGGATGCCTCAACACTCGGAAGTTCAGCACTCTTGCTCATCAGAATGGCAAGGATCCCGAGGATCACCAGAACAACACCGATGGTCATAACAACTCTTCTGTTTGCAAGGATGGAATACACCCTGCTTCTTACTTCGTTCTTATATCTCTTACTGATCGTTCTTCCGTACATAACATCACCTCGTAAAACGTGTGTTCGATTTACTGTGATATTAATATAACAAACAATCGTTCGAATGTCAAGTATATTTTCGAACATTTTCCATAATAATCGAACAAACGACCAAACATCGTGAGAAACAACCCTCCCGACGGTAAAGCATCGGGAGGGTCCTTAAGGTTATTCGATTTCACGCAGTGTTATTTCAGCAGAACGTTGTTCATCACGCCTTCCAGGTATTCCTGGCTTCCGGAAAGAGGAAGGGCCACGCTCTTCATCTCTGCAGCACGTGCAGCCAGCTCCTCCAGGGTTGTCTCACCGGCACGGATCTTCTTTCCCAGTTCGGTTTCGAAGCTTGCATACTTCTTCTCGATAAATGCGTCGATCCGTCCGTCCTCGATCATCTCGGCTGCCTTAATGAGTCCGTAGGCGAAGGAATCCATACCCAGGATAAATGCATGGAACATATCCTCGTAGGTGTAGCTCGGTCTCCGGTTCTTGGAATCGAATCCCTGATTTGCATCGATGGAGCCAAGCATGCCGTTCTCACGGCTGACACGCAGCTCATGCTGGAAGGTATGGCCGGCCAGGGTTGCGTGGTTTGCTTCGATGTTCATCTTGAAATCCTTCTCCAGCCCAAACTCCTTCAGGAATCCGATGGCGGTTGCCGCATCAAAATCATACTGATGCTTCATGGGCTCCTTCGGCTTCGGCTCGATCAGGAAGGTTCCTGTAAAGCCGATGCTCCGGCCGTAGTCACGAGCCATCCGCATCAGAGTTGCGATATTCTCCTGCTCAAACTTCATCTTTGTGTTAAGAAGCGTTTCGTAGCCTTCTCTTCCGCCCCAGAATACATAGCCGCGTCCGCCAAGCTTAACAGTGATCTCGATGGCTTTCTTGATCTGTGCGGCTGCAAAGCAGTATACATCCACATCATTGGTGCTTCCCGCGCCGTTCATAAACCGCGGATTGCCGAACATATTCGCTGTTCCCCAGAGACACTTGATGTCAGTGCCTTTCGTCTTCTCAAGAATGTAATCGGAGATCTCGTCCAGACGAGCATTGGTCACGTTAATGTCCGCATCCTCCGGTACCAGATCCACATCATGGAAGCAGTAATACTTAATTCCCAGCTTCTGCATGAACTCGATAGCTGCATCCACCTTGGCCTTTGCATGCTCCATGGTGCCGTAGCCTTCCGCTCCGAACCGCTTATCTGCAGTGCCCACGCCGAACATATCCACGCCGGTTGCACACATATTGTGCCACCATGCCATGGCGAAGGGCAGATGCTCGGACATCTTTTTTCCCATGACCACACGGTCCGCATCATAATACTTGAATGCAAATGCATTCTTACTCTCCGGTCCCTCGTAGGGGATCACCGGGATACCCTTGAAGATCTCGCTCATTTTTAGATTCCTCCTGATTGTTATTCACTTTGTATTATATTCAATCCTGTTATATACCCCAAAGACAAGATTCTTCGGCTCAGCTTCGCTTTGCCTCAGAATGACATATAGCCGTAGCTCATAATTCCCCATACACATCCTTCAGTGCGGGGTAAAGCTTCCGGAAGGTCTGATACCGTTCCTCATACAGCGCCACCAGTTCAGGATCCGGTACCTCTTCGCCGGTCACCTTCACCACTGCCGCAGCAGCTTCCTTTGTATCCTTAAAGACTCCGCAGCCCACAGCTGCAAGAAGCGCACCTCCGAGTGCCGGTCCTTCCTCCGACTCAATGGTCTCCACCGTAAGATTCATGATATTTGCGATCATCTTCCGCCACAGCGGACTCTTCGCCCCACCACCGCAGATCTTGGTCTTCTCGATCTTAAGCCCCGAACTTCTGGCCACCTCGAGGGAATCCCGAAGTCCGAAGGCCACGCCTTCCAGCACCGCCTGAAGCATATCCGCACGGGTAGTATCCATGCTCATTCCGATAAATGCACCTCTTGCCGCCGGATCATTGTGCGGAGACCGCTCGCCCATAAGATACGGCAGGAAATATACGTGATTCCTTCCAAGCACTGTACAGCAGGCAGCTTTATCCGTAGGATCGTTGTTCCCTGCACTTCGCGAATCTGCGCAGATCTCCTTTTGAGCGGCAGCCATATCCGGATCCCGGAGAATATCCTCCATCCACCATTTATTACAGGACGCTGCGGAAAGCATACAACCCATCAGATGCCATGCGCCATTTGCGTGTGCGAAGCTGTGAAGCGCATTCTGATCATCCACTGAGAAGTTGTCTGCCGCGATAAAGATGGTTCCGCTGGTTCCAAGAGAGATATTGCAGTCTCCGTTTCCCACCGTACCGGTACCGATGGCAGCAGCCGCATTGTCTCCGGCCCCTGCGATGACGCGTACATCCTTCCGGATTCCAAGCTCTTCTGCCAGCTCAGCCTTCACGGTACCGATCACCTCGTAGCTCTCGAACACCTTCGCCAGCTGCTCTTCCCGAACGCCGCAGAGCTTGCACATTTTTGCGGACCATTTCCGGTTCTTCACATCAAAGAGCAGCATGCCCGAAGCGTCGGAAGCATCGGTAGCATGAACCCCGGTCAGCCGGTACGCCAGATAGTCCTTCGGAAGCATGATCTTTTCAATCTTCGCAAAGCTTTCCGGCTCATTTTTCTTCATCCAGAGTAATTTCGGCGCGGTAAATCCTGCAAAAGCGATATTTCCGGTCTCTGCGGATATCACATCCCGGCCGACGGTCTCATTCAGATAGACACACTCCTCACCGGTTCTTCCGTCATTCCAGAGGATCGCCGGACGGATCACCTGATCCTCCGCATCCAGCACCACCAGTCCGTGCATCTGACCGCCGAAGCTGATCCCCTCGATCTTATCCGCGCAGCCTTTGATCAGTTCCTTCATCCCTGCAATGCTCTGTTCATACCAGTCATACGGATTCTGCTCCGACCAACCCGGCTTCGGGAAGCTGATCGGATATTCCTTCGATACTGTTTTCAGGATACGACCGGTCTCATCCATCAGCAGCAGCTTCACCGCCGAGGTACCGAGATCGATTCCTACAAATCCCTTCTCCATAGATCTCCTTTCCGCTCCTTTGAGTTAGGGCAGCAATACTCATCCGCTTACCATTTTATCAGATATTTATACTACAGAAAAACACTAATTATTCTTGTATATATACCCCACTAATTAACTGTTCAGAGATTCTGAAATATGGTACTATATTCCTACAGCAGTTTCAGGAAAAGCTTCGACAGAAAGAAAGCGAGCCGGAAAATGGGGAAAAAGCCAGACAATCTCAAGCATATTAAAGTAGAATATAATATGGCCCGTTCTTCCAAGACAAAACCGGTACTGATCACCTGGCTTATCCTTTTTGCGCTTTATCTTTTCCTGATGATCCTTTGTATTGCGAATTACAATACTGTACGTGGCAGAGACACCCTGTTCATCATTACCTTTCTTTTTATTTTCGCCACGATGATATTTGCATGGGTATATAAGCAAAGAAGAAAAATCGAATTTCCCTATACTACACTTTGGAATACGGTCCATCGCTTAGGCTCCAGACACATCGGTCTGATCCAGAAGATCGATCCCTACTATGATGAAGGACTTTTTTACTTTGCTGCATATCTGGATGAATTCAATAATCTGCAGTACGCGAAAGCAGGACCGGTCTTCCAAAAAACGGAAACTGTCACATATCCGAAATATGTACTGGAACAGGGAGGAGATCTGATCTGCGTCCTGTACGAATTTCAGGGAAAGGCGTTCATCGATGAAATCGCTTATGACGATGCCCTGATCCAAAATAAGATCAAAAAGGATAAGGAAGCAAAAAAATCATCGTTTATCCGTGATCTTCCTGCGACTATCGCCGGATGTCTCTGGCTGATCGCATGTGCCGTCCTTCAGATCATTTCTAATTATAATCCTTCTGTTGACATGTTTATTGACAAAATATGCAGTTACTGCTTTAACAGCAGACTTTTGGTGGTATTTATCGGTTTTGTTATCTTTTTCTGGGAAGGAAATGTGATCGGTTTGCTGATCGACAACCGGCGAAAAAGCAAGAACACCTATCTGGAGGATACACTTAAGGAGATCGACTGGATCACGTCGCTGAAAGAAGCCATAACAAAAGAAAATGAAAAACACCCGGAAGACAATACATCTTTGTATGAAGCCTTGCCACCATGGACCAAAGGGGAAAGGATTGACAGAGATCACGGAACGTATTGAATAAGGAGTACACTTTTATGCTGCACGAAACCATCACATTGTCAAAAGAGAGAAATGTTACGCTTACCACCTACCTGATCGAGGATCAGGCGGAATACCAGCAGGGCATGACACGTCCCATCATCGTGATCTGTCCGGGTGGCGGCTATGCCTTCCTTTCGGAACGTGAATCCGAACCCATAGCCCTGAAATATGTGGCAGCAGGATTCCATGCGGCGATCCTTCGTTACGGGATCAATGAACATGCCGTGGCTCCCGGTCCCTTAAATGATCTGGCCGGAGCCGTTGCTTATATCCGGGATCATGCAAAGGAGTGGTTTGTAGACCCGGGCAGTGTGATCGTCATGGGCTTCTCTGCCGGTGCACATGTGGCAGGACAGCTGGGGGTTTTCTGGAACAAAGGGGAACTGCTGCCCGACTATTCAGAGGACCTCTCCCGCGTCAAACCAAATGGCATGATCCTCTGCTACCCGGTTCTGGATCTTCATGCTTCCTCCTCTCATCTGGATATTGAAGCAAAGCCGGGGCAGACTCCGGAGGAAATCTCCTTCGGTCAGAAGCATCCGAAGATGCCCCTTTCCAAAATGTTTGTCTATGACGAAGCCGAGGGACGGTACTTTGCCAATTTCGAGGTCGCCATGAATGCCTATATCTTCGACGGCGAATATACGCAGGAGCAGGAGGATTTCTATTCCCTGCAGAATCAGGTATCCGAAGACACCTGCCCCACCTTCCTCTGGCATTGCAACGGGGACGGACTGATCCTTCCCTCCAATTCCCTGGACTTTGCATCCGCGCTGGAGAAGCACCATGTATCCGTGGAGCTGCACCTCTACGCAGACGGCGGACACGGGATCGCGCTTGCAAATGAGCGGACGGCCTGTGATATCTGGAACTACTACCCCTATGCGGATAGCTGGATGCAGCACTCCATCGACTGGGTGGACCGCCTGACAGGTTATAACGAAGAAATCCGGAAAAGCCTTTGATCCAAAGCATAAAACGGAGCATTTATCATAAAGGGAACAGGATATGTATAAAGTATTAATCGCAGATGATGAAAAGATCATACGCATGGGACTTTGCAGCATCATTGACTGGAATGCGGAGGGCTTCGAGATCATAGGGCTTGCTGCCAACGGCAGTGAGGCTCTGCAGGTGATCGAACAGAGCAATCCGGATGTGGTCATGATCGATATCCGCATGCCGAAGCTTCATGGGCTGGATGCGATCCGCGAAGCACGTGCAGCGGGATTTACCGGAAGGGTGATCGTGCTTTCCGGTTATTCGGATTTTGAATATGCACAGACCGCCATCAACTACGGCGTTCTCTCCTATCTTACGAAGCCGGTGGATAAGGAGCAGCTGCTGTCCGTGATCCGGAAGATCCGGCAGGAGCTGGATGAGAAAGCCCGTGCCGAGGAATCCAGGGATGAGTTCTTCAATAAGACCAGGAAATCCCTTCTCCGCGGCTTCTTTACCGAGGAGTTATCGCTGAATGATGCGGAGCAAAGAGTGCTGGGGCTTACCCACTCCGGCTATCAGGTGCTCTTCTATGAAAAGTATGATCAGAATACCGAGGATATCTCCTACAGTCTGGCAGACATCCTCCGGGTTGCAAATGCAGATGAACAGGAGATCGAAACCGTACAGATCGATGACAGTCAGGTGCTCCTTCTTAAGGGACATCACCCCATTGAGCGTCTGTCCCAGCTGCTGGAGAAGTACGAAAATGAACTGCCACCGGAGAAGAACTCTCCGCTGGACCAGCTCTTCATCGCCTGCGGAAGCGTGGTAAAGCATGTTTCCGAGATCCCCCGCTCCTATCACGAAGCCCTGCATATGATGTCACGTCGTTTCTTCTGCGACGAGAACCAGCATTCCATGCTGTATGACGAAAGCATCGAAGCAGAGTCCGAGGAAGCGCCGGATCTTAGCTCCGAGGAACGTCAGGAACTAAAGCAAAGGATTATTACGGAATACTCCGATCGCCTGGTGAACAACATTCAGGTTTTCAACCGGAATAAGACTGCGGAAACCCTGCAGCAGCTGCGGACTATGCTCTATAATGCACCTCTTTCCATCGAGGATGAAAAGAATCTGTCCGTTGACATTTACCTGAAGATCAAGGAGAAGCTGCTCCTTCTCTACAGTCAGTCGGAGATTCCCTTCCAGGCAAACTCAAGTGTACTGCAGTACATCATGAACAGCTGCTATCTCCATGAGATCCTGCGGTTCTTCAGTGAGCAGTTTGATATGATCATGACATCCATCGGTTACTCCTCCCGGGACAGTATCATTGATGACGTGATCTACTATATCGACCATAACTTCCAGACCAATATCACTCTGGAGAATATCGCTCCACTCTTTGGCTACAACAGTTCTTATCTCGGCAAGATCTTCAGCAAGAAGATGGGCATGAACTTCAACGCCTATCTGGATCATGTCCGTACAGAGAAGGCCAAGGAGATCCTTACCACCTCCAAGGCTCAGGTATACAAGGTGGCGGAAATGGTGGGCTACAAGAATGTGGACTACTTCCACATAAAGTTCAAGAAGCATACCGGCTGCAGTCCGGCTGAATACCGGAAACAAAACTCATAAGATATCAAAATAATAACCGGAAGGCATCTACGACTACATTTCCGTGGAGTCGTAAATACCTTCCGGTTATTTGTTTAGGATTGTCAGCTTCGTAGGATTCGTTTATTTCGCCGGACTACTCATCATCCGTATAGGTTTCGATTCCTTCCTCCGTATTCTCCTTCTGGATCCTCCGGAAGATCGGCATGGCAAACATGGATACCGTAAGGATCAGAAGTGCCGGTCCGAACAAAAGCCCGATAAAGAAGGTGGTCATATTCCAGATAAAGGCACAGACCTCGATGGCAAGGATCAGGGCCAGCAGCGCTGTCCTGCCCGCATAACGGACAGAGATGCGGAAGGAATTCTTGATGGTGTTCCGGAAGGTATTCACATACCGTGCCGTAAGCGGATATGCATAGACAAAGCAGATAAAGAATACCGCACCTGAAAGGAAGCCCCAGATACAAAGCAGGATGGATGCATCCGGAATCTTGTTGAAAATCTCAAAATCCAGATATACCGTGTACATGGCAACCAGTGACATGAGTCCCATGGGGATGCCCTGCTTCAGGTTCTTCTTATAAGCCTCAATAAACTGTCTTGCAACATATCCTTCCTTGTTCTCTGCCATCTTCAGTCCAACATCGAAGGCTGCCACGGTGGACACCCCGATGGTGGTTCCGAGTCCGATCACCGTTCCGATCACCCAGCAGAAGTTCAGCACAAGGATGCTCGTGAGGGTGGACATAAATCGATACAAAGGCCCGTCAATATTAAATGCTTTCAACATGCTTTCCCTCACTTCCTGATCCGTATACATGGATCATATCAAACATTATAGTCAGAATCAACCTTTACAGGCATGAACTGCTGTGGGTGTGCACCGGGCGGAACACTTCCATACGTCCGTCCGGTGCAGAGTCCTGAGCGGTAACCACTGCCGAAATATCAGATTAATTGGATGCTGCATCCTCGGCTGCCTTGCGGGCCTTCGCCTGCTCATTGGACCAGTCCCAGCAATCCTGATATCCAAAGCCCTTCGCCTGAGCCTTCATACCGTTTACGATGGAAGTGAACTCCTCATCGGACTTGGCATAGATGGCTTTCCAGGAATTCTCACGGATGCACTTGGTAACCTGTGCCCAGGTGGTCTTCAGCTCATCGGATCTTGTGGGCATAACGTAAGCCGAGCCCGGAGATACCATGTACTTGCCCTTCAGCATGTACTCATTTGTGGTTGTGCAGCCTGTCTTATCTCTCCAGTCCTGATCCACTGCGCAAAGTGCGTCAGTCTGATTGGACTTCCAGTTCTCATCATTGTAGGTCTCTCCATTGGAATCCGGATTGGATGCATCCAGAGACCATGTGATCATGTTGGTCTGGAACTGTCCGTCCTTGAAGGTTCCGGAGAAGCCGTTGCCCTCGAGTACGGTGGAACCGTCGGAATTCGTCTTCTTACCAAGCTCTGTGAAGTAGGTATTACCGTCCTCATCATAATCCCAGGTTACACCCTTCGGACCGTATTCCATATTCATACGTCCCTCCGGTGTGCAGAAGTAGTTGATGATCTCCATGCAAAGCTCCGGATACTCACTGTTGTTTCCGATTGCCCAGTAGTTGTTGCCACCCAGCACATTCAGACCGTAAACGATGGGGGAAGCATCCGTCGGAGTCAGGGACTTCATCATGCGTCCGCTCTCCATATGCTCCGGAGTGTTATATGCAAGACATCCTGCATAATTAAAGATCGAGAAAAATGTACCGCTGCTCTTTACCTTCTGGATCATGGTATCATAGGTGGTTGTCATGGAATCCGGATCCAGAAGATCGTTCATATAAAGCTTGTGGTAGAAATCCAGCATCTCCAGATACGGAGAATTGTCATCCAGTGCACCGTAGAACTTACCGGTGGAAGGATCATAGAGGCCCACACCGAACTCATCATAGCCGTAATAGGCAGTTGCGGTGGACTTAACGTACATAACCATGTCACCGTCCCAGTCCGGCCAGAGAGATGCTGCATAGGTAGGCTTTCCGTTATCGTCCGTGGGGCAGATCTTCTTCATCTCTACAAAAAGATTTACGAGATCATCCAGATTCTTTACCTCCGGATAGCCAAGCTCGGCGTAAAGATCCCAGCGGATATCCCAGGTGTAGAAGAAGCTCTGAAGATCGTTGGAATCGGTAGCTACCTCATAGCCGAGGCCGTAGATCTTACCGTCACTGCTCATGTCACGGTTCTTCTCCAGGGCATAGGGCATATGCTCTTTGATATACGGACCGTAGTCAGCCAGAACATTATCCTCTTCCCAGTCAAAGAGAAGTCCTGCATCTCGTGCCTGCATATAATCACCCTCGGAACCGAAGATCACGATATCACCGAGATTTCCGGATTCCATACGGGTATCAAAAACGCCTTCGCCGTTGGGAACGATGTTCAGCTCTACATTGAACTTATCCTTCAGCAGCTTTGCGCCCCAGCCCTCCTGCATACCGGAGTAGTTTGCACGCTCGGAGTATACGGTAAGGGTTACCGGCTCACGGTCTCCCGCACTGCTGCTCTGCTCCGTATCACTTCCGCCGGAGGTGGAGCCGTCTGCTCCGGTACTTCCGCCGGAGGAACCGCCGCAGCCTGCCAGAGTTCCCATCATTGTCACCATGGCAAGACCGACAGCTGCGGTCCGCTTCAGTGACTTCCTCGAAAACCATCTCTTTTTCATATTCATCCTCCTTATATCATCATGCCTAACCCTTAACGGCGCCAAGCATAATACCCTCTTCAAAATATCTCTGCATGAACGGATATACCAGAAGGATCGGGATTACCGATACCATGGATACCGTATACTTGATCAGAAGTCCGTTGTTTGCAAAGTCCAGTGCCGTGTTGTTTCCCGCACCCGGATTGTTCATGATCGTCGCAATATTACTGCTGGTGTTAAGATAAATGTACAACCTGTGCTGCAGTGTGTAAAGATGCGGTGAATCCGACATCAGGATCAGGGAGTCCTGGAAGCTGTTCCAGTGCCCCACGGCACCGAAGATCGCGATGGTGGCCAGGATCGGTTTCGATAACGGCCAGACGATCCTTCGGAAGACCGTGAAGAAGGAGGCCCCGTCTATAAACGCACTCTCCTCCAGCTCCCCGGGTATGGATTCGATATAGGTCTTAACCAGTATGATGTTGTAGGGTGCCACGATTCCCGGAATGATGTAAGCTGCAAAGCTGTTGGTAAGTCCCAGCATCTGCATGTTCAGGTACCAGGGGATGAGGCCCGCATTGAAGTACATCGTAACCACCAGGAAGCGGTAGAAGAACTTCCGTCCCCACATTTCTTTTTTCGTTACCAGATATCCTACGAAGGCGGAAGCCAGCACCATCAGAGCCGTTCCGATGAGGGTCCTGAGAACGGATACCAGCACCGCATTTCCGAGATCACTGGCATTGGATAGCGCCAGATAGCTCTGAATGCTGAGGCCCTTCGGGAAGAAATTGATGGAGCCGCTGTTTACCAGCTTCGGGTCCGAAATCGTGTTGATGAAAATGTAATAAAACGGAAAGATACACGAGATCGTAAAGATGATGAAGAACAGGTAATCCGCGATATAGAACGCGATGTCTGCTCCGGAATATTTATGCTTCGTGCTCTTGGCGTTGATCTCGATGGTCTCACCGGAAGGTGTGGTGGCAAGGATGATCTTCTTTTTATCTTTTCGCTTCAGTTCTTTTTCTGCAACGTCCATAGCTTATCCTTACCTCCTTCCTATATGATGCTCTCTTTACGTACCAGCCTGGATATGCTGTTGGCCATAAAGAGAAGGGCCACACTGATCAGTGATTTTGCCATACCGATCACCGTGGATAGCGGAATACTTCCGCCGTCAAAGCCCAGGTGATATACGTAGAGGTCCAGGACCTCCATATGATTCATGTTGTCTGCGTTACTGAATACCAGGTACTGATCCAGTCCGTTGGAGAGCATTCCTGCCACGGCCATAAGAAGCATGACCATGTAGGTGGGAAGAAGTCCCGGGATGGTTACATGCCAGATCCTCTGGAACCGCCCTGCGCCGTCCACGGTTGCTGCTTCATACAGCTGCCGGTCGATGCCCGCGATTCCGGCGATATAAATGATGGCCGACCATCCGACGCCCTTCCACATGCCCCAGGCCAGCATCTTCAGCCAGGTGAAGTTATCACCCATCAGATGGTTACCGGTGGCTCCGAAAATGGTATTGATGAAACCATCCGTGGAGAAGATTGCCAGTGCAACCGTGTACACCAGGATCCAGCTGATGAAGTTCGGGATCGTGGTAAAGGTCTGTACGATCCGCTTGAAGGGCTTACTCTTGATCTCGGTCAGGAAGACCGCAAATGCAAGAGGTACAAAGCTGGTCAGAATTCCGAGGCCGCTCATGGCCAGGGTGTTTCGAAGCACGCGTAGCAGCTCACTGCGGGTTGCCTCATTTTCAAAAAGGTATTTGAACCATTTGAATCCTACAAAGGTTTCGCCGGACAGCTCGCCGCCGGCTCTGTAATCGAAGAAGGAATATCTCCATCCCCAGAGCGGAAGGTAGCAGAATACGAAGGCCAGCAGTGCAAAGGGAAGGAACATGAGGAACAGCTTGAAGCGGGTTTCCATGGAGTAGCGTTCCTTCTTCTCCGGCTTCGGTGTGCAGATCATCTCGATGATGGTTGCAATCAGGATGATCACTGCCAGAACCGCGATGACGATGATACCGGTTGCAAAGGTAGCACCGACCTTAGCCTGATTCTCGCAATCCTTAAACTGTCCGTAGGCTGCAATGGTGAGTCCCAGTCCTACAGCCAGAAGTACCGTTCCTCCGAAGCTGATCAGGAAGGACAGGCGCTTACACTTTTTGTTACCCAGGTTCAGGCAGGCTGCCGAGGAGATCACCAGGATTCCCACCAGGGTTACGATACAGGCGATATACAGAAGATGGAAGGTCCCCTCTTCTACCCAGCCACGCCGGAAGCCTCGTCCCACATTTTCCACCAGGCTGTTATAGGAGATCGCCGAGGTGAAAAGCGAAAGGTTCTTTCCGATCAGGGAAGATAATGCCGCAGGGGAAAAGCTGGGGATAAAGATCAGGAAGAACGTAAGCAGTGCTGCGATCCTGTGAACCGCATACACCGGACCCACCGGTTCCTTCACCCGTTCCTTTTTCTTATTCACTACCGCCCGGGTCTCAGCCTCGAGCTCACGGATCCTGGACATATCCACTGTGATACCGGTTGGTTTCGCTTCAGTGTCTATGACGTTATTTGCATCCGTCACACCGTTTTTCACTGTACCGGTGACAGATTCCATCTCGTCCATATCATCCCTCCAGTCTGCATGGTTTCTCAGAGTTTTTCACTATGTTCAGTATAGAATAAGAGCCCCCGAAATAATACCTCAATATATCGAATAAAAATACATAGGATATTTGTACATCCCCTGTAATTTAGGGCAGTTTCCATATAGAAAATGGCAGCATGCCGAAGGTCGACATGCTGCCGGGAAAGGATTGTATGATGTTAGAGAGTTTTACTTCTTTTCATCTATTTCTTTTTCTTCTTGGAAGCGACTACGATACCTGCGATCGCACCGCCAAGAACTGCCGCACCGCCGCATGCGATACCTGCGATCGCACCGCCGGAAAGTCCGGACTTATCTTCTGCCTTCTCTGTGGAAGCCTCAGTTGCAGCCTGAGTAGCTGCCTCTGTCTTAGCTTCGGTTGTTGCCTCGGTCTCAGCCTCAACATAACCCTTCTCTTCCAGATACTTGTCAAGGTTGGTCTCACCTGCAGTACCTACACCGGTACCGGAGATGGAGAATACGACCTTGATCTCCTTCTCGGGAGTCAGTGCTGCACAGTCAACTGCCGGTGCTTCGGACATGCCTGTGCCGGATCCGTCGTATGCATTGGAGATGTCGATACGGAAACGTCCGTTTCCTTCGATATCGCCGAGAACCAGCATATCGGAATTGGATGTGATCTTCTTTCCGTCAACAAATACTGCGATACGTACCTTTGCGTCAGTCTCCTTCAGCTCATCCTTATCATTTGCACGAAGGGTTCCGACGGACTTCATAGCCTTGCCCATTCCGTCGATATCAACCAGGAATACAAGCGCGCCGTCCTGCGGCTCAGCCTTTGTAGTTGCAGCAACCTGTTCAGCTGTCAGGGATACTTCGTAAACACCGTCACCGGTTACGGATACTTCGTTACCAACGCCCATGTTGAAGTTCTGCCAGGACTGCTCCTTACCGTCAGAGAACATCAGGAATGCTGTCCAGGGGCCTGTGGTATCAACCTCTTCTGCCTCAGCCTCAACGTAGGAACCGAAGGGCTTTCCGTCAGCTACCAGTGTATAGGTTACTTCGATGGACTTAATGTCCTTCTCAGCATATGCCTTTGCATCTACGGGAACCGGTGTAACGTCAGCTGCACCATCCAGAGTTCTTCCGCCGAAGGTTGCATCGGAAGGATTTACCCACTCGTTGTACAGGTTCACACGTGTGGTTACCTGATCATCAGAGCTTGTGTAGGTCTTGCCTGTAAGAGCAACTTCCTCACCGTTGATCTTTACGGACTTGATATCCATAACGCCATAGGGGAAGTACTTCTCGCCGTCCTTGATCTCAACGTCCACAAATGCAAGTCCCTTTGCCGGAGCATCTGCAGTTGCGTTGATCTCGCAGGATACGGTGTACTCGCCTTCACCTGTGATGGTTGCCTTGTTCATGGTAACGGTCGGATAATCTTTCCCGTCATTCCACCACTGGTTTGCCCATCCGCTGTCAGCGAAGGTGATATAGGACTCCGTTCCCTCTGCCGGAAGGGGCTCGGCAACCTTGGTCTTTGCGGACTCAGCTGCTTCGTTCTTTCCGAAATCAGATACGGTAAAGGTTACTTCTACGGACTTAAAGCCTTCCAGCTTATCAGATCCCCAGAGCATCGGGGTTGCACCCTTGGCATCCTGTGTGCAGCGGGTATCTGCTGCTACATTTCCGCTCTCGTCTGTGGGCTTATTCCATTCATTGTAAAGGTTTACACGTGTTTCGATGCCAGCGCCGTCTGCAGAGCAGGTGTAGCTGTAACCGGCCATCTCGATCTTCTCGCCGTTGATCTTGATCTCGTCAACGGTCACGATCGACTTGTTACCCATAACTCTCTCACCGTTCTTTACCTGAAGCGCATTGAACTGTGCGAGGTTCTGTGGCTCCTTTGCTTCCATGGATACCGTGTAGGTACCGTCGCCTGTGATCTCTGCCGTGGTGTAGGTTGCTTCAAAATCCGCCCAGTCAGAGTTGTTGATCGAGAGATATGCAGTTCCGTCTGCATACGCTGCGATCTCTGCATCCCGCTGTTCGCCCGCATGTGCAAGACCCGGTACAAAACCGACAGCCAGAACACCTGCGAGAACGGCAGCAGAAAGACGCCTCATCATCTTCTTCATATTCCATCCTCCTTTGAACTTGCGGATACCGCCCGGTATCCGGTTTACGATGTTTCACTGTCATGATTGTAACAACAACGGGGTCGGAAATATACCTCAAGAATTTTACTTCATATACTCGGTTTTTTAGTGTCTTTTTCTCACGAAAAAACCATGCAAACGAGAGGCTCCCGTCTGCATGGTTCAGTCATGTGTATTATTATGTATCTGCAGGCACCAGCGGCATGGTGATCCTTACCGTGGTTCCTTCTCCCTCCGCACTTTCTATGGTAACACCGTACTGATCGCCGAAGCGAAGCCGGATCCGCTGATTTACATTTGCAACGCCGATATGGGTCCGGTCCAGGTTTTCAAAATCGTTCATGGCAGCACGAAGACTCTCCAGCTCCTCCTTCGTCATACCGTTTCCGTTATCCCGGATGGATATGGAAAGCTCCTTTCCCACCTCTGCGGTGATGTCGATCCTGCCTCCCTCATCCATATCCTCCATGGCATGGACATAAGCATTCTCCACGAAGGGCTGAACGATAAAGGGCATGATCATATACTTCTCTGCCACCTCCGGATCGAAGCATTGGGTGGCGGTGATCCGGTCTCCGAAGCGGTACTCCTGGATCCTCAGATAACAGTCCACCTTGTCCATCTCCCAGGCCAGGGTCTTTAGCTCGCTGCCGGCCTCCAGGGAGCTCCGGAGAAGTCGGGTCAGCCTGACCGAGATATCCTCGATCTCTTTTTCCTTATTGATCATGGCAAGCATTCGGATATTTTCCAGGGTATTATAGAGGAAATGCGGGTTGATCTGGGTTGCCAGCATCTTAAATTCCACATCCTTTTGCCGGGAGTACAGCTGCTCCCTTTGCACCCGTTCCTCTGCAGCCGCTTCAGTGAGGGACTGCATGTCCTGCACCATTTTATTCATATCCGTATAGAGATCATAGATCTCATCCTTGGCATCACCGATTCCGGTCTCCGCCGTATCATAATCCTTCTCCACCACCTTATGCATGGCAGAGCCGAGAGCCGTGATCCTTCGTGAGAACCAGCTGTTCAGAAGGATGATGGCGATACCCATGACCACAACGCCGCCCAGCAGCGGGATGATGGTAAGTGCAGCGGATCCGCGGATCGCGGAGTCGATCTCATCATAGGTCCGGATCACGATGATATCATAATAATCCTCGGAATATCGGGGAGTGATCCGCACATAGGATAGAAAGCTTTCCTCGTCCCGGAAGGAAAACTCCTCGGTCTTCTTCCGGTCGATGATATCATAGATATCCTTCATTTCCCCGTCCGTAATGCGGAAGTTGGAGTGAACCAGTTCTTTCCCGTTCAGGGTCATATAGGCATAGCCGTTCAGACCGTTGACGAAATCATAGGTAAGGGTCGGGTCTATGGAGATACTGATGATCCCGGCCACCTCATAATCCTTCGTATAAAGCACACGGGTAAGGCGGATACTCCGCCGGCCGGTTCCCAGGTCCGTAAGATAGGACCAGCTGGGGATGCCCTGCCGTTTCATGGTATTGATATACCAGGTCTTTTCCTGAATGGTATCCGTGATCAGACGGAAGTACCGGTTGTCCACATGATCCACGGTTCCCGGGTACACATAGATGCATATGCCGGAGATATTTCCGTAGTACTTACGCACATATTCCGTAAGCTCCGGAAAGCTTCGGTAATCAAAGAGCTTATCCTCGGCACTTCCCACCACGGGAACACCGATCATCTGCTCCTTCGGATCAAAGTAGATCCGCTCCGACAGCTCCACCGCCAGGTGCATATCGGCTTCGATCAGGGCCTGTCCTTCCTCCAGCTTGTTTTTCTCATTGTTGATCTGTAGTGTGGAAAGAGAACGGCGGGAGGAATTGAACATGATCAGAGTCACTAAAATAAGCGGCAGAAAACAACCGATGGCATACACCAACAGCATTCTCTGCCGCAATTTCAGATTCTTCAGCTTATTACCGATTGCTCTGAACATAACACCTTACCGGTTTAAACCCTCCGGAATACCGGGATCACATCAAGCGGCGCGGGGACAGTGATCATCTCTCCACCCTCTACTATATCACCATTCTCGATATTTTTCCACTTACCCTTCGGAAGATACAACGTACGCTCCGTAGCTCCGGCCGTAAGGATCGGGGCTACCAGATAATCGGGACCGAACATATACTGCTCCGGAAGATTCCAGCACTTCTCGTCCTCGGGGAATTCAAAGAACATGGTACGGATGAGGGGTGCTCCGGTCTCTGCCGCATCCTTCATAAGACCGGCGATATAATCCTTCATGGAAAGTCGAAGATCCAGATACTTCTTCATGATCCGGTATGCCTCCTCGCCGTAGCTCCAGAGCTCATTTGCCTGGCCGGTGTGGAGATATCCGCCACCGAAATCACGGTTGTCCAACGGCTCGATATCGAAGGGACCTCTGTCTCCGTGCATACGAAGGATCGGACAGAATACGCCGAACTGATACCAGCGGATCAGAAGCTCCACGAAGGCCGGATCCTTCACGTCCTCCGTCATGAAACCGCCGATATCCGTGGTCCACCAGGGGATACCCGCAAGTCCCACATTCTGACCTGCGATCACCTGATCCTTGAAGGATTCGAAGTTGCTCTGCACGTCTCCGGTCCAGAGCAGGGTACGGTACTTCTGTCCACCTACCCAGTTGGAACGGATCAGACTTACGAAATGGTCATCCCCGTCTGCCGTAAGGCCGTTGTAGAAAGCCTCAGCACACTTCTTCGGATATTCGTTAACCACCTTGCTTGCACGGCCGTTATAATACCGTACGTTATTGAAATCATACTTTACCTGATCCGGCTCGCAGTTATCCAGCCAGAAGAGGTCGATGCCCAGATCCCGGTAGTTCTTCTTACATTTCTCCCAGACATACTGCTGTGCTTCCGGATTGAAATAATCCACGGTTCCGCAGTCTCCCTGATAATCATAGGTCTGCTCGGATCCCAGCTCCGTACGGGAAAGATATCCCTTCTCGTACATTTCATAGAAGTTTTCGCTCCGCTTATCCACGGAGGGCCATACGGAGATCATAACCTTCGTACCCATGCCGTGAAGCTCATCCACCATGGCCTTCACCTTATCCTCCGGCCAGTAGGTGGGATCGAATCGCCAGTCACCCTGGTACGGCCAGTGGAAGAAATCGATGACGATCACATCCAGCTTGATCCCCAGCTCCTGATACTTCCGGGCTACCGTAAGGACCTCGTCCGGAGTACGGTAACGGAGCTTGCACTGCCAGAGACCCAGATACTCCTCTTCCATCACCGGAGCACGTCCCACGCATGCCGTATAGTTCTCCACCAGCTTCTTCGGGTTCTCAGCCACGGTGATCCAGTAATCCATCTCATCGGTTTCATCAGCGATCCACTTGGTCAGGTTGTTTGCAAAGGAAACCTCACCGGTGGCCGGATTGTTCCAGAGCATGCCGTAGCCCTTGTCGGAGATGAGGAATGGAACAGACACCTGGGAATTCCGCTGCTCCAGCGGAAGAACACAGCCGCGAAGATTCAGGAACGGCTGCTGGTACTGTCCCATACCGAAGATCTTCTCCTCCGGATCAGACTCAAAGCGCGCCGTAAGCCGGAAGGTATCGGAGCCGATTCCCTGATATTCCCGGGAAAGGATCTTAAAGCAGATGGATTCCTTCCGGATGGAGCCACCGTAGAAGCTGTAATACTCCTGCAGGATCAGCTTCCAGTCCTCTGCCTCCTTTTTGAAGAAGCAGATCACACCAACCTCGTTGACCGTAGCCCGGATCTTTCCGTTTACGATCTCGGCCTTCTCCCCGTCAATCTTGGTAAGAGCTGTATGGCTTACATCCTCCGTCAGTGCATGGGAATTCTCCGGAATCCGGGGAAGGATGGTGGAACGAACACGCAGGGCATCCTGTCCCCAGCCCTCCAGCCGCAGAGTTTCATTCTTGTGACGCACGATCAGTGCGCCGGGTTCTTCGTAAAATCGGATCATGAATCTTCTCCTTTTCCCTTCAATACTTTGCTATTTGTTACTCCTGTTCGATCCGTAAAACCGCCGGAAGTCCGCCCGGGGACGTCTTTGGAAGTTTTACGGTCATATACGCATCCTCTTGTTCAAAGCTGCAGGGCGAATTGCTCCCCAGCAGCGTCACTTCTTTTACATGTTCCAGGAAGGCCTGTGCCTCCGGCCGGTTCTTCCTGCCGAGAGAACGGATCCTGACCGCCCCGCTCTCCGGCTGCTTCATAAGAAAGACATACAGCTTTCCCTTCGCCGTGGTGAACCGGAAATCCTCTTCCGTATAATTCTTTGCTTCTTCTGAGAAGGAGCCGGACCGCTCTCCGGTAGGCCCCTCTTTTGCGATCTTCCAGGGCCTTGATCCCCGGATCGCTTCCCGGTTCACATCCATCCAGTCCGCCAGATCCAGAAGGATCTTCCGGTCTCCCGGAGGGATGGTTCCGTCTGCCATAGGACCGATATTCAGCAGCAGATTACCGTTTCGACTTACGGTGTCGATCAGGGTTTCGATGATCACGCGGCTGTCCTTATACTCCAGCGTATCCGTGTAGCACCAGGAATTCCAGGCAACAGCGGTATCCGTCTGCCACGGAAATGCAACCGCATCCGGAAAGCCTCCCCGTTCCATTTCCACAATCCCTGCACCAAATGCCAGGGCTTCATGCTTGTAGCAGACTGCCACGGGACGTCCCAGCCGGACGCCCTGATTGTAGTAATAAGCAAGAAACCGCTTCAGATAGGGTGCAAAGGCATTATGCTGGATCCACCAGTCAAAGTATAACAGCTCCGGCTGATACCGGTCAACCAGCTCCACGGTACGGATCAGCCAGTCCGTAAGAAATACCTCGTCCGGAGCAGGTTCACTTTCCATGTCGAAGTTGTCCCGTTCCGGCATGGCGGGCCAGTAGAAATCTCCCGGCTCCATGGGGTCCGTCACGTCACTTTCAAACTCTTTTCCGTGCCCCATGAACCACCAGTGCTCCGCCCGGTGACTTGAGGTACAAAAGTGCAGTCCCAAAGCCTCCATGGATAACTTCAGCTCCCCCAGGATATCCCTCTTCGGTCCCATTTCCACTGCATTCCAGGGGGAAAGGTTGCTGCCATACATCTGGAAGCCGTCATGATGCTCCGCCACGGGGAAAACATAACCTGCACCTGCTCTTTTGAACAGCTCTGCCCATTCTTCCGGATGGAAATGCTCCGCCCTAAGCTTCGGAATAAAGTCCTTATAGCCGAAATCCTTCTGCGGGCCGTAGGTTTCCACATGATGTTTGAACTCCGGAGTCCCCTGCAGGTACATGTTCCTGCTGTACCACTCATTTCCGAAGGCCGGAACCGAGTAGGGTCCCCAGTGGATAAAGATTCCCAGACGTTCCTCCCGGAACCAGTCCGGAATCTCCATCCGGGTAAGGCTCTCCCAGTCCGGACTGTAAGGCCCCCGGGCAATCCCTTCTTCGATATGCAACAGCCAGGCTGCGGTGTTGTAGCTTTTATTCATATTTCGTGCCTCAGAATGACATTGAAAATCAGTTCTTGGAATTAGCGTCATTTGTGGAAATACCGGCTGCTCCGGGAACATACTCAAATGTGATCTCGATGGTCTGCACGTCTCCGCACTCCTTCTCAAGCACGGTCGGGCTGCAGCCTGCGGTTCCGCCGCCTCTGGTCCTTGCGTCATCCGGCACCTTCGGTACCCACTCATTGTAAAGATTGCTTCTTGTGCAGAGGCCGTCATCCGATGAGGTGTAGTTTCTGCCGTTCAGTTTATACTCCTGTCCGTTGATCAGCACCTGCTTGATGTCGATCACATATCCAGGGAACAGCTCTTCCCCGTTGGCGATACCGATGGCAGAAAATGCAGTCCCCACGGATTTTCCGGCATCCGTTTTTGTAAAGTCCAGTGCCACCGTGTAGGTTCCCTCACCGGTCACCTCCACATCCGTTGCTTTGATCCCGAAGGTCTTGGAATCCGGATCATAGGTATCACCCACACTGTAGACGATATTCCAGTCCTGGGAATCCCACATGATCCAGGCAATGGCTGTTCCGTCTCCCGCCAGCTTTTGGTTCGTATCAAAGGTCTCCGGAGCAGCAGCCAGTGCATCCGCCATTTTCTTTTCGGCAGCGGCTTTCACCTCTTCGTAACTCATTTCCTTCTGACTCTCGTAGCTGTTCTCCAAAAGGAAGCTCTTTACGCCTTCATCGATCCACGTATGCGTATTCTTATCCAGCATATTTCCGGTGTCCCAGAGCAGCGGTACATAACCATAGATGTCGCAGTTCGCATAGAAATTCTCGTACCAGAGCTGCCAGTTGGGCTTCATCTCCCGGTTGGAGGTAGGAAGCACACCACACTCTCCGATGATGATGCCGTAGCCCTGCTCCGTGTAAACCGAAAGATTCTTCAGGGAACCGCTGCTGCCGCAGTAGCTCCAGGGCGTATAATAATGCACGGAGAGGAAAAGCTTTCCTTCTACGCTATCCTTCGGCATATGCCAGCGGGAATCCAGGGTCTGGGTGATATCCGTTCCGTAGCCCGGAATCAGAAGAAACCGTGTTTTGTTGTAACCGTCCAGGGAACGGATCGTATCCACAAAGAGCTGATTTACCTTGTTGGCGGTTTCATAACACTCATCCTTGGATAGGCCGTTTCCGTCCTTTACGATGGGATTCCCGATATCATTGAACCGGTCTCCCAGCTCTTCATTTCCGCCCTCCAGGATCAGATGCTCATCATAGTCCTTGAAATAGGTTCCGACCTGGGTCCACATTTCCTTGAAAATGGTATAACCGATCTCCCGGCGGGAGGCATCCTTCTCACCGAAGACGCCCCACCACTGACCGTCCCAGTGATCGTTCAGTACGACAAAGAGGCCATCCTCCAGTGCCCAGTCCACCACCTGCTTCACACGCTCCAGATAGTCCGCATGGATCGTGTAATCTCCGTTCTCGATATCCATGGCATTGGTCCAGGCCACGGGAATCCGGAGGGTATCCATGCCTGCATTCTTTATATCATCGATCATTTCCTTTGTAGTGATGGGCTGTCCCCAGAGGGTCTCAAAATGACTCACTCCGTTATCCGCATAATTGCCGGGACGCTTCATATCTGCAGCTTCAAAGGTATTTCCGAGATTATAGCCGTTACCGAGGCGAACTGCCAGTTCTGTCGAGGCCATATCGGAGAATTCGTTCATAACCGTATCGGTCACGGTACTGCCCGGTTCGGTGGATCCCTCTGATTCCGTATTCTTCGTATCGTTCGTTCCTTCCGTGGTCGTTCCCGTTCCATTTCCGTCACCGCAGGCCGAAAGTCCCAGCACCATGGTCAGTGTCAGTACTCCCGTCAGCATTCTTTTCCAAAGCTTTCTCATATCAAACCTCCGCTTTTGCAGACTATCTCACTTTGATGACAGTTTACTGAAGAACCGTGGAATCCGAAACCGTTTCATTTCCGTCTGTTTTACATGAAAAATTCTACCTTCTCCGTCTTCTGATTTTTCATGCAGATCATGACCGTATTTTTCAGTTGTTTCTCTTGTTGAGATTCGCTATAGTAGTAGGGAGGAAAAAGGAGGATACGTTTCATGATCTATCAGAATCCAATCATCTCCGGCTTTTATCCGGACCCCAGCATATGTTCGGCAAACGGCCGTTTCTATCTGGTCACCAGCTCCTTCCAGTACTTCCCCGGGGTTCCGCTCTTTGAGAGTACGGATCTGGTGAACTGGAAGCAGATCGGTCATGTTCTTACCCGTGAGAGCCAGGTCATGCTGGACCGGGTCCGCAGCTCCGGCGGAGTCTTTGCACCTACCATCCGGTACCATGACGGACGGTTCTACATGATCACCAACAACAATTCCACGAATAAGAATTTCTATGTCTATACAGATGATATTTACGGGGAATGGTCCGAACCCATCGAGATCGATATGAACGGGATCGATCCCTCCCTGCTTTTTGATGAGGGACATGTTTATGCTCTTACAAACGGGCAGGATGATGACGGAAACTGGGGGATCGTCCAGTGTGAGATCGACATCGAAACCGGAGCTAAGCTCGGAGAAACAAAATGTCTCTGGAAGGGCTCCGGCGGACGCTATATCGAAAGCCCGCATATGTACCGGGTCGGCGACTATTACTATCTGATGATTGCTGAGGGAGGCACGGAATACGGTCATATGGTTACCTACGCCCGCTCCGCTTCCCCCTGGGGCCCCTTCACGGACTATGCAAAAAATCCGGTGCTGACCAACCGGAACAAGGCTCCATTTTTGATCCAGGGTATCGGCCACGGGGATCTGATCCAAAATACGGACGGACATTGGTACATGGTGACCCTGGGCTTCCGTCAGATCGGCACCTGGGAGCCCTACCACAATCTGGGACGTGAGGTCTACTTAACCCCGGTACAATTTGACCCGGATGGCTGGTTCACCTGCGGAGATGACGGGACCACGGCTCCCTCCTATCAGATACCCGGAGACTTTGTGCAGGAGCGGAAAACGGAATACACCTTCCGGAATACGGACTGGAGCATCGACTGGGCTTATCTTCGGAAATACCATCCGGAAAACTACCTGCTTTCCGATAAGTCCGCACTCCTTCGCGGAACTTCTATCACGTTGGAGGACGTGGACTCTCCCACTTTTCTGGCACTCCGGCAGAAGGAATTCTGCATGGAGGTGTCTGCGAAGGTAATCCTTGAGGAAGGAAGAATGACTTCCGGTCAGGAGGACGGACAAAGCCTTCTTAAGACCGTACCCTCTGCCGGACTTACGGTCTATATGTGCGAAGACGAGCATTATGATGTGGAGCTGGCCATGACTCCCCGGGGCCTTGCCGCCGAGCTTCGTCTCTGCATCGGAGGAATCAAGCATATCCACTCCATGCACCTTCCAAAGAAAGAAGCAAATGAAAAAGGAGCGGTGCTTAGCATCCGTTCCGATCACGAGAAATATGAATTCTATGTTCAGTTTGCATCGGAGGAACGTCCTGTATTCCTTGGCAGCGGGCGGACCAAATACCTGTCCAGTGAGGTCTCCGGCGGTTTCACCGGAGTAATGGTCGGGATGTATGCCATTGGGAACTGCACCGCAGCCTTTACCGACTTCTCCTGCAGCTACAATTTAGACTGATATAGGATTGATATAATACTTATAAATCACGATCCTATAGATGTCATTTCTGAAAAATAAAAAGGATGTGCATACCTGACACATTTTCCCATGATGTCAGGTACGCACATCCTTTTCTTATAGTTATTTATGACTCGATCAGATCCAGCTCTGCCAGCCAGTTTTCTGCAGAAGCATCACTGGGCATCCTCCAGTCTCCCCGCGGAGACATGGCAACCGATCCCACCTTCACACCGTCCGGCATGCAGCTACGCTTGAACTGCTGCGAGAAGAAGCGACGGGTAAACATCTTCTGCCACTTCAGGATGGTGGCACTGTCATAATCCCTGTCAAAGGCACGATTGGCCAGGAAGTTGATCTTCGCCGGAGAATAACCGTAACGAAGGGTATAGAACAGGAAGAAATCGTGGAGCTCGTAGGGGCCCACACTGTCCTCCGTCTTCTGTGTGATCTCACCGTTCTCATCCGGCGGAAGCAGCTCGGGACTGATGGGGGTATCCAGAATATCCCGAAGCACCACAGTGCTGTCCGGGAAGATGCCTGTCTCAGCCACGGTATCGATCATCCAGCGAACCAGTGTCTTCGGAATGCTTCCGTTTACACCGTACATGGCCATCTGATCTCCGTTGTAGGTACACCATCCGAGAGCCAGCTCCGAAAGATCTCCGGTTCCTACCACAAGACCTCCGTGCATATTTGCATAATCCATCAGGACCTGTGTCCGCTCTCTTGCCTGTGTATTCTCGTAGGTAAGATCCTTCGTCATACCGTCATGGCCCAGATCGGAAAGATGCTGTACGCATGCTGCCTTGATATCGATGATAATGGGAGTGGTTCCCAGGCTCTTGATGAGCAGCAGGGAATTCTCATAGGTTCGGTTGGAGGTTCCGAAGGCCGGCATGGTGATGGCGATCAGATCCTCGGCAGGACGTCCCAGCTTCTGCAGGGCCTTTGCCGAAACCAACAGCGCCAGTGTGGAATCCATACCACCGGACACGCCTACCACCGGCTTTGCACCGGTTACCTCCAGGCGCTTTGCCAGACCGCCAACCTGCATATCGAAGATATCCGAGCAGCGCTTCTCCAGATTCTTTCTGGTGGCTGGAATGAAGGGATGCTTCTGCAGGATATAATACTCACCGTCACTTTCCGGAAGCCTTGGTGCTGCCTCCGTTACGGTACGGCAGCGGGAGGTAAGCCCGCGGTAATGCGCTGCAGCATCTCCGAAGGACTTCATCCTTGCACGTTCACTCCGGATCTTTCCGAGATCCATATCTGCCACCAGAAGATAATCAGCCGCGATGTAATCCCGGTTCTCATTCAGGATCACTCCATTCTCCGCGATAAGGCTGTGTCCGGAGAATACCACATCCTGGGTGGATTCGCCGGAGCCGGCGGATACATAGAGATATTCAGCAACCTCGGAAGCAGAGGTCTGCTTCACCAGATTCTTTCTGTATTCACGCTTTGCGATCAGCTCATTGGATGCGGAGATGTTCACGATCAGCTCCGCTCCTGCCAGTGTCATTACGGAGGAAGGTGGAATCGGTGACCAGAGATCCTCACAGATCTCCACACCAAAGCTTAGCTTCCCGTCCAGATTATAGATGATATGGCTTCCCACGGGAACGCTGTAATCCTCGATCTCCTCCGGGTCATAGCTGATCATCAGGTCACTGAGATACACATCCCGCGTCGGCAGATCATCCGCACTGTTAAACCAGCGCTTCTCATAAAACTCACTGTAGTTCGGGAGAAATGTCTTGATGGTAACACCCAGAAGCTTTCCGTCCAGCATGACGTAGGCTCCGTTGTAAAGCTGTCCGCAGATCTCTACGGGAGCACCTACCACAACCGCACTCTCATGTCCCTCCGTTGCCGCAAGGATCCTGGAGATTCCCCGGGTCACCTCCCGAAGCAGGGTCGACTGAAAGAAAAGATCCTGACAGCTGTATCCGGACACGGCCAGCTCCGGAAATGCGATCACCGCCGGCTGATAGCCGTAGGCCTCCTCCAGCTTTCCCAGGATCTGATTGGTATTGTAGGCTGCATCGGCAACCTTAACCTGCGGCACTGCTGCCGCGATACGATAGAAATCGAACATGTTCCATGCCTCCTTTACGGCGGTTTAGTCTTCCCTCTGATCCAGATCCTTCTGGATCCCCACCAGGTACGGCACCAGTGCGCCGTCCTTCGGCTTCAGGAAGAAATCATCCTCCAGTTCCATATATTTCACATTCTTCGGATGTCCCTCTTTGATCCGTTCCAAATAGTGCTCCAGCTCCCGGAATCGCATGTAGTAAAGATCGTTCCGCATGGTAAAATGCAGCACCAGGAAGGCGACACCCCCCATGGCCTCAAATTCCTTCATGAACTGAAACTGATGCTCATGCACATTTTTCAGCTCAAAGGTATCCGTCTTACTTTCCTTTGCGTCAAAGCAGACCGGAATCCCCTGCACCACTCCGATATAATCCACGGTGGAATCCTTTTCGAAGTAGGCATCCGTAATCCTCCGACTGTCCTTATCAAACCGCACCGGCGTAATGGGAGTCGGGATCTTCTGCACCAGGGCGAGGCTATGCTGACGATAGTATTCATTTGTGGCGTTGATCAGGTCCTCCAGGCCGCTGCCCCGAAGCCCTCTCGAATTCCAGGTTGCCAATACGCCGCACCTCCGCTATATCCCCTTGGTCACGCTTCGGATCTTTGCTAATGCCTTCTCCTCCGCCTTCGGGAAATACTTCGTGATATGCTCCGGAACAGCAGCCTGTACCACAACATCATTGGGAAGCTTGATCTGGAAGGCATGAAGCAGCTGTCCCTTCAGGTTCGGATCCAGCTTTGCATTCTTCTTCTCATCTCCGTACTTCGGGTCTCCTGCCACCGGATACTTATAATGCTGCATGGTAACACGGATCTGATGAGACTTTCCGGTATGCAGCCGGCAGAGCATCAGACTGATATCCTTTTCGGAGTTATAATCCACAGGGTAGAATTCCGTCCAGATGGGATCCGGATCCCCGTACTTCAGGGTATCCTTCGGGCGTCTTCCGCCGCGAAGCCACACATAGGCCTGATTCCCGTTCCTGGACTTCACGTAGTTGAGACGGTCATAATGCCCCTTCAGAGGACATTTTCCATGAACCACGGCCAGATAGAACTTCCGGGTGGTCCGTCCGTCCTTTTCCGCATAGAGAGCGTTCAGCTCCCGTGCCCCCTTCTTGGACTTGGAGGCGGATACGATGCCGCTGGTATTCCGGTCCAGACGGTTGCAGACGGAGGGCCGGAAGGTTTCCAGCTGCTCCGGTGTGATCTCCTTTTTCTCCAGCATATAGGCGATGACCGCGTCGTTGACGGAGCGATCCTTTGTCGTTGCCTTCTGGGTAAGAACCCCCACAGGCTTGTTGATCAGGATCCAGTCGTCATCCTCATACAGAACCCGGTCCTCCGACAGCCACGGATAGTCCGAAAGCTTCGGCAGCGCCTTCTTCGGCTCGGATTCCTTCCGAAGCTCCTCCAGCGTTTCCTCCGCAAAATAAAGCTGGATCTTATCTCCCTCTTCCAGAAGCTCCTCTCCGCTGGCCTTCTTCTCGTTCAGAAGGATATTCTTCTTCCGAAGCATTTTATAGGTAAAGCTCTGCGGGATTCCGTGAAAATAGGTAAAGCAGTATTTTTTCAGCTTCTGTCCCGCTTCATTTCTTCCGATCTCAAGCTCTCTCATACTAAAACCCCAATTCCATAAGCCGTTCGGCGATTTTGATATCTGCACCGATCTGATCCTCCTTCGGAGGAGAAAGACGGTCCAGCTCCCGCTTCATATCCTTCAGGGACTCCACCACTACAACTCTCGGCTTCGTGGGCGGGCCCTCCTGAACCATTTTCAGATACTCCACGGCATCCTTCTTCTTCACGTTCTGACCGGCCTGCAGAAGCCCGATCACATTGTTGTTATAGATGGCAACGCAGGGGTAGAAAAGTACGCCCTCCGGTGCCGTAACCGAGATATCATAGGCAAATGTGGTATCCCGCTCCGCAGCCATGGCCTCCGCCTCCCTATACTCCTCTTCCGTAAGGGGCTGATAGCGGATCACCATAAGATATCCGATCAGATTTTTCGCAAAGGGGATCGCCATAATGCAGGCAAGGACCACAAAGAGGGTCTTCTTCGTCTGAAAAAACACAAGACTGATTATGACATCCGCCAGTATAAAGAAAAAGCAGGCAAACATCAGAAGAAGCCTTCGTTTCTTCAGACTGCGTGCATATCCGTAGTTTCCTTTTGCAACCATCAGGTCATCCTCCAACCGGGAAGCAGCTTATTCTTAAGGCTCCCGTTCTTTGCCTTTCCGAAGCCGAGGGGCAGCCCCTCCACCGTAACCAGTGTCCAGCCGTCTCCTGCTTCCTCCGGCCCATAGTCCAGTGTCTCGCCGCGAAGATACCGAAGGACTCTTTCATCCTCCGCGGAAAGACGTAATGTATTCGCAAACTCTCCGGCCCGAAGTGTCATGGCAAGGGCCTGGGAGGGTTCGTAACGGTTCTTCCTGATCTCTCCGAGATACAGTCCCCTGCGCAGCACCCGAAGTCCCGCAAGCCGGGATTCGAGGCGATCCACCTCAGGCTGAAGGGATAGATACCCTTCCCGGAAAACCACATCTCCGGCAGGACGCTCCTTTCGGATCAGAGCTTCGAATTCCGTATATTCCGCAGGCAGTTTCGCAGTTTTAACCGACTGCTTATTTGCAGCATCTGCCCCGGTATCCGTTTTTTCGGCTCTGCTTATAAAAAGCGCTGCAAAGTGTCCCTCTCCCCGTAACCGGTGGGGATAAAGATGCACGGTGTCAGAAAGGTCCGTCCCTTCCGGTAGCAAAGCTCTGTCTTCTTCGGAAAGCCAGGAGGCATTTCCGGGAAGAAATCCGTCATGAAGAGGGATCTTCATAAGCCCCAGCTGCTTCTCTCCTGCTTCCGGCAGATTCAGCAGACAGGAAACCGTTCCTTCATCCTCCTCCGGTGCATAGGTGCAGGTGGAGTAAAGAAGCATTCCTCCGGGCCGGAGCATACGGATGGCATGCCCTACGATCTCCCGCTGCAGCGCAGCATATTCCTTCGGCTTCTCCTCCGTCCAGTCATGGATCATGGCAGCCTGCTTCCGGAACATACCCTCCCCGGAGCAGGGCGCATCGATCAGGATCTTATCAAAGAAATCCGGGAAATGCTCCGCAAGCCGCTTAGGTGTTTCCGCCGTTACCACTGCATTTGAGGCACCGAAGAGCTCCAGATTTTTGATCAGGGCCTTGGCCCGGCTGGCACTGATATCGTTGGAAAGAAGAAACCCGGTTCCCTCCAGTTTTTCCGCCAGGGCCGTGGACTTTCCGCCCGGTGCAGCACATAGATCCAGCACCCGGTCTCCCGGCTCTATGGGCAGTGCCGCAGCCGGCAGCATGGCGCTTGGTTCCTGCAGGTAATATGCACCCGCATAATAGAAGGGATGTCTGGAGGGCGGGTTTTCTGCCGCATCCTCTCCAAGATAAAAGCCGCTCTTACACCATGGGATCGGTTCTAACTTCCAGGGAGAAAGCCTTTGGAACTCCTCCGGGGACATCCGAAGGGTATTCACCCGAAGACCATGCTCCATGGGGCTTTGGAGGCAGGCCTCGTACCGGCTCAGCTCTTCCTCTCCCAGCATCTTACGGAATCTCTCTTTGAACTTGTCCGGAAGTGCTTTTCCAGCTGCCATTGGCCTGCTCCTTTAATCATAGTTTGCCTTACCGTTTAATATCCGGAATTATCTTCCAGTGCATCATTGTTGGGATTTACCGGCTCCGTGTTCGGATGCGTCCGGGTATAAAGGAAGGTATATTCCTTCGTAATGCTTTCATTCTCAGGATACCGCTGATGAAGCTCCTCCGCTTTTGCAAAGGATGCCTCATAGTCCCCGTCGGCTTCCGCAGCCACCAGGGAATTATACTCCAGCAGTTCCACGTAGGTACCGTCCTCGCAGGCCAGTCCCTTTTCGATCATTTCCTTTGCTTCCGCGGTCTTACCCTCCTTCAGATAAGCCGTGGAAAGCTCGGCAGCCACGTAGGTATTCAGCGGACGTACCGAAAGATATGACTGCAGGGCCTCTCTTGCGGCTGCAGCATCTCCCTTACGAACATAAGCGGATGCCAGCTGCAGATAGAGATAGGGCTGCTCTCCGGAAAGCTTTTTCAGCCGTTCGATGGTCTCATCGCCGGGGATCCCGGAGCCTCCCTCCTTGATCACCGCTCTTGCATCTGCGGTCTCCTGCATGGAAAGGATCAGCTCATTGTTCAGCGTTCCGTCATTTTCCTCCAGCAGCTTCTTATAGCAGTCCGAAGCGTCCCGGAACCGTTCCGTCCGAAGGAAGGCGGTTGCCAGGTACATGCGGGTGTCCAGATCCATTTCCGAAGAGAACCACTGCTCCTCCGCGAGGCTTCTCTGAAAGGCTGAGATTGCCTGCTCGTAGTTTCCGTTCCGGAACTGTTCGATTCCCTCTTCCCTGGCTGACTCCTTCGAGGACATGGTCTTGGACAGGAAGAAAATGATAAATATGATCACGATCAGAGCGATAAATGCATAAAGAACGATCAGCTTCCGTATCCTTGCCTGATTTCTTCTGGTTCTTTCACTCACTGCTCTTTCGTCTCCTTCGCATAGGCTTTCGCAAATCTCCAGGAATCCCTGCACATCCGCGGCAGGTCAAACTTTGCCTCCCAGCCCAGCTCTTCCTTTGCCTTGGCCGGGTTCGCGTAGCAGACGGGGACATCCCCCGGACGACGGGCCTTGATCTGATAAGGGATCTTTACGCCGTTTGCTTCCTCAAAGGCGTGCACGATATCCAGTACACTGTAGCCGGTACCGGTACCAAGATTGTAGACATTAGTCCCCTCGGTGTTCATTACCTTATCCACTGCACAGACGTGTCCCTTTGCCAGATCCACCACGTGGATATAATCACGGACGCCGGTTCCGTCATGGGTATCATAGTCATTTCCGAAGACACCCAGCTCCGGCAGCTTTCCGACTGCCACCTGCATGATATAGGGCATCAGATTGTTGGGGATTCCGTTGGGAACCTCTCCCAGAAGCCCGCTCTCGTGAGCTCCGATGGGATTGAAATAACGAAGCAGAACTACACTCCACTCAGGATCCGCCACCGTGAAATCCGTCAGGATCTGCTCCAGCATCAGCTTCGTGGAGCCGTAGGGATTGGTGGTGGAAAGCGGGAAATCCTCCGTGATGGGAACAGTCTTCGGATTGCCGTACACCGTAGCCGAGGAAGAGAAAATGATCCGCTTGCAGCCGAACTCATTCATCAGCTTGCAAAGGTTGAGTGTCCCCGCAATGTTATTCTCATAGTACATAAGGGGCTTTGCCACGGATTCGCCCACAGCCTTAAGTCCTGCGAAGTGGATCACACAGTCAAAGGTATGCTCCTCGAAGATCTTCCGCATGGATGCAGGTTCCAGCATGTCTGCCTTGTAGAAGGTAACATCCTTCCCCGTGATCTTCTTGATCCGGTCCACAACCTCTTCCTTCGAGTTGTAGAGATTATCAAAGATAACCACCTCGTGACCGCTCTGTAAAAGCTCCACACATGTATGTGAACCGATATATCCGGTTCCACCGCTGACTAAGATTTTCATGATGTTTGATTCCTCCTCGTATCTATAGCGTTTTTGTAAATCGGATAAAGGCTTCCTTACCCTCGGGATCTCTCTTGAATACGCCGGCATCCTCCAGAACACCGACAAAGACATTTCCGACCTCCTGCATGAGGATGCTGTCGATGGTCTTCTCATCAAAGGTACCGTATTTTACGCGAAGCTCGGTACCCCAGACTGCATGGGACTCCAGGGTCGGGGTTGCATGCAGGTCTCCGCCGGTAAGCAGAGCTTCCCGAAGCTCGAAGAAAATCTCCTGCTTCAGCCGGGCCGGAAGGATCGCCAGACCCATAACCTCAATAAGTCCGATATTCTCCTTCTTGATGTGATGGTACACCGGACCGGGATGGAACAGTCCGAGAGGACGTTCCTCCGTGGTACGATTATTGCGGAGCGTAAGATCCAGCTCAAAGATCCCGTCCCTGCACCGTGCGATGGGTGTAATGGTATTATGCGGAACGCCTGCAGTTTCGGACATGATATCCACGGAAGGATCACTGTAGGGTCTCCAGCGGCAGAGGATATGATCTGCCAGATCCACCAGACGTCCGATCTCCCCGGAACGGATCCGGATCACGGAAAGAGGCCAGCGGATGATCCCCGCTTCCACATCCTCATATCCCGGGATAATGATCTCCGTTTCGATGGGTGCTTCCGCCATGGGGAAGGTATAGCATCCTCCCTGATAATGATCATGGGAAAGGATGGAGCCTCCCACGATGGGGAGGTCTGCATTGGATCCCATCAGATAATGGGGAAACTGCCTTACAAAGTCCAGCAGCTTCCGGAAGGTGTCCTTCTCGATCTTCATGGGCACATGCTCTTTGTTCAGAAGGATGCAGTGCTCATTATAGTATACGTACGGGGAATACTGAAGTCCCCATGCGGTGCCGTTCACGGTAAGGGGAATGATCCGGTGATTTGCACGGCCAGGATGGTTCACACGGCCGGCATAACCCTCATTTTCGGCGCAAAGAAGGCATTTCGGATATCCGCTGCTCTTTGCTTTTCCGGCAGCGGCTATGGCCTTCGGATCCTTCTCCGGTTTGGAAAGATTGATGGAAATGTCGATCTTCCCGTAGTCGCTGTCCACCTTCCAGCGAAGATCCTTCTTCACGCGGTAGGTGCGGATATAATCCGACGCCCGGCTGAGGTCATAATAATAGTCCGTTGCCTCCTTCGGAGAGCTCTTATACTTCTCCCGGAAGGTTTTCGCCACCTCCGATGGTCGCGGCAGCAGCAGATTCATGATCTCCGTATCGAAAAGATCCCGGTAGGTAACGGAATCCTCTGAGAGTCCCTTCTCCACCGCTATATCCAGAAGGCCCTTCAGGATGCTTTCCAGCTCCTCCTCTTTCACGTCTTCCCCGGAAGCCTCGTATTCATCCTCTTTGAAAAGCGATAGCAGCCGGTTCCGGACGTAGATAACGTCCTCCTCTTCCAGAAGCTTATTCCCGATCCCGTAGGAGATCAGCTGATCGATCCGATTGCAAAGTTCTTTCATATTCCGTCCTCTTTGATCTAATAGGTTCGTTTAAAGTTCTTCATGTCCGTTTCAAAATGCTCGATCAGACCCTTTAGCTCTTCCACCTCTTTTGGCTTTAATTCACCGGCGGAGATGGCTGCTTCCGTTTCCTGCTTCAGGCGTTTCAGATTTTCAATGGCGTTGTCCTTATAATTGTTTGAAAGGTCCACGCGGATCTGCTTTATGGTAGGCTCCAGTGCCTTTCGTTTCCTGCTTTGAAACATTGACAATCCCCTCCTCCTATGATAAAATCCGATCGTATGTTGAACCGCCGGCATGTCGGAACTGGCAGACGAGACAGACTCAAAATCTGTTACGGGCAACCGTGTGTGGGTTCGATTCCCACTGCCGGCACATTCTATGGGACGCTTGAAAGAGCGTCCTTTTTTATTTCCGAAATACTCTACTCCGTCTTTACCCGCTTTGCCACCAGCACATAGCGCTTCCCTTCGGAGGCTCCGGAATCCTCACAGGTGGAAAGGGTGATCAGTTCATCCCCGAAGACAGCGGTTTCCGGGATGGAATAGTTGCAGCGGGCCTTGACCTCCCGGATATAGGTATCAAATGCCTCCGCATCCTCCGCATCAAAGAAGTAATAATAGCGGAAGCCTTCTTCCCCCCGTTCCAGCACCTGTCCCGGAAATGCGGCGATCACTTCGTAAGTCCCCTTCCGGTAGATGGTATCAAACTGCACGTATTTATGCTGGCGGTAAAAGTCCTCGTCCTTATATTTCAGGATATCCGAGAACATGCTTCCGTCCTTCATGTTATGCCCATAGATGATCAGATTCGCAGAGGGCTTCTTCGGGTCACACTCCTCGGAGATAAAGGGCGTTCCTGCCAGCGCGTACTCTCCTTCAAAATTCTTACGGAGATACTTTTGCTCATAATTCGGAGCGTACATCACCGGAAGATCCACATTTGTCCCTTCGATGGAAAGCCAGCCCATAAAGTCATTATTTTTCTGGTAAAGAGCCCGGTACATCCGAAGGATCTGCTGCCCGTTCTCGGTCACGTATTCGGGCACCTCTGCATCCGACGTCTGATATCCCGGATCATTTTTGTCCATTTGCCCCTGCTCCGTGGAACCGGAGTCGGTGGAGGGACGGGTGTCGATCATTTCCTTCAGATTGCCCAGCAGTTCCTTATTCTGCTTTGACTGAATAAAGTATCGGACAAGGAAGAAGCCTGAGACGAGAAACGTCAGAAGGAAAACCACCAGCAGGATATCCAGGATCCGGTTTCTCCTCCGGCGCTTTGTGGCTCTTGCCATTTTCTCGCGAAAATCAGCCGCCCGGTCGATTCTTTTTTCTCCGGATGGCTGTTCTTCCCGCTCTCTGGAACTCATGGCAGCCGCCAGTGCCGGCGGAACCCTTCGTTCCTTCTTTTCGGTTGTCTCGTCATTTTTCAACTCGTACATAGTTTGGTCCTGCTGATCTCACCAGGTTGACAGGTCTTCTTCAAGGAAAAAGCCCGGAATCCCGGGCTCTTTGCCTAAAAGTACTTTTTGCTCCCCCAGAGATTCGCACTGCGAAGTGTCAGATACTCACTGTATGCCTGCTCCAGGATCTGCTTCTCATTCGGGAACTTTAAGAGGTGGTATGCTTCGTGATACTTATAATAACCGGAATCACAGAAATACTCCTCACGCTGCGGCTTGCTGTAATAGCTGTCTGCCATCATAAGATACCAGTGAACTTCCTTGTTGATCAGATCATTTGCAGCGCTGAACGAGTAACTCGTCCGGCCTACATACTTCATGATCTGCGCGGAAACTCCGGATTCTTCCTTGACTTCCCTAAGAGCTGTCTGATTGTAATCTTCTCCCTGCTCTACTGTCCCTTTCGGCAATACCCAGCCTTCGTACTTATTCCTGTAGTTCTTATAAAGTAACAGAATCTTCCCACGGAAGATGACCACACCACCACAGCTCGTTGCATTTGTCACGGCCGTGTCCTCCCTGTCTTGTATGGTGTGAATAAACTTAAGGAAATTATAGCATTTTAACCCATATGAAGGCAAGGAGAACTTGTGTGAATTCTACGTGAAATCACACCGTTTTCTACGGATAATACGCCTCAAAGACTGCCCCTGCAACTTCCACGCCGGTGAGGCCGTCACTGTCGGAATCCTCGATCACCACACTGACCACGATGTCCGGGTCCTCGGGATTGGAATAGCCCACAAACCAGGAGTTACAGTGTCCGTCGGAGTCGATCTCGGCGGTCCCGGTCTTTCCGATGATCTTATGTCTGTAATTCTTGAACTTCCAGGAGGAGGTTCCGTACTCTGCCGGAGCCTTCAGAAGCTCCTGCAGTTGGCTTGCCTCGGAGGCTGTCATAATGGACTTTACAGATGAGCTGCTGTAGCTCTTTACCACGGCACCGGAGGAGTTCTGAATCTCCTGCACCAGATAGGGCTTCATCACAACACCGCCGTTGGCAATCGCGGACATGATGATGGCGTTATGCAGCGGAGTGATCTGGGTATCCCCCTGACCGATCACTGTCTGCGGGATCTCATCCCGGTTGCTGCTGCCCGTAAGAACAAAGGAGGACTTGGAGGTTCCGCCGTCATAGGGAAGCTCCTGATTAAAGAGCAGCTCCTCCGCGGTTGCATGCAGACCGTCCATGGAAATCTCCTTCATGCCAAGGTTCGCGAAGCCCGTATTGCAGGAATACCCGATACAGTGCTCCAGATCTTCCTCTCCGTGCTCCCGGTGCTTGTAGCAGACGATCTTTACGCCATTGAAGGAATCCTCTCCCGTGCAGGTATACTTATATCCATCCGCAGAGCCATGCTCCCGGATGTACTGCAGTGCCGTTACGATCTTAAATGTGGAGCCCGGTGCATAGAGTCCGCTGGTGGCACGATTCAGTAGAACCGTACTCTTTTCTCCCTCTTCCGTATGGATATCGTCCCAGACCTTCTCCATGTCATTCGGGTCAAAGCCCGGCTTTGAGACCATGGCCAGGATCTTCCCCGTATCCGGTTCCATCACAAGCACAGCTCCCTTATGCTTCCCCATGGCCTTGGAGGCAGCTTTCTGGAGCTTATAGTCAAGAGTCGTGATCACATTGTCACCCGGCTTCTTCTTCTCCGAAAGATCGTCCTGTACCTGCTTAAAGATGTTCTCATGGGTAGTAAGCAGCTGGAAGTTCATGGAAAGCTCCAGCCCGGAACGGCCATAACCGTTATATCCCACCACGTGGCAGAACAGCTCCCCGTAAGGATACTCCCGGACCTCTTCTCCGTTTTTCTCCTCGGATTTGGCGATCACCACACCATCCGATGTGCGGATCTCACCCCGCTGTACCAGATCTGCCATCACATCCTGTCTACGGTTACCCGTATTGGCCACCACGCGGTCCGCGTCATGGACCAGAAAGAAGATGACGTAGCCGAACATCCCGAGGAAGAGCAGAACGAATACGTAGGTCAGAAGAACGATGGGTCGATTCTTTCTCTTATTCTTTTCTTCTCTTCTCTCCTGCTTTTGCAGGAATTCCTCCAAGGGCGAGAGCTGGGGCACCTGCTGCTCCGCCGGCTGGTCCGGCAAAGGCTGGGGTGGCCGCTGCTTCGGCTGCCCGGAGGGCTCGTTCCTCTTCATGTAACTGTTCTCCTTCTTTTCCTACAAGGATAAATACAAACTGAACCATGGAGATCATGATCAGGGTTCCGAACATACTGCTGATACCGTAGCTGATCAGCGGCAGGGTCACACCGGTGGACGGAATAAACTTCGTCACACCGCCGATATTCAAGAGCACCTGCACGATAAAGCTGATGGCGAACCCGAAGGTCATGTACTTATAGAACGGGTTCTTGCACTTCATGGCGATATTCACGATGGCGATAAAGACGCTGACATAGACCAAAATGAGGCAGAGTCCGAAGATCGCACCCATTTCCTCGCACATGGCCGAGAAGATAAAGTCACTCTCAACCACCGGGATGTAATACGGCATGCCCTTCCCCAGCCCGACACCGGTGAAGCCGCCGGTACCGATGGCAAAGAGGGATTCGCAGATCTGATAACCGCCGGTACTCTGGTAGGCCCAGGGGTCCTTCCAGGCCTCCACCCGGACGGAGATATGCACGAACAGACTGTCCTTAAACAGCATATATCCGGCCACGACCGCTCCCACCACCAGCAGGATCCCTCCGAAGAGAAAGATCACCCGGGAGGTTGCAAGGTAGACCATGGAGATATAGGCGATATAGAAGATCGCAATGGCTCCGAAGTCCTTTTCCACGGCAAGCACAGCCATGAAGGCAGCGGCGATGATGGCATTGATCACCACATCCTTCAGGGTTGCAGCCTTCACCAGACCGCTGGCCACGAACAGAACGAAGATGATCTTTACAAACTCCATGGGCTGCAGGGAGATGGGTCCGATCTGGATCCAGTTCCTTGCACCGTAGATGCTGACACCCAGGTGCGGGATAAATACAGTCAGCAGGAAAAAGATACCTGCAATACCGTAGAATACCGTCCAGTTCCGCATTTTCGGCAGCTTCCCCATGATAAATGGGATGAAGCTGGCGATAAAAAGACACACTGTAGCCAGGATAAACTGCCGCACCGCCAGCGCATGATCGAGACGTGTCAGCATGGTATAGCCGATCAGCATAAGAAATGTGATACTGTTGATCAGCATCCTGGAGGCCTTCGGATACACCGCGTGGAAGATCACGATATAAAGGATCGCGATCAGAAGCTCGATCGGGTAGTATCCGAGAACCGTCATATCCCTGGTATTAAGATACAGGGTAAGATGGCAGAGAAAATGGATCGCAAAGATGTCAAACACCTGCAGATTCAGATTCACCTTCTTCTTATGATGCGTCTTCTTCGTAAAGTAGGTGAAGCATTTCACCGTATAAAGCGCCATAAGCACCAGGATCAGATATTTAGCTGTCGTACTGATGATATTGATCATAACAGTCCTCTATGCCGTATTCCTTCCTTAAGCTCCGAAACCGGCGTATGCAGGATCTTCTGCAGGGAATCCTTCGGTTCCGTGGTAAAACGATACGCCGTGAGTCTCCCGTCCCCGTCCTGCAGGACCGGTCGGCTGCTCAAAACGATATTGTAACACATTTCCCGGTTTGGGGAAAGAAGAAGGTCTTTTCCCCGGGCACCGGTAAGCTTTTCTTTCTTTTCCATATGCTCCATCCGCTGAACCGTAAGCATCATGGGAAGACGTCCGTAGGCCGTCGGAATCCTTGTTACATCCTCGGGAATCCGGATACGGCGAAGCTCTTCCTGGGATAGCTCATGAGGTGTTTCCATCCAGATCTCATCTGCCATGGTACGGGCAAGCTCCGTAAAATGCTCTGCTGCCGGGTCATTATACCCGTAAAGTGCCGCACCAAGATAAAGCAGCGGGAGCTTCTCCCCCCTTAACTGATACAAGGTGCGGGCCAGAGTATCGATACCGTTTATGTATGCTCCGTCCAGTTCCTTTGCAAGGGAAAGCAGACGGTCCATCCATTCCGTAACCTCTTTGCCCGGAATACTCCGGTAGATGTAGGGAAAGCCCACCAGAAACAAGGTATCCTCCTTAGCAGAGCGTTTCAGCTCCGGGATCCGCTCCGGTTCCATCACGGCCATTCCAAAATCAAAGACCATGGCCGTCGGTGCTTCCGGAAGCAACTGCTCTGCCATGGAAAGGTCCGATACAAAGAAGATCCGTCCCTCCCGGTCCGGTTTCGAAGCAGAAACCGTGCTTTTCTTAAAGCACTCGGTTGCGTCCTCCAAACTGCGTCTGAATCGCTCCAGAAGCTTCCTTCGAAGGCCTTCCAGTGCATTTCTCCGTAACCGCTTGATGGAGGAAGCAGGGATAAAGCAGGTTTCATCATTCTCGATCCGAAGCCCTGCCAGGGTGAAATCACTTCCCGAAAGGGTTCCGATCTTCTCCCGGAGCACCTCATCGCTGACCGGTCTTCCGGTAGCCGGCTGCGGGATCTCGCCGGTAGCGGTATATTCCAACAGCTCCTCTAAGGAATCTCCGGCGTCTTCCGCCTGCATGGCGGTGATACTGAAGGGTTCTCCTGCCCGGAGGGTTACCTCCAGACGAACCGGGAGCGTCATCTCCCGTGTGAGGAACCGGTCCTCCAGTTCCTTCATCAAGGACGCATTCCGGACACGGATCACAGGCAAACCAGCTTGCAGAAGTTTCGTCTTTGGGGCATGAAGCAACACATCTGCCCCTCCCATTGCTGTTCCGGCAACAGTAAGACGTATTGGTTCCGAAGTCTTATCCAAAGATATCTCCAGAGAATCCCCTTTGTTTAAATCCTTATCACAATGAACCAGGATCTCTCCGCTTCCGACCTTCCTTACATTTCCGATCTTCACCCCGGCACGTCCCGGAGTCTCCTCATCCAGCATGGCGGGACCACTGATCTGATTTAGGTATCCCCGGGTAAAGCCTCCGCGGTTGAAGACCTCCGCCAGACGCTCCCGGTAACGTTTTGCCCGTTCCACACGGAAGTCGCCGCGAAGCACATCCTCCACCATGGTTTTATAAGCATCAACACAGGCTGCCACATAGTATTCATTCTTCATCCGGCCTTCGATCTTCAGGGAATCGATTCCCGCTTTCATCAGCGCCGGAACATCCTCCAAAGTGCAAAGATCCTTCATGGACAGGGGATACTTCCCGCCATACTGTTCTCTGCAGGGCTGTGCACAGCGTCCCCGGTTTCCGCTTCTTCCGCCCGCAAAGGAGGATAGATAACACCGTCCGCTGTAGCAAACACACATGGCACCGTGAACAAAGGCCTCCACCTCGATCCCTGCCATGTCCCGGATGTCCCGAAGCTCGCTAAGGGACAGCTCCCTGGCAGGCACGACCCGCGTAAATCCAAGGGATTTCGCATACTGCGCTCCTTCCACGGAGCATAGATTCATCTGGGTGCTGGCGTGAAGCGAAAGCTCAGGGTAGTGCTCCCTGAGGAACCGGTACACACCGAAATCCTGCACCAGAACCGCATCCAGACCTGCCTCATACAGAGGGTCCAGGGACGGAGTCAGCTGGTCCAGCTCCTCATTTTTCAGCAGCGTATTCAGGGTGAGATAGATCTTCCTATCATGCAAATGAGCCTCTTCAATCGCTTGAAGAAGCTCATCCTGCTGAAAATTCCCTGCATAAGCCCGTGCTCCGAACCGGTCCATGGCCAGATACATGGCATCAGCGCCTGCCGAAAGCGCCGCCCGGAAGGCAGCGGGATTTCCGCAGGGTGCTAATATTTCAGGTCTCTTATTTATCACTTCGTCTGTCCTTTTCTGCCTCCAGCTGAACGATCTTCCGCTGAAGTGCATTGATCTGCTCCTTATACTCCTCAACCAGCTTCAGCGCAGCCTCATGCTTGATCTGCGCCTCGATCACCTCATGACGGAGATCGTAGAGCTGCTGCTCCTTCTCCGTATCATCTCTGGCGATCTCCTCCGCCTTTGCCTTGGCCTTGAAATAATCATCCGCGATATTCAGCGAAAGCAGTACGCCCTGATATTCGGCATTCATGCGTCGATACTGCTCCGAGGTCTTGCACTCAGCGATCTTCCCGTTGATGTAGGTTGCTACATTTTGCAGGTAATCCTCTCCCTCGTAACCGCTTAAAGTATAAACCTTTCCTCCGATCACAACGGGTATGTCAATCTTCTGTGCCATTTACTCTCCTTTGCCCCCTCGACTCCTCTTATTTCGAATCTGCCAGCAAGCCCTCGAGACCGAGCTGCCGGTATGCCTGTTCGGACGCGACACGACCTCTGGGCGTCCGGTTGATGAAACCGTTCTTGATCAGATACGGTTCGTATACATCCTCGATGGTACCGCTGTCCTCACCGATGGCAGCCGCCAGAACCTCAAGTCCTACCGGGCCTCCGTGGAACTGCCTGATGATGGTCCCTAAAATGTTCCGATCCGTCTGATCCAGTCCTGCACTGTCCACATCCAGCTGATCCAGTGCACGCTTGGCTATAGTATAATCGATTTCGCCGCAATGTTCAACCTCTGCGAAATCACGAACTCTCTTCAGCAGCCGGTTGGCAAGACGCGGCGTTCCGCGGGAACGCTTTGCGATCTCCAGGGCTCCTTCATCATCGATGGAAATCCCAAGAACTCCGGCAGAACGGATGATGATCCGCATCAGGTCCGGGATGGAGTAAAACTCCAGCCGGTCCACCACGCCGAAGCGGTCCCTGAGCGGTGCCGAAAGCATTCCGGCTCTTGTAGTTGCACCCACCAGCGTAAAATGCGGCAGTGAAAGACGTATGGACCTTGCACTTTCGCCCTTTCCGATCACGATATCGATGGCAAAATCCTCCATGGCCGGATAGAGGACCTCCTCCACCTGCTTATTCAGGCGGTGGATCTCATCGATAAAAAGAACATCCCCTTCGGACAGATTGTTCAGGATGGCTGCGATCTCTCCCGGCTTTTCGATGGCCGGCCCGCTGGTCACCTTCAGCTGAACCCCCATTTCCTCTGCAATGATCCCGGCCAGTGTGGTCTTACCGAGTCCCGGAGGTCCGTACAAAAGCACGTGATCCAGGGATTCATGCCGCTTCTTGGCTGCCTGAATGAAGACGTTCAGATTCTTTTTCACTTTATCCTGACCGATATACTCCGAAAAGGTTGTGGGACGAAGCCCTGCTTCCGTCTTCGCCTCCTCGGGAGTCACCTCGGTTGTAATGATTCTTCGTTCCATATTCCTACCATACACCTTAAATCCTTATGCCTCTTCGGACACTCGGACAACTCCTTGGATCCGGACTTACAGCTTTCGGAGCGCTGCGGAAAGCAGCTGTTCCACGGTCATTTCCTCTGCACCCTCCACCTTCTTAATGGCACGGAGTGCATCCATATTCGAATAACCAAGCGATGTAAGGGCTTCCGCCGTCTCGCTGATCACACTTTGCTCTGCATTTTCACTGAAGCTGTCCGCATCAAAGGCGACACTTCCGATCTCCATGGAGCCCTTCAGGTCCACAACCAGGCGCTGCGCGGTCTTCGGACCCACGCCCTGGGCCTTGGAGATGGCCTTGGAATCCCCGGACTGAATGGCCATGTAAAGCTCCTCCACCGTCATGGTGTTGAGAATTGCCAGAGCCGCCTTCGGTCCCACACCGCTGACGGAGATCAGCTGGCGGAATACGCGGATGTCCGAACGCTCAGGAAATCCGTAGAGCACCCATTCATCCTCCTTGATCTGCATATGGGTATAGAGGAGCGCCTCCTCCTTCCCCTGACGCACCAGCTCCTGCAGCACGCGTCCGGTGGTAAAAACCTCATATCCGATCCCGTGATTATCCAGGATCACGCTTTCCGAACCGACCTCAATGATCCGTCCGCTGACGTAATACAGCATATCCTATCTCCCAATTCAATCTGTTTCGTAAGAGAAAAAAGAGTGCCGCACTGCTGCAGCACTCTTTCTCGCTGTGAATACAGGCCTTTTTACAGGAATTCGAAGTCGTCTCCGCCTTCTTCTTCACCGTCACCGATCATTGCCTTGCTCGGCTTCCGTGCTTCCTCGATCTCGCCTACAAATACCTCGTCATCGTCTCCGCCGACAACTGTGGTCTCTTCTGCCTTCTTGAAGAACTTGGATGTTGCAGAATCGTCTTTCTTCTCTTCAGCCTTCTTCTTATCATCCTTCTTCGGAGCAGCCTTCTTGTCATCCTTCTTGGAATCACCCTTGCTGTCACCGGAAACCTGCTTTTCAAGTTCGAAGATCTTCAGATTATTCTCTTCTATAACCTTTTCAAGTCTTTCCTTCTCTTCCTTCAGCTTGGCATTCTCGTTGAATAACTCCTCGTAGAAGCGTCCCACGCTTGTTACGAACTCATCAACATCGGTAGCCTTGTAGCCGAAAAGCCCCTTTTTGAATTTTTGTGTTTTGACGTCAAGCGGTTGCATCATGATGCCTTCCTCCATAAACAAAATATTCTCTTCAAGAATTATACCACAATTTGAAATAGTTTCAACATGAAATATTCTGTGATATAATGATTCTAACACATTTTAAATAAAAAGGCCAATGAAATGTTACGATTTGACGAAATAATTGATTCTTCCGCCATCCCCGAATGGGACCGTATGGCCGCTTCTTACGGGCGGGACCGGGTCCTCATGTTTGACCTTGAGACCACGGGACTTACGCCGAAAAGCGCCTTCATCTACATCATCGGAATCAACCTCTGGCAGGACGGAGCCTGGCATATCCTGCAGCTCTTCAATGATGACGGGCGCAGCGAACCGGAAATGCTCCGCACCTTCATGGAACTCTGCCGGGATCGAACCACCCTGTTCCACTTCAACGGAGATACCTTCGACATCCCCTTCGTTCGCGGCCGCATTGAGAAGGTCCGCTATACCCTGGGAGAAACCATCCCCGACCGGATGAGTGCTCTTACCTCCATCGACTTCCTGAAGGAGATCCGTCCCTTTAAATACGCTCTCGGACTGCCGAATGTACGGCAGAAAACCGTGGAACAGTATCTGGGGATCCACCGTGAGGACCAGTATAACGGCGGACAGCTGATCGACGTCTACCTCTCCTTCCTTTCCTCCGGAAGCCGCAGAAGCCGCGATCTCGTACTGCTCCATAACCGTGACGATATGGAGGGAATGTTCCACCTGGCCGGGATGCATACCCTGACAGACCTTTGCTCCGGAAGCTTCACCATCGGAGCACCATCCATCGCACAGCAGGGTACACTGCTCCACCTGACCCTGCCCTTAACCCTCACCGCTTCGCTGCCCCAGCCCATCGTAACCACCGGCTGCGGCGCCACCCTCCGCGGAGAGGCCTCCTCCGGAGCCCTGACCCTCCCGATCTACACCGGAGAAGCAATCTGTACGATCACGAAGGAATCCGCCTCCGGCTACTTCCTTCCCGCCTTCAGCTACGAAGGCCTCACCACCTACTGCAACCCATCCCAAAAGAAGACCACCTACATCCCCGCCAACGACGCCCTCCTCGGAAACCCCGAGCGTCTTGTCGCCTACGCCACGTGTTGTATCCAGTCGCTTTTGAAGTCATCAGGCAAGGTTCGATAACTATTCAAAGTGTCGGCGCTTTGTCCTTCGCCACGGATACTGTTTTTGGGGACCGGCTCGCGCCTAATTGCGGGTAGCCCCTAGCGGCACATAGGCTTCCCGCTTCGCACTATGTGCTCGCGGATTGCCAAGTGCCGAGACCCGCAACGTCCCCAAAAACAGCACCGTGTCCGGACTATAAGCGCCTCTCATGGTAAATTTCATAGGATTCAACTAGAAGCATCCGAAGGGGCTGATTACGCATAATCCGGCATGTAAGCCGCTACGTCGTGAAATGGAGTGCGAACGGTGACGCGCGTGGAACTCGTCCTGTGCTTTGTTTGTCTGTGTCACTTCACTGCATGAAAAAAAGGCGTCGATGACGCCTTATTTTCATGGAGCTGGCGGGAATCCCACCGGCGCTTCGCGCCTTTCAAGCCGGGCTTCGACTCGAACGACCCACCGGGTCGTTCTCTCGTCGCTTTGCTCCTCGGTCTCGCCGTTCGATTCCCTTCGCTCCACGAAAAAAAGGCGTCGATGACGCCTTATTTTCATGGAGCTGGCGGGAATCGAACCCGCGTCCAAAGACCCTTCCATACCGGTATCTCCCATCACAGTCTATGCTTTAGGATTCCCTCGCTCTGCCGCCCAAAGACAAGCTGCAAAGTCCGGTAGCTTCATAATTCGTTTCAACCCGCAAAGCTTTGGGAAGAACGTTCTCCGCCTCTTTGATGCCGGGTTCCGTGGACAGCGGATGATCCTCGGGCCGACAGCTGCACTTAGGCAGCGAGTGCTGTTGTTCTATTTTCAGCGTTTATTTTTTTCCGCACTTTTAACGTGGATCACGGACCACGGATGGCTGCCGGGATTTCAAAATCCCTGTCGAAACCAGTACAACCCCTGGTTTATATTAGCATCATGGTTTCCCATGAACCATGCCTTTATTCGGTCGCCTGACCGGCTTCCGTCACATCCTCCTTCACCTCGGAGGTTCCTTCGGTTGCCGCCTCAGTCGCTGCCTCGGTGGAGCCGCTCTCCGTATCACCGGTTGCTCCTTCCGAGTTTCCCTCGGTTGCAAGCTCCGCGCCGGTGTATACATCAGAATAATTATCTACCCAGTACTGATTGAACCAGTCTGCATATCCATGAGAATCGATGAATACATCCTCTTTATCCTGATGGGTCTGCTGATAATTATAGATCCAGCGGCCAAGGGGAATGCCGATGGCTGCTCCTATGATCAGTGCCACAAGAAATGCGATGAGAATTCTCTTAACCTTCGCCTTCTTCATATTCTTGGCACGATTCTTCTTTTCGCCCTTATAACGGTCTACCTTTTCCTGGCTCATGACGGTTCCTTCTTTCTGCCGATTTTTTACCGAACCCTATTTTAATCAAAACGGCCCCTAAAAGCAAGCGAAAATTGTGTGTTCACCTGTCTTACTTCAGGTTTCGGATCTTGAAGTCCCGTTCTGCCTCCCGTTTCTGGTCCTTCTTTGCAATATCCGCCCGCTTATCATAGAGCTTCTTACCCTTGGCCAGTCCGATCTGGACCTTGGCCCGTCCGTTCTTAAAGTACACCTTCAGCGGCATGATGGTATATCCTGCCACCGTTGCTGCCCCTGCCAGCTTCCGGATCTCGGCCTTATGCAGCAGGAGCTTTCTGGTCCGGAGCGGATCCTTGTTGAAGATATTCCCCTTCTCATAGGGATTGATGTGCATGTGGTAAATGTACATCTCCCCGCCTTCCACACCCACATAGGCCTCCTTGATGCTGCACTGCCCGAGACGGAGGGACTTTACCTCCGTCCCGGCAAGCGCGATCCCTGCCTCGTAGGTTTCCTCGATAAAGTAATCGTGATAGGCTTTTTTATTGTTTGCTATCAGTTTTTCTGCCTGTTCTTTCATGTCGTAATCCTATTCTTTCCTTTCGGACGCTTCCGTATCATCAAACCGGAAAATGATCCGCCGTTCTGCCTTATCCGTGCTGACCACCTGAATCCGCACGGGATCTCCCAGATTATAAACCTTTCTTGTACGGTTTCCGATCATCTGGAAGGTTTCCTCATGATAGTCATAAAAGTCGTCATTTAAGCTGCCCAACGGAATCTGTCCCTCGATGGTATTCGGGAGTTCCACGAAGATGGACTGGGAATTGAAGCCGGAAATGATCCCGTCATAACACTCTCCCAGATGCTCCTCCATATACTCGATCTGCTTTAACTTATCCACATCCCGCTCCGCATCATCCGCACGACGCTCCTTCACGGAATTATCCGCAGCCACCTCCGGCAGGATATGCTCATAATGCGATACCCTCCGATCATCCAGCATCCCGTGAAGATTCTCCTTCAGGATCCGGTGGATCTGAAGGTCCGGATACCGGCGGATCGGGGAGGTGAAGTGACAGTAATACTTGGCTGCCAGCCCGAAATGTCCTGTACAAACCGTGCCATACCGTGCCTGTTGCATGGTACGGAGTGTCAGCTTTGAGATCATGGCCTCGTAGGGCTGTCCTTCAATCTCCTGCAGGATCCGCTGGAACTCCTTCGGATGTACGGCCTCACGGCCTCCGTGGAGATAGAGTTTAAATGTGCGAAGCATATATTTCAGAGCCTCCACCTTCCGGTCATCCGGTGCCTCATGCACCCGGTATTCGAAGGGAAGCTCCTGCCAGAAGGCATCCTCCGCGATCGTTTCATTTGCGGCCAGCATGAAGTCCTCGATCAGCATGGTAGCCACATTTCTGTCATGGGCACGGATCTCCGTGGGACGACCGTCTTCGCCCACCACGATCTCCGTCTCCTGAATATCAAAATCTATGGATCCGCGGGCATGTCGGCGCTCCCGAAGGATCCCCGACAGCTTCGCCATCAGCTTGAAGAAGGGAATCAGCTCCCGGTACTTCTCCACCGGTGCATCCTCCGCATCCTCGATCAGCTTATACACATCCGTGTAGGTCATGCGGGCGTTGGAGTTGATCACACCCTCACAGATCTCGTGGGACAGGATCTGTCCTTCACTGTCGATCTCCATCAGGCAGGAAAGCACCAGACGGTCCTTCCCCTCCTGCAGGGAACAGATGCCGTTGGAGAGCTGGTGCGGCAGCATCGGAACCACCGTATCTGCAAGGTACACGCTGGTTCCGCGGCGCAGTGCCTCCCGGTCCAGAGGACTTCCCTCCTTCACGTAATTGGACACATCCGCAATATGCACGCCCAGATGATACTTTCCATTCTCTTCCGTCAAGGTGATGGCATCATCAAAGTCCTTGGCCGTTTCCCCGTCAATGGTAACGGTGAGCCAGTCCCGAAAGTCTCTCCTGCCCGCAAGCTCCTCCTCGGACACGCGGTCCGGTATCTCCCGCAGCTGATCCATCACTTCCTCCGGGAATTCCTCCGGGATGTTGAAGGCCCGGATCACCGCCAGTACATCATCCTTCGGATCATCGATATGCCCCAGGATCTCCACAACTCTTCCCTCAGGAGCACCTCCGCCGGAATCATAGCGTTCGATCTCGGCCACCACGATATTTCCGTCCACGGCCTTCATATTCTTTCCCGCAGGAATATAAAGGTCCGTTCCCAGCTTCTTATTTCCGCTGATCACAAAGCCGATCCGGTCCTGCTCACGGTAGGTTCCGGTCACGGTGGTGATTCCGCGGGACAGGATCTTTAAGACCTCTGCCTCCTTTCGCGGTCCCCGCTGCGTGGAATCAACCCGGATCATGACCTTATCCCCCTGGAAGGCACCGTTGACGCCCTTCTCGGGGATAAAGAAGTCCTCATCATAACCGGTCACACGAACAAAGCCGTAGCCCTTCTTGGTCCCCATGTACTCTCCGGTGAGAGTATCCTTGGGACGGGGGAGATACCGGTTGTTCTTGGAGCAGACGATCTCTCCCTCTCGGATCAGATCGTTCAGAAGATCCAGGAATTCATCCCGATCCTCGCCGCGGATGTCCATAAGAAAGCAAAGCTCCTTAAACCGGAGCGGCTTATATTCTTTTGTCTGAAGGAAGGCCATCAGGCGTTCCTTCCATTCCTCTCTTTGCTCCATAACCTTCTCCTTTCACCCCTTTTGTCACCCCAAAGTAACACACCGAAACGTAGAAAAAAAGTGCTTCGGACCGGAATCCGAAGCACCATACATTTCATCTAAATGCAATACCGACTGATTACGCAACCCACTTGGAGCTGAGCAGCAGTGCAAGCACAAAGAAACATACTGCAAGGAGAACTGTGATCTTCTTGATCACGGAGTCCTTGGAATGTCCCTTATTCTTAGACCAATATGTATCAGCACTTCCGGTCAGTGTACCGGTCAGTCCGTTTTCTTTTCCTTCCTGCATCAGGACAACTACGCTGAGCAGTACGCAAACTACGATAAATGCAATGGTAAGTCCGGTTCTCACGGGTAAAACCTCCTTGACATATCTTTCAAAAAATCATACCTAGAAAATATATCATATTCTTATTTCATTTGCAACAAGATTTTTTACCCGAATCCGGTTTTCTTTAGAACATGGAGATATACCAGAGTCCGTCCGTCTTATACATGGTGATGGTATCGGATTCCTCCTCCCAGTCTGTAGAATACTCTTCATCCGATTCGCGCTGTCCCTTGTACTGGAAATAAACCTTGACGCGGACCATCTCTTCGATATCGATGTTAACATCCAGATAGGTCTTGAACTCAGACTCCAGACTCTTGATCTTATCTTCGTCATAGGTCTTTCGTTCTTCCATCCTCAAATATTTACACTCGAAATCCGCGCTCATTTTCTCTGAGAATTCCTGTTCCAGCATTCCTTTCAGATCATATCCGAACCTTCTTTTCAGATAATCATCCAGCTGCGATCTGTACTTTGAGGGAACGATCATTCCTTCAAAAGAAGAAGGATTCCTGGAATTCATCGCGGAAACATAGCTTTCGGCGAGCTCTTCCTTCGTGCTTGCTCCTCCACCGCCTTTGCCGAATACAAAAACGATCAGGAGCACTGCCGTGACTGCAAGAACGCCCACGATGGAGCAGATGATAGCGATCTTCTTTCCCTTTCCGGAACCCGGTGCCTTCGGAGCAGGTCCCGGCATGCCGTAATACGGCTGGTTCATGGGTGGCTGGCCATAAGGCTGTGGCTGACCGTACATCTGTGGTTGTCCGTACATATCCGGCTGGCCGTAGGGTTGCTGTCCGTATACCTGCTGTGGTGCAAACGGTGGCTGGCCGTATGCCTGTTGGCCGTACTGCTGTGCCTGTCCGTATTGCTGCGCCTGTCCGTATTGCTGCGCCTGTCCGTAATGTTGCGCCTGATCATACGCCTGCTGGCCGAACTGTTGTGGCTGGCCATACATCTGCTGCTGGCCATAGGTCTGTGGGCCATACTGCTGTGGCTGAGCGTACTTCTGTGCCTGATCATACGCCTGCTGATCAAACGGCTGCGGCTGAGCAAACTGCTGCGCCTGCTGATCAAACGGCTGCGGCTGAGCAAACTGCTGCGCCTGCTGGTCAAACTGCTGCTGACCGTAGGACTGAATATTCTGCTGAAACTGATTTACCTGACGGGCATAGTCCTGCGCGTTGTACTGCGGCATATCATTTGCCTTTGGATTCTGTTCGTCCCCCATAAAAAACCTCCCGTTTACCAAAACAAAAAACTAATAAGATTATAGCATGTCTTTCTCACTTTTCCTACATAGATTTCTGAAAATAAAAAACAAATACTATCCCCATTTCCCTTCGAAATATGATAAAATGATTCGTGGTGTTTTTCACCCCTTACAACGATAGAAAGGACGTAAGTTCATGGTTCGACAGATCGGAACCTTCCTCGGCAAGTCCATCCTCTTTGCCGAGAAGGTCTTTCATAAGGACGGAAGTACATTTCCGGGGAAATTCGTGATCAAGCTTTTCCCAAGCTATCTCTCAAAACTGACATACCCGAAGGAAGTGATCATGGTGACCGGAAGCTCCGGCAAGGGGTCTACCACCTCCATCATCGCCAACCTTCTTCGAAGCAGCGGTAAAACCGTCTGCCATAATCTGGAGGGCTCAAACATGATCCGGGGCATCGCTTCCACCATGCTGAAGCATGTGACCTGGGGCGGGAAGATCCCCGAAGACGCCATCGTTCTGGAGGTGGATGAGCGGTATCTGAAGGTGGTGACCAAGTACATCACCCCCAGCCTCATCGTTCTCTCCAATCTGACCCGGGATCAGCCACCGCGCCAGGGGAATTATGACCTGGTTTACCGCGAAGTGGAAAAGGGAATCCCTGACTCGGCAGAGCTGCTCTGCAACGGAGATGATCCGGTAACAAAGCAGGTGGCACTCCGCCATCCGGAGCATTTCCACTCCTATGGCGTGAACCGTACAACCGATGACTTTGATGTCCTTCCGGAGGCCGTAGCGGACTGTGCTTACTGCCCGCGCTGCGGAAAGCATCTTACCTTCCGGTGGCTTCATTACGGAACCGTCGGTGACTTCTCCTGTCCGGCCTGCGGATTCTCCCGCGGAAATGTGGATTTCGCCGTTACCGCAGTGGATTCTGTGAATAAGACCATCACCCTGAACAATGACCTGACCATCCCCGTGGATGTGTCTCTTTTATTCCATATGTACAATCTGGTTGCAGCCTACGGGGTTGCCAGGCTGACCGGCATCCCGGCGGATGTAACTGAGCGGGTGCTTCGCGAGGAGAAGGTTTCCGAAAAGATCTACACCGAGATTGAAAAGAAGGGACGTCGTTTCACGGCAATCAACTGCAAGGCCGAGAACAATGCCACCTACAATCTGGCCCATTACTACACCCTGCGTCGTCCCGGAAAGAAGGTTCTGGTCATGGGGCTTCGGGAGATCAGCCGAAGATACAACCACTTCGACCTGTCATGGCTGTACGATCTGGATATGGAATCCCTGAATGTGCCGGAGGTGCAGGAGGTGATCTGTGCAGGACCCTATGCGGCAGACTTCGTGCTCCGCTGTAAGCTGGCCGGCTTCCCTGCGGAGAAGATCAAACGGATGGAGACCCTGTCCGGACTGGCAAAGGAGCTGCGTCGTACTGACGGAGATGTCTACGGCATCCTGAACTTTGACTATATCGCACCATTCCTGGAGGAGGTGAAGGCATACAAATGAAACTGAAGCTTGGATTCTTTTACTATGATCTGTTAAACCTCTACGGAGACAGCGGAAATGTACGTGCCCTGGACTTTCATCTTCGGGAACAGGGCGTGGATGTTGAAATCGACCGGCTGACACTGGAGGATAAAAAGGATATCGCCTCCTATGACTGGATCTACATGGGCTGCGGCATCGAGCGAAGCCTGATCCTGGCTCTGACCGATATTAAGAAGTATAAGGACGCATTCGCGGAAGCGATTGCCAACGGAACTCACATTCTGGCCACCGGGAACTCCTTCGAGCTCTTCGGAAATACCATCCGCATGCCGAACAAGCGTTACACCTGTCTGGGACTCTTGGACTTTTCCACGGAGTATCGCGCACGTACGGTTCATGATCTCCTGCTTCCTTACGGCGAACATCAGCTGGTGGGCTTTGAGAATCATTCCGGCGTGACCGTGGAGAATAAAGAAACGCCCTTCCTTTCGTCCGAAGAACGAAGCGAGGGCGTGAAGAAAAACAACTTTACCGGAACCTATATCGTTGGACCGCTTCTGGTGCGGAATCCCTTCCTCTGCAGGGAGCTGGTGAAGGAACTGCTCCTGAAGAAGGTTCCCTCCTTCAAGTTCAGGGACGCAGATTATACGGTTGAGGAGGAGGCTTATCAAAACTCACTCAACTGGATGGCGGAAACAAAACTGTCATAATGTCAACGACGCGGGCTGTGGTGGGGGTGTGCCGTGCAAACACAGAAAAATGGTTTGCACGGCACACCCCCACCGCAGCCCGCGTCTGCCCGATGGATCTCATACCTCATAAAGCCAGCGGGATCCTTCGCGCTGCTCAGGATGACATGTATAAATCTATGGTTATTCATAGATTCTCTTTGTTCATAATACGATCCGTAAGCGGAAGGGTATGCTCTGTGAGATACGTCTCGCGGAGCATTTCCTTATTATTTTGCACCTCGTCCCGAAGCTCCCTGGCCGACATCAGCTTCGCATCCGCTCCGCGGATGATCAGCTGGATCAGTCCATCGGAGGTAGCAACGGTGATATCATACTTCTTCTCATGCTCCGTAGTGAACCGGGCGATATACTGATCCGCAGTTTCGGCTTCTCTCGTAAAAACTACATGAAGATTCTGATACTCCATGATCTCGGTCTTATGTCCGCTGACGCGGTAGGCATCGAAGACCACAATGATCTCGGAGGAGATCATGGCCCGGTACTCAGTCAGTGCCTCCAGAAGGATCTGACGTGCCGCGTCCAGATTCTGCTCTACGATCCCCCGGGTTTCCTCCCATGCATGGATGATATTATACCCGTCCACCAGAAGGTAGGGGGTACGTTCCACATTCTTCTTAACAGTTTTCTTCTCTCCACCGGTATTTCCGGAGGAGGAGCCTCTCCGGTTGGAGCTGTTCCAGCGGTTTCTTCGTTCCGCCGCATGCTCCCCGGTCTGATTCGCATGGCTTGCCTGCTGCAGGATGGCATCGATCTCATCGGTACCGATGGCCTCCAGCCGTTCGTGCAGCCGTTTGCTTCTTCCGTCCGCATCCGATCCGGTCCTTGCCGTATCTTCGGATGCTTCCTCCACGGAATCTCCGTAGAATAGTTCAAACCGTATGTCCAGATGCATTCTTCCCGGAGCCTCATTCCAGGGAACAAAGTCTGCAGCTCCGTGATCCACAAAGACAGAACCGGCAGGACGTGCCAGATCCGCTTCCGGCTGATACCCGATGGCTTCCACCACGGTATCCGGATCAGGGCATCTGTCATATCCGTCATAGATCATGCGGAAGATTCCTTCTCCATGGCTGTAGGATCGAACCTCCGTCATATAATTTCGGAGCTTTGATACGGCTCCCCGGCCTTCGATGGTGGTCTGCCGTTCCGACTGCTCCGTGATCCGGCTTTCGGCTGCCAGTTGATCCATATCATAGAGCGCCCGGCCTGCCGCTTCCTGCGGGACCGTCAGGGTAAATCGTACATAAGGCTCCAGAAGAACCGATTCGCCTTCCATCAGTCCCTGTCGAACCGCCCGGAGTGCTGCTTCCCGGAAGTCCCCGCCCTCGGTATGCTTCTTATGGGCCCGTCCGGCCACCAGTGTGATCTTTACATCCGTCAGAGCGGAATTCGTTAGAACTCCCGTCAGTTGTTCCTGCTCCACTGCATTTAAGATGGTCTGCTGCCAGTTCCGGTCCAGCTCATCCGTGGAAAGTCGGCTTTCCAGCAGGATTCCCGTGCCTCGCGGAAGCGGTTCCAGTAGGAAATGTACCTCCGCATAGTGTCGAAGCGGCTCAAAATGCCCCACTCCATACGAGGGCCCGGCAAGTGTCTCCCGATAAACCACCGCACCTTCATCAAAGGTGACCGAGATGCCGAACCGTTCCCGGATCCGTTCCGTCAGAACCTCCAGCTGAACCTCTCCGTAAAGCTCAACCTCGATCTCCTCACGTTCCTCCATCCAGCGGATGGAAAGGGTATCCTCCTCTTCCTCCAGGAGACGAAGCTTCGGCAGAAATGCTCTTGCCTCCACACTCTCCGGCAGGATCAGACGGAAACGCAGCATGGGGCGACTCTTCTTTGGCTTAAGCGAAGGCGCAACCCCGATCCCGCAGCCGGCATAGGTCATGGTAAGACCTGTAACTGCAACGATCTCGCCTTGAGACACCTCCTGTACCGCCTGAAAGGATGCTCCGTCATAAAGCCGCAGTTGTGTTACCTTCTCCTTAAACTCTTCTTCGTTTCGTCCGAAATAAGAAACGGTATCCCGGACATTCAGGTGACCCGAAAGCAGCTTCAGGAAAGATACTCTCTGTCCCGTTTCATCATGTAAGATCTTATAACAGTAGGCTCCAGGGGGCTGATCCGTTGTACCATCCTGCAGATGATCCTCCGCCTCCCTGTTTAGTTCCAGGATCGAACGAAGCAGCTCACCCACACCGATCCCCTGAAGGGCGGATCCAAAACAGCAGGGAAACAGCCGTCCCTGCCGGAAGAGCCTCTGTACATCCTCCGTCTGCAACTCTCCCGTAGCCAGATACCGTTCAAGTAGCTCCTCGTCCAGAACTGCGATTTCTTCCGAAATCTCCTGATTTACAGCCGGATTTTCAGAACCTTCCCCGGTACAAAGTATCCTGTCCCAGGCAACAAAGCCCTCTCCCATGGACTCCTTTACAAGCTCCAGAAGACGATCCTCCTCCGGCACCGGCAGATCCATTTTATTGAAAAAGAGGATGGTTGGAATACTCCGCTCCCGCAGCAACGAAAAGAGATACTGCGCATGGGCCGGAATCCGCTCTCCCGCTCCGATTACAAGAACCGCCGCATCAAGAACAGGCAGAACCCGTTCGGATTCTGCCGTAAAGTCTACATGCCCCGGGGTGTCCACGAAGATCAGCGTCTGCCCCTCCGTTTCGATCCTGCAAAGCTTTGATGTGATTGTGATCCCTCTGGCCCTCTCCTGAGAATCCGTATCCAGATAAGCCGTCCCGTGATCCACGCGCCCGGCTTCCGTCCGCTTTCCGGACTCTACCAGCAGCTGTTCGATCAGGGTCGTCTTCCCGGCATCCACATGGGCCAGAACTCCGATGGTATATTTCTTCATAGCATTACCATAGTATACTAAGGCTGCGGTTCCTCCGGTCCCTCCGTGGGTGCTTCCGTGGGCTTCTCCGTCGGTTCTTCCGTTGGTTCCTCCGTCGGTTCTTCCGAGGGTTCCTCGGTGGGTGCTTCTGTCGGTTTCTCTGTCGGCTTTTCCGTTGGTGCCTCGGTCGGTTTCTCTGTGGGCTTCTCCGTCGGTGCTTCTGTCGGTTTCTCCGTCGGTGCTTCGGTTGGTGCCTCAGTGGGTGCTTCCGTCGGTGCAGTGGTAGGAGCTGTGGTCCTTCGTTCCGTCGGACGCTCCGTCTGCTTTTCTGTCACCTTCTCCGTCGGTGCTTCCGTGGGTGCTTCTGTCGGAGCCTCCGTGGGGGCTTCCGTCTCACTTCCGGTGATCTTCCAGACTGTCTTCTCCGTCGTTTCCTCGGTAGAACCCTCCTCTGTGGAGATCACACCGGACCCACTTCCGTTGCCACTCGGTCCTTCCTCATAGCGAAGACCGGCATCCACCTCCTCGGCATTGGAAGATCCAAACATGGGCCGGAAGGCAATGAATGCCCCGAACCCGATCATCCCGAACAATATAAGGCAGAAAAGCGTCAGAACTATATTGATTGTCTTTTCTTTTTTTGACATATGATCATTCCTTCTCGAATCCAAACCATTCAAATCATTACGAAGTAATATTACAACCCTGCGAGGCAATATGCAAGATGAAAACTGCCACAAATAGAAGACAAAAAGAAGACTGCCGGATATCCGACAGTCTTCCGAATCGTTCTTACTGAATGCTGCTTGTGCAGTGCGGGCACTTGATGGCCTTAATATCCACTTCACTCTGGCAGTACGGGCACTTCTTGGTGAGCGGTGCTGCTTCCTCTTCGGGTTTCTTCCGAAAACTTGCCAGTTTGTTCATGGCTTTTACTACACAGAACAAAACAAATGCGATGATGAGGAAGTTAATGATCGCCATGATAAATGCACCGAGGCAAAGCTCAGCCTTACCGATGGTTACGGTCCAGCCTTCCAGACCACCCTGAATGAAGCAACCAATGATCGGGTTAATGATGTACTCGGTCAAAGCATCAATGATTGCCTTGAATGCGGCACCGATGACAACACCGATGGCCATATCCATTACATTTCCTCTGAGAGCAAACTCTTTAAATTCAGCCAGAAACTTCTTCATAATAACCCCCTTATTATGTTTTATTTTAGCTCCCATGCCCGGAAAGCCCCGGACATGGATTAAGCTCTTAGTAGTTTACGATCTTTCCGAAGTCAGCCTTCAGAGAAGCACCGCCAACAAGTCCGCCGTCGATATCCGGCTGTGCGAACAGCTCAGCTGCGTTACCTGCATTTACGGAACCGCCGTACTGGATACGAACTGCCTCAGCAGTTGCTGCATCATAGATCTCAGCGATACAGTCACGGATACCCTTGCAAACCTCCTGTGCCTGCTCTGTGGTAGCGGTCTTGCCGGTACCGATTGCCCAGATCGGCTCGTATGCGATAACGAGATTCTTCACATCATCTGCTGCAACGCCCTGCAGATCCGACTTGATCTGAAGACGGATCCAGTCCATGGTTACGCCCATCTCTCTTTGCTCCAGAGACTCTCCGCAGCAAAGGATCGGTGTAAGACCGGCCTCGATAGCTTTCTTAACCTTCTTATTCAGGGTGCAGTCGCACTCCTTGAAGTAATCACGACGCTCGGAATGTCCGATGATGACATATTTAACACCTGCATCTACCAGCATCTCTGCGGAGATTTCACCGGTGTAAGCACCCTTGTCCTCAAAGTACATATTCTCAGCACCTACCTGTACGTTGGAACCCTTGACAGCCTCAACCACCGGTACGATGTCGATTGCCGGAACACAGTAAACAACGTCTACTGCATCATTTACTACCAGGTCCTTCAGCTCAGCAACCAGTGCTACTGCCTGGGACGGGGTCATGTTCATCTTCCAGTTTCCTGCGATGATCTTTCTTCTTGCCATTTCTATTCTCCTCTTACTTGTTATTAGCCGCAGCGACACCCGGTAATTCCTTACCCTCAAGGAACTCAAGGGAAGCACCGCCACCGGTGGAAATGTGGCTCATCTTGTCCCCAAATCCAAGCTGGTTGCAAGCTGCTGCGGAATCGCCACCACCGATGATGGTGGTTGCATCTGTCTCAGCCAGAGCCTGTGCAACTGCGATGGTACCTGCTGCCAGAGTCGGGTTCTCGAATACACCCATCGGTCCGTTCCAAACAACGGTCTTAGCTGTCTTAGCAGCCTCTGCGAAGAGTGCTCTTGTCTTCTCACCAATATCCAGACCTTCCATATCAGCCGGGATTGCATCGGATGCAACGGTCTTTACTTCGATCGGTCCGTCGATCGGATCCGGGAAGCCTGCAGCTACTACGGTATCGATGGGAAGAAGCAGCTTCTTGCCAAGCTTCTCTGCCTTCTCGATCATTTCCTTGCAGTAATCGATCTTGGTATCATCTACCAGAGAAAGACCCACTTCCTTACCCTGAGCCTTCAGGAAGGTATAAGCCATACCACCACCGATGATCAGAGTATCGCACTTCTCAAGCAGGTTGGAGATTACGTTCAGCTTATCAGCAACCTTAGCACCACCGAGGATTGCTACGAAAGGACGAACCGGATTCTCAACGGCATTGCCGAGGAAGTCGATCTCCTTCTGCATGAGATAGCCAACAACTGCAGTATCAACGTACTGGGTAACACCAACGTTGGAGCAGTGTGCACGGTGAGCGGTACCGAAAGCATCATTTACGAATACATCAGCGATGCTTGCAAGATCCTTGGAGAACTCCTCTCCGTTCTTGGTCTCTTCCTTGCGGAAACGTGTATTCTCAAGAAGGATCACGTCACCGTCCTGCATGGCGTTAACGGCTTCTACTACGTTCGGTCCTACAACGTTCTCGTTTGCAACAAACTTAACTTCCTGACCGAGCAGCTCGGAAAGACGTACGGCTACCGGTGCCAGAGTCTTGGTGAGCTTATCCTCGTCGGTCTTAACCTTGCCCAGGTGAGAGCAAAGAATAACCTTACCGCCGTCAGAGATCAGCTTCTTGATGGTGGGAAGGGCAGCCACCAGACGGTTCTCGTCTGTGATCTTGCCATCCTTTAAGGGTACGTTGAAGTCGCAGCGGCAAAGCACGCGCTGGCCCTTCACATTGATATCATCTACGGATTTCTTGTTGAGAGACATAACTTCCTCCTTTATATTCATATCATTTTTCCGGGATTCTTCGTCGCCTTACGGCTCCTCAGAATGACACAGTGCCAATAAAGTAGGGGTCCGGTCCATAAAAGACCGGACCCCCGCGATAGGTTTTAATAGATTTCGAGGTCTACTGGCTTACGCGAGCTCAGCGAAGTACTTGATAGTACGAACCATCTGAGATGTGTAAGAATTCTCGTTGTCATACCAGGAAACTACCTGTACCTCATAGAGATCATCTGCGATCTGAGCAACCATGGTCTGAGTTGCATCAAACAGAGAACCGTACTTCATACCGATAACGTCAGAAGATACGATCTGATCCTCATTGTAGCCGAAGGACTCGCTAGCTGCTGCCTTCATAGCTGCATTGATGTCTTCCTTTGTAACGCCAGCCTTCTTAACAACTGCTGTAAGGATGGTTGTGGAACCTGTCGGTACCGGAACTCTCTGTGCAGAACCGATCAGCTTACCGTTCAGCTCCGGAATTACAAGGCCGATAGCCTTAGCAGCTCCAGTGGAGTTCGGAACGATATTTGCAGCGCCGGCACGTGCTCTACGAAGGTCGCCCTTTCTGTGCGGTCCGTCAAGGATCATCTGATCGCCTGTGTAAGCATGAATTGTGCTCATGATACCGGACTGGATCGGAGCGTAATCGTTCAGAGCCTTAGCCATAGGTGCGAGGCAGTTTGTTGTACAGGAAGCAGCGGAGATGATCTGATCCTCTGCTGTCAGTGTATCCTGGTTTACGGAGAATACGATTGTCTTCAGATCGTTACCTGCAGGTGCGGAGATAACTACCTTCTTAGCGCCGGCATCGATATGAGCCTGAGACTTATCCTTGGAGCAGTAGAAACCTGTGCACTCGAGAACTACGTCTACACCGATCTCTCCCCACGGAAGCTCTGCTGCGTTAGCCTTTGCATAGATCTGAAGGGTCTTTCCGTCAACTGTAAGTGTACCAGCCTCATCATCAGCTGAAACTGTGTGAAGGTTCTCGCCGATCTTTCCAGCGTAACCGCCCTGAGCTGTATCATACTTCAGAAGATGAGCCAGCATGGAAGGCTTTGTAAGATCGTTGATCGCAACTACCTCATATCCCTCTGCGCCGAACATCTGTCTGAAAGCCAGACGACCGATACAGCCAGACGACCGATACGACCGAAACCATTAATTGCTACCTTAACTGCCATTTGTCATTTCCTCCTAGAAATATACTTTGTGAACGTATCACTCACATACAAACATAATACCTTTTTTGAGGTTACATTTCAAGAGCGATTTCACAGTTTTTTCATACAACTTTCGGCAAATGTAGTGTTCATTTCTGTGGAAATTTACCCGCCTACTTGCTATTTTCCGGCAGGGAAACTATAATCCTATCATACATATAGAAGAAAGGAGTCCCGCCCATGTATCCGGACTACCATCTGCATACCGAATTCTCCGGCGACTGTACGACCCCGATCCGGGATCTTATCGCAGCCGCCCGTGCCAAAGGACTAAATGAAATCTGCATCACGGACCACCATGATCAGGACTTTCCGAAGGATACCCCCGCGGTTTCCGACTTCCAGCTGGATTTTGACCGGTACTTTCCTGCTCTGCAGGCGTTGAAGGAAGAGCTGGTCCCCCGATTTCTGCTGAAGATCGGTATCGAACAGGGTCTTATGCCCTCCACCTGTGAGGTAATGTCCGACTTTTCGAAGCGTTATCCGTCCCTGGACTTCATCATCTGCTCCACCCATGTGGTGGACGGCTTTGATCCCTACTACCCCCAGTATTTCGAGAAATGGGGCGAACAGCCGGGCTATCGGAAGTATTTCGAGGATATCCTCTATATCGTAACCCATTTTACGGATTATAACGTATACGGACATCTGGATTACATCCTTCGCTACGGCCCGACGAAGGCAGACAACTTCAACGTAAAGGACTATCTCGATATCTTCGAGGCCATCTTCCGTGCCATTATCGAAAATGGCAAGGGGATCGAGCTGAACACCGGCTCTCTCTACCGGGGCATGGACTTCGCTCACCCGCATCCCGAGCTCCTAAAGCTTTATAAGGAAATGGGGGGCGAGATCATTACCTTCGGAAGTGATGCACACGATACGATCCATATCGGCCATGACTTCGACCGGGGCGCAGCCCTGCTCCGCTCCCTCGGGTTCAAATACTACTGTACCTTCCGAAACATGAACCCTGCGTTCCACTTACTTTAAGCATAAGAAAGAGAGGATGCGTACGGCATTTAAATGTCGTACGCATCCTCTCTTTCTTATGCTCTATGTGTTTGGAACGCTCCTACTGCTGAAGCTCTCCGTACTCATTGAAGGTATACTTCTTACCGTCAATGGTCTGCTTTCCGGTTAACATGACACCGTTCTTTAAGTAATACCACTTCTTATCGATCCGCTGCCAGCCCACCTGCATGATACCATCCTTGTTGAAGTAGTACCACTTGTTGTCAATCTTTCTCCAGCTGGTAGTGACCACACCATTAACAAAGTAATACCATTTGCCGGAAATCTGTTCCCAGCCTTTCCGCATCTTACCATCATTTCCGAAAAAGTACCACTTGCCGTTGATCTGCATCCATCTGGTACTCATTTCGCCGTTCACGTCGAAATAATACCATTCGCCGTCAATCTTCTTCCATCCGGTGTCCATGACACAACCGCCGGTGAAATGATACCACGTGCCATCAATCTTCTTCCAACCGGTATCAGCAACACCATTGCTGTTGAAGTGATACCACTTGCCATCCTGCGACATCCATCCGGTAGTAATGCCGCCGAAGAACGGATCCAGATAATACCACTTTCCTCCGATTTTCTGCCACTCATACTGTCTTACTCCGTTGGAGTTGTAATAGCAGTATACGCCATTGGTCTTGCTCCAGCCTGTCTTCTTCGCCGAAACAATAATCTTTGCATTTGCCGTAATGCCGGTCTTAACCCAAGTATCACTGCTGTTCTTCTTATACTCGGTGAACTTCACCGTATAGGTTCCGGTAATAAGCAGTTCTGCCTTAAAAAAGCAGAAATCCTTCTTTCCGTAGCTGTACATGGTAGCTGTTCCGTCCTGACCGTTCGGCGCCTTGATATACGCTTCTACCTTCGTATAATCCGCACTGGGCGAATAAAGATAATGTACATATGACACATCGTCCACGGAGGACTCCACCACTTCCTTGATCGGCGTGATATAGTAATCCGACGTGTCCGCACTTGCATCCATCTTCGGAAGAAGGATCATGGCAAAAAACGCCATAGCCATGAGGATCACGGTCAAACTGCGTGTTGCGATTTTCTTCATGCTGCACCCCTTTCATCTTTACTAAACTGTTTTTGGACAACTGTAGTAAAACGATTATAGGATAACCGAATTAGTAAGTCAAGGCGTCCCAAAGCAGTTTTCAATATTAGGTACATTTATTCCGTAATCAGATTCCGGACCTCCACCTTCTTTGTCTTTCCTGCCACCAGCCAGGCGAAGAAAAAGTAACTGAGTGCCACCGCAACGATCGGCAGAAGCACCGTCATAAACCGGTAATCGATCACGAACTTTGCGATGCCCATCTTCCGGAGCATGAGTGAAAGAAGCTTCTCTGAAAGGGTGAGACTCATCGTGGTTCCGATCAGGATGCCGAAGAAGGCAACGATCAGGAAACGCACTGCAAACTGCAGCCTTAAGTTCCCTGATGTAAAGCCCAGGGACTTGTAGATCCCGATATCAATCTTTTCACGAACAAATGCCTTCGAGCACATCATGGAGACCACCACCAGGGCAAAGACCGCTGAGATCACATAGATAACCGCCTTGATCGCCATGGCCGTTTTCGTCAGCATGGAACCATCATCCACCTCAGGGTCGTAGGTTTCGACAGAATCCTCCTTTGAAAGGATAGCTTTAAGACGCTCCGCGATCTCCTCTTTTTTCGAACTGTCAGCAAGCCTGTATCCCACATAATTCGGGATATACTCATCGATCATGGTTCTGGCCCCGTCACCGTTCATTCCGAAGAACCGCCCTGCGTCGATCATGGCTACCGCATACCCGCAGATGATGAAATCCTTCGTTCTGCCCCGGTACGAAACCGGTAGCTTATCACCGATCTGATAGCCCATATCCTCCGCATAGACCTGACCCACCACGATCTCATTATCATATAAGGGAGCTCTGCCCTCCGTCACCGTAAAAACCTCCTCGTCCTCCGCAAAACGGCAGGACAGATTCTGCCCGTCCAGCATAAGGCTCTTCATGCCCATGAAGTAACGCTCACTCACGTCTGTGTATTCCCGGATCACATTTTCGATCTCACCGATCCTGGACTTCACGTAAGCCGTATTTTCGGGACTATAATCTTCAAAATCCAGATAAATGTCGACGTTGGAATTTGTTGCCCCCATGGCACTCTGGGCGTTGTCGGAGGAAACCGCATCCGTCATACCGGTCATGGTCATCAGGAAGAATACCAGGATTGACGCGATGGCGATGGATGCGATATAGCGGCGCTTCCCCGACAGAAACTGCCGGAAGGCAAGACTGGCCGAAAGTCCTTTCCCGGTAATCGGAATCCGGATCCGGCTGTCAAAATATATCTCACTTCGTCCGCCAGACACCGCACGGATCGGAGAGATCCGTCCGATCTTTCCCGATACAAGCAGGATAAATGCCACCGAAAGTGCCAGGATCCCTAACAGGATCAGAATTGCCACAGGGATATTCACTCCGCCGAAAATCTTTGATCCGAGCGTTGATTCAAAGACCCGGGGAAGGTAGATGATCACGGGGATAGCCAGAAAAACTCCCAGCACCGTGCCGATCACCTCTGCCAGCATGTACTGCCCCAGGAAGCAAAGCTTCAGTCTCCGGCTGTCATACCCTTCTGCCTTCAGGATTCCAAGATCCGTATAGTTCATTTCTATACTGGAGGAAATGCTGTTGGACATCACCACAAAGACGATGACCGAGAGGATGATGACAAAGACCAGAAAGATATTCAGGATCAGATCCGGCTCCATGCCCTGGTAATACAGACTTTCCGTCCGTGTCAGAATTCCGTTGGCATAGCTCCCCATTTCGGTCTCCTTCGCCAGAGTCGCAGCGAACCGGTCGTCCGTTAAGTCACAGTCATCCGCTTTTGTTATGTAAACTATTCTGCCAAAATCCGCTGCCAAACCCGGATCAGACGCCAGAGCCGTATCCCGGTCAGACGTCATCCGGTCGAAGTCTTCCTTCGAAACAAAGGGGATCTTCATATTCATATATACACTTCCGCAGACCGGCTCCTCGACCAGGCCACGGATCACAAAGTCATAGGAAGCGCCCTTAAAATCGAAGGTCACCGTATCTCCCACCTTCACACCGTCCTGCTCCGCCATACCTCGCGGAATATAAATCTCGCCCTTCGAAAGCGCCGGAACCTCCGATTCGTATCCGGTCTTCTCTTCGTTCCAGAGCCGGTCCACCTTATCCATCATGGCCATCACCCGAATATTGAAATGGCAGCTCTGTCCACCGGAATACCGATATAATTCCGGGACAAGCGAAGGAAGGACTTCCACCTTCTTCACGGTCGGATGGTTCCGAACCTCCGCAACCCGTTCCTCCGTCAGAAATTCACGGCGGATATTCAGTGTAACATTTCCCACGTCCTGACGATCGTATGCGTTTGCCAGCGACTCCTTCACATTCTTCTTCAGACTGACAATGGTGGTAACAGACAGGGAAATGATGAGCATCAGAAGAATTATGCTCTTAAAGGAGCCCTTCTTGTAGCGGATATTCGCTTTGATCAGAGTCTTAAGATCCATATACGCACCTCCCTCCTACCACTGCATGGAGGAAAGCCATGCATTTACCTGGGTCTCACGGCTCTTCTCATTCTGAGGATCATAAGGAGGAAGCACAAGGTCTCCGATGATCTTCCCGTCCTCCAGGTAAAGCAGGCGCGTGGCACGGAGCGCCGCGCGAAGATCATGGGTCACCATAAGGATACTCTGTCCGTCACGGTTGCACTGTGTCAGAAGATCCAGCACCTCTGTTGTGTTGCGACGGTTCAGTGCCCCCGTCGGTTCATCCGCGAAGACCAGCTTCGGCCGATTGATCAGGGCCCGTGCGATAGCGCACCGCTGCTGCTCTCCGCCGGAGCACTGGGCAGGGATCTGTGTTTTGATGTTCTTAATATTCATTTTCTCCAGCAGTTCTTCCGCAAATACATTCACCTCCGCGGTGGAACGTGTCTTATCCAGATAGCCCGGAACCGCCACATTTTCAAACAGCGTCAGATTGCTGACCAGATGGATCTGCTGGAACACGAATCCGAACTTCGAGCGGCGGAGCTTCGCCAGCCCCTTCTCGCTCATGGTGGTGATATTCTCTCCATCGATCATAACCTCACCTGAGGTGGCCCGGTCCATGCCGGAAAGTGCGTAAAGCATGGTGGATTTGCCGGAGCCCGAAGCACCCATGATGATGGTGAAATCCCCCTCATAGATGTCAAGATCCGCATTGGAAATGATATGCACCTGTCCGCCGTTATGTGCAAAGCTTTTGCAGAGTCCCTTTGCCGAAAGTATCGCTTTCTTCATCTTTGAATCACTCCTGATATGATCGGTTTTGTCGTATCCAGATCATATAGTAACTCTGTTCTTATTAAGGAGTCCTTAAGAACGGAACAACGGGTAGCGACACGACTGCCTCCAGTCCGGTCTCTCCCCCGCTCCGGTTCTGCAGTAAGAGGCTTCCCCCGGACTTCTCCGCAATATACTTTACGATATAGAGTCCAAGACCCGAGCCGTTCTCCGATCCGCAGTTCCTGCCCCGGTAGAACTTATCCGTGATAAAGGGCATATCCTCATCCGGGATGCCGGGACCATGATCCAGAAAATGTATCTCCAGCCGGTCATCATTCTCCCGAAGGAAGACCTCCACCTCTGTCTTCGCATATTTCCTGGCGTTGTTGATCAGATTCTCCACGATCTGTGTGAGGCGTTTTTTATCCACACGGATCACAGGGGAGCTATCCGGTGTCCGGAATACAACATCCCCCTGATCGGCTGCGATCTCCCCAATGGTTTCAGCAAGGAAGGGCACTGCCTCAAATTCCTCCGGCTCCATATGAAGCTTATCCAGATCCGAAAGAGAATGGAGAAAAAGATCGTTGGTCAGCTGCGTCACCTCGTCACATTTCCGGGTCAGGACCGCCACGTACCTTGCCCGACGCTCCGGAGTGGTATCCAGATTTGCCTCCAGCCCCTCCGCATAGGCGCGGATGGAAGCAATGGGAGTCTTTATGTCATGGGACAGGGTTGCAATGACCGTCTTATTATTCTCCACTGCCTCATGCTCTGCAGCCCGGGACCGGGTCACCTCCCGACGCATGCTGTCGAAGGCCCACGTAAATGCCCCGAAATAGTTTGACCGCTCGTATCGGAGCGGCACATCAAAGTTCCCCTTTGCAATCTCGGCGGCATAATCCTTCATCTTGTCGAAAGGCCGCAGGATGCTCATATAGACATACAGGAAAACCAACGCCATAAAGAAGACGGTAAGGGAACAAAGGATGATCCCGTTTACACCAACGGTGTTATCCACCGTGCTCCCCCTGAGTTTGTCCGCAAGGGCATCCGCCTTTTTCTGTGCATCCGAATAGTTTCCGGTCTCGATCAGCCGGGCTATGGCATTTGCCTCAAGAATCTGTTCTGAGCGGACATCTCCGGATGTCCTGCTTTTCGTCAGGGCAGACAGTAAAAAGGCTGCTCCCACAAGAAGCAGCGAGAACAGTATGATGATCCCGAGTACTCTTTTTTTCATGCCGTATCCTCTCTTATTTCAAGCATATATCCGACCTTGTAAACGGTTTTGATATACTTCGGTTTTGCCGGATCATCCTCCAGCTTCTCACGAAGCCAACGGATATGCACGGTCAGTGTGGAGGGATCCACCTCGGAAAATGCACCCCAGACCTCACTGAGCAGCTTATCCTTCGGAATTGCCGTATTCATGTGCTGCGTCAGGCAGGCCAGAAGATCAAATTCCCGCAGGGAGAGACTGACCTCTGCCCCGGCCTTTGTTACAGTCCTCGCACTAAGATTCACCGTAACATCTCCGAAGGTGATCCTTTGCTCCGCATCCCCGAAGCCATAGGTCCTCCGAAGCAGAGCGTTGATCCGCGACAGCAGCTCCTTCATGGAGAAGGGCTTCGGGATATAGTCATCCCCGCCGATATCCAGGCCTGTGATCCTGTCCGACTCGCTGGTCCTTGCGCTGGCGAAGATCACGGGAACCTCCGACACCCGCCGAAGCTCACGGCAGACCTCGAAGCCCTCCGCATCCGGAAGATTGATATCCAGAAGGATGAGATGGAATCTCCTTTCGGAAAGCAGCCGGAAGGCCTCCTCACTGCTGCAAGCGTGCATAACATCAAAACCATGATCCGTCAGCATATCGCTGAGGATCATGGTCAGGTCTTCGTCATCATCAATTATAAGAATATCCCGTTTCATGCTACCGTACTTACCTTTGCTTGGTGGGATCCTTATGGGTAAATGCACCGTTATGGTTACGAAGGAAAAAGAGCAGGGAGATAAAGGAGGACTTGTAGAGTACAAACTCCTTCTGCTTCATCATTTCCAGGATCTCCTCCTCCGTAGCCCAGCGTACCTCCTCCACCTCAGTGGGCTGCAGCTCCAGCTTGTCGATATCAACATCCATATTAACAGTGTAAATATCATTGAAGCCGCCGTCAAAATAGATGGTCATGGCCGGACGGATCCCGTCCAGGGAATAATCGATCCCAATCTCCTCCAGAAGCTCTCTGGAGGCTGCCTGCTGGCTGCTGTCTCCGGCCAGGGCACTTCCGCCCGCGGAAAGATCCCACATGCCGGACCATCCGCTCTTGGTCTTCAGTCGCTTCTGGATCAGCATCCTGCCTTCACTGTCGAAGATACACACATGGACCACAAGCCTGTAACACCCTTCCGGAACCTTGTTTCCTCTCTCAAGGACCCTTCCTGTCTTATTCCGATTCACATCATACAGATCAAAGCTTTCCATACCCGGCCTCCTGTCAGTCGCAAATTCATGTGTACTTCTTAATTGTACTGTTCCTGCCTGCTTATTTCAAGTGAATCCTTGAGCCCGATTCCGCCTTACCACACATATCATTACACAGTTATGGACTGCTCTGACTCGTAGATCAGCTCTCCGAGAATCCGTACCAGTACTTCGATCTCCACAGGCTTACTGATATGTGCATTCATACCGGCCTGCAGGGACAGCTGAACATCCTCATCAAATGCATTCGCCGTAAGCGCAATGATCGGGATCCGCTTTGCATCCTCCCGGTCCATGGCACGGATGGCCTTGGTGGCTTCCAGTCCGTCCATCAGCGGCATACGCACATCCATAAGGATCGCTGAGTAGATTCCTGAGGTACTCTGCTCGAACTTCTCCACGGCAGCCTTTCCGTTCTCAGCATGATCCGCCTTGATATTCTCCATCTCCAGAAGATCCATCAGGATCTCCGCATTCAGCTCCACATCCTCCGCCAGCAGGATCCTTCGTCCCGCAAGCTTTGCCCTTTCCTTCTCCTTGAAGATGGCCATGTTGCTCCGGCATGCGATCCGTTCAAGATTCTCTATGATATTTGACGTAAGGAGCGGCTTACCTATGAAGTTTTCAACGCCCACACTCCGGGCCTCTTCCCGGATATCATCCCAGCTGTAGGCTGTCATGGCAACCACGGTTGTTTCATCCTTATACAGCTTCAGCAGCTCGTAAGAGGTTTCCCGTCCGTTCATGCCGGGCATATTCCAGTCCATCAGCACCAGATTGTACGGCTGCTTCCGCGCATGCCGGACTTCCATCTTGTTCAGGGCTTCCTGCCCGCTTGTACAGGAGTCTGCACGGATTCCCACCTCTTCCAGGATCATTCTTGCATGCTCTGCCTCGATGGGATTGTCATCCACCACAAGGATGTACAGGGCATTCCGATCGATCTCGCCGGTATGCTCCATCTCCTGACGGTCACCCTTCCGGAGTGTTACAACCACCGTGAATTCCGTCCCGACACCCTTCGTCGAAGTAACGTTAATGGTGCCCTTCATCATATCCACGAACCGCTTTGTTATGGCCATGCCAAGTCCGCTGCTGGCATGGGAGGACTTTGCCTTTCCTTCCTCCTCGGAGAACACGTCGAACAGCGTTGACAGCTCCTCCTCATCCATCCCGATCCCGGTATCCCGGATACTGAAGCAAAGGGTTGTCTGATCCAAATACCCCGACGTCTTTTCCACTGTCAACGTAACACTTCCGGATTCCTCCGTGTATTTCACCGCATTGGAAAGGATGTTGCTTAGCACCTCCCGGAGCTTCACATCATCTCCCACCAGGGTATCTTCTATTTCATTCACCATATGACACTCGTAGGTGAGACCCTTTTCACTGCACTGTGCCTGAAAGGTCGTATTGATCTGTTCCAGCATGGAAGCAAGGGAGAATACCCCCTGGTTCAGAACCGTACGCCCGGCCTCGATCCTGCTCATATCCAGGATGTCATTGATCAGGGACAGCAGCTTCCCTGCACTGTCTCCGATTTTTTCAAAGGTATCCCGGCTCTTCTCGTCCAGATCCTCCCGCTTCAGCGCAAGGGTATCCAGTCCGATGATGGCATTGATGGGTGTCCGGATCTCATGGCTCATGCCGGAGATAAATGTTTTCCGGGCATTGCTTGCTGCCTTTACGGAAGAAAGCACCTCGGACAGAGCCTCGCTCTTGGCCAGGGTCTCCCGCATCTCCGCATCCACATCCGTGAAGCCTACGATCATAAACCTCTCATCATTCTCCATCCGGGAAACCTTCATGTTCACGTAAATCGGCCGGTTCCCGACCATTCGGCGAAATGTCATGATGAAGGTGTTCTTAAGACCGAGGGATTTCATAAGGTTTTTCCGCTTCATAGCCTTCAGGAAAGAATCCTTATCCTCAGGGCAGACACTCTCTGCCAGTTCAGCCTTGCAGTCACTGAAGAAGTGCCATCCGCGGCGTATCTCCGTAAGAGAATTTCCCTCTTCACCCTTTCGATACTCCATAAACTCTTCCGTATCCGTATTTACATAGAAAAGCTCGGTATAATCCCGGGCAAGAGTCTGGGCTATATTCGTATAGATAAGGCCTGAGGAAAGTGCACTTTCGTATGCCTCCTTCGTCATGGCATGCTCTTGCTCGATCCGGACCAGATCCGTGATATCCTGACACATTCCCAGAACACAGACCCGTCCCGCAGTGTCGGTATACCTGATTTTCGTAGTCTGAAACTGACGAGGATTTCCTTCAGCATCAAGTACGTCCTCATAGAATACGTAGGGCTTACTGAGGGACAGAGCGATCTTGTCATCCGACACAAAATGCTTCGCCGTCTCTGCATCAAAGATCTCCGCATCCGTAAGTCCCACAACGCCCTCCGTTGACTCCTTATGGGCATATTCCGCAAATGCCTGATTGCATGCCACATATTTACCGGTCCTTGCATCCTTCATATAGGCCATTCCCGGCATATTATCCAGCAAAGCAATAAATCTGTGATTCAGTTCGGCAATCTTCTCCGCAGCCTCCAGCTCCCGCTTATAGTCTTCCTTCTCATCATTGACCACAAAGGAATGAAGCAGGGTGGTTCCCAGCATATACGCGATGGAATAAACCGGAAGGTAGGGGAACACAAGCTGTACCGAGAGGCAGACAGCCATGATGATCCCAAAGGAACCGAGGATTCGGAAGGGCCTTCCCTCTTCTCCCCTGGCCCCCTTCCGGATCTTGATGGTAAATGCATACACCGAAATAATCAGGAGGAACAGGATCTGACACACCAGCATAACGTAACGAGCCGGAAGTGCAGTATAAACACTTTGCCGGTCCACGGTAAAAAGAACCGGTGTAAATATATTCACGACGGAAAAGACAAAGATCAGTCCCGCTATGATACGTCCAAGAATAATGAGAAATCGCCCGAAGCCTCCCTTTACATCCAGATAAGCCACTGTATACTCTGCCCAGAAGGAGATTCCCACACCCATGACGATGAAATAAATGGTCGTATCGGAGAAAAGCGCCTTTGCAAGCTTCAGTTCCTCCAGGATTCCCCATAGAACATCCGTAACATAGTACGCCAAAACCGCAAACAGAAATCTTCTGTACACGTTCCACT
>CACWHK010000002.1 GCA_902760755.1 uncultured Lachnospiraceae bacterium | reverse complement strand
ACGGGAATAAGGTTCACATGCCCGTGCAGGGGGGAAAGAAGCCGTGACAGCCGCTCCGCGTGGGCCTCCGTATCATTGACTCCGCTCACCAGACTGTACTCGAAGGTAACTCTCCGGTGGGTCTTCTCGAAATAATACTGACAGGCATCCAGCGTCTCTTTGATGGTGTACCGGTTGGCGATGGGCATCAGTGCCCTTCGCTCCTCATCCGTTGTGGCATGAAGGGAAAGCGCAAATGTGATGGGCAATCCTTCCTCCGCCAGCTGACGGATCCTCGGCACCAGCCCGCAGCTGGAAACCGTAATGCTCCGGAGGCTTAGGTTATATCCCTTCGGATCGGAAAGAAGCGTAAGGAACCGGATCAGATTCTCATAATTATCCAGGGGCTCTCCGGTACCCATCACCACCAGATTATCCACCCGCTCCCCCGTCAGGTTCACGGCCTGATAGATCTGTCCCAGCATCTCCGAGGGGGAAAGATTCCGCACCAGTCCGCCTATGGTGGAGGCACAGAACCGACAGCCCATCCGGCAGCCTGCCTGAGACGTGATACAGAGGGAATTCCCATGGTGATAGGGCATGAACACCGTCTCGATGATCTGCCCGTCGAAGAGCTGAAAGAGGAACTTCACCGTCCCGTCCTCCTTCGAGGAGAGGCGTTTCCACTCCCGTACCGTCCGAAGCTCCTTCGATAGCACCTCCCGGATGTCCGCCGGAAGATTCTTCATTTCCGACGTGTCCTGCACCCGGTTCTTATGGAGCCATCCGTAAACCTGCGACGCACGGAATTTCGGCCAGCCCCGGTCCGTCACATATGCAGTTAACTCCGCCTCCGTCATGGAAGCCGGATCCAGACGCTCTCGGTCCATTCCGTGTTTCCTTTCGTCATTCCGTGTCGTTCTGAGCCCGCAGGGCGAAGAATCCCATCACAAAGCTTCCGGTTAATCCCTTCGCATCAGACAGTAGTAGAACCCGTCGCAGGGATCGATCCCCTGCAGGAACTGCCTTTCTTCCACCTTCCGGTACTCCGGATGTCCCATAAGGAAATGCTCCGCTGCCTCCTGATTCTCCTCTGCCAGGATGGTACAGGTGGAAAACATCAGCTTCCCTCCGGGACGGACATACCTTGCAGCAGAGCCAAGGATCTCCTGTCCCAGCGCTGCCAGCTCCGTCACACTCTCCGGAGATGCATGATACTTGATATCATTCTTCCTTCCCATAACTCCAAGTCCGGAGCAGGGAACATCTGCAAGGACGATATCGTATCCGTCAAAATCTTCTTCTCTTTCTTCCGTCGCGTCCTGAACCTCGACCTTCATTTCCAGCCCGAGACGCTCCGCATTCTCCAGGATCCGCTCCGTCTTCTCCTCGCTGATATCTCTGGAGATAACCACAGCCCCTTCCTGAATCCCCAGGGCTTCCACCAGCCGCATGGAGCTTTCATCCTGCACGGAGAACCGTCCCTCCCGGTAGCCGGGAAGTTTTCTTACAAAATCCACGGAGGGGATGGTCAGTGCCATGGGGCTTAAGTCCCCGGGGCCTGCCTCCACGCCCTTTTCCATTAAAAACTGACGGAGTTCCTCCGGAGTCTGCTTTTTCTGATTGCAGCGAATGGTAAGAGGCCGGTCCTGAAAGGAGGCTGCAAGGATCCGGTCTGCCCGTTCCTCTCCGTACTCCTTTGTAAGCCGCTCCACCAGCCAGGCCGGCGTAGAGTACCGAAGCTCTCTCGAGCCTTCGATCAGCGCCTGTACCTCACCCGCTTCGATCCCCCGCTGCACGCTTCGGAGGATTCCGTTTACCACGCCTGCCAGTCCTTCAAAATGATGGGCCCGCATCATCCGCCCCGCCTCCGACAGCACGGCGCGGTCCGGTACCCGGTCCATATAAAGCAGCTGATAGACGCTCATCCGGAGGATACAGCGTACCTTCGGCTTCTGCTTTTTCACCGGAACTCTGGCATAGCGATCCAAAACCGCATCCAGCTGCAAGCGGTACTCCGTGGTTCCTTCCACCAGCCGGCTCACAAATGCGCGGCACTCCTTATCCTCAAACTGGATCTTCCGGAGGCCATCCTCCAGTGCCTTGGAAGAAAGCGTTCCGTTTCGTTCCATATCAAGAAGAATATCCAGGGCAGTGTCCCGCTCCGAAATCTTGTTCTTCTGCTTTCCTCCCGCCATGCCGTAAGCTCCTTCATCTATGGAAAACCACGGTCAATGGCCGTGGCGATCCGTTCATATCCTTCCTACTTGCTTCTCACTTGCTTCTTACTCGCCTACCCGCGAGCCAACCTCCGGCTTATTCCCATTCAGATAGGCCGGTGTATCCATGGGCTTCTTTCCTTCCGGCTGGAGCTTTCTGATCCGCAGGGCTCCGGTTCCGCAGGCGATGGTGAAATACTTCTTGGTCACCTCCAGAATGGTTCCCGGCTCTCCCGTTTCCTCCGTAACCTCTGCTCCGAGGATCTTGGCACTGTGTCCGTCGATCACGGTATAGGCGCAGGGCCAGGGATACAGGGCGCGTACCGCCCGTTCCAGCTCTGCTGCGGACTTCGTAAAGTCCATCCGTCCCATGGCCTTATCCAGCATCTTCGCATAGGTGGATTCCTCCTCCTTCTGCGGTGTCCGGACTGCGGTTCCGGCCTGCAGCTTCTCCATGGTGGAAAGGATCAGCTCGCCACCCATTTCCGCAAGGCGGGCCGTAAGACTCTCTCCCGTATCCGTGGGCAGGATCTCTGTCACTGCCTGCTCGATCATATCTCCGGTATCCAGTCCCTTTGCCATATACATGGTGGTAACTCCGGTCGTTTCTTCCCCGTCCAGGATGCTCCGCTCGATGGGCGCTGCCCCGCGGTACTTCGGAAGCAGGGATGCGTGGATATTGATGCACCCCAGAGGCGGAATCTGCAGGATACTCTCCGGCAGGATCTGCCCGTAGGCAGCCACCACGATGATCTCCGGCTGCAGGCTCTGAATATGCTCTGCATTTCCCTCTGCACGGAGCCTTTCCGGCTGTTCCACCGGGATTCCCAGCTCCAACGCCTTCTCCTTCACCGGTGACGGCTGCAGCTTCCCGGATCGGCCCTTCGGCTTATCCGGCTGGGTATAGACTGCCACGATCTCATGACCGGCCTTCGCGATACGCCCAAGCGCCTCCACGGCGAACTCCGGCGTTCCCATAAAGATTACCCGCATGCCGCACCTCCTACTCTTCGGACTCGTCCTCTTCCTCATCCTCCTCCGGAGGCTCTGCCCGGTGCAGACCGTCGATCACCAGATCCTTATAGAGGACACCGTTCAAATGATCCAGCTCGTGGCAGATGCACCGTGCCAGAAGCTCGGTTCCTTCCACGGTGATGGGCTGCATATCCCGGTCCAGGGCCTTGCAGACCACATGGTTCGGGCGGGCAACCTCTCCGGAAAGTCCCGGCAGCGACAGGCACCCTTCCTCTCCGATCTGCTCTCCGTCCGACTCCACGATCTCCGGATTGATCAGAACCAGCGGGTTATCATCCATCACATCGATCACCACGATGCGACGAAGCACGCCTACCTGCGGAGCCGCAAGGCCTACGCCGCCTGCCTCATACATCGTCTCAAACATGTCGTCGATCAGCTCACTGATCCGCGGGGTCATGGCCTTGACCGGCTTACAGTTCTGTCTTAAAATGTCGTCCCCGTCCACTCTGATATTTCTGATTGCCATTTCGTTCCTCCTGGTAAATGCTCTGCCTCACGGGCTTACATTTCATATTGTTCTTTGCGTTTTCCGTATCGATTTGTATCCTTCTAACCGCCATGCTCACCTACAGGATATGCAGCGGATCGAAATCATAATGCACCTCGATCCCCCGCTCCAGATAAGCAGCGTCCGCGATCTCCTTCAACCGCTCCGGTACCTCCGTCAGTACCGCTTCTTCTTTGGCCCGAAGGTAGATCACCTTCCGGTAGATTTCATTCAGCTTGTAGATATAGGCATTTCCGGGTCCTGTCAGGATGTAATCCTCATTTCCCTTCAGCCCGGCTGCCAGCTCCTCCGAGAACTCCGTCACCGCTTTTTCATCCGCGGCAGTGATCAGTATCCCCAGCATATGCGTCACCGGCGGATACCCGAGCAGCCTTCGGTAGGCCATCTCGTAGGTGTAGAACTGCAGATAATCCTGAGTCTTCGCCGTCTGGATCACATAATGCTCCGGCCGGTAGGTCTGGATCACCACATGGCCCTGCCGGTCTCCCCGGCCTGCCCGTCCCGCTGCCTGTGTCAGCAGATCAAAGCACCGTTCTCCGGACCTAAAATCACTGTCGAAAAGCCCTAAGTCCGCCAGCAGCACTCCCACCACCGTTACATTCGGGAAATCATGACCCTTCACGATCATCTGGGTTCCCACAAGGCACTGAGCCTTTCCGTCGTGAAACTCCTGCAGCAGGGCACCGTGAGCGCCCTTTCTCTGGGTGGTATCCCGGTCCATCCGGATGGTTTTTATCTCAGGAAACAGCTTCTGCACCTCCTGCTCCACCCGCTCCGTTCCGATCCCGTAGCCCCCGATCAGGCCGGACCCGCAGGTGGGACACCGCTTCGGCAGCTTCGCCGTGTGCCCGCAGTAGTGACAGAGCAGGGTTTCCTTCCCGTGCAGCGCCAGGGACACATCACATTTCGGGCATCGGATGGCTTCGCCGCAGGATCTGCAGGATACGAAGCTGTTCATGCCCCGCCGGTTGAGGAAGAGCATTACCTGTTCTCCCCTCTGGAATGCCTCCTGCATCCTTCCGTAAAGCGCCCGGGAAAGGATATTCCGGTTGCCCTCCCGAAGCTCCTGCCGAAGGTCAACAACCTCAGTCTCCGCCAGTTCCCGATCCTCCACCCGGCTGGGAAGAGAAAGCAGCGTGTAGCGCCCCTCCTCGGCTGCCCGGTAGCTTTCCACCGCAGGGGTTGCGGACCCGAGAACCACGGAAGCGCCCTCCAGACGTCCCCGCTCCAGGGCCACGTCTCTGGCGTGGTATTTCGGCATGGTATCGCTCTTATAGGCCGTATCATGCTCCTCATCGATAATGATCAGTCCCAGCTCCGTAAATGGAGCAAACAGGGCGGATCTCGGTCCGATCAGGATATCTGCGGAGCCTTCCAGCACCTGGGTAAACTCCCGATACTTCTCTCCGCGGCTGAGTCCCGAGTGAAGGATAGCGATCCGGTCCGCAAATGCCGTCCGGAATCTTGCCACCGTCTGATAGGTCAGCGCAATCTCAGGCACCAGGACGATCACCTTCTGTCCCCGCTCGATCACCCGCTTGGCCATTTGCAGATAGACCTCCGTCTTTCCGCTTCCGGTAACTCCGTGCAGAAGATAGGTCTTCCGGACCCCAGCGTCGTAGTCCGTTGCAAAGGTTTCAAAGGCAGTTTTTTGTTCCGCATTCAGGCTTTCGATGGGAAGGAATTCCGGCTCGAACTGCCGTGCATCCACCTTCTGACGGACGTTTCGGACCTTCTGCTTCACCGGCATCACGGTTTCCAGCGCACTGATCATGGTGCAGCCGTACCGCTCCCGCATCCAGCCTGCCAGCCGGATCATCCGGCTCTCCACCGGAAGTCGTCCCTCCGGAACCCGGAGGATGGACTTGATCTTTGAATCCTCCCAGGGTGTCGTCTCACTGAGGGAGATCACATAGCCCTTCCTCGCCCTGTTCCCTTGGCCAAAGGGGATCATCACCGGCGTTCCAACCGAAACAACCTCCTCCAATTCCTCGGGAATCCGATAGGAGAAGGTTCGGTCCACAGCCTTATGAGAGATGTCTACGATCACGTCTGCGTACATCCGTACCTCCCCCTCAGTCCTTCGGGCGTATCCTCCGAAAAGAAGCGTAAAGCAGGTGACGCCGCCACCTGCTTAACGATCTCATTCATTAATCCTCGTCACCAACGATCTTAACCTTACCCTGGTACAGCTCATCCACTGCGATGGAAAGGGGCTTTCTGCCCTCCCAGTTCTCAACCAACGGTGTATCAAGACCGGCTACCAGCTGTCTTGCTCTCTTTGCTGTTGCCAGCACGATGGAATACCGGCTCTGAACCACCGGCTGCTCGCCCGGCTCTACTTCCTTGTTTACGACCTCCATCAGGTCTGTGTAAGACGGATGAATCATGAGTTACTTTCCTCCTCGTCACTAAAATCGGCCTGCAGGGCTTTGATGAACTCTACATTCCGTTCGCGTTTACATTTACCGCCTAGTATAACCGAATGTACGGTATCTATGCAAGTATTTAAATCATCATTTATGATGATATAATCGTAAGTATCGATCATTGCGGACTCTTCCGCTGCCCGCTGGAGCCTCTTTCGCACCTGCTCCTCGGTCTCGGAGCCGCGTCCGGACAGGCGCTCCCGAAGGGTTGCCACATCCTTTGTGGTGATGAAAAGAAGCATGGCATCCGGATACTGCTTCCGGATGATGGTAGCTCCCTGAACCTCGATCTCCAGGATCACGTCCCTGCCTGCTGCCAGCTCATCCTCAACGAACTTCCGGGGAGTTCCGTAGAAGTTATCCACGTACTGTGCCCACTCGATCAGGCCGTTGTAATCGATCAGGTTGCGGAACTCCGCTTCCGTCTTGAAGTAATAATCCTTTCCGTCCACCTCTCCCGGTCTCGGAGCACGTGTGGTGGCTGAGATTGAAAGGCTGTATCCGTACTTGCTGACCAGCTCCTTAACCACGGTTCCCTTGCCCGCTCCGGAGAAGCCGGAGATTACGATCAGTTGTCCCTTTTTTTCCATGTAGATCATCCTCTCTTCCTGTCATACTGCAAAGCAATGGATTCGATTCCTGTCATAGTTCTGTTTAATCCCGGATCACTCCAGATTCTGGATCTGCTCCCGGATCTTCTCGATCAGGGTCTTCAGCTCGATGCCGAGATCCGTCACGTCCAGCGACCCTGCCTTGGACAGTGTGGTATTCGCTTCGCGGTTCATTTCCTGAACGATGAAGTCCAGCTTCCGTCCTACGGCACCGCCCTCCTCCAGGATTCCTCGGACACCGTCCACATGACTCCGGAGGCGCACCATTTCCTCATCCACGGAAATCTTATCTGCAAAGATGGTTACCTCGGCAGCGATCCGGTTCTCGTCGATATCGTTTCTCTGCAGGAACTCGTCCATCTTCTCACGGAGACGGACCTTATAATCCTCAATGATCGCAGGGGAAAGTGCCTCGATCTTCTCCACCAGGCCGCGAAGCTCGGTAACCTTCATGAGAAGGTCCTTCTTCAGATTCTCGCCTTCCACGGTTCTTGCCTGTACGAAGCGCTCGCCGGCTTCCCGTACCACCTGCTCCAGGGATGCGTACAGCTCGTCGTCATCCTCTTCTGCAGCTTCCTCCAGGGTGAACACCTCGGGGAATCGTCCGACGGCTGTTGCCTTCAGCTCTTCCTGCAGGGAGAATTCCTGATTCATCTCCCGAAGATATTTCACATACTCTGCGGCGATATCCCGGTTGTAGCGTACTGCCACTTCTGAATTCGCCAGGTTCTCGTAGGTGATGAACACATCTACCTTGCCTCTGGCGATATAGTCCTTCAGAACATTTCGGATGGCTGCCTCGAACCGGTTCAGCCTGCGGGGCATTTTGATCGTGATGTCCGCGTACCTGTGGTTCACGGATTTCATTTCCACGATCAGCTTTCTTTTTTCATCGATCAACTCTGCACGGCCGAAGCCGGTCATACTCTGAATCATGCATCTTCTCCATACAAATGTCGTTCGCTATAACCATAAACGCTGAAAACAAATACTATTATCTCAAAAAGCCATAGCATCTTATTATAACGCAAATCAGGTTTCTTTTCAACCATTAGCCACGCCGCTTGATCCTTTGCCACGGATGCTGTTGTTGGTGATTGCGCGCCTGGATTGGCACTGTCTGACAGTGAATGTAACTACATTGTTTCAACTTCCTGTACTTTCGATCTATCTGGTGTCACCAGCATCGAGTAATTCGTGTGATAGATCACGAACCCCTTGGGCTGGCCCGGGGATTTGTGGAGGTTGCGGCGCTCGGTGTAGTCTACCTCCACCTTCGGAGCATCCTGTCCGGAGGAGTAGTAGGCTGCAAGGCCTGCTGCGATCTCGTAGATGTGGTCCGGCAGTTCTTCCCGTCCCTCCCGCTTTACGATCACGTGGGAGCCGGGGCGCTGTTTTGCGTGGAACCACATATCATTTCCGGAGGCAAACTCGAAGGTCAGGGCTTCATTCTGCAGGTTGTTCTTACCCACGTAGATATGGTAGCCGTCCTCGGTCTCAAAATGCAGGGGCCGGGCAGGTGCTTCCTTCCGCTTGCCTTTTTTTGACCCGCCGGAACGGATGTATCCGCTTTCCTGCAGCTCTCTACGAAGCTCTGCCAGGTCAGATTCGTTCTCAGCCATGGTCAGGGCCAAAGACACGCTGCGAAGGTATTCCAGATCCTGCCGTGTAGTCTCCAGTTGTTCCAGAAGTGCGGTGTAGGTCCGTTTCTTCTTGTTATACTTTTCAAAGTATCGCTTGCTGTTCTCTCCTGGCGTAAGGGTCGGATCCAGCGGGATGGTGATCTCCTGCCCGTCATAATAGTTCGTACAGGTAAGCTCCTTTGCTCCGGGCTGAAGGCCGTAGCCGTAGGTGTTCAGCAGCTCGCCGTAAACCTTGTACTGCTCCCGGTCCTCCGTATCCCGAAACTGCTCCTGCTGCAGGTCCAGCTTCTTCGCAGTCCGCTCCAGCGCAGTCTTTACCACCTGCCGCAGGTCCTGGGACCTTTGCCGGATCAGTGCCGTACGGCTCCGAAGGTCATAGAAGCTCTCCAGTGCCTCGGAGATGGATTCTACGGACCTGCGGTACGCTTCCGGGTAGATGGTCAGCGGAAATGCGCTGAATTCCTTTGGAGTTCCGTCCTCAAATGCCACACAGGGCGCGAACTCTCCTGCCCGGATCTTATTCATCAGCCCGAGGAACTCGTCTGCCAGACGTTCCTGTATTTCTTCTGTCAGGGCCTCGGTATGGGTATCTCCGGATACCCCTGCCCGATTGGCCAGCTCTTCTCCGGTCACCCGGCTGAAGCCGGTATAAAGGTTCGGGATCACCTTGGCAACCATGCCGCTTGCGTCCTTCAAAGCCGATAGGAAGCCTTCCCTTGTTTCCTCCATGGGATTCCGTCTTCCCTGGGAGGGCGCTGATTCATAGGGAACGCCCGGGAGCACGGTCCGTACGGAGCTGATATCCGGGGTTACCCGGTGCACGCAGTCCAGAACCCTGCCATCCTTATCCACGAAGATCAGATTGCTGTAGCGGCCCATCATTTCCACAATGAGGTGCTTCTCCGAGGGGTCTCCCATTTCATCCAGGTGTTCAAAGGTGAACACGAGGATCCGTTCGAAGTCGGGCTGCTCCACGGACACCAGACGTCCGCTTCCGATATGCTTTCGAAGCAGCATAAGAAAGGCCGGTGCCGTCATCGGAGAGGGCTTTTGCTTCTCCGTGATACATGCCCTGGCCAGTCCTGCATCTGCCGTAAGCAGCAGTCTTACGGTATCCTTTTCTTTTTTGATCGTGATCTGCAGTTCATCCTTCTCCGGCTGCTGCAGCTTCACGACTCTTCCGCCAACAGCGCGGCGACGGATCTCCTCCGCCACCGCGCTGACTGTAATGCCATTGTATGCCATTTGTAAACTCCGTTAAATCTGGTTATACAGATCCTCGTAGATCTTCGCGGAATTATCCCAGCTGAAGTTCTGCTCCATCGCACGCTTCTGCATGGCTGCCCATGCATCCTTGTCGTCGAAGAAGATCCGCTTGGAATAATTGATGGTATTCAGAAGCTCTCTCGGATCGTAGTTTGCGAAGGAGAATCCGGTTCCGGTTCCTTCGAACTCGTTGTACGGCTGTACCGTATCCTTCAGACCACCGGTCTCACGAACGATAGGCAGCGCACCGTAGCGCAGTGCCATCAGCTGTGTCAGGCCGCAGGGCTCAAATCTGGAGGGTACCAGAATGGCGTCGCAGGCCGCGTAGATCTTATGAGACAGCTCATCGCTGAAGTAGATATTTGCCGAAAGCTTTGCCGGGTGAATGCCCTGATAGTACCGGAACATATCCTCGTATCTCCGGTCACCGGTACCCAGAACCACCAGCTGGGTTCCGTCGGTCATGATATCATTCATGGCACGGTCGATCAGGTCCAGACCCTTCTGATCCGTAAGACGGGATACGATACCGATCATGTATGCATTCGGATCCTCCGGCAGGTGCAGCTCCTTCTGCAGAGCCACCTTGTTCTTGATCTTCTCTTTCTTGAAGTTCTTCAGGTTGTACTTATGCGGGATCTTCTTATCCTTGGAGGGATCATATACCTCGTAATCGATACCGTTGATGATACCCCAGAGGGACTGCCAGCGGGCACGCAGCAGACCGTCCAGGCCCTCGCCGAAGTACGGCGTCTGAATCTCCTGTGCATAGGTATTCGAAACCGTGGTGATCTTATCCGCATAGACAAGACCGCCCTTCAGCATGGACGCATCCTTGTTCAGCTCCAGCTTATCCGGCGTGAACACGTAGTCCGGAAGTCCGGAATAATCCTTGATGGTATCAATATCCCAGTTCCCCTGGAACTGCAGATTATGGATGGTCATGATGGACTTCATGTTGCTGTAGAACGGATTGTTGGAGAACATGGTCCGAAGGTAAACCGGCACCAGACCTGCCTGCCAGTCATGGCAGTGAATGATGTCCGGCTGGAAGCCGATGCTTGGCAGGATGGAAAGTGCTGCCTTCGAGAAGTAGCAGAACTTCTCAATATCCCATTTCAGATCTCCGTAAATGTTGTAACCGTTGAAGTAATACTCGTTATCGATAAAGTATACCGGAACGCCTTCATACTCCAGATACATAACCCCGACATACTGCTGCTTCCAGCCGATGTCCATATGGAAATGGGTCAGATACTTCATGTTGTTCCGATACTTCTCCGGAAGACACATATACTTCGGAATGATGATACGCACATCATATTCCTTCCGGTCAAACTTCTGCGGAAGTGTTCCCACTACGTCTGCCAGACCACCGGTCTTGATAAAGGGTACACACTCGGATGCGATATAAGCAACTTTCTTCATGCTGTTCTTCTCCTTCTCACGTCATTTTATTCTATGGGATATACGTTCTTATTCTCTTCTATTCCTCCGGGAAACGGATCTTCAGATACTTCTGGATCATTTCCGCGCAGCCCCGAATCCCGAAACGGCTTGCATCCAGCGACAGCTCATAATTGGTGGTGTCCAGCCAGTTTCCGCCGGTGTAGATATGATAGTAGCTGGCTCTTCGCTCATCCGTATTCCGGACATAGAGCTCCAGCTCCTTCTCCGGAAGGTTGTGGATGGAGGATGCCCTCCTGAGCCGGAAATCCATGGGTGCATGGATGAAGACGCTGAGGGTGTCCTCCCGGTCCTTCAGAATATGGTTTGCACAGCGTCCCACGATGACGCAGGACTCCTGATCCGCCAGCTTTCGGATGATATCCGACTGATACTCGAACATGTTCTTCATCAGCAGCAGCTCATCCTTCTCCAGCAGCTCGTCATCCGGATGCTCATCGAAGGTTTCCTTCGCCACATCAAAGAGGTGGGTATCCTTGATCCTCGCATCATGTGCAACGCGGTTGTCATGCATCGCCTGATCATCCGAGACCAGACGGAACATCTCACTGTCATAGCAGCAGATGCCCAGTTCTTCCGCAAGACGTTTTCCGACCTTCAATCCGCCGGAGCAGTGCTGTCTTGCCAGTGTGATCACAACTTTCCTCATACCTTCCCCCCTTGCCATACATTTTCAAAACTAATAGGAGTACTCTCCTCCGCAGCTTTCGATACACCGTCTGGCCAGAGCCTCCATGGCATCGATATAGAATCCGCCGGTCAGCTCATAGTTCACCGCAAAGACCGAAAGCTCCGTACATGCCAGGATCACTGCCTCGCAGCCCTGACCGTGCATATGCTGCGCGATTCCCTGGAAGAGATGCTTGTCACCCTTCTCTCCGCGCTTGATCTGGTCGTAGATCAGCGACATGACTGCCTTCTGGTGCTCCTCATCCGGATAGACCGCTTCGATGTCCAGCGTATTTAAGGCCTTCCGGTAAAGATCCGCCTTCACCGTTCCGTCCGTGGCCAGGATCCCCACCTTCCGGTATCTACGCTCCGCCACGTATTTTGCGGTTTCCTCGATCATGTTGATGAAATGGCCGTCCATTTCCTTCTGGAACCGCTCTCCGAAATAGTGGCAGGTGTTGCAGGGAACTGCCAGATATTCACACCCGGCTGTCTTCAGCATCTGCACATCCTTCGCCAGCTTCTCCCAGAGCTGCTCCCCTTCTCCGCAGAGGATACACCCGGTCCGGTCCGGCAGCCCTGCGTGGGAGTAGATCAGTATATCGATATGCTCCTGATCGCAGGAAACAACGGTCCGGTCCGTGATTCTCTTATAGAGTACGCTGGTTGCCTCCGGGCCCATGCCTCCGAGGATTCCAAGCGTATGCTTTGTCTTTTCCATGGTACAAAAATCCTAACTCTTCAGGTAATTCGCATGCTGCTTTCCATGCGCTGCGCAAAGACCCGCATGCTAAAAATATTGTACCACATAATGACGCAAAGTGGTATAATGATTTCTGCATTGCATGAGACTATTTTATGAGAGGAACAGATCATTATGGAATTCAGATCACAGCCTTTTATCCCGGTGGTTTTTGCCAGCGACATCAACACCTACAGCGTGGCCCGCGCCTTCTACGAAGCCTACGGCGTTAAGACCCGCGTGTTCGGCAAATTCCCCACGGGTCCCAGCTATAACAGCAAGATCACCTACTTCACCGCGAATCCGGAGATGGATAAGAAGGAGGTTCTCCTTCCCGCACTGACCGAGTTTGCCAACAAACATAAGAAGAAAAAGATCATCGCCATCGGCTGCGGTGACTCCTATGTTGCAACTCTCGCAGAGGTGAAGGATCAGCTTCCCGAAAATGTGATCGCGCCCTATATCGACTTCTCTCTGATGGACAGCCTGCAGCAAAAGGAGCTCTTCTATCAGCTCTGCGATAAGCATGGCATCGATCATCCGGCAACCGTGATCTTCCGGAAGGGCATGGATCCTGCCATGGAGCTTCCCTTCAAGTTTCCCATCATTCTTAAGCCCTCCAACGGCATCCAGTACTGGGAGCATCCCTTCGATACCCAGGAGAAGGTCTATACCATCAAGAACCGGGAGGAGCTGGCGAAGGTTACCAATGACATTTTCGAGGCAGGCTATGAGGACTCTCTGATCCTTCAGGATATGATCCCCGGAAATGATGAGTATATGCGGGTTCTTACCTGCTACTCCAACCACGAGGGCCGTGTGAAAATGATGTGCCTCGGCCATGTACTCTTAGAGGAGCATACGCCTCACGGCAAAGGTAATCACGCCGTGATCATCACTGAGTTAAAGAGCGAGCTCTACGACCGCGTAAAGGCACTGCTGGAGGAGTTAAACTACGTGGGCTTCTCCAACTTCGACATCAAGTATGACCGAAGAGACGGAAAGTATAAGTTCTTCGAGATCAATACCCGTCAGGGCCGTTCCAACTTCTATGTTACCGGCTCCGGCATCAATATCGCAAAGCTGCTTGTGGAGGAATATGTCTACGAGCACCCGCTGGAGTTCACCACCCCGAAGTATGAGCATCTCTGGCTCATGGTCCCGAAGGGTGTGGCAAAGAAGTACGTTTACGAGGAAGAGAATCTGGAGAAGCTGAGGAAGCTTCTGAAGGAGAAGAAATACGTGAACCCCGTCTTCCTGAAGGGGGACAACGGACTGAACCGGATGCTCCGCATGTGGAAGAATCATTTCCGGCAGTACAAGAATTTCAAGGAGTACTACAATTAGGAATTTTGTCATTCTGAACAAATGAAATGAGTGAAGAATCTCGTTTTCGAAAGGACACCGACATGAAACAATACACACTGGAAACCTACGCCCGTCGGCTTCGGGAGGCACACCTTCTTGTGAAGGGCCAGTTTCCCGAGGTAAAGGATACCCTGATCACCGGGCTTACCTACAATTCAAAGGATGTTACCCCCGGAACTCTCTTTATCTGCAAGGGTGCAGCCTTCCGTGAGGAATATGTGGCAGACGCCGCAGCCCGCGGTGCTGTCTGCTATGTCAGCGAGACCCTGTATCACAACACGGAGCTTCCGGCCATGCTGGTATCCGATATCCGAAGAGCCATGCCTTATCTGGCAGACCTCTTCTTCGGCTCACCCGCAACCCAGCTGCATCTGACCGGTATCACCGGAACCAAGGGCAAGTCCACCACCACCTACTATCTGAAGGCAATCCTGGACGACTTCCTGGCAGACCGCGGTGAACCCGAAAGTGCTGTGATCTCCTCCATCGACACCTATGACGGCGTGTCCCTGCAGGAGTCTCATATCACCACACCGGAATCCGTGGAGCTGATGCGACATTTCCGGAATGCAGTGGACAGCCATATCGATTTCCTGACCATGGAGGTTTCCTCCCAGGCCCTGAAATACAACCGTGTGGATGAGATCACCTTCGATGTTGCAGTCTTCATGAATATCTCCGAGGACCATATCAGTCCTATCGAGCACCCTTCCATGGAGGACTACTTTGCCTCCAAGCTGCGAATCTTCAGCCAGGCTCGCACGGCCATCGTCAACACGGATACCGACCGTTTCGAGGACGTGATGGAGGCTGCAAGGGAATCCGACCGGGTGATCACCTTCGGTCGGAAGGAAGGCAGTGACGTCTACGGTTACGATATCAAAAAGGTGGGAAATGAAACACATTTCCGTGTAAAATGTGAGCGCTTCGACGAGGAATTCGTGCTGACGATCCCCGGGCTCTTCAATGTGGAGAACGCTCTGGCTGCCATCACCGTTGCAAATGTATATGGAATCCCCCTTCCCTTCATCAAATCCGGACTGCTCCGTGCCCGTTCCAAGGGACGTATGGAGTGCTACAACTCCGCTGACGGGAAGATCATGGCCATCGTGGATTACGCACACAACAAGCTTTCCTTCGAGAAGCTCTTCTCTTCCATGCGGGAGGAATACCCGAAGCATGACATTCTGGCCGTGTTCGGATGCCCGGGGAAGAAGGCGCTGGTAAGAAGAAGAGATCTGGGAACCATCGCAGGACAGTACAGCAGGAAGGTGTTCCTCTGTGCGGAGGATCCGGGAGAGGAACCCGTGGAGGAAATCTCCAGAGATATCGCGCAGTATGTGGACTGTGCGGTGGAGATGATCGAGGACCGCGGTGAGGCGATACGGGCTGCGATCCGGGAGTGCGAGGGACCGACGGTGATACTGATTACCGGCAAAGGAGATGAGACGAGGCAGAAGTACGGCCGGGAGTATATTCCCTGCCTGTCCGACGTCGAACTCACCAAGGCCGCGCTCGCGGAATATGATGCGACACACTAATATGGTTTTAACCCCGATTGTTATGGTCGGGGTTTTTTTTATGAGTGACGTATGCACTGTAACATGCTGCCGCATTCCCTCCCGCGACACCGCTCGCGCTACCGTTCGCGACGTAGCGGCTCCCAACGGGTGCGTGGTGAGCTTGCATGGGATATGTACTTATAATACCCCTGACTGAAAAGCACAATTTCATAAAAAGCTAATCATGAATCAGTTTAAATTCAAGGAATTAGTCATTTTTCTCTATTTTTCCATGTTTTCTCTCAGCGCAGCTAACTGATTATCCATTTCAAGCTATTCATTAGCTCTTCATGCTCCTGGGATCATAAATCTACGCCAATTAGGCTAATATTCTCCTTAAGAATAAACCTATGATTAGCCGAAATACCAATCTCCTGGTCGGTCCCTGCTTCGATTCCGGGGTGATAACTATTTGCAGTACCAAACGTCCCGGTCGCAGACCGTCCGCACTCCGTGCGTCCACCGCGCCTTCGGCGCTCCCGTCTGCGACGGTTCGTTCGGTCCCTGCTTCGATTCCGGGGTGATAACTATTTGCAGTACCAAACGTCCCGATCGCAGACCGTCCGCACTCCGTGCGTCCGCCGCGCCTTCGGCGCTCCCGTCTGCGACGGTTCGTTCGGTCCCTGCTTCGCAGGTTCGCATATACAAAGAGAACACCCGCTTGCGTGCAAGCACGCGCGGGTGTTCTCTTGTATATGCGACTGCAAATAGTTACTCTTCATCGTCCCAGTTATGATAAACCGCCTGGACGTCATCATCTTCGTCGAGAAGATCGAGAATACGCTGAATATTCTTGATGTCCTTCTCGTCGGTCAGGGTTACGTAGTTCTGGGGGATCATGGTGACTTCGGCGGAGGCCATGGGGACGCCTGCGGCTTCCAGGGCTTCGCGGACTGCCGAGAAGTCTGCCGGTACGGTAAGGATCTCGTAGCTGTCCTCTTCCTCGGAGAAGTCCTCAGCGCCGGCTTCCAGAGCCAGCATCATCAGATCATCCGCGGTGGTCTCATACTCTTCCTTCGCAACAATGATCTGCCCCTTTTCGTCGAACATGTAGGATACACAGCCTGTGGTACCTACATTTCCGCCACCCTTCGTGAACGCATTCCGGACATTGGATGCGGTACGGTTCTTGTTGTCGGTCAGGCAGCTGACGATGATGGCGGTTCCGGAGGGGCCATAGCCCTCATAAGTATTCACAACATAGTTTACGTTGCCCGCATCGCCTGCAGCCTTCTTGATACCGCGGTCGATGGTATCATTCGGCATATTGTTGGCCTTTGCCTTGGCGATCACATCACGCAGCTTGGAGTTGTTGGCCGGATCCGGTCCGCCTTCCTTTACGGCAACGGCGATCTCACGACCGATGATGGTAAAGATCTTGCCCTTGGCTGCATCGTTCTTCTCTTTCTTGTGCTTGATGTTCGCAAATTTTGAATGTCCTGACATAAAAAACCTCTTTCCATATTTTTTTATGGTCCCTGCTCTGCAGCAACCATGATGATCATATTAAATGTACCGCCTACTTCTCTTCCTGCTTCTCCACCGGAAGGATCTTCACACTCTGGATCACCTGATCCCGGATCTCCAGCGGTCGAAACAGATACCCTCCGAACTCGATCTCGATCTCCTCATTCTCCTTCGGAAGCCGTCCGAGCTTGTACAGCAGAAAACCATTCAGCGTCTCGATATCCGTCTCCGGAAGCTCGATCTCGGGGAGCACCTCCTCCAGATCATTCAGGGAGATCAGACCATCCACCACATAGCCCGCATCCGCGGTCCGGGTAGCCTCATTCTCATCCTCATCATGCTCGTCCTGAATGCTTCCGACGATCTCCTCGATGATATCCTCAAGGGTTACGATCCCGTCGGTCTGGCCGTACTCGTCCACAACCACGGCGAGATGCATCTTCTCCTGCTGCATCTTACGAAGCAGCTTTGAGATATCATAGGTCGGATGGATGAAGATGGGTTCCTCCATCATGGACTCACAGGGTTCTGCCCCATGTCCGTCCAGATAAGCTGCCATCAGATCCTTCAGAAGAAGAACGCCCTGGATGTTATCGATCTCATCCTCATACACCGGAAACCGGGAGTAGCTGCTCTCCAGTCCTTTCCGGAGGGCTGCCTCGATGGTGGTTCCCTTCTCGATGGCAAAGACCCGGTTCCGCGCCGTCATGATGTCATGGGCATCCTTGTCATCAAAGTCCAGGATGTTCGAGATCATTTCCGCTTCCTCTTCATGGATGAAGCCCTGATCCTGGCCCTCTTCGACCATGGACAGTATCTCTTCCTCGACCTGCTCTTCGTCTTTTTTTCTGAACATAGAACTCCTTATCTTAGATAGTTCACTTCTCCGATCGTGGTCCCGTCCTCGATATAGACCCGGGGCACACGTCTTGCCACATTGCAGACAAGCTCATAGTTGAAGCTGACTGCAGGCTCCGCAACCTCTTCCACGGAGATGCTCTTCCCCTCATCCGTTCCGATCAGGACAACCTCGTCGCCCACGCCGGCCTCCGGGATATGGGTTACATCCACCATGAACTGGTCCATGCAGACACGACCGAGGATCGGTGCGTACTCTCCGTGGATCAGCACACGTCCGCAGTTGGACTGCGCTCTCGGGTACCCGTCCGCATAGCCTGCGGATACCGTAGCTACCCGGGTTTCCCGCTCCGTCACGAAAGTATGTCCGTAGCTGATGCCGCTGCCGGCCGGGAGCGTCTTCACGTGCGTGATATGGCTCACAAGCTGCATGGCAGGGGTGATCACCACCGACTTATCCACCTCCTCCGACGGATACAGACCATATATTACTATGCCGAGCCGCATCATGTCAAATCCTTTTGAGTGCAGCTCCATGGCCCCGGCACTGTTGTCGATATGCCGGATTCCCAGGTTGTATCCCTTATCCTCCAGGGTTTTTACAAACCATGAAAATGCTTCGTACTGTGCATTTGCGGATGTCTTATCCTTCTCATCCGCCTTTGCAAAATGTGTAAAGATTCCTTCGATGGAAAGCCCGGGCATGGAGAACAGCTCCTCTGCCGCTGCCACACCCTCGGCATCCGCCTGAAAACCGATCCGGTGCATTCCGGAATCCACCTTGATATGAACCCTTGCCTTCTTTCCCATGGCCTCCGCCAGGCGGGACAGGGAACGGCAGCGTTCTACATCATAGACTGCCTGGGTGATATCATAGTTGATCAGGTCCTCATACTCCGTCTCATCCGTGTAGCCGAGGATCAGGATGGGTTTCGTTACTCCGCTGTTCCGAAGCTCCACGGCCTCGTCGATCTCAGCCACACCGTAGTAGTCTGCCAGATCATCCAGTTTCTCCGCCAGCACCGCAGCACCGTGACCGTAGCCGTCTGCCTTAATGACCAGCAGAGTCTTTCGGTCCGCGGGATTCAGTGCCTGCACCGTCTCTATGTTTCTCCGGATCGCCGAAAGGTCGATCCTTGCCTCAATCCTGTGATATGGTTTCACCGGATTCATAATTCGCCTTCTTTCTAAGCTTTGTTACGGCTTCACCCAGATCGCCGGACGGATTCCCACATCCGTACGGTTCACACGGCTTCCGCCATCCAGAATGCCTCCGTTATAGTTTACAAAGACCGCATTATTCGCCTCGTAGCCGGGTGTCCGAAGCCACCACCAGCCGTTGCCGTAATACCAGTCAGACGTACTTGATTGATTGACCCATACGCCCCGCTTCTCTGCGTAAAGTGTGGGAGTTGCGGCTCTTGACTTATTGATCCCGTTGGAATCCGCATCAAAATACTGCGTTGCCTCCGAGACGCTGAGAAGGAACACCTTGTCCTTCGTATTCAGTCCCGCATCCGTTCCGTACTTCGGATTATCCTCCGCCACCACGGTGGTGGACTGGATCTTATTCTTCTCCGTCCCGTCGAAGGCTGCCTTGTAAAATGTATCATTCAGCCACGTCCGAACCGTACTGTCTGCATAGGTGGTTGCTTCCTTCGCCGAATAATACTGCTGTGCATCCAGGATGAATCTGCTGACGAGCAGCTTTGCTCCGTCCTTTTCATCCTTTACGATCCATTCGATAGGCTCGGTTCCGTTGGAGGTATCCTTATCCTGCTCATAGCTTCCGAACCTCACATAGTCACCGACCTCCGCCTCCTCCAGGCTTCGAAGCTTTGCAACCCGTTCCACCAGAAGGCCCTCGTCGTCAAAGATGTAATCCTTACCGTCGATGCTTTGCTCTCCGGTTACCATGATCCCGTCCTCATTGAAATAGTACCATCCGTCCTTCGTCTGCTTCCAGCCGGTCACCATGATCCCGCCGCCGGTAAAGAAGTACCACTCTCCGCGGATCTGCTTCCAGCCGGTGACCATGGCTCCGTTTCCCGAAAGATAATACCATTTTCCTTCGTACTGCTTCCAGCCGGTATGCATCTGACCGTTGTTCCGGAGGAAGTACCATTTCCCCCCGATCTTCTGCCAGCCGGTCTGCATGTAACCGTCTTCGTCAAAGTGATACCATTTATTATTATATTTCAGCCATTCATTCGCCGGATAGGTGCCATCCGCGTAACGGAACCAGAAGCCGCTTTTCGTATGCTTCCACTCACCCTCCGCCGCCTCTGCTCTGTAGCCTCCGCCAAGAGCCGCTTCCGTCATGAGAAATGCAGCAACTAGGCCGGTGCAGAGCATCTTCTTCCATGATCTTTTCATGCATAACCTCTCTTCTTTGAACAGGTCCATTCAAACCCCATATAGTATAGACGAACCAGCGTCAGATTTCAACCAAAGATAAGCGCCATTCGTCTTTCAGCCTTCCGCTTTGCTCCCGCCTTCCATGACCATGGGAATCTGATCGATCAGATCCCGTGCGATCACACTGTAGGCTCCCAGCTGCTTCCTTGCTGCATCTCCGGCCAGCCCGTGGAGATAGACCCCAAGACGCGCAGCCTCCGGTGCGGGAAGCCCCTCTGCGATAAGACCCGCGATCACACCGGTCAGCACATCCCCGCTTCCGCCCTTGGCCATGGCATCATTTCCGGAGGTATTAAGAAATGTATCCGCTTCCTCCTTCGATCCGTCCAGAACCAGGGTACAGGCGTCCTTCAGGGCGATGACTGCCTGATACTTTTTTGCGAGTTCCATTGTTACTGTAATCCGATTCTGCCTCAGCTGATCCACTGCCTTCCGGTCCGGATGAACCGTTTCATTTACAAGACGTGTCATTTCCAGCATATGGGGAGTCAGAACCAGAGGCCGCTTCCCTACGGTCTCCGCAAGCAGCTCCGGATGCTCCGACAGAAGATTGATGGCATCCGCATCCGCGATCACGGGACAGGTTGCATACCGAAGAACCGTCTCCGTCAGCGAAAGCGCTGCGGGACTCTGTCCCAGGCCAGGTCCCAGGATCACGGCACTGGCCCACCGAAGCTCCGCCTCCGTGAGGATCGGATCCGGTTCACGGGATTCTTCACTTCGCGCTGCCGCTTGGTCGTTCGGCACCGGTCGCGTGCCACCGGCACAAAGCGCCCCCTCTGAATGACAGGTATCATCATAACACTTCAGGATTGCCTCCGGCAGCAGCTGCTGCAGTGCCGGACGGTTACTCTCATGAGTTACCACCTTCACCAGGCCGCACCCTGTCCGGTAGGCCGCTTCCGCAGCCAGGAACGCAGCTCCGCTCATATCCTTTGAGCCCGCCACCACCAGCACATGACCGAAGCTCCCCTTATTCCCATCGCTGCTCCTTGCAGGAAGCAGTCGTCTTACATCCGATTCATCATAACCATAGGGAAGTCCGGAAACTGCATATGGATCCGGCAGGTAGAAGCCGATCTCCTTTACCGAAACCGCTCCGCAAAGGTTCTTTGCAAAGCGCATCCCCACCTTCTCATACCCGAAGGTAACGGTAATATCTGCCTTCACCGCAACCCCCAGCACCTCGCCTGTTTCCGAGGAGATTCCCGAAGGAATATCCACCGCCAGAACCGTCATATCCGGAGCCGTTTCTCTTGCAGCATTGATCTTTTCCACCGCATCCTTCTGGATTCCCTGAACCTCGCGGGTAAGCCCCACGCCGAAGATGGAATCCACGATCACCCGGTATGCTGTGAGATCCTCGTCAAACCCACACTCGCCAGCTTCCGCAGGATTCACCATACGGACCCCGGCCTTCCCGGCCAGCTCCACCTGCTTCTTATAGGCCTCCGATTGTTTCGGGAGTCCGCCCGGGAGCCATACATCCACCCGGAAACCGCGCTGGTGCAGGATCCTTGCCGCTGCCACACCGTCCCCTCCGTTGTTGCCGCTTTCGGCAACCACCAGGATCCGGTCATGGTTTCTATCCGAAATGAGTTCTTCCACTGCTTCCGCAACCGCAAGAGATGCCCGTTCCATCAGCACCAGCTGCGGCACTCCCACCTCTTCGATCGTATAGCGGTCAATCTCCGCTGCCTGTTTTCCGGTTACAAAGTAACGCATGTCATCCTTCCCTTCGAATAAACGCCTGTCGTTTTTCTGCAGTGCATTTTACAGTGCATCCATCAGGCCTTCCCAGCCCTTTTCCTCATAGATCCTCTTATAATAGGCAACCTCATCCCGGATGATCTCATCGATCACCTGCATCCCGAGAAGCTCCACCGGTGCCTTGTCATCCGTCATCACATGATCTCCGGCCGAATACACGGTAAGTCCCGCATCCACCTTCGACATCATAAGAGCGAGATCCTCGTCCCTTTCCTCATTCCTGTTCTTACGGAAACGCTCCAGCATCCCGGTCTCTCCTGCAAAGAGCTCCCGGTTCGTTGCATTTGCCACATCCACCGTAGCCACCTCCGGGAAGACCGCGGCGATGGTATCCGCCAGATAATCCGTGATCTTCGCTTCCTTTTCCTCTCCGGAGGTATCGATCCCCCGCATGTTCATATTCACCACCATCACGCCGTCCGCGCGAAGATGGTCCTTCACCAGGGTGAAGAATTCCTTCGTGGACATCTGGAAGGGGATCGTAATGTCCTGGTAGGCGTCCACCATGATCACATCATACTTTCCGTCCTCCGTGCCAAAGGCTCCCTCCTTCTTCCAGTGATCGGAGGAAAGAGCATTCAGGTACGCCCGTCCGTCATAGGTTGCCACCGGAACACTCTCCGGCAGTTCGAAATATTCATGAGCGAGATCCGTGATCTTCTGATCGATCTCCACGCCCTCGATATACATTTCTCCGAAATACCGGCTGCACTGGGTGGCGTAGGTTCCCGTGCCCATACCCAGGATCAGCACATCCAGAGGCCGTTCCTTCTCATAGATCCCCGCCATATAAGGCGCAGCCATGGCATAGTCATAATACATGCCCGTCAGCTCCCGCTCCTTCCGGTACACGGACTGTACGCCGAAGAGCACATTTGTGGAAAGGATCATCTCCTTATCATTTTCCGAAACCTGCAGATAGTTATAGATGGATTCATCCTCAGCCGTCAGGTGCTTCTGCCAGAAGGCAAAGCTGTTTCCGCGTCCGAAGATACAGCAGAGAATAAAGAGCACCATGGCTATCGGCACCTTCTTTACGAAGGTTTTGCTGCTGATAAAGTACACCACCGCAAGGATCAGCAGGATTCCCGCAAAGATGAGAAACGTGATGGAGGTCCCCACTGCCGGGATACTGATAAATGTAGGAACAAAGGTTCCGATGATGCTTCCGATGGTATTGGATGCGTTGAGATTTCCCACGATCTTTCCGCTGTCATCCAGGCTGTCCACCGTGTACTTCACCAGAGACGGGGTCACGGTTCCCAGCAGAAAAAGCGGGAATACGAAAATGATCATGCAGGCCGCGAAGGCTGCGATCACAAGGAAGTTGGTATTGATGGTAAATACCAGCAGGGCTGAGATCCCGAGGATGATATAGCGTCCCACCACGGGGATCAGGGCAATCCAGATCGCCGCGAAGATGATCCTTCCGTACAACCGGTCCGGATTCGGGTTCTTATCTACCTTCCGCCCGCCGTAGATATTCCCCAGCGCCATGGCGATCATGATGGTTCCGATGATGATGGTCCACACGATCTGCGAGGAGGAAAAGTACGGTGCCAGAAGTCGGCTGGCCCCCAGCTCCACTGCCATCACGGACATCCCCGCGAAAAACTCGGTAAGATACAGGTACATTTTGTTTCTGAGGATCGGACGATCCGCAGCAGTGACGGTTGCTTTGTTCTCGCTCATAATAACTCCCTTGTTCTGTCAGGATTCTTCTACAGATACTTCTCCACATACTCTTCCATGGGGATCGGACGGCTGTAATAATACCCCTGGATCACATCACACCCGAGGCTTCGCAGCTGCTCCACCTGGGAGCTTTGCTCAGCTCCCTCTGCAAGGCACACAAAGCCCAGTTCCTTTGCCAGAGAGATGATATACCGCATCACCACCAGATCCTTCTCCAGATCCTGCCCGGTTCCCACCTTGTCCACAAAGCTCTTGTCGATCTTCAGGGTATCCAGCGGCATTTCCGTAAGGAGGGACAGGGAGGAATAGCCGGTCCCGAAATCATCCATCGAGATCCGGAAGCCCTTCTCCCGAAGACGGTTCAGCACCAGAAGCATCTGCTCCTTATTATCATAGGAAGCACTCTCCGTCAGCTCGAAATCGATCAGCCCATGATCCACGCCGTAGGAATCGATGATCCCCACCAGATGGTCGATCAGTCCGGGATCATAGAGACGGCTCCGCGACAGGTTCACGGAAACCGGATACAGCGGACGTCCTTCCCGCTTCCAGTCCGCCAGCGCATGGCAGACCTTGTCCAGCACGATATCATCGATCTTCCCGATGGACCCGTCCTTCTCAAAGAAGGGAATGAACCGATACGGCGGAAGCATGACCCGCTTCTTATAGTTCCAGCGGATCAGCGCCTCGGCCCCCTTGATCTTCTCTTCTTTAATATCAAACTTCGGCTGCAGATATACCAGGAACTCATCATTTTGAACCGCCGTATCCAGATAGGCCTTGATGTAATTACTCCAGAGAATATCATCATTCATTTTATCCGTGTACATGACGATATCCGTCCGGTTCGGGGTCGTTCCCAGCTTCTGCGCCAGCTTCCCCGCATCGGCAACGCGGTTGGCCGAAAACACGGCCCGCTGCATGGGCACAACACCGCACCTGAAGTAGATCTTATAATTCGGGTCCTCCTCCAGATGAGAAAGCCCCTCGAAGAATTCCTCCAGCTTTGCGATCATCTCCTGCTCCGGCATATCACGCAGCATCATGGCAAAGTTATCATTGTGGCATCTGGCGCTGGAATAGACGAAATCCGCTTCGTTCATGGCACGCACTACATTTGACAGCACCTTATTGGCTGCAATATGCCCGTACACCTCATTGATGATCCGGAATTCCTTGATATCAAAATGTGCAAAGGCATAATCCCTGATGCCGTAATCCATGGGCATCTCCAGGAAGGGAACCAGATGATTCCAATTATAATGACCGGTGATCGGATCATGGAAGGCCATCCTGTATAGCAGTTCACGATCCAACTTCTCTGCGTCATCCCGGATCACATCCGATGCACGGTCCGCCTCCAGCCGGCACTCATAGAGGATCCGGAACTTACTGATATGGGTAAAGACACCGATCACCCGCGGTGCGTCGCTGATGGCAAGGTCACTGTACTGCCGGTGTGCATCATCATCCCTTGCCAGCTTCGCGAAAAGCTCCCGGATGAAGGGCAGATCTATCCTGTTATCATTTTCGATCTCGATGGAATAGTAAAATGCGCCGTCCAGAAGAATCGACTTCAATTCCGTCGGATAGTCGATCCGGTCATCCTCCGGCCGGTACTCGATCCCGATCACTTCCTTCTCCAGCGAGTCCACGTAGAACACCCCGGGATAATCATAGGTCCCGAAGGTCCCGGCCAGCTTCCGAAAAGTCTCCGGAATCTCTCCCTTATAAAACGCTTCTATCTCCTCCGGACCGGCTTCCAGATAGTAAAGTACACGCTCCGGCTTATACAACTGATTCAGCTTATTTATAAACATGGGCCGACCTCTCTTCCGTATTAAAACGCGGTTCTGTTTCCCCCGGTCATTATACCATAAAAAAACCACGAAAAAAATATTTGAAAATTCTCCATAAAAAACAAAACCTTCGTACGTATCCTTCTCAACAGCTTGAAAAAATAGTGTGAGACACACGAAAAAAAACGAACGGAGGCTCGATAAAATATGATGAAGAGAAGATTTAAAAACCTGAAGACCAAGGGCGCTGCGCTCCTGCTTACCACCTGTTTCCTTCTTACCGGATGCGGTGCCGCATCCCAGGGAACCACGGGAACCGTTGCTACGGAGCCCGGAACCATCGTCACGGCTTACTCGAATCAGGAGATCGAACTGAAGATCAAGAAGGCCGGTGAGAAGTATGACGGACTGAACAATGATTATTCGGAACGAAACTACTCCAAGAACTACATGAACGGCGGATCCATGATCATGGCGGAATCCGAAGCATCCGATGATCTTTCCGGAGCCGTCAGCTCCTACAACGGCGGTCAGTACATCACGGACTGGAACGAGATCAACTGGAATACCGAGGACTATAACAACATCAAGGAATCCGGATTCCTTTCCGTTGCAACCGCTCCCTTCTCCACCTTCGGTGCAGATGTGGATACCGCAACCTACACCAATCTTCGCCGCAGGATCTTCGCAGGCGATGAGTTCGGCATCAGCGATTCGGCCATCCGGATCGAGGAAATGATCAACTATTTCCATTATGATTATGCAGCAGCAAAGGAAGGCGAGAAGTTCGGCGTAACAACAGCGCTTACCCCGTGCCCGTGGAACAAGGATACACTCCTTCTCCGTGTCGGCGTGAAGGCCGAGGAGATTCAGCCGAAGGGCGGCTCCAACATCGTATTCCTGATCGACACTTCAGGATCCATGTTTAACGGCGACAAGCTCCCTCTGGCACAGAAGGCATTTTCCCTTCTCACTGACAACCTGTCTGATGAGGACACCATTTCCATCGTAACCTATGCCGGAACAGAAGAAGTTGTACTGGACGGTGCAAGGGGTGACAAGAAGGAAGAGATCAAGGCAGCCATCAACCAGCTGGAAGCTTACGGCTGCACCAACGGTGAAGGCGGAATCAAGAAGGCATACGAGATCGCTGAAAAGCACTTCGTAAAGGGCGGCAACAACCGCATCATCCTTGCAACCGACGGTGACCTGAACGTAGGCGTATCCTCGGAAGCAGATCTGATCAGTCTCGTGGAAAATAAGAGAGAAACCGGTGTCTTCCTCTCCTGCCTCGGCTTCGGCACAGGCAACTATAAGGACAGCAAGATGGAAGCTCTTGCAGACTACGGCAACGGCAACTACGCCTATATCGACTGCACCGCAGAGGCAACCCGCGTCCTGAAGGACGAAATGTGGTCCACCCTCTACACCGTAGCAAAAGACGTGAAGTTCCAGGTAGAATTCAATCCCGAGCAGGTAAAGGGCTATCGGTTGGTGGGTTATGAGAACCGTGAAATGGCTGCAGAGGATTTTGCAAATGATAAGAAGGACGGCGGCGAGGTAGGCTCCGGTCAGACCGTAACCGTACTCTATGAGATCGTTCCTGCAGATTCCAGCTTCTCCGTAGGCGAGATCACAAGCCGCTACGGCAACGATTCCAACACCGTAGAAGCAGCCGGAATCGTAAATGAGGATGAGCTTCTGGCAGTCAACATCCGCTACAAGGAGCCGGACGCATCCGAGAGCAAGCTTCTCACCTACCCTGTAACCAAGGACATGCTCATGGATACCATGGACGCTGATACCTCCTTCGCAGCAGGCGTAGCTGAGTTCGGAATGCTGCTTCGCGACTCCGAGTACAAGGGAACCGCAAGCTATCAGGAGATCTACGACCGTCTGAAGGTTCTCCCGGGTGTTATGGATGACGAATTCAAGGCAGAGTTCCTGTACATGGTAAACAAGGTTTCTGAATAAACCTTTTCTGAATAAACCTCTCTCTCATAAAACGAAATGCGATCACCACATATGTGGCGGTCGCATTTCCCTTTTTTATCACTTATGAACGTTTCGTTTGTATCAATCAATCGTGCAGCTTTCTCTTATCTACCACGCGGACTGCCTTGCCCTCGCTTCGTACTACGGAATGAGGTGCAAGCAGGTGGATTCTCGGACGGATACCAAGCATGCCGACCATGGCACCAACCAGCTTCTTCTCTGCCTTGTCAAATGCCAGATCATCATCCTGCAGCTTAGCGTACTGCTCCTGAGACAGCTCGACATTGATCTCGAAGGTATCCTCATTATTGATACGATCAACAAGGATCTGATAATTCGGAGTGTAGCCTTCCTTCAGAAGAACGGTCTCAATCTGAGACGGGAATACGTTGACACCACGGATGATCAGCATGTCATCGCTGCGTCCCTTCGGCTTGCACATCTTGATATGGGTACGTCCGCAGGAGCACTGCTTCCGGGACAGTACACAGAGATCTCTGGTACGATATCTGAGAAGCGGGAACGCCTCCTTTGTGATGCTGGTGAAGACAAGCTCACCCTCGGATCCTTCCGGAAGAACCTCTCCGGTCTCGGGATCAATGATTTCTGCAATGAAGTGATCCTCATTGATGTGCATACCGGTCTGCTCTTCGCACTCGAAGGAGACACCCGGTCCGGAGATCTCCGTCAGTCCGTAGATATCATAAGCCTTGATGCCCAGCTTCTGCTCGATATCGCGGCGCATTTCCTCGGTCCAGGGCTCTGCACCGAAGATACCTGCCTTCAGGTTAATGTCATCCGGTGTGAAGCCCATCTCATGCAGCTTCTCGCCGATATAGGCTGCGTAGGAAGGTGTGCAGCAAAGGATGGTTGCGTTCAGATCGCGCATGAACTGGATCTGACGCTCGGTATTTCCGGAGGACATGGGAAGGGTCAGGCTTCCCAGCTTATGGGAACCGCCGTTCAGACCCGGGCCACCGGTGAAAAGACCGTAACCGTAGCAAACCTGAACCACGTCTTCATCGGTTCCGCCGGCTGCTACCAGTGCTCTTGCGCAGCACTCTTCCCAAAGGTCGATATCATGCTGTGTGTAGAATGCAACCACGCGGCGTCCTGTGGTACCGCTGGTGGACTGGATACGTACACAGTCCTTCAGAGGACGGGACAGTAGTCCGTAGGGATATGCTTCGCGGAGGTCGTTCTTGGTCAGGAACGGAAGCTTGTGCAGATCTTCGATTCCCTGGATATCTTCCGGCTTAACGCCCTTTTCGTCCATCAGTTTTTTGTAGTACTTGTTGTTGGCATATACATAAGCGACCTGCTTTACGAGGCGCTCGGACTGCAGTTTCTTGATCTCTTCCACGGGCATGGTTTCGATCTCGGGCTGGAAATACTTCTTCATGTAGTCTTCTCCTATTCTTCAAACCTATTTCACTTTAACGCATTAAAGTGTAAAAATCCACTATTTATTACTTTACTTCTTTTCGGGACAAATTGCAACCATATTTTTTCGATATTAGGATACGGTAGTTGGTTCTTCGATCCGGATGCTGTTTTCGGGGCCCGGCTCGCGCCCGCAAAGCGCCTTGTAGCCGCCGAATACATTCCTCGGACCGGCTCGCGCCTAATTGCGGGAGCCCCTAGCGGCACATAGGCTTCCCGCTTCACCTTCGGCTCGCGGATTGCCAAGTGCCGAGACCCGCAACGTCCTCGGAATGCATCCGCCGGCCACTATCGGCGCTCCATCAATTGAGCAGTATTCCCGAAAATAGCAACGCGTCAGGACCAAACACGCCTGAATAGCAGCAAAAAGACAGTCTCCGACTTGCAGAGACTGTCAAAATACATTGTTTATTTTACTACCAGCGAACCATCTTGTTCGTCAATAGTTATGGTGTCTCCCAGCCGGAGGGTGCCCTGCAGGATTGCGCGGGCCACAAGGGTCTCCACGTTCTTCTGGAGGTAACGCTTCAGCGGGCGGGCACCGTAGACGGGATCGTAGCCCTTGCGGATGATCTCTTCCCGGGCGGCGTCGGTGAGCTCTACCTTCAGTTCCTTGTCAGCCAGACGTTTGTTGAGGTCTGCCAGCAGGAGTTCAACGATGGATCCGATTTCCTTCTCGGAGAGAGGCTTGAAGAGGATGGTCTCGTCCAGACGGTTCAGGAATTCCGGTCGGAAATAGTTCCGGAGGTCTCCCATTACCTTCTGCTCGGTATCCGGCAGGAACTCGCCATCTTCTCCGATACCTTCCAGCAGATACTGGGATCCGATATTGGATGTCATGATGAGGATCGTGTTCTTGAAGTCCACGGTATTGCCCTTGGAATCGGTGATCCGTCCATCATCCAGGATCTGCAGCATTACGTTGAACACATCCGGATGTGCCTTCTCCACCTCATCGAAGAGGACAACGGCGTAGGGCTTCCGGCGAACGGCCTCAGTCAGCTGACCGCCTTCATCATAGCCCACATATCCCGGAGGCGCTCCGATCAGTCTGGCTACGCTGTGCTTCTCCATATATTCACTCATGTCGATCCGGACCACGCTGTTCTCATCATCGAACAGGGCTTCTGCCAGAGCCTTCGCCAGCTCGGTCTTGCCCACACCGGTAGGTCCGAGGAACAGGAAGGATCCGATGGGCTTCGACGGGTCCTTGATCCCGGCACGGGACCGAAGGATCGCATCGCTTACAAGGTTGACAGCCGTATCCTGTCCCACCACTCTCTTATGCAGTTCTTCTGGCAAATGCAGGGTCTTCGCACGTTCTGACTCGGAAAGCTTTGCAACAGGGATACCGGTCCATTTGGAGATGATCTTCTCGATCTCATCCTCAGTTACGGTCTCATGCAGCATCTGCCGGCCTTCCTTTGCCAGCTTATCCTCCAGCTGATCCAGCTCCTTCTCCAGGCCGGGCAGCTTGCCGTACTGCAGCTCTGCTGCCTTGGCCAGATCATATTTCCGCTGTGCGATCTGAATCTCGTCCTTGGTCTGCTCGATCTCCTCACGGATCTGAGATACCCGGTCCACCTCTGACTTCTCCTGCTCCCAGGTAGCCTTCATGGAGGCTGCCTTCTCACGCAGCTCTGCCAGCTCCTCGGAAAGCACGGCCAGTCGTTCCTTCGACAGATTGTCATCTTCATTCTTCAGTGCAGCCTCTTCGATCTCCAGCTGCATGATCTTCCGGAAGATCTCATCCAGCTCTGCCGGCATGGAGTTCAGCTCCGTCTTGATCATGGCACAGGCCTCATCCACCAGGTCGATGGCCTTATCCGGCAGAAACCGGTCAGAGATATACCGGTTCGACAGGGTTGCAGCCGAAACCAGTGCACCGTCGGAGATCTTGACGCCGTGATACACCTCGTAGCGATTTTTTATGCCTCGCAGGATGGAAATGGTGTCCTCCACGGTGGGCTCATTTACCATGACCGGCTGGAACCGACGCTCCAGAGCCTTATCCTTCTCGATATATTTCCGATACTCGTCCACGGTTGTTGCACCGATGCAGTGCAGCTCGCCACGGGCCAGCATGGGCTTCAGCATATTTCCTGCATCCAGAGAGCCCTCGGTCTTTCCTGCACCAACGATTGTATGCAGCTCATCAATAAAGAGGATGATCCTGCCATCGGACTTTTTTACGGAATCCAGAACTGCCTTCAGACGCTCCTCGAATTCACCACGGTACTTGGCTCCTGCGATAAGGGACCCCATATCCAGGGAGAAGATTTCCTTATCCTTCAGGGAATCCGGCACATCACCCTTAACGATCCGCTGTGCCAGACCTTCGATGGCTGCGGTCTTACCGACACCGGGGTCACCGATCAGCACCGGGTTATTCTTGGTTTTCCGGGACAGGATCCGGATGATGTTCCTTATTTCCGTATCACGCCCGATCACGGGGTCCAGCTTCTGATCACGGGCCCGCTGTACCAGACTGGTACCATACTTCTCCAGTGCATCATAGCTATCCTCCGGGTTTTCGGACTGCACGGTCCGTCCGTCCCTGAGAGCCTTTACAACGGCAAGGAATTCGGACTCCTTAATCCCGTACTTCTTCAGCAGGGACTTCACTCCCGAACTTCCGTTCCGAAGGATTCCGAGGAAGAGATGCTCTACGGAGATGTACTGATCTCCCATCTTCTTTGCTTCGTCCTCGGCATTGCCCAGAGTCTTTCGAAGGTCGTTGCCTACATACGGGTCCTGGGATGCACCGGAAACCCGCGGCAGGCCCGAAAGCAGGCCTTCTGCCTCACGGGTAAGCCCGTTTACATCCACCCCCTGCTTGGTCAGGATCTTCACGATCAGACTGTCTTCTATGGTGAGCAGAGAATACAATAGATGCTCTGTCTGTAATTCCAGCTGACCGTACTTATCCGCCAGCTTCTGCATTACTTCGATTGCCTCGATGGACTTCTTTGTGTACTTATCCAGTGTCATACAGATCACTCCCTTCCGCTTTCAACTTGTTAGCACTCTCATGCAGTGAGTGCTAATCTATTTGATTCTGTTATATCACCATCGAAATCGGATGTCAACATTTTATTTCATTGAGGTCACTGTCAAGCAAAACAATCCTCGGCGCTGTGTCCTTCGCCAGCGATGCTTTTTCGAGGACCGGCTCGCGCCTCTCATGGTCAGTTTTCTGTCTACATTGGTCATCCGCAAAAAAAGACAGGAAACTGTACTCTTTTTTTTGAGAACTGTTCCCTGTCTTTCTGTTCTTGTTCTTTCTTATGATTTCCACAGTCCGTGGAGATTGCAGTATGCGTAAGCTGCCTCCACCTCATCGCCATCCGTCAGTGCAAAAACTACCGTCGGGGGATCTCCGGCCTTCAGAGCCTTTCTCTGGAAGCCTTCCTTGGTTGCAAGTGCGATCCACTCGATATAGTGCTCCGGAAGCATCGGATGCTCAACGGAACCTACAGTCACGGTAACTGTATTTCCGTCCACCGAGATAACCGGAACGTGCTTCTCAACAGCCGCATCCGTGGTTCCCGGCTCGATCTTCTGCATAGCCTCACCGCAGCAAACCAGCGGTGCACCTGTCTTCTTAACTACCTCAACGATCTGTCCGCAATGGACGCAGCGATAGAATTCCATCTCCATACTTTCCTTCTCCTTTTTTATAATATTGATGTCGGCTGCAGGTCCCCCATAGACCCTCATAACCAACCGTTCACCTATCCTCTATTCTACCATGAAACCATACATGATACAATCGATTCTTCACCGAACCTGCCGCCTACGGATTCAGGCAGACTCCTTCATCCGAGAACTTATAGGTCTTCCCTCCGATGGTTCGTAGTCCCGTCACCATATAGCCTTCCTCATCGAAGTAATACCAGCTTCCGTCGATCTTCAGCCAGCGCTTCTTTGCATACCAGCCCTTGGTGTCGATATAGTACCAGCCCTTCTTATCCTTCTTCCAGGAAGCCTTTGCGGAATAGGTGCAGGTTCCGTCCTTATTCAGCCAGTAGCCCTTGCAGTATTCATTATAGGCCATGGTTCCGTCATCCTTGAAGTAGTACCAGTCACCGGACAGCTTCTTCCAACCCGTCTGCATGGCACCGCTCTTGGGATCGAAATAGTACCACTGACCGGACAGCTTCTTCCAGCCCGTCTGCATGGCACCGCTCTTGGGATCAAAGTAGTACCACTTACCGGAGAGCTTCTTCCAGCACGTCTTCGGCTTCTCATTTACATAGAAATACCATTTTCCGCTTTCCTGTCTCCAGCCTTCCTTCTTCACGATGATGGTCATGGAGGAATCCGCCATCAGCATATTGCTGTGACCATCGATCCACCGATAATACCGTACGGTGCTTCCCTCAGTGGTTTTTTCTCCGCTCGCATAAACCTCCAGCAGATCCGGATTGTCCGCGATGTCAAGCTTCGTCACCTTCGTCCCGCAACAGGAAAGATAATACAGATCCTTACAGGGAGTAACATCCAGACTCTTCAGCGAAGTATTGTCAACATCAAGGAGAAGCAGTTCGGTATTATTGCCAAGATCCAGTTTTGAAATCTTATTGCTTCTGCAATCCAGATCCTTCAGCTTCGTATTCTTTGAAATGTCCAGTGTCTCAAGGTCATTTTTCATGCAATCCAGGGTTTCCAGGAGAACGCATTTTGAGACATCCAGCCGCTTTAGCTTCGCACCGCCGGCATCCACTTTCTTCAGCTTCGTATTGGCCGTAAGGATCAGGGATTCAATTGAGGTACTGCTGCAGCCAAGATACTCCAGTCCTGTATTTTTCGAAAGATCCAAAGCAGTCAGCGGATTAAAGCCACATTCGAGGCTGACAAGTGCTTTGTTCTTTCCAAGCTCCAGTGTTTTAATGTTGTTGTAGTCACAGTAAAGATTCTCCAGCGCTGTATTCCCGCTCACATCCAGAGATGTCAGTTCGCAAAAGTTGCAGGAAAGAGTCTTCAGATTCGGAAAATTCGAGATCCCGGTCAGATCCTTCACACCATAATCCGAAACATACCGGATCACTTCAACCACATTGATCTCCGCCTCCGAAAGTCCCTCGCTATGGTCCAGATCCACACGCTTTAAGAGATAATTCCGGAAGCCCTCGTCCGGAAATGTATCCGCATCGATGGCGATCACATCCTCTACGGTTTTGCAGCTGATGGAAACAGACGTGTCCGTAGCTAAGATAATATCTTCCGCACTCGAATTCCCTTTCAGGGTATATTTCTGAGTCCCCGAACCTTCCGAATACTCGCCCTTCTGAAGTGCCACGGCAAGCAGGGGAGCCTGATCAAGATCCAGACTGGCGATCTTATTTGTATCACAGGTCAGCTGTCGGAGGAACGTATGCCCGGCGAATTCCAGACTCCCGATCTTATTCGCGCTGCATTTCAGCGTCCTCAGGTTTTTATTGTTCCGGACATCCAGAGCTTCCAGTTCATTTGATGCACAGTTAAGCTGCGTCAGCTCAGGGCAGCCGCCGACATCCAGCTTCGTCAGGCTGTTTGCGAAGCAGTTTAGCTGCTCCAGATTCGGAAGATTTCCGAGGGTCAGTTTTTCAAGGGAAGCAGAGGAGCAGTCACAGATTATCAGATTCTTGTATGTACTAAGGTCCAGATTTTTCAATTTGGTAGATGAGACATCCAGTTCTTCCAAAGACTCAGCTGCTCCAAGCTTCAGATCAGAAAGACCATAATTTAAATGACAGTCAAGCCGACGGAGGGCCGTAAGCCGGGAAAGATCCAGACTCGTCAGGTAACATCCTTCACAGGAAAGAACCTGCAGCTTCGATCCCTTTCCGAAGGTCAGCGATTCCAGAAACATATTCCCGGAGCATTCCAGGTCCTTCAGCTTTGTATTCTTACTGAGGTCCAGTGTTCTTATGTCATTATCCTCACAATACAGGATTTCCAGCTCAGTGAAATAGCCGATCCCCGAAAGGCTGCTGATGGAGGAGTCCCTCACATCTAACTTTTTGGCAGATGCGATCTCATCCTGCGTCAGCGCATCATCCTCTCCATACAATTCCATAAGCTTCGATCTGAAGTTCGCATCCTCAAAATGTTCCGCATCGATCGGGATCGAATCCGCTGCATAAGCGGTTCCCCCGTTTCCTCCTAAGAACAGCCCTCCCGCGAGAAGCATAGCTCCGATACCGAGTATTATGATTCCTTTCCATCCTTTACGCATACCATAACCTCCGTTATTATTTTTTCCGAAAGACCGCCGTAACCGCAAAATGGTCTCCCTTAACTTCCGCATAAATGTCTCCGTCCATGGCCCGCATCAGCTGTCGGCAGATATAGAGTCCCAGTCCGCTTCCCTTCTGCTTCTCCGAATTGCTTCCCCGGTAAAAGGAATCGAAGATATTCGGAAGCTCCCGCTCCGGCAGATTGCAGCCGGTATTCTCCACCGTAACAAGACGGCAGTCCTCTTCCTCGGAGAACCGGATGGAAATACTCTTTCCGTCGCCGTACTTTAAGGCATTTTCCATCAGATTCTGAAGCACCTCCAGAGCCCGCTCCGGATCCCCCTTCAGGAGACAGTCCGTATACGTATCCATCACGAATTTCGTATGGACATGCTCTGCCTTCTCAGCATAGAGCGCCTGTACCTTGTTCATTACATCGGAGAGGTACCACTCTCCGTCCTCCACCTTCAGCTGCAGGAAGTCCTCCCGGGTCGCATCCCGGATCTCTTCCACGTAACTCTCCAGCTCCTCCAGATTCCGGTCGATCCCCCGGTGCGCCTCCAGACGCTTTTCTTCTTCCTTGTAGATCCCGCTGGCCAGAGCCTTATTATAAAGCTTGATTGCCGAAAGCGGTGTCTTGATATCGTGGGACACGGTGAGCACCAGTGTCTTCTTCTCCTTCTCCATGGCAAGCTGCCGGGACTTCTCCTCCTCCAGCTTCTCCCGGAGCATATCCATCCCCCAGAGATACCGGCCGAAATACCGGTTCTTCTCCTCCTTCAACGGGATGGAAAGATTCCCCTTGGAAAGCTGGATGGGAAGCTCGGAAAGCTCCCGGAAGGGTCGAAGGATCTTCCGATAGATATAGACCCAGCCCGCGATGGTAAGAAGCACCACCACGCCCCAGATGCATGCGATCAGGATCACTCCGCTTTTCTCACTTCGGTCTACACGGTAACTGATGCGGTACACGGTCCCGTCCGGGCCGATGGCTGCCGCGAAGTCATCATTTCCGGTTACCGAAGGATCAAAGACCTCCACGCTCTTCACATACTGACAGCCGGAAGTATCGGGCGTTTCTCCCTCCCGGATCTGCCGGCTCAGCCGCTCGATCTCCACCCGGTACTGACGTGCATCGGCCCGGTCCTGCACATGTAAAAAGAGGAAGATGCTGCCGATGGCCAGCAGCACTTCCGTTAGCAGTATGATTAAGATCACGATCCCGTTTCTTTTCATCTTCCGTCACCAGACTCACGCTTCGAAGCGATATCCCACACCCCAGACCGTCAGGATGTGCGTCGGCTTCTTCGGATCCTTCTCGATCTTCTCCCGGAGCCATTTGATGTGTACCGTCAGTGTCTGCAGCTCCGACTCTGAGTCACTTCCCCATACGGTGTTGAAGAGATACTCCTTCTTCAGCGTCGTATTCTTATGCTCCATCAGAAGCTTTAAGAGCTCATATTCCTTTGCCGTGATATCCACGGTCCTGTCTCCCACGGTGAGGCTTTCCGTCACCGTATTAAGACGGATATCCCCCTCCACGATCTCATCCAGCTCAAACTTCCGCTTGAAGATCCCCTTGATCTTTGCCATCAGGATATCGATATCGTAAGGCTTTTCGATATAATCATCCGCACCGATCCGAAGACCCTTTAACTGGTCCTCCTTCCCGGTTCTGGCACTGGTGATCAGCACATGGGTATTTGCGCCCTCCCGTACCTTGGAAAGCACGGCAAAGCCATCCATCTCCCCCGGCAGATTGATATCCAGGATCAGAAGCCTTGCGCCGTACATTTCATAAAGATGCAGCGCCTTCTCACCCGTTTCCGCAGTGCTTACGGTGTAGCCCTCCGCCCGGAGAAAATCCGTCAGCAGTCCTGCGATCTCCCGATTATCTTCCACGATCAGAATATCCAGCATATCCCGTCATCTCCCATGATGTTTAGAATTCTCTCGGCTTATCCAGTTTCCGGTATAACAGACCAAAGGTTCCGGGACCGCAGTTGGTCGCGATGGCCGGTGATGCCTGCTGGAAGTAGATCCGATCGAAGCTGATCCGCTTCTCCACCTCGGCGCGGATCCAGTCCATTTCCTTCTTTGTGATCCCGACATAGGTGATAAAAAGGATCGACTTATCAATCTTTGACGGAGTCAGTAAGGAGCGCCGGATATACTTCTTCCATGCATCCTCTCTGGAACCGACAGCCACCTTGCTGACAGACATCTTTCCGCGCTTCATGGCAAGCACCGGGCGAACCATCAGCGCCTTGGTAAGATTTGCAACGCCTGCGCCCACCTGCTCGGTTCTTGCGAGAAAGTCCAGACTGTCTACGATAAAGCTGGTTCGGATATTCTTCTTCTCCTTCTCCAGCATGGCAAGGATCTCATCCGGACGCATGCCCTCTGCCACGGCCTTCGCTGCCAGCAGCACCAGAAGTCCCTGTCCGCTGGACAGGTGTCCGGAGTCAAATACATTTACGTTATCAAAGGACTTGGATGCCTCAACGGCGACAGGACAGCCGCTCTGCTCCACCTCACTGGAGATGGAGATATGAATGACATTATTGGCCTTCGTCAGGGTCCGTGCAAAGAAGGCCTCGTGCTCCTTTACGTCCGGAGCCTGTGGCTTCAGCATATTCTCAGGCTTCTCCATATACTGAAGAACACCCTTGGTATCGATATCCAGTCCGTCCTTGAAAATACCTTCGTTGGTGCAGACCTTATGCGGCAGAACCTGAATCCCGTACTCCCGGGTCAGCTCCTCCGGAAGATCCGCAACGCTTTCGGTGGTAATGATCACCTGCTTCTTGGTCTGGCTGTTCCGCATCCAGGAAACCGTTTCCTCCAGGATGGATCCGTTGTCTCCGGTTACATAGACCATGCTGGCCGGAAGGAGATGCATCAGCTCACTCTCCAGCTGGTCTCCGCTGACAGGCTTGGTAAGATAGCCGTCAAAGCCTTCCTTCTCATACAGGGCACGGCTTTCCTCATCCGCATTTGCGGTAAGGATTACCACCTTCGTATCCTTGTTCCGTCCGCCGGTCTGATTCCGGATCCTCTGGTGCGCCTCGATTCCGTCCATTTCCGGCATCAGATGATCCATGAAGATCACCTGATATTCATTGTCGATGGTCTTCTTCAGAGCCTCTGCTCCACCGGAAGCCGTATCGATCCTGATCTTCGTATCACGCAGCAGCTTGGTCACAACCATCAGGTTGGAGGCGTTATCATCCACCACCAGGATCCGGGCCTCGGGAGCCTCGAACTTCTGATGATAACCTGAAATCCTTCTTGTATTGTGACGGCTCTCGATATCCGTCTCTCCGATCACACGCTCACCCGCCAGCTTCTGTGGGATCTCTATGATAAATGTGGTTCCTTCCGTGTAGATACTGTTCACGCGGACAGCTCCGCCCATCAGCTCCACGAAGTTCTTCACGATGGAAAGACCCAGTCCCGTTCCCTCGATATGACGGTTGGTCTCCTCATCCACACGTTTGAAGGCCGTGAAGAGGTACGGGATATCCTCCTTCTTGATGCCCATACCGGTATCCGTTACCGAGAATACCAGACGTGCATCCTCTTCGGTCACATTTGCACACTGAACGGACAGAGTTACGGACCCTTCCTTCGTGTACTTGATGGCATTGTTCAGCACATTGATCAGGACCTGACGGATCCGCACATCATCACCGATCAGCTCCGCCGGGATGTCCGGTGCCACATTTACATGGAACTCCAGATTCTTCTCCTTGGCGCGAAGCCAGAACATACCGACCAGGTCGGACAGCATATCCCCGAGACGATAGGGGGATTCTGCCAGCTGCATCCGCCCGGATTCAAACTTGGACATATCCAGGATGTCATTGATCAGACTGAGAAGAAGCTTACTTGCGGAACGGATGTTGGCCGCATCCTCCGCGACTTCGTCCGAGATGTCCTCCCGGAGGATCATCTCATTCAGGCCGATGATGGTATTGATCGGCGTCCGGATCTCATGGCTCATACTGGAGAAGAACTGATTCTGGGAAGCGTTCAGGAGCTCGATCTCCTTTCTCTGCTTCTCAGCCTGAATACTTTCGCGGATATAAAGACGGATCTCAAGTTCGATCATCAGACTGATGGCTATACTCGTGGAAAGAAGCGCGATCAGGGAATACTGATGTGCCTGCAGATTCGTGTTCTGAACGATATACTCCGGATGGGTGTAGCTTAGATAATAGCATACGATGGCCAGGATTGCTTCTCCCACCAGAAGAATTACCTTGATCTTCCCACTCAGGATCAGGCTCATGAACAGAACGGAGAAGAGACACCAGAGCGGTGCGTCTCCGTTGATCCCTCCGCCCCAGAAGAAGCAGAGCGGAAAATGTACATATCCCATAAAGATCGCAGCCATCATGGACGCAGCCCGGTAGTGATCATGCTTGATCGAATACCAAGCCAGCAGGATCACGATAAAGAGTCCTCCGCCCAGCATCACCACATTTGTGATGGAATTGTCCGTAAGGGCAAGCTCGATCAGTGAGATAAAGAGCGCAACGATGGTGATAAGGATACTCAGAACGAACAGTCGTTTCCGGATATGAATATCACCGTCGAACATTTTATTCTTGAGATTACTCAGTTTCATATCTCTGTCTCCCATAAAAACCCGGGGTCATTCTATCCCCCACAATAAACCCGGGGTAGCTTAGCTGTTCAAAAGAACCGTGAGACCCTCCGTGATCCGGCGCAGGTCCTCGATTACCTCATCATGTCCGGCCTCGATCACATCTCCCTCGGATGCCTTCGCCGCCTTCTCCAGTGCCTTGGCCTTCTCCGAAAGCGCCGTGGCACCAACCATCTTCGATGTACTCTTTACGGAATGGGCATGGATCGCGTAATTGCCGTAATCCGCATCCTTCTTATACTGCTCCAGGAGACTGATCTTCTTTTGCATATCGCTGGCATACTGCAGAAGCAGGGTCTGATAGAACTCCACATCCTGGCTGCAGTAGTGAAGACCGGCTTCCATATCCACATCCAGCTCCTTCAGCTTCTCGCGAAGGACCGTCTCCGGATCCTTACTCTCCTCTGCAGGGGCTGCCGGTTCCTCTGTGATCGGGATATCCTCTGCAACAGCCGCTTCCTTCACCGGTTCCGAAATGGTTGCTGCCTTTGCAGCCTCTGTCACGGAAACAGCCGGTTCTGCGGGAGCTGCCGGTGTTTCTGCCGGTGTTTCTGTCTGTGTTTCTACCGGTGTTTCTTCCGGCTTTGTCTCCGCCGTCGCCGCCTCATCCAGCTCGTAGGTGATACAGTTTCTCGGAAGTACCTTGCCCATAACGCGCTCCAGCTCCTCCAGTTCCACCGGCTTACTTACAAAGCCGTCGAAGCCCTCGGACAGGAACATCTGCTTTGCGGTACTCATGGCATTTGCGGTGAGGGCAACGATCGGGAAATCCCTGCCCCTGTTTCTGTTGTCCGCGCGGATCAGCTTCATGGCCTCCACACCGTCCATGCCCTGCATCATATGATCCATGAAAACGATATCGAAGTCCCGTTCCCTGCAGAGCTCTATGGATTCCGGTCCGGAGCCCGCCGTGGTTACCACCATGCCGTAGCGCTTGAAGATGCTGACCGCAACCGTCAGGTTCATGGGCTCATCATCCACAACCAGGGCACGGACGTCTCGCAGCATCATCCGGCCAACCTTCTGCTCTGCGGCCTCGCGAAGACTCATGCTGAGGATGGTTACCACAGGGAAGCAGTAGAACGGACGCTCCAGCTTCTTGGCCCAGCTATCCTCCGGAAGTTCGAAATCCGTGCCTGCTACCACGGCGATCACCATCTTTCTGGACAGCTGCTCCATATATTCGATATTTGCACTGTACTCCTCTTCCTGAACGAAGAGATGGGTCAGCTTCGTGGAGTCTACCAGACGTTTCAGATTCTCCACGTTGTCCACGCGGTGCATCTGAACCCCCAGGCCCACTACGATATTTCGCACCATGGAGTTGTAATACTCACGCACGTTCGGGTTCGGATATTTATCAAAATGCAGGAACGCACCGATGCACAGCTTGTCCGTATTTGCCAGGGACATACAGCTGGCCGGGTCCACCACCTTCATGGGTATACTTACGTGGACACGGGTTCCTTCGTTCTTCTTACTGGAAATGGTCATGAATCCGCCGAGCGCGGACACGAAACCGTTGACGATGGAGATTCCGAGGCCCAGACCGCCTGCGGCTCTGGTTCTTCCGGAATCTGCCTGATAGAATCTGTCATGGATCCGCTCAAGCTCCTCTTCGCTCATACCGATACCGGTATCCGAAACCTCCAGCCGGAGGTTGACCCCGTAGTTCTGGGGCTCCGAGGTGATGCGGACATAGACACCGCCCTCCGTGGTATACTTCAGTCCGTTGGAGATCAGTGCCTTCAGGATCTTCTTCAGTTTGCTGACATCCGTGTTCATCATGGCAGGGATGGCCGGATCCACATCGATGACCAGCTCGATATCCCTGGGCTTATAAGCACGGATCTCCGTGGTAAGATCATGCAGCACGGAGGAAAGCATGTAATCTTCATAGTTCACGGCCAGGTCATCCCGGTCGATCTCGGAATAATCCAGGATGTCTCCGATCTGCTCGGATACCCTGCGTCCTGCGGTCCGGATCTCCACCAGCTCCTGCCGGATCTCCGGGTCCGTCTCCCGCTCAACACAGACGCTGGAAAGACCGATTACCGCATTGATGGGAGTACGAAGCTCATGAGATACATTTGCAAGGAAGTCATTCAGACGGTCCGTTGCTTCCGTCAGCTGCTCCACCTCATCCTTGGAGCGGGAAAGCACTGCGGACCAGCGTTCGATGATTGCCTTCGCCAGCTGTCCGATCATGACGATCATTCCGAAATGCAGGATGGTCCGGGTGATGACCAGCACGTCGAAGGCCGTTCCGTTCTTGAAAAGCTGGATCAGCTCATAGGACATGGTGACGATATAGGTCACTTCACAGAGCGTGATCAGGGCCTTAATTCCGGTCATGGTATAAAGCACGATCACCGCTGCCATGACGATCGCCAGATCATAGGCACTGGTATCATGGATGCCGTAGTAGAAGTAGGTGCACATCATCAGGATGGAACAGATCCAGACTCGCAGCGTGGTGGGTACCACATTGGAAAGATGCAGAAACCAGCTGAGGATCAGGGCTGCCACAAGAAGGACCACCGCCCAGCGTTCCCATTTCATCAGAAAGGTTTCCACGGACAGGATCACGGTGAAAATCGTGTAAGTGATCAGGATACTCAGGTGAGCTGACTGAAACAGCTCCTCATTTTTTCGGTTTTCATTATTCATGAAGTACTTCCTCAATATGATCAGACAGAACTATGGATCAACATGCCATAATATTTTATCATATCAAGACAGAGAGGGGAAGATGTTTCCGTTTCGAACCTGAATGATTCCGGCCGATTCACCGCCACGATCGACCACGGCCAATCCGCGCCTTTCAGCGCGTCTTCCGCTGCTTCGCAGCTCACGGCCATGGCGACACGTGGCATTCCGGCTTCGCCGGACGGACATAAAACGGTACAGCCACCCGTGCAGGCACGTGGCTGTACCGTTTTATGTCCTATGGTGAATCGTCCTTACCAACCCTGATCCATAAGCCAGGTATTCAGGGCTCTCTCCCGCTCCTTCTGGCTCTTGCTTCCGTCGTCGGGATTCTCAAACTCACTCCGGATATTTCCGTCCACGATGTAAAGAACTCTGGTGCAGCGCGCTGCCACCTTTGCGTCATGGGTAACCATGAGCACCGTGGTGCCTTCCTTGTTCAGACGCACCAGCTCATCGATTACCTCCGTGGAGGAGGTGCGGTTCAGGGCACCTGTTGGCTCATCTGCGAAGATCAGCTTCGGATTGTTGATCATGGCTCTGCAAATGCAGGCCCGCTGCAGCTGTCCGCCGGATACCTCGTTGATGTCATTATCAGCCACCTCGATGATCCCCAGCTTCCGCATCAGCTCCTCGGCACGCTGTTGCTTCTCTTCTTTGGTGATATCCTCCCGCTTGCTCTGCATGGCCGGAAGCAGGATATTATCCAGAATGGTCAGGTTCTTCATCATGTACATCTGCTGGAAGATAAAGCCCATCTCATCCAGACGGATATCTGCCATCTCCTTCTCCCCGAGGCTCGTGATCTCCCTTCCGTCGAAGATCACCGTTCCGCCGGTGGGCTTATCCATGCCGGACACGGAATACAGGAGGGTTGACTTTCCGGATCCGGAGGGGCCCATGATCGCCACCATCTCGCCCTCATTTACAGTGAAGTTTACGTTCCGAAGAACGTGGTTCTGACGCTTGTCGAGAATATATGTCTTACAAAGATCCTTAACATCTAACAATGTGCTCATTTCTTATACCCCTTTCTTTAGGTCCCCTTTACCATGGATACGGCAAACGGGATTATCTGTATTCAGCTGCCCCGGCCGATCAGATGCGACATGAGTTTCATTCCGCGACCGTTTCACGACGTCGGCACTTGGGCGATGCCTGCAGCGCCCTAGTGTGCAGGATTATGAGTAAGAAGCATCCGAAGGAGCTGATTACGCATAATCCTGTACGAAGCCGCTACGTCGTGAATCCGGAGTGCAAACGGCTGTCGCGGAATGGAACTGCATGGAGCAATCAGGCCGGGCAGCGTAGTCTGCTACTCGTAGTCTGCTATTCATTGTTGGCCGTATCGCTGCTCTTGACTCTTCTTACGCACTGCGCGGTGATCCATGCCACCAGGATCGTGAAGACAAATACGATACCGGTGTAAATGACTAGCTTCAGCGGATTGATGGCATAATCCACGGTTTTCAGTCCCATCATCCGGAAGATCGGCGTGATGCAAAGATATGTCATGGGGATGGAAAGTACGATAGCCGCAACCACGGCGATTGCCGCACAGATTGCAAACCGGAGCACATGCCATCTCACGATGATATTGTTTCGGAAGCCCACCGCCTTCAGGATAGCGATCTGGCTCTTCTCATCTGCCACAAAGGACCGCTCCATCAGGACGATTACCAGAAGAACCACGATCAGCGTAATGATCAGAAGCAGATTCTGTACCGTTACCATGGTGTCAGCAACACCCATGGTCTTTGAACAGAAATCAGCAGCATTTCTGACCTCGTCGGTATTTAGAAGCTCTTTCAGGCGTTCACATCTTGCATCGATCTCCTTTGCATCCGGGTGATCCGTGAAGTTCACCTGCCATGCCAGCATGGCCTTATAGTGCTTCAGATCCGTAGGCGCATCCTCATGGAAACGGATGATGTCGCCCATATTGTTCATGGTCTGATAGGTTGCCGTTACCAGGCATTCGATTTTCTGCTCCCCGAAATCCACGGTAAAGGTATCTCCGATGGAAAGGCCGGTCTTCTCATGGATAGAATCCGTGATTGCAACTTCATTTGCATTCTGGGGGATCATTCCGTCCAGATACTTATAATCCGCGGCCGTCGTATTGATCCCCTGCTGATAGTTCAGCTTATAGGCTTTTCCGTCAACAACGGTGTTATACACATATTGAATATCCGTGCTTATGGTACAGGGCATTCCGGCGTCCGTGATCTTCTTTGCGAGCTCCTCCATATAGGCGTCCATCTGTTCTCTGTCCTTGATCAGACCTGATTCCAGAGTCCCGATATAGAGATCACTTCTTGCCGCAAAGGAATCGATAAACCGGTCACCCAGCATGGTTTCCGAGGTATTAACGATCACCAGAACCAGCATCATGGAGATCGCGATGGACAGGATTACCGAGAGGTACCGCTTCGGCGTGCTGCTAAGATCGTTCCGTGCAAGGAACATTTCGGAGCTTCCTCTGGTTTTTGCGATCCGCTTTCCTTTCTTCTTTCGGAAGCGTTCCCCGGTCTGTCCGTTCCGGATGGCATCCACGGGAGACATCTTCTTTACCTTCTTTGTTCCCCGCCATGCAAATGCCGAGATCACCAACACTACCAGAAGCGCGCCGATGATATGGGCAAGTACATCCGAATCATTTCCGAGTACCATATTCTTACTTACCGAATCGATCAGAACCTTTCCGAAGGGGAAGCTTAAGGCTCCTCCGATCAGTGTGCCCACGATGGCAAGCGTAAAATACTTGGAGGCATACATGCTTCGGATCTTTGCCACCCGGATCCCGACGGCCTTCATTACACCGATCTCGTGATAATCCTCCAGGATGGAAAGATTGATGGCAAAACGAAGAACCAGGAAGGACACAACGATCAGGACCACCGAAAGGATCAGAACGATAAATGCAAGGATGAGACTCATCACATAGGTGGTTTTGATCATAACTCTCGCGCCGTCAAACCCGATGTTATCCACATCCGTGAGAGATGCTGCCAGTGCTTTTACGTCATCCGTATCGATATAGGACATCTCTCCGCCATAGTACCGAACCGTTTCCTCGTCGGCCCGAACCTTCTCCATATCCTCGTGAGATAGGAGCAAACGGACATTTCCCATCATTTCCGATCCGAACACCGCATCCTTCATGGTCCCGTCGATCAGAAGGGAAAGCTCAACCCGGCCTTTTTTATACTGAATGGTGTCACCCACCGCACAGTTATTTTCCGTCAGGAAATGGCCGGATACATAGCAGTGCCCCGGTGTGATCGTTTCGATCACCTGATTGTCTTTATCAAAATACGTCAGCCCGTTGTCACTGATATCGGTGAGGACCGCCGTGCTGCTAAGGCTGATCTTTTCCCCGTTGATCCGATAATCGCTTTTTTCCGAATAGACAACCTTCTCCAGACGATAGCCCTTCACATTCGGATTATCCTTCAGGAAATCATCCAGTGCGGTGTATCCTCCCTCCCGCATCGTAAGGACCACATAGTCCCCCAGACCGGCCTTATCGAGGAAGAAATCCGAACCGTTCATCACGGTGATCACATTGGAGATTCCGCTGGCCACGAAGAGTGTCGCAAGCAGGATAAAAAGAGTTAATATGCAGTTCATCACGCGCTTCTTCGAGAGATCTTTTTTCAGCATTCGAAACAGCATGGATTTTCTCCTTTCGCTTTGTTCTGAACATAGAATATCGCGAAATTATTAAACAGAAATTAAATAATTACAAAGCATCCCCGTTCTGTCATATGACAGATACGGGGATCATTCTGACGAACCGTTTAATACTCCACATACTCGACACTTCCGTCGGAGTAGGTGATTTCGTAGTAGCCGTGGCTTCCGTCCGCGCAGTTCGGTACGGCAACGCGGGAGACCTCATAGCGGCCCTGCTTCGTGCCCACCAGGATAACTTCGTTTACAGGTGGCTTTATCACTTCGCTATTTTTCTCTTCGCGGCTTTCTTCCTTTCCGTCCACCTTCTTCACTCGGTAGGTGGTGGTCTTCTCGCCGACCACTCCTTCAACCTCCGTCTTCTCTTTCCCTTTTTCGAGAGAGTTGTCATCCTTACGTATTGTTTCGTACGGGATCGTATCCGACGTTGTGACCTCTTCGTATGTCACCCGGGCGATGACGATCTTCGTCCCGTTCTTTACCGCCTCCGTCTTCTCGGGTGTCACCGTATCCTCCGCCCCAAGGGAAATGTTCATCCGCTCCAGTACATCCCCGACGGTCCCGACACCGAATTCGATTTTCTCTATCTTTCCGTCATGTACCACCGTAACACCGTTGGAGGTTGTGATCTCAATGGTCATCCCCTCCTGCACGGGGTCCTCTTCCTTTACATTCAGGGACTGGTTCTCTGCCGGTGTGATCCCTTCCTTTTCCAGCACATCCTTCACCGTGCTTCCGCTGAGGATCTCCACCTCCTTCGTATCACTTCCGTCGGTTGTAATGGTAAGCTTCCATCTCCGGCGGATCGTGATCTCTGCAGCTTCCTGCAGCTCGGTTCCTCCGGAAGGATTCACTTCATCCTTCTCCGCAACAGAAATCTCCGCCTCCTTCAGGATCTCATCCACGGTTTTCGGAAGAGAAACCTCCACCTTCGTATTCACGGTTCCGTCGTGGATCGTAATCTCCGCCTTCCTGCCGCAGGCGGTAAGCAGAAGGATCAGCATAAACAACAGGCATGATAATGGCAGTTTTTTCTTCATATCTTCACCAGCTCCTAATATCTATCAGATTCTTCGTTTCCTTCGGTCACTCAGAATGACATGCTCCGGTCATTTTAAGACACGAAGGATTTCCCATCCTCGGTTCAGTATACCAGGTTCGTCTCGGCGATCATCCGGTACGACACTCCATCCTTCAGGAGTACCTGCACCCGGCAGGCTCCGCCGGAAAGCTCCGACGCGTCCAGATATACCATAAATCCGTTGCTTCCGGTATGATACACCTTCCGACCCATTCCGTCTACCGTAAGAATGATCTCTGTTTCCGTACCCAGCATATCCTCCGGAACCACGCCGGAGATCTGAACCATGGAAGGATCATACTCATTTATCTTAGCCTTCAGCTCCAACAGCGTTTCATCCACAGGTTCCTTCGAGGGAGTCTCGGACGGAAGCTCTGTCTCCGGAGCAAAGAGGATCGGCGGCAGCGTGATGAAATCCTTCAGATTTCTCTCCACCTTTTCAATCACCACCAGTGTTATCTTCGACCTTTGTTCCTCCACCAGCTTCTGCAGGCGGTAGGGTGCCTCTCTGGTAAAGCAGGCAGTTCCAAACTGATCTGCCACGTAGGGAAGCAGTGTATTCCCGAAGGAATCCCGGAACATGATAAGGCTTCTCTCCTTCTCCGGATTCTTCGTACAGATCCACGCATCCTCCACACTGCCCGTTTTCGTTGTATAAGTAAAGGACGGTGTTACATCATAGTGCGTATCCATCTCCTTTTCTCCATAGAAGGTGTAAAGCATACGGTTTAAGTCTCCGTCCGCATCCTTTGAACGGGTCGCCGGTGCAGAGGAATAGTCCTCGTAGGACCACCGATCCATCGGGAGAGCATCCTCCCATGCTTTTTCCGTATAGCCATCCGGCATGGCCTGATCCGCAGTTTCCATGATCCGGTTGTAGGCCAGAAGCGCTCCTTTTCCGTTCCAATGGGAGTCCCGCTTCAGATAAAGCTCCTCGGATTCTCCACGGAAAAGCGTGAGGAGGTCCGCATAAGGAAGCCCGATCTCCCTGCAGATTGCGGCCAGGGAATCGATGGTATGCTCCTGATCTACGATCATGGAATCATAATACGGCATATGTTCTCCGTACAAAGTATTCTTGTTCGGCGGAACCGCAAGCACCAGCGTAACCCCCTGACTGTCCGTCCACTCCTTTACGATCTGCAGATTATGCTTCAGATTGAAGAGCTCCCGCTCTGTCATACAGTTCGTTCCCAGATAATCTCCCAGCGTGGAGCTGTAGTAGAGCCATCCGTCCGTTCCGTAGATTACCTGCTCTTCCGCAGAGGTTTTGAACAGGATCCCCTGTACGTAAGCATCCGCTGCCACCAGTTCATTTCGGAACGCAAAATGCTCATTGAATCAGGCGTCGAACTGTTCAAAATACTCTGTATTAAGACCTCCGTCCTTCGGCGTCACGGAGGGGTACACGGCAGGTATCTTATTCTCCGTGCTGTCCTCCGTCGGGTGAAAGGCCATGCCGATAAATGGGACGAGGCAGACCAGCATGCCGAGGCCGAGGAAAATAACCTGGAGCACCGTAAGCTTCTTTGTGCCCGGGATCAGATCTTCTTTTCGGTTTTCATCTCTGTTGGGTTTCTTATGGTTTTCCGTTTTCAGATCTTCGTGCTTTGACATACCGCACCTCCTTTCCGTAAGATTTCATAATTGCAAATATCCGATTCCTCCGTCCTGATCAGAATCGGAAATAGATAAACGGATTGTATGCCCCTCCGGAGAGACGGAGCAGACACCAGAGCAGTAAAAGAAATGCTGCAAGGTAAAGGACAGACTGAAGGATCACACTTCCTCCGACCGTCTTTTCTCCTCCTTCCGAAAGCCCTGCCTTTCCATTCGGATTCATGCCGAAATCCGCAGCACCGGTTCCAAAGCGGATTCGCTTCACGAGCCCCTCTGCCGGTCCTGCAAGCAGAATTCCCGCCACCAGCATGACAAGGAAAAATGGCGTCAGCTGCTGCAGTACAAAGGACATGGTCGCGGTACTGAAATCATATCCGCCGAACATCCTTCCGATCATTCCGAAGGCTTCCCCGACGGTATCCGCACGGAAGATCACAAAGCCGATGGTAACCACCAGCATGGCATAAAGGTGTCCCAGAACGCGAGGCAGCTTCCGAAGCTTCGGCACGAATTCCTCCAGGAAGCTGAAAGCTCCGTGGAAGAGGCCCCACAGCACATAGGTCCACCGCGCACCGTGCCAGAGGCCGCAGAGGAAGAATACCATCAGCTTGTTCAGTGCCGTGCGAAGCTTCCCCTTCCGGTTTCCGCCCAACGGGATATAGACATACTCCCGGAACCAGGTGGAAAGAGAGATATGCCAGCGCCTCCAGAACTCCCTGATACTGGTTGCCGCATACGGGAAGTCGAAATTCTCCCGGAACCGGAAGCCGAACATCTGCCCCATGCCAATGGCCATATCACTGTAACCGCTGAAATCAAAGTAGATCTGTAACAGGAACGCAATCGCCCCAATCCATGCCGTAAGGAGATTCACATTTACAAGGTCTGCTTCGAAGATCGAATCCACGACCACGGCCATGGTATTTGCGATCAGCACCTTCTTGGAAAGACCGAAGAGAAACCTCCGGAAGCCGAGGGCCGCACGGTCGATCCGGACCTCGCGACTCCGTAGCTGCGCAGCGATATCCCGGAACCTTACGATAGGTCCCGCGATGAGCTGCGGAAAGAAGGAGATATAAAGCAGTACGCGGAAGGGATTCCTCTCCCGCTCTGCTTCTCCCCGATATACATCGATCACATAGGAAAGTGCCTGGAAGGTAAAGAAGGAGATTCCGATGGGCAGACGGATTCCCGGAACCGCAAGATTCGTTCCGAGAAGCTCATTTACCGAACCGATCAGGAACCCCAGATATTTGAAGGTAATAAGAATACATAGATTAAGGAGGATCGCCAGAACCAGCATCAGCTTCTTCCGGCGTCCCGTCATCAGAAGCACCGCCAGATAGTTAAGCAGTACACTGGCAAGAAGAAGCAGGATATACACCGGCTCTCCGTAGGCATAGAAAAGAAGACTCGCCACGATCAGCAGTGCGTTCCGAACCCGAAGGTTCGGAATCGCACTGTGAAGCAGAAAAGTCCCCGGAAGAAATATGCATAAAAATACCAGTGAACTGAATGTCATTTTCTCAGATCCTTCGGTAGGTCCAGCTGTCACCGGACCGGGTAACAGCGCCCAGATAGTTCGGGGAATCCCCCTTCTTCAGCGGTCGTCCGAAGTAGTTTCCGGCTGCATGCTTCGTCCATTCCGGATCATACACCTCACCGCCGATCTCTGCCCAGCCGTGTCCTCCGCTGCTGCAGGCATAAACCTCGTCATAACCCACAGCCCGTGCCGCAAAGGCCATACATGCCCCGAAGGTAAAGCAGTTGCCCGACTCCGAATCAAAGCCCGCGGATGCGTACTTCTCGGCCCAGTCCGTTCCTGTGTAGTGCGGGATCCACGGATTCTTCTCGTAAAATGTATCACGGATCGTGTCAAAGCACTTCCGGAGCTTCTGCTCCTTCGTCATGGACGAATCCGTATTCTTCTGAACAAAACTGACCGCCTTGCCGTAGGCATCCAGGAAAGCACCCGACTTCTCTCCCAGCCAGTCCCCGGCCCCGGAGAAGCCTTCCCGCTTCCCGTTGATGGAAAGAACCTCCTGCACGGCCATCTCTCCGGAATCCTTAAAGTAATACTTCTTCCCGTCAATGGTCTCCCAGCCGATTGCCATCTCTCCGCCGGTGCGAAGAAGATAGGTTTTTCCCCGCTGCTGCAGGAATCCGGTCTTCATGATCCCGGTTTCCTTCTCGAAGAAATACCAGTGATCCTCGTATTCCAGCCATCCGCTCCAGAGTGTACCGGTGGCAGGACTAAGATAATACCAGTTTTTCTGCCGGGACAGCCACCCGGTCAGCATGGCACCGGTCTGCCGGAAGAAGTACCAACGCTTTCCCTGCTGCAGCCAGCCGGTCTTCATGGCTCCGCTGCTCTTATCCAGATAGTACCAGTCTTCTTTGTCCTGCAGCCAGCCCGTCCACATGGCTCCGGTCTTCGGCGAGAAGTAATACCAGCGCTTTCCCACCTTCTGCCAGCCGGTCTGCATGACGCCCGTTTCGGGGCTAAGATAGTACCAGCGTCCCTTGCTTTCCACCCAGCCGGTCTGCATGATCCCCGTCTCGGGATCATAGTAGTGCCAGCCGTCCTCCAGCTGATGCCAGCCGAAGAACACCTCCTCCGGGGGCATGAGATCCCCGGGTGCGTCCGTTACCCCCGTATCCACGTCCGGAGTCTCCTCCGCATGCAGCATCAACGGGGCAGTTACAAACATGGCCGCCGAAAGAACCGGCAGCCAGATCCATTTTTTCAGTCGTTTATTCAGTCGCATATTATTCAATCGCATGTCCTCCCGAGCCTACTTCTGCTTAGACCAGAGGTAACAGTAGGCCTGTGTTCTTGCGGCAAACCGCGCAGTCTTCAGGAGCTTCCGGACCTCCTCCTTCGTATACCAGCCGGCCTCGATCTCCTCCACGTCGGAATCGCTTCCGATGATCTCTCCCCGGGCCGTTCCGACAACACATACATTTTTCTCATTCGAAAAGCCGACGGCGCTGTAGCTCTCGCCGATATGATCCGTGATCTCCACCAGGGTAAGGCCCGTCTCCTCACGAAGCTCCCGGGCTGCAGCCTGTTCCGCATTCTCTCCCGGATCGATCAGCCCTGCGGGAAAGTTGTAAACCCACTCTCCCGGAGCCAGCCGGAACTCCTTATTAAGAAGCACCTGTTCCCCGTCCTCACTATGCATGATCAGGACCACCGCGTCCGGTCCCCTGTCATGCAGCTCTGCAAAATCCGTGATGTTCTTATCACGGCTGATCATTTCATATACCTTCTCTGTCCCGGCCGCGGTCTCGTAGGTCAGGTTGTACCGCGTGATAAACCGTCCCTCTTCCCGCTTCTCCAGCTTCTGAAACCTCATGTTTCATCCTCCAGTATCCTTACTCTGTCCACTCGTCCGTCAGATCCCCGCTGTCCTGAAGGGATACCTTATCATCCCCATACTTCGCGGGCGCAGGCCGGAAGATGGCATACAGGAAATCCTTATTTCTTGCAATGACCTCCCGCGTCTCTCTTCCGATGGATCCGCTGTACTCCTCCCGCTCCGCAGCCACACCGTCCGCTTCGATCCCGAAGGCACGGGCCAGATAAACTGCCCGGAACAGGTGATAGGTCTGTGTCACGATGGTCATCCGCCGCACACCGAAGACATAGTATGCGCGGTAAATACTCTCATAGGTGGAATATCCGTGATGGTCCATGTAGATATCCTCGGAGGGAATGCCAATCCCCACCAGATACTCCTTCATGGCCTTTACTTCGTTATAGTACTCCTCCGGGGTATGATCTCCGCTGACGATGATCTTCCTCGGGGAAATGTAGTAAAGCTCCGCAGCCCGGTCCAGCCGGTCCTTCAGCATGGGGCTTGGTTCTCCGCCCGGATAGTAGCTGCAGCCCAGCACCAGGATGCACTCCGGATCCTCCGCCCCGTCTCCCGTCACTGCTTCCTTCCACTCCGCCGTGGTCCGGACGTACCGGTTTCCATTCAGAAATACAAAGAGATTCATAGCCACCGTCGCTATGACCAGGAACAGGATAAATGCAACAACGATCTTCAGAACCAGCAGCATCCGTTTCTTTGCGCCTCTTTTTTTACTCATGTAGCTTTTCTCCATCCGCATCAATGGTCCTGCGGATCTCTTCCATCTCAGCATCCATCCGGGCAAGGGTATCTGCACAGATCTTCAGCTTTCCGACCACCGCCTCGGCGTCCCGGATGTTCTTCTTATACTTCAGCTTATGATCCACGCTGGCCCAGAAGTCCATGGCAATGGTCCGGAACTGGACCTCCACCTTCATATGCTTCTTGCCCTGGGACAGAAAAATAGGGATATCGATCAGCAGATGCAGAGACCGGTATCCATTGGGTTTCGGATTTGCGATATAATCCTTACGGGAAATGAGCAGCACGTCATCCTGCTCCACCAGAAGATCCGCCAGATTGTAAAGGTCCTCCTGGAAGGAACAGATCACGCGGATCCCCGCGATGTCCGTCATTTCCTGCTCCATATCCTCCACCGTAAGAGGAATATTTCTCCGGAGCATCTTCTCCACGATGCTCTCCGGCTTCTTCAGACGGCTCTCTATGGATTCAAAAGGATTACGATCATATTGCAGGGAGAATTCCTGATTCAGCACGTTCAGCTTCGTCTGGATCTCCATGATCGCACAACGATAATAGGTCATGACCCGCACGAAATCATCAGTTCTGGAGAAGTTCTTAGCGAGTTCTTCGACCTGTTCGGATGTTACTGTCAGATTGTCCATACCTTACCTCTTACATCTTCCGGAAGGTCCGGTTTCTGTAATCCTTCGGGGTCTCCCCCGTCACCTTCTTAAATACGCTGATAAAGTAGCTGTGGGAGGTGAATCCGAGATCCGTTGCGATCTCGATGCTGGTCTTCTCCGAGAACCGGAGCAGACCCTTGGCCTCCTCGATCTTCTTATCCCGGATATACTCACTGACGGAAAGACCCGTCTCCTTCCGAAACAGCTTGGAGAGATACGTCTCGTTCAGGTTCACATGCTTCGCAAGATCATCCATGGTGATCTTCTCATGCAGATGATTCCCGATATAATCCATGCATTTTACGATCTGAACGGAATGCACAGCATCCTTCTGACGACGCTGCATGGTCTTTGCAAAGCCCATTATCATCTCCGTCTGGAACTCCCGCACCTGTTCCGGCTTGCTGAGCTTATCCGCCCGGCTGATATAGCTGTCGCTCATCTTGTAAGCGATCTCCTGCTCCAGCCCGTGGCTGATGCAGACCCGCGTGATCATGGTCGTCATCGCAACAAAATGATACATGACATTCCGGAGCGGATTCTCCGACAGTACACCTCGCTCCTTGGCGTCCGACTCCGGCTTCCCCTTCCGGTACTCCTCGATCCGTTCGGGCTTCCCCTCAGCGATCAGATTGTACAACCCCATTTCACCTTCAAAAGCAGGATGCTTTTTCTCTTCCTCGCGCCCCTGAAATAGTTTTTGGGTGAATTCATCATGGATATTTGCCATATTGTTCACCGCCTTTCCCGCATGCCCCTACATGCGGATGAAAATCTATAAAATCCTGCCAAAAAGTTTCTAAAAACCACATAATAATTGTATAACAAATGCAGGAAATCCGCTATATTTATTTTACAAAGATTTTGTGAGTTATGCCCCCTGTTTAAAGAAGATCCCCTAAATCTTCTTTAATCATTATATTTTAACCTTCACTAACGTAACCGGATGGACCAAAAGCCCATCCGGTTATCCCTTTTTATGCGGGAGACAGGAGGGAGACAGGGGACGGTTCTCTGTCTCCGAGAACCGTCCCCTGTCTCCCCTCACAGAACAACCGTAAAGGTGATCATTCCGTTTCTGTAATTCACACTGATCTTTCCCCTGAACATGTCCGTAAAATGCTTTGCCATGGAAAGCCCGATCCCGAAGCCCTTCTTCTCACTGTTATGGGACTCGTCTGCCCGGTAGAACCGCTCAAAGAATCGGCTGTAATCCATACCCTCCTGCTCCGGATAGGTATTCGATACATGCAGGACCGTGCTGTGCCCCTTCGGCTCCAGGACCACCCGGACCGTTCCTGCTTCGCTGCAATACTTTACGGCGTTATCGATCAGGATGGAAACCAGCTCCCGGAGTCCTCCCTCGTCCGCCTTCACGATCCGGTTCTTTGCGATCTCGGTCTCATAGGATAGACCATTCTTCTCCGCCAGGATCCGGAACTCATCTGACACCTTCTCCGTCACCTCGGAGATTGAAACCTCGGTCAGCACAACCTCGTCCTTTTCCTGCAGCTTGGACAGGGTAATAAGATGGGAAATCAGCTCCGTCATTCGCTTCACCTGCTCCAGCGTACTCTCCGTCCACTCATTCTTGCCTTCCGTCATTTCCAGTACCTCCGTGTTGGCGGAAATGATGGCCAGGGGCGTTTTCAGCTCATGACTCGCATTTGTGATGAACATCTTCTGGCTCTCGATGTTCCTTGCCAGCGGTGCCACCGCCTTCTTCGCAAAGAAGGAAAGGATCAGCAGCAAAAGCAGCATGGATGCAATTCCGATATAGATGGAAGCCAGAGCAAACATCCGCACAGTATGCAGCTGTCTCGTGCAGTCCATGATTACGCAAAGAGACAGGCCGCCGGAGATCTCCGTTTTCTGATAGGCATAGGTGGAATCCTCGTCATTAAAGAAGCCTTCCTGGCTTCCCCGGCGCATCGCCTTCTGCAGAAGGGTCTTCGCCTCCGTTTCGGAAATGGTGGCCACATGCCCGCGGTCCACGCTTACCACCAGACCGCTGGAATCCGTGATCACGGAGAAGAACCGGAGACTGTACATGGCCTCATCCGTAAGGATCGCCTCTCCGATGATGGAGCGATACTCCAGCTCATCCGGAAGGAATCCTCCGTTCTCCGAGATCCGGGACATAACGGAGAAGATCTCAATCTTCGTGTTGTAGTAGCTGAATCCGTTTACGATACCGAGAACGATCAGAAGCACCAGGAGCATGGCAGCCGAGGAGATCGCAACGAATTTTATCTTCAGTTTTCTGATCATGGCGCATCCTCCCTTCCTTTGATTCTTCGGTTATGAATCCTTTGGTTACGGCTCCTTTACCTCCACAAGACGGAAGGGGCCTTTCTCCGGGCCGTCTATGGTCCGGTCCGCAGCCACCGCGTAGAGCTTACTCTTCAGGTAGGAAATGTAGACCCAGACCACTTCTCTGTCAACCTCTTCCTCCTGCCATACATGAGCCAGCAGCTCTTCCACGGTAAACTCCATGTCCGGGTTTGCCATCAGATATTCCATAAGCCGTGCTTCCTTCTTGGAAAGCCGGATGGAATTCTCACAGTGCAGCTCCTGCTGCTCCAGGTCCAGCGTCACCCGTCCTGCCTGCAGCTTCTTCGGACGGTATTCCGAAGCCCGTCTGGTCAGGGAACGGAGTCTTGCCAAAAGCTCTGCCATCTGGAAGGGCTTCGGAAGATAATCATCCGCGCCGGCATCCAGCCCCTTGACCCGGTCATCCAGCTCTGCCTTCGCCGTCAGCATCAGAACCGGTGTGGTATTTCCTTCCTTCCGGAGGGTTTCCAGCGCCGTGATCCCGTCCATTTTCGGCATCATTATATCAAAGACGCAGGCATCATAAACATGCTCTCTGGCTGCTTCCACCGCAGCTTCGCCGTCATAGACCGCATCCACCGTGTAACCGCCCTTCATTTCCAGAACCGTTGCAACCGCCTTGGACAGGGGCTTTTCGTCTTCTGCCAATAGTATTCGCATAGTAACACCCTCTTACATTAACTGGAGCGGATCAGATTCCGTATCGTCTCCAGCGATACATCACAGGCCGCCAGCTCGTCGGCACAGCGCTTCAGCTCCGCCTCGATCAGGGCCTGATTCTTCACATCCTTCTTATACTTCATCTTATGCTCCAGACTTGCCCAGGAATCCATGGCTATGGTCCGAAGCTGGACCTCAACGAAATAATGACCGGGAGTCTTACCCTCCACATCCTCGAAGGCCGTCTCCACCGAAAGGATCAGATGATAGCTCCGATACCCGTTGGGCTTTGCGTGCCGGATATAGTCGATCTCTTCCACGATCGTAACCCCGGGAAGATTCCGGATATGCTCCAGGATTCCGTAGATATCATCCCGGAAGGCGCAAATGATCCGGATGCCGATGGCATCCTGCAGCTCGTGCAGCGCGCTGTGGGCATTCTCCGGCAGATTCTTCCGTCTGCACTTCTCCCGCATACTCTCATCGGTCTTGATCCGGGCAGAGATATGCTCATAGATATGATCACCTGTCTCCTCAAACCGCATCCGGTCATAGGACCGCAGCTCCGTCTGCAGCTGATCCATCACATAATTCAGTTTCGGCTCGAATGCTTCGTAAATGCTCATTCCACATCCTCCCCTGCCTCCTTCGGCAACACCTCTTCCGTCTGTTTCTGTTCCGATTTCCCCGGTGTCTGGATCGGAACCTCAGGCATCATTTCCGTGGAGACCATGCGCATGATCCGGTTGAACAGTTCGAATTCCTCTTCCGTGAGTCTCTTCTTCAGACGTTCCTCCACGATATCCATGTATTTCTTGTTGATGTTCCAGTACTTATAATACTTCTCCGTCACCTGCAGGTAGAACTCCCGCTTGTCGGTGCCGGACTGCACCTTGGTAAGGTATCCCTTTTTGATCAGGGAGTTCACCTTGTAGGTTGCATTCGGTGCGGAGATCCCGATGAAATCCGCAAATTCATTGATGCTCGGCGTCCCCAGGGCTCCGATCACCTCGATACAGTACGCCTCCGTCGTCGAGAGCGACAGCTCCCGACTCTGGATACGCTTGAAGACATCCCGATAATAGTATACCCGAAACTTCGAATACACCTCATGCAGGGGATTCTGCTCGATATTCTCTGTAGTTGTCTGATCCGGTCCGGACATACTTTTCCAGCCTCCTTCCCTGCCAGATAATGATCATATTATTTTTGATTCACGTCCCCGCATCCTCCGGCATCGTCCCATCCGTGCTTCGCACGTATGCCGCGCCTCCGGCGCTCATGGACGATGCGGCGTTTGCGGGTCCTGCTTCGCAGTCCGCATACGAATGATCACATCCATTCACGCAAGCGTATGAATGCAATCATTCGTATGCGGACGTGAATCGTACTCCGTTATTCACCTATGACGAAAGAGATTTCCGCCTGCGCGGCAACCTTATCACCAACTTTTGCAACGGCCTTGCCGAAGCCCACCGGTCCCTTACGCTCCGTGATCTCGCAGCGAAGAGTCAGTACGTCTCCGGGACGAACCTGCTGACGGAACCTGGCATTCCTGATTCCGCCGAAGAAGGCGATCTTCCCCTTATATGCTTCCTCGGAAAGGATCGCAACCGCTCCGGTCTGTGCCAGTGCCTCGATGATGAGAACTCCCGGCATCACATGTGCCTCCGGGAAATGTCCCTGGAAGAAGGGCTCATTGACGGTTACACATTTGATACCCTCTGCCCAGACACCCGGCTCGAAGTCCGTGATCTTATCTACCAGCTGCATCGGATAACGATGCGGCAGGATCTCCTGAATCTGGTTGGAATTCAGTTCCATTTACGCTTCCTCCCATTTCTTAAATGCTGTTGTTGCATTATGTCCGCCGAAGCCCAGGGAATTGCTGAGGGCAACCTTGATGTCTGCCTTCCGTCCCTCGTTCGGTACGATGTCCAGATCACATGCAGGATCCGGAACCTGATAGTTGATGGTTGCCGGAACAAAGCCCTCCTGCAGAGCCTTCGTTGTGATGATTGCCTCTACGGCACCGCTTCCGCCTAAAAGATGTCCTGTCATGGACTTGGTGGAGCTTACCATCAGCTTATATGCATGATCCCCGAAGGCTGCCTTGATGGCCTTGGTCTCCCCCGCGTCATTCAGCGGAGTGGAGGTTCCGTGTGCATTGATATAATCCACATCCTCCGGCTTAAGACCCGCATCCTCTACTGCCATCTTCATGCAGTTTGCAGCGCCGAGTCCCTCCGGATCCGGTGCAGTGATGTGATGTGCGTCACAGGTAGCGCCGTAGCCCACGATCTCACCGTAGATCTTTGCGCCGCGCTTCTTTGCGTGCTCCAGCTCCTCGATCACAAGGACGCCGGCACCCTCGCCCATAACGAAACCGGAACGTTCTGCATCAAAGGGAATGGATGCCCGCTTCGGATCGGTGGAAAGGTTCAGTGCATGCATAACCGTGAAGCCACCGATGCCCATCTCACAGATGCAGCCCTCGGAACCGCCGCACATCATAACGTCCGTATAGCCGTCACGCACGTTACGGAATGCCTCGCCGATGGCGTTGTTTCCGCTGGCACATGCCGTAACCACGCAGGTGCAGATGCCCTTGAAGCCTGTCTCGATGGCGATCTGACCGGCTGCCATATTTGCGATGGTCATGGGGATATAGAACGGGGAGATCTTCTCGAAGCCACGCTCCAGTCCCCGGGAATGCTCACTGCTGATGGTGATTAGTCCGCCGATCCCGCTGGAAATGATGGTCCCACAGCGATAGGGATCCTCGTCCTCGATCTTAATTCCGCTGTCCTTTAAGGCCTCTCTTGCAGCGATGGTCGCAAACTGTGTATAGCGGTCCATCTTCTTTGCTTCCTTCTTATCCAGGAAGTTCTCCGGCGCATAGTCCTTTACCTCAGCCGCCAGCTTCAGCTTGAAGTTGGTGGTATCCACACTCCTTATCTCGTCAATTCCGCAGACCCCTGCCTTGATGCTCTCCCAGGTCTCCTCCAGATTATGTCCGATGGGGTTGATGGTTCCCATCCCCGTGATCACTACTCTTCTTTTCATTTTATCTCCTTTTATCCGTTCATTTTAACCGTCCGATTCGCCATGCCCGCCTCTCCGGATACTTCGTATCCGTCGAGTCGGCGGCATTCGCCGTATAGTCCGGCTTTGCATGGCTCATTGGAGTCCGCCTGCCACCTCTAATACCTGACCTGTAACGTAGGACGCTGCATCGGATGCAAGGAAGGCAACAGCCTCTGCCACATCCTCCACCTGTCCGAGACGTCCGAGAGTGATCTCGGCCTTCAGTTTCTCCTTCACGTCCTCGGGAAGGGCTGCAGTCATATCGGTCTCGATAAAGCCCGGAGCCACGGCATTGCATGTGATCCCGCGGGAGCCCAGCTCCTTCGCCACGGATTTAGTCATGCCGATCACACCGGCCTTGGCTGCCGCGTAGTTCACCTGTCCGGCATTTCCGTAAACACCCACTACGCTGCTGATATTCACGATCCGGCCGTAGCGCGCCTTCATCATGGGCTTCGCCACTGCCTTCATCATGGCATAGACACCGCGAAGATTCGTGTTGATCACGGCATCAAACTCTTCATCCTTCATTCGCATGAGGAGATTATCTCTTGTGATCCCGGCGTTGTTTACCAGGATATCCACGGTTCCGCCCAGCTCCACTGCTACCGCAACCACCGCTGCCGCGGATGCCGGATCAGCAGCATCTGCCTGTACTGCTTTCGCCTTTACACCCTTTGCGGTGAGAACCGCCTCAACCTCCTCTGCTGCTGCCGCATTTCCGGCGTAGGTGATGACCACATTGGCACCGCCCTCTGCCAGACGCTCTGCGATCCCACGACCGATCCCACGGCTTCCGCCGGTGACGATGGCCGTCTTTCCCTCAAATTCTTTCATGTTATCTCCTTTTTCAAAGCCAACGCCGCACTCTGTGATTCAAAGCCTACAGGCCCAGTGCTTCCTTCAGTGCCGCAATATCCTCTGCCTTCTCCACGTTGTAGCAGGGAAGCTCTACCGTCTTCTGCACGAACTTGGAAAGGGTCTTGCCGGGGCCGATCTCAACAAATGCATCGATGCCCTGCTCTGCCATGTAACGGATGGTATCTTCAAAGAGAACCGAGGTCTGTACCTGGCTTTCCAGAAGTGCGGGGATGGACTCCTCCTCCGTCTTCGGACGACCCACTGCATTAAACACAACGGGAAGCTTCATCTCACCGAAGCTCTCAGATTGAAAACGCTCTGCCAGCGCATCTCCTGCCGGCTTCATCAGGGACGTATGGAAGGGTCCGCTGACCTTTACCGGAAGCACACGCTTCGCGCCGAGCTCCTTCATCACCTCTGCTGCCGCATCCACCGCCTCAGCGTCTCCGGATACCGTGATCTGTCCCGGGCAGTTGAAGTTTGCCGGCTCACAACAAAGATCCGGGAACTCAGCCTGTACCTTGCTGCAGCCCTCGTAGATCTTCTCCCGCGCCAGGCCGAGAACCGCGATCATCTTGCACTCGCGACCCTGTACCGCGGACTGCATGGCATTTCCGCGGAAGGCAACCAGGTCGATCACCTGCTGCTCCGTGAAGACGCCTGCCGCATAGAGGGCACTGTACTCGCCCAGGGAAAGACCTGCGGCGATGGCCGGTGTGATTCCAGCCTCTGCCAGGACCCTTGTCATTCCAACCGCAAATGCAACCATGCACGGCTGGGTATACTTTGTCTCATTCAATACCTCCGCAGGTCCCTCGAAGGATACGGTGCGAAGATCAAATCCGGGATCCGCGCTGTCCAGCACCTCACGGAAGGAGGGATATGCCTCGTAGAGATCCTTTCCCATTCCTACGGTCTGACTGCCCTGTCCGGCATATAAAAATCCAAGCTTCATTTTCATTTACTCCTGCATCTTAGTACTCTTATTTGAAAAGAACCTTAAAGCTCGATGGCCCGCGTCTCCTCAAGCACCTTCTTTGCGCCCTGGTACATATCCTCCAGGATGTCCGCCAGAGGACGAACCTCCTTCAGCTGTCCGCAGACCTGACCTGCCATGACGGAACCGTTCTTCATATCACCGTCGAATACGGCTCTCCGGAGTCCGCCCAGGGTGATCTGCTCCAACTCGTCACGGGAAGCAGCTGCTGCCTCCAGCTTCAGATATTCACGTGCCATGGGGTTCTTGATGATACGCACCGGTGCTCCCAGACTCCGTCCGGTTACCGTGGTGCTGTTATCTCTTGCCTTGATCAGCTCTGCCTTGTAATTCTCGTGGATCGGGCACTCCTCGGATACCAGAAGGCTGGTACCGATCTGGATGCCTGCCGCACCCAGGCAGAGAGCTGCCGCGAACTGTCTTCCGTCCGCTATACCGCCGGCTGCAATGACCGGGATCTCCACACTGTCGATCACCTGGGGAACCAGTGCCATGGTGGTCATGTCACCTACATGACCGCCGCTCTCACCGCCCTCAGCGATGACTGCATCCACGCCCTGCTTCTCTACCTTCTTTGCAAGCGCGCAGCTGGCAACCACCGGGATCACGATAGCGCCTGTTTCCTTCCACTTCTCGATATACTTTCCCGGTGTTCCTGCTCCCGTGGTGATGATCTGAATCTTCTCCCGCGCCAGCAGGTCTGCGATATTGTCTGCATCCGGGTTCATCAGCATCAGGTTCACGCCAAAGGGCTTATCCGTAGCCTCTCTGGCATCGCGGATTTCCTTCTCCAGTGCCTCTGCGGGCATTCCGCCGGAGGCGATCAGGCCGAGAGCCCCTGCGTTGGAGACTGCTGCCGCGAACTTTCCGGTTGCTATATTTGCCATTCCTCCCTGGATGATGGGATACTTCACACCCAATAATTCATTGATGAGTTTCATGTTCTACTCCTTATTTCACCTAACGGATCTTTCGTCGGATGACGGAAACCGTCTTACTTTCGTGCCAGCCTGTCGATATTCCGGAACTTCTCGTAACGCGCCTTTGCGATATCCGTGGGGGACATACGCTTCATGGCATTGAACTCCCTTACCAGCATCCGGTCGATAGCCTTATAGACTGCAGCAGGATTATGATGTGCTCCGCAGGCCGGCTCCGGGATGATCCCGTCGATCACGCCGAACCGGTACAGATCCTGTGCCGTCAGCTTCATCAGGTCACAGGCCTCAGCCGCACGGGTGGAATCCTTCCAGAGAATGGAAGCAAAGCCCTCCGGGGAAAGCACGGAATAAACCGCATGCTCCAGCATGTAAACCTTATTTGCAACACCGATGGCAAGCGCTCCTCCGGAGCTTCCTTCACCGGTTACGATGGAGAAGATGGGAGTCTTCAGCGCACTCATTTCCGCAAGATTCCTTGCGATGGCGTTGCTCTGACCGTGCTCCTCCGCCTCCAGACCCGGATATGCTCCCGGAGTATCGATAAATGTAATGATCGGTCGTCCGAACTTCTCGGCCTGCTTCATCATACGAAGAGCCTTCCGGTAGCCCTCCGGCTCCGGCATACCGAAGTTATACTTCATATTCTCGTTGATGTTCTTTCCCTTGCGATGTCCGAGAACCGTTACCGGGATGCCGTGGAACAGGGCGATTCCGCCGAAGATACTCTGATCCTCCTTCGAAAGAAGGTCTCCTCTTTGTACGAAGAAGTCCGTGAACAGGGCATTGATATAGTCATCGATCTTCGGACGGCGTCTGTGCCGTGCCAGGAACACATTGTCATGAGCCGTAACCGAATCACAGGCTCTGCAGAGCGCTGCATACTCCTGCTCCATCTCATGGGCCCGTGCCTCCGTGAGGCCGTCCTGCCGCTTCTCTTCCTCCAGGGCCGTCATTCGCTCGTCTATCTCTCTGATGGTCATAACGTCGGCCTCCTTTTCTTCTGATGCAGCCGCAGGATTTGGGACAGCTTGCCGCGGATCTCATCCCGTCTTACGATCTCATCCACGAAGCCGTGATCCTCCAGGTATTCCGCTCTCTGGAAGCCCTCCGGCAGCTTCTGTCCTATGGTCTGCTCGATCACCCGCGGACCCGCAAACCCGATCAGGGCTCCCGGCTCTGCGATGGTAATATCCGCCAGGGTTGCGAAGCTGGCACTTACACCGCCCGTGGTGGGATGTGTCAGAACCGCGATATAAAGTCCGCCGTTCTCACTGAAATGCTTCGCTGCCGCAGAGGTCTTTGCCATCTGCATCAGGGAAAGGATACCCTCCTGCATTCTGGCACCACCGCTGGCTGTAAAAATGATCACCGGAAGCTTCAGCTTCTCGGCAACCTCAAAGGACGTGGTGATCATCTCACCTACGGCCATACCCATGCTTCCCATCAGGAATTCGCTTCCCATTACGGCGATCACGGCCTTCTGGCCCTCGATCTCACCGACACCGGCCAGAACGCCCTCGTTCATACCGGTCTTCTCGCGAAGCTCTGCGATCTTAGCTTCATAATCCGGATAATCCAGCGGATTTACATCTCCCATCACTGCCTTCAGCTTCCGGAAGGTTCCCGGATCCACCAGATTCCGCATCCTTCTTCTGGCAGAGATCTTATGATGCTTTCCGCAGTTCGGGCAGATGTACAGTGCCTTCCGCATCTCCGTGATCACATACTGGCTGCCGCATTCCGTACAGGTAAACATATCCGACCCATGGGGATCCGGCCCCTTCTTATACACAAACGGTGCTTCCGTCGCGCGGTTCAGGACCTCTGTCATATCCTCTGCTGCCTGAGACAGCACATTCAATCCGGAGCCCTGCGACGCCGGTACCTCTCTTTGGACCGGTGCAGCCGCTTTCTTCTTTTTTATCTTATCCAATAAACTCATGGTTTTTTCCCATTCTCCTGTAAGTCACCAAAAACTTTTGCCTTACACAGTTCGACGCGAGCAGCAAGGAATACCCCGGTGCTCGCGTCGTACAAAGAAAAAGTCTGTTTACTTGTGTGCCTCAACATAATCGATCAGGTCCTGAACGGTCTTGATCTTCGGAAGATCCTCGTCCTCGATCGTTACACCGACAGCCTCCTCGATTGCCATACCGAGCTCAACTGCATCCAGAGAGTCAGCACCGAGATCATCTGTCAGAGATGCCTCCGGAGTAACCTTGTCCTCATCACAGCTCAGTGTGTCAACGATAACCTTTTTGATTTCCTCAAACATCTTCTTTCTCCTTTGTCTTCGTCAGAAATTGTTAAAAAGTTTTAGTTAAAAAATTTTAACTAACCCCATTATATCGATGTTTCATCGGTTGTCAATAAGGAATTTTGTGCATATTTGTCAAACGAATATGGTCATATTGTCTATCCGGAAATGAGGCCTTTTCGACACCTAGACTATAACTTTTCCTCTTGACATTCTCTGTACGATGTATATAGTAGAAATAGAAAAGATGATGTAGTTTTAAAAACTACGTCATGATGTTGTGCATACCACAAAAGGAGCATTTGAATGGAACAGACCTATCTGCCCGAACCGGGCATTGCAGGCCGATATATCAGCACTTCTCACGATGAGAACGGAAGTCTTACCGGCATCCGTTTTCAGAATACCGACGGATTTAATTTTGCATATGATATAGTAGATCGTCTTGCAGAAAAATGTCCTTCGAAGCTTGCGATGCTTCATATATCGAAAACCGGACAGGAGCGGCGGATCACTTTCGGGGATATGAAAACTTATTCCGACCGCACTGCAAATTATCTTTCCTACCTCGGGATCAAAAAAGGTGACCGTGTCATGCTGGTCCTGAAGCGTCATTATCAGTTCTGGTTCCTGATGCTGGCCCTTCATAAACTGGGCGCCGTAGCCGTTCCCGCCTCATATCTTCTGACAAAAAAAGATTTTGAGTACCGGTTCAAGGCCGGAAAGATCCGTGCGGTCGTTGCAACTGCAGACGGTGAGGTGGCTGACGAAATTGACAAAGCGGCAAGATACAACGATGCCATCAAGGCGAAGGTCCTGGTGGGCGGTACCAGAAGCGGCTGGGATTCCTTCAACCGCTCACTCCGCTACTTCTCGGCAACCTTCGAGCGTCCGGCGGACTGTGCCGGCGGGGATGATCCCATGCTGATGTACTTTACCTCAGGGACCACCTCCTATCCGAAGATGGCGACGCATAGCTATAAGTATCCTCTGGGACACTACGTAACGGCCCGCTACTGGCACGGCGTGGATCCGGAGGGACTGCATTTTACCATCAGCGATACCGGCTGGGGCAAGGCAGTCTGGGGCAAGCTCTACGGCCAGTGGCTCTGCGAGGCCTCGATCTTCACCTATGATTACGCGGATTTCTATGCGAAGGAGATCCTCAGTATGATCCAGAAGTACCGGATCACCACCTTCTGCGCACCTCCCACCGTTTACCGGTTTCTGGTGCACGTGGACCTCTCGCATTATAACCTTTCTTCCTTAAAAAATGTAACAACTGCCGGCGAAGCACTGAACCCGGAGATCTTCCGCAGGTTCCTGGCAGCCACCGGGCTCCCCATCATGGAGGGCTACGGTCAGACCGAAACCACACTGGTGGCAGGAAGCCTCCTTGGCTCCACACCGCGTCCCGGCTCCATGGGCCGGCCGAATCCGCAGTTCGATGTCCATATCCTACGACCGGATGGCAGGGACTGTGACGCCGAGGAAGTGGGCGAGATCTGTATCCGCACCTCCGAGTCCCTTCCCTACGGACTGTTCCTCGGATATTTCCAGGATCCGGAGAAGACTCAGGCCGTATGGCATGACGGTTTTTATCACACCGGAGATACGGCTTATGTAGACAAGGATGGATTTTTGTGGTATGTTGGTCGGGTTGACGATGTCATCAAATCCGCCGGATACCGGGTGGGACCCTTTGAGATCGAGAATGAGATCATGCGTCTCCCCTATGTTCTGGAGTGTGCCGTAACAAGCATTCCGGACCTTATCCGTGGTCAGGCCATCAAGGCCTCTATCGTTCTGGCTGAAGGAACGGAGGGCTCTGACAGTCTGAAGAAGGAGATCATGAAATATCTTCGCAATACGCTTGCTTCCTACAAGAGGCCGAAGACCATCGAGTTTGTGAAGGAGCTCCCGAAGACCGTAAGCGGTAAGGTTCGTCGGGCAGAAATCAAAGAAAAGGATTGGGAAAAGAAGAAAGATGAAAAATAAGATCGTAGTAACCGGAATCGGAGCAGTGACCCCCCTGGGCGTCGGCGTGGATGCCTACTGGAGCAACCTGATCGCAGGAAAGTCCGGGATTGCACCCATCACCCGGTTTGACGCCTCCGCACTTCCCGTGCAGTTTGCCGGCGAGGTTCGCGACTTCAACCCGGAAGACTTCATGACGAAGAAGCAGGTGAAGGAGATGGAGCTCTTCATGCAGTTCGGTTACGCTTCCGCACAGGAAGCCATGACGGATGCAGGTCTCGTCGAGGATGAGAACGGCAATCTCCCGCTTCCGAAGGAACGGATCGGTGTTGTCCTCGGAAATGTATTCGCAGGCATCATCGACATCGCCGGAACTCAGGACCAGTTCAGCACAGGCAACGCTTCCCGTGTGAACCCCCGGTTCATTACAAGGATCATCGGAAATATCGCAGCCGCACAGATTGCCATCTCCAAGGGACTGAAAGGCCCGAGCATGACCGTATCCACAGCATGCTCCTCCGGAATCGATGCGATCTCCACCGGCATCATGCTGATCGAGCAGGATCTGGCAGACGCAGTGATCTGCGTCGGAGCAGAGGCAGCTACCTCTCCTCTTACCATCCTGGGTCTTTCCTCGATCCACGCACTTTCCAGAAACAACGAACACCCGACGGAAGCATCCCGCCCCTTCGATCTGAACCGTGACGGCTTCGTCATGGCTGAAGGTAGCGGAACCGTGATCATCGAGAAGGAAACCTCAGCCCTTCGCCGTGATGCAAAGATCCGCTGCGAGATCAAGGGCTACGCAAACAGCACCGACGGTTATCATGTCACCAGACCGCATCCGGACGGAATCGCAGCCGTCTTCTGCATGAAGCAGGCGCTGGAGGTTGCAGGCCTTCCGCTGGTATCCGTGGACTACATCAACGCACACGGAACCTCCACTCCGGCCGGTGATACCATCGAGGTGAACGCCATCAAGTCCCTCTTCGGAGATCATGCCTACAAGCTGGCCGTCTCCTCCACCAAGGCATCCACCGGACATCTGATGGGCGCAGGCGGAGTCACAGAAACCATTGCCTGCATCAAGGCCATCGAGGATGACATCATCCCGCCGACTATCAACCAGACAACTCCGGATCCGGAGTGTGATCTGGACTTCGTACCCAATGTGGCACGCAAGGCAACCGTAAATATCGCCATGTGCAACGCTTTCGGATTCGGAGGGCAAAATGCCAGCCTTCTGCTGACGAAGTACGCACGGTAGAATATAAACGAAGGAGCGCGGACAACCCCACGGAAAATGTGATTGTCCGCGCTCTTTCGTTTTTTATTCGTCCACCGATCCACAGAGCAAAGAGCATATACAACCACACGCAAATGTGGTTGTATATGCTCTCGCTCTATGTCATATGGTCATCCGACAACAGATAGCATTCCGAAGAGACGGAAGGAGCATGGACAACCACATTTCCCATGGGGTCGACCATGCTCCTTCCGTCTCTCAATGAATGCTATCGTCTCCTCCGCAACGCCCAGATAACAATACCGACGATGAGCAGTATCCCCGGAATCACACCCGAAAGGATAACTCCGAAGAACAGCGCATCCGAATTCGGTACCACGACATACTGCACCGAATACGTCTTCGGCGGCACGTAGATCAGCGCCGGCCTCGTCACCATATGTCCCATCAGCTCGATAAAAAGCTTCCGGTTCATACCCGAAATGTATTCATCAATAGCATCCTGTGTCATATACGGAGATCCGAAGACCGCCAGCTGGGCTTCCCGGGTGATCCGCGCCGTCCCCTCTGCCGCGGACTCCGGTGTAAGGTCCACCGTCCACTGCCGGAACACACCAAGCAGATACTCTCCCACCTCGTCACCGGCTTCCTTCCCGGTGGTCTGTGCGTCTGTCGGATTCCTCTTAAGATAGGCATCTGCCGTGGTCTTCAGGATGGTTTCCACTGCCGGGTCACCGGTGCGAAGCCCGACGGACATGGCAGAAAGTGCCAGATTCCCGGCCAGCATATCCGTTGCCGATGTGGACTGAATCTCCGGGATCAGATAATAGGGCTCCTGGAAATAAAGGTCCGAATTCTCCTCCGACACGATTCCATTTAATACCTCGATCCCGTACTCCGCAAGAAGTCCGTGCAGATTCTTCTGTGGATTCTCCGTCCACTGCAGCAGCACATAAAGATGTCCGCCCCCATCCAGATATTCCTTCAGAGCGGTGATCTCCGCAGGGCTGTAATCCTCCTTCGGTGCCAGGATCAGCACGCAGTCCGAATCCTTCGGAACGGAGCCTGCCGATACCAGGCTGATCTCCTGCAGCTTTACATTTTCGCGGTTCAGGGCAGACTGGAAGTTGCCGGATAGTAATAGCTCACCGTGACCGGAGATCTGATAGATCATGGGGATCCGCTCCGTGGTCACATAGTCGATGGCCGAGGAAAGAAGCCCCTCTAAGTCAAAGCCGTCCGGAGAAGCCCCGTACTGCGCCATCCCCTCATCCGAGTAGGTGTAGATAGACTCCTTCGAGATCACCCGGAAGGTGGTATCGGATGCCACCACCAGACTTCCCTCGCTGAAGCCGTTGGCCACGTACTTCATGGGGAACCGCGGGGACAGGGCAGGATCCACGTACTCCACCGTAACATGCGGATACTCTGCGTAGTTCTTCAGCATCTTCACCGTATTCACGTCCGCGTCCGACTCCTTCTGATAGACGTAGACTGTCACATCCCCGGTCATACCATCCAGGAATTTCTTTGTATTATCCGTAAGCAGGTGGAAGTCCCGCATGGTCACATCAAACTCTGTCACCCGGTCCGGAAGATACGCCGCGCCGATATTAAGCCCCACCAGACAAAGGATGGTACAGCACATCCGGAGGATCCGCTTCTTCCTGTGTGTCGCACTTCCGCCTCTGCCATGCTGCAGCCGAAGCACCGTGAATATAAGGAATGCCGCTGCGACAGACAGGAAGTAGAAGGCGGACCGAAGGGAGATCACACCATTTTCCATCACAAGGAACCTGGCCTGCAGATGAAATGCATCAAAGAAGCTCTTCAGGAAGGAAACCCCCAGCAGCTCTCCGAAGCCTCCCATGGTATAGCCGAGGAAAAGAACCACAGCGGTCAGTACCGCCGCAACCACCACATTGTTGGTGAGGGAGGAAAGGAAAAGACCGATGGCGATGGCTGCAAGCCCGTACAGAATATAAGCAAGCAGTGTGGTATAGGCCTCTGCCACTGCCACATCCCCGTATCCTGTGAGGATCAGCGGAAATGCAGCTGCCACCACCACAGGGATGAGAAACAGTGTCACCGAGGCCAGGTATTTCCCGAGAACGATGCTCCGGAGAGATACCGGTGCCGTAAAGAGCAGCTGGTCCGTCCGGTCCCGGAACTCCTGGGCGAAGGTCCGCATGGTAAGGATCGGGATGGTGATGGAGAAAAGATAGACCACGGATGCATAGGCGTAGTTCACATGAGCCGAGCCTCCGTAGAGATTCAGAACATAAAAGTACACTCCGAAGAAAAGAATGGAGGCTGCCAGATACAGGAATCCGATTACGGAAAAGAGGGAGGACCGGAGTTCTTTTTTCCAAATACTAATCATCGTATCCGTCCTCCTCGTCATAGTCCGCTTCCGCTTCCTCCCGGTCCCTTACATCCGAGTATGCCTCTTTGGTCACGCGAAGAAACAGGCTCTCAAGGCCTGCTGTTTTCTGATAACGATCCAAGTCGGGAAGGGCTTCCTTCTCCGTGGATTCCGTCAGCTCCTCCACCGTTCCGGAAAGCACAAGGCGTCCTGCTGCCATGATCAGCAGCTCATCCGCCTCCTGCATGATCTCCGATAATACATGGGAGCTGACCAGGACGGTGCAGCGCTGTCCCAGCTCCCGGAGCATGCGGCGCATCTCCACCATCTGGACAGGGTCAAGACCGTTGGTAGGCTCATCCAGGATCAGGATATCCGGATCTCCCATCAGCGTTGCGGCAAGGGCCACACGCTGGCGGAAGCCCTTGGAGAGCTGTCCGATCAGCCGGTTTCTCACACTGCTGAGTCGACCAACCTGAATCGCTTCCCTGACGGCCTTCCCCCGCTCGCCCTTCAGGATTCCCCGAAGCTCTGCCTGAAACTGCAGAAACTCCCGGACGGTAAGCTCCGGATAAAGCGGCGGTACCTCCGGAAGGTAACCGATTCTTTTCTTTAAGGCCACCGGATCCTTCTCCAGGGAAACCCCGTCGATCAGAACCTCCCCTGAAGTGGGGGTAAGAAACCCGGTGAGAAGCTGCATGGTGGTGGTCTTTCCGGCTCCGTTCACGCCAAGAAGGCCGTAGATCCGGCCGGGCTCCAGCGTGAAGGAGACATCACGGAGCACCACATTTCTCCCATATGCTTTTGTCAGGTTTCTTGCTTCGATCATTGTTCGTTCCTGCAAATAACAATAAAAATAGTAGTCTTACACACTTCCGGTTATACTTCCAGATCCACTTCCACCGGACAGTGGTCCGATCCGAAGATATCACTGTGGATCTTTGCGTCCACGATCCCGGACTCCAGATCCGAGGATACCAGGAAGTAGTCGATCCGCCAGCCTGCATTTCTCTCTCTGGCATTGAAGCGATAGGACCACCAGGAGTAGGCATCCGTAAGCTCCGGATACTTGTGACGGAAGGTGTCGATAAAGCCGGAGGCAAGCAGCTCCGTCATCTTCCCCCGCTCCTCATCCGTAAAGCCCGGATTATGGTGATTGGAGGCCGGATTCTTGATATCGATCTCCTGATGGGCCACATTCATGTCGCCGCAGATCACCACCGGCTTCTCCTGCTTCAGCTTTCCCACATAGCTCCGGAAGTCATCCTCCCATTCCATGCGGTAATCCAGCCGCTTTAACTCATTCTGGGAGTTCGGCACGTAGGCGGTCAGCATATACCAGTCCCCCATATCCAGGGTGATAAGGCGTCCCTCCTGATCATGCTGCTCGATCCCCATGCCGAGAGTCACGGACTTTGGCTCCTCCTTTGTGAAAATGGCGGTGCCGGAGTAGCCCCTGCGCTTTGCATAGTTCCAGTACTGATGATAGCCCGGCAGGTCCAGCCTTAGCTGTCCCTCCTGCATCTTGCTTTCCTGAATACAGAACACATCCGCATCGATAGCCCGGAAGAAGTCTTCGAAGCCCTTTCCGACACAGGCGCGGATACCGTTTACATTCCAGGAGATAAGTTTTTTTACTGCCATAATTTAAACCTTTCGATAATCACAGGATTCTCCTGCCACATATACAAGAGAGAACGGGTAGCGGATCGCTACCCGTTACGGTTCTCTATTATCTTTCCTCCGGCTTACCGTCGAGATCCACCGGTTTCGGCTCCTCCTTCGGAGGCTCCGGAAGTGTCAGATCCAGCTCTGCCTGAATAGCCTTCAGCGCCTTGGCGGAAGCCATCAGATTGGTGATCTCATCCTCGTCCAGAGAGATCGGGATCTTCTCTTCTACACCGTCCGAACCGACGATAGCCGGCATGGACAGGCACACATCCTCAAGACCGTACTGGCCTTCCATCAGGCTGGATACGGACAGGATGGACTTCTCGTCACGGGCAATAACCTCGCAGATCCTGCGGACAGCCATGGCCACGCCGTAGTAGGTTGCCTTCTTACGATTGATGATCTCGTAAGCCGCATTCTTAACGGTTTCCTGAATATGACGCTCGGACTGATCATGATTGAAATGTCCGCGCATCTCGCAGAACTTGGAAAGCGGAACGCCGGAAACCATGGCACTGCTCCAGGCTGCCAGCTCACTGTCTCCGTGCTCACCGATGATGAAGGCATGGACGGTACGGTTATCCACATCCAGATGCTCACCCAGCTTTGCCTTCAGTCTTGCGGTATCCAGGACGGTACCGGAACCGATGACGCGCTGTGTCGGGAAGCCGGACAGCTTCTGAGCCACATAGGTCAGTACATCCACCGGGTTCGAAACGATGAGAAGCACACCCTCGCATCCGCGCTTCGAGATCTCCGGAATGATGGACTTGAAGATCGCCACATTTTTCTGAACCAGCTGCAGACGGGTCTCCCCCGGCTTCTGCGCTGCTCCTGCGGTGATGATAATAATGGATGCATCTACGATATCATCATAGGTTCCCGCATAGATCTTCATCGGCTTTGCAAAGGGAACACCGTGGCTGATATCCATGGCCTCACCCTCTGCACGGCTGTGGTCCACATCGATCAGGACCAGCTCCGAGAAGATACCGCCCTCCATCAGGGCAAATGCAGTGGAACTTCCTACAAATCCGCAGCCGATGATGGCGGCCTTGCGGATATTTACATTTTTCTCAACCTTACTCTCGTGAATCTTCTTCAAAATGCCCTCCTCCTTCTCTGCCTCACCGGCAAAAAAACCATTTTGCTTATCACTACTCTGCTCGTTCGCGGGACGCCTCCGGCGTTCGGATCACATGCTGCAGGAAGCCCCAGGCCATCATAAGGAACCCGAAGGAGATCATGCAGGCCGTAAAGTCCGTGATCACGCTTACCTTGAACAGTCGAAGCACCCAGCCGAACAGCCAGAACACCAGGGGATTCAGCAGCAGGAACCACTTCGGAACCCGAAGTCTTCCCTGAATGATCTGATAGATGTACGGCACCGAGGTGCATACAACCACCAGAACGCTGAAGATGTAGAACGGGATCGAGATGTAGAAGAACACATCATCCACCACCGTCAGCATATCCGACTCCATCAGGGAGGTTGCGTAAAGCTTCCTGTAAAGGATCGGAAGCACGCATCCCTTCATGTGAAGGAACAGCTCCGAAACGATGGTTGCCGTTGCTCCAAGCTCAAATGCCCTGACGATCCGGAGGCTCCACGGATCTCTCTTGTTCCGTGACAGCTTCATCAGATGGATCATCTCCTTCATTCCGGCGAAAAGGAAGAAGATCGCAATACTCGCGATCAGCATGGCGGCTTCATATCTCCACGCCGCTGCCTTGGCCCAGTTGCTCTGAACGACACCGTTGGTCACGTTGTCCTTCCCGCAGGCCCCCAGCAGCCAGTCGCTGATCATCATGAGTGCGCTTCCGGTCATCCCCTTCACCAGTCCGGCCATGATTCGTTGCTTATTTTTCATATTGCTACCCCTCCATTTCCACTATTCCTATCATACTATTTCAGTGGTTTTCGGTCAATCAAAAAATGCCCGAACCGGGCATTTTTTGGATCGATCCAACGGTGGGATCGGTATGCGATTTTGTCTATCCCGTGATCAGTCGGATCACATGATCTGCAGCATCCTCAAGGGTATCATCTCCCTGAAGTGTGTAGGTGAGAAGCACGATCAGATCGCTCTTGCGGATTGCAAACTGGATCCTGCGTCCGGATCCCTCCTGCTCCTCCGGGAAGGATGCCATGGCGAAGACCTGGCCGAGATACTCGACGCTCTGCACCTCAACATCCGCGATATCCCTGCTGGAAAGCTCCAGATACTCACGGGCACTCATATTCTGCATGTAATAAAGCTTCGGATTGATATACGAAACGATTAGGTTGGAGCCTGTGGCTACCTTATAGGCTATGGCACAGGTCATGGTCCGTACCGAATAGGGGCTTACAACCCCGTACCAGAGGTCATTTACCTCATCCTCGGAAAGACCGGTTACCTCACCGACTTCCTTCGCATCATACAACTTCCAGGAAGAATCCGACTGGATCGTAAGGCCTACGAAGGGATTGTAGTACGCTCCGTTCTCATAGGTTCCTGCGATGGTGGTATTGGTCGAAAGCTCCGTCTCCAGATCCGAGCTCTTTACGGGCTCCGCCGTGGAAAGCTCCGAGTGGATCACGTCCGGATCCTCCGTTGCCTCCGTTGCTCTCGTATCCTGCTCTTCGGTCACAACCTCCGTATTGAAATTCGGAGATGTGTACTTTTCTTCCGTACTCCCTGTATCGGAGCAGGCGGAAAGACTCAGCGAAAGTCCGACGATCATTCCTGCAAATAGCAATTTGCTCCGTCTGTTCTGCATCCTATCCTCCATACTGCGGGAAGGACCTTACTTCTTCTTGCTGTCCTTCTCGTCCTTGCTATCCTTGCTGTCCTTGTCGTCCTTAGCCTCGATGGCCTTGGGCTCATCCTTAACCTCAGCAGTTCCTGCCTTCTCAACCTCTGCGATGGCACGCTTATGCATGGGGATACGGCAGTTCTTGTTATTTCCGAACTCAACAATAACAGTGGTCTCATCCACAACGTCCAGAATGGTTCCGAAGAAACCGCTGGTGGTCATGATGTTATCGCCCGGCTCCAGAGAGTTCTGCAGCTCCTCTGCCTTCCTTGCCTGCTTCTTCTGCGGACGGATCATAAGGAAGTACATAAGTCCGATGAAGAATGCAAGATAAAGAACGATCATCAGAATACTACCGCCGGTAGAGGTAGAACCGTTGCTCAGGATCATATTTCCGTTCATTGAAGTGTCTCCTTTGTCTCAAAAAAATATACGTTCTCTATATTACTTGATTTCAGAAAAAAGTGCAACCTTAAAATGCAGGAATCCTCCGCATTCTTTTCCGGCACATTTTCGCTATTCTCCCTGACGCATCCGGTCCAGGGTTTCCGCCTTGAAGCTTTCATAGGTTCCGCTCCGGATGGCTATCCGGATCTCTTCCATCAGGTGATTATAGAAGTAAAGATTATGCAGCACCGCCAGCCGTAGTCCCAGCATCTCTCCCGCCTTCAGGAGATGGCGGACATAGGCACGGCTGAAGCGCTGACAGGCGGGACACCCGCACCCCTCCTCGATGGGACGCGTATCCTTCTCAAAGCACTGATTCTTCAGGTTCAGCTTTCCGAAATGTGTGTACACCTGTCCGTGGCGTCCGTTCCTGCTGGGATAGACGCAGTCGAAGAAGTCCACACCCCGGTCCACGGCCTCCAGAATATTCTCCGGAGTCCCGACACCCATCAGGTACACCGGCCGGTCCTGAGGCAGGTGCGGTACGGTCACATCCAGGATGTGATACATTTCCTCATGGGATTCTCCCACTGCCAGGCCCCCGATGGCATAACCCGGAAGGTCCAGCTCCGCGATCCGCTTCGCATGATCGATCCGGATATCATCGATGACTCCGCCCTGATTGATTCCGAAGAGATACTGCAGGGGATTCACCACTCCTGGAGTCCGGTTCAGCTCCTCCAGCTTCGCCTTGCAGCGGAGCAGCCAGCGGAAGGTCCGGTCCACGGAGGGCTGGATATAGGCCCGGTCCGCCTTGGCCGGCGGACACTCGTCGAAGGCCATGGCTATGGTGGAGCCCAGGTTCGACTGGATGGTCATGCTCTCCTCCGGTCCCATGAAGATCTTCCTTCCGTCGATATGGGACTGGAAGGAAACTCCCTCCTCCTTAATGGCCCGAAGCTTTGCCAGGGAATACACCTGAAATCCGCCGGAATCCGTAAGGATCGGTCCCCGCCAGGTGGTCATCTCCTGAAGTCCGCCCAGCTCCTTTACCAGCTCGTCTCCCGGCCGTACATGGAGATGGTACGTATTACACAACAAAACCTGAGTGCCGATCCGTTCAAGATCCTCGGCACTCAGGGCTCCTTTGATGGCTGCCACGGTTCCCACATTCATGAAAACCGGCGTTTCGATCACTCCGTGGGGAGTGGCAAAGGTGCCACTCCGCGCACGGCGATCCTGTGCGATCAGTTTGTACATATGCTTCCTGTTCCTTGCTTATTCTTCTGCGGTGACAACGGAGATGGTCTGCTTCTCATACTTTCCGACGGAATTCGCACGGTAGATGTCGATCTTAACCTCTGTTCCCGCCTTATATGCCTGCAGCTTTTCCACAAACTGCTCCATGGTCGTGATGGTGGTTCCCTCCAGGCCGACGATGATATCGCCTTCATGGATTCCCGCTCTCTCCGCCGGAGATCCCTTGGTCACGCTCTTTACATATGCGCCCTCCGGGAATCCGTAGATCTGGGAGTACTCCGAGCTGATGTTGGCTCCGGAGATACCGATATAAACCTTTCCTCCGGTTCCGCCGTTGATCAGGCCGTCAATGATGGTCATGGCACGGTTGATGGGGATGGAGAAGCCCATGCCCTCTACCTTGCTGTCCACATACTTAACGGAGTTGATACCGATGACCTCACCCTTTGCATTGATCAGGGCACCGCCGCTGTTACCGGGGTTGATGGCTGCATCCGTCTGGATATAGCTTCCTTCATTTCCGGAGATGGAACGGTTCAGTGCGCTGATATAACCTACGGTTACGGACTGGCCGTAGCCAAGTGCGTTACCGATGGCGATACAGGGCTCACCGACCTGCAGCTCGTCCGAATTGCCGGGAACCGCTACGCTGATGGCTGCTGCGGTGCTTTCCGGGATATCCGAGATCGGGATCTCAACAACGGCTACGTCATTGTTCTTATCATATCCCGTGACCTTTGCCTTCAGGATCTGTCCGTCGTTAAAGCCGACGTTGATCTCCTTCGCATTCTGGATCACGTGATAATTCGTTGCGATATACAGCTTCTCCGGGCTCTCCCCGATGATGATACCGGAGCCTGCGCCTGTGGATTCCTGCTCAAACTGCTGATAGAAGTACTGATATTGGGTGGTCACTCTTGTGGTAATGGATACGATGGAGGGCTGTGCCTTCTTTACGATCTCAGCCACATCATAATTGATGGTCTGGGATGCGGTATCACCGTTTACCACGTCCTGTGTCTTGATCTGATCCCCGGTATTTAAGGTTGCCTGTGTGGTTCCTGTCTCGGTGGATCCGCCGGGATCCTTAGTACTGCCTGTGGTGGTTCCTCCCTTATCGGAATCACCGAACACCTTATTAAGGCCGATAAATGCACCGCCGCCGATCAGTCCGAAGACCAGTCCGAGCACCGCCGTAAGAAGAACCTTACGTCCGAAGGAGGTTTCCTTCTTCTCCTTCTTCTTCGGAGGAACCGGCTTCTCCGGCTCAGGTCCCTTCACCGGTGCAGGCTGATAGCTCTGCTGCGGACTCTGATAGCTCTGCCTCGGGCTCTGGTAGCTTGGCTGCGGACTCTGGTAGCTTTGCTGCGGGCTCTGATATCTTTGCTCCGTCGGCTTTAAGTACTCCTGTCTGGAGTAATCCGTCCGGACATAATTCCCTGCGTTATACACGCTCTCCTTGTAGGGCTCCGGCGTCCAGGCCTTCTTACGTTCATTCGCCCCGGTCGCTGCTCCCGTCTCTTTTTTTCCGTTCCCATAAGAAAAGGTTCCAAATTCATCATTCATAGCGTTATGCCTCCTTTCCAAACCCGGAATCTTTGCATATCATATGGCCCCGTGTTTGGATGTAACTTTATTCTTTCATTATGTTGAATTTGTGATATACTTGTTGAGAATCATTTAAATAATTATTAAGCCTTTTGTTAATGGATTATTCAAATGTGAACAAGCGGTCCACGGATCAACCTTTATCATAGTACAAATCAAAACTTAAATCAAACTTAAAAATCAAATGTAAAAGAGGAACACTCATGATCGAGATCGAGCACGTTACATTGAAATACAGAAAGAAGACCGTTCTGTCCGACGTATCCTTTCGGGCAGAGGCCGGACATACCATAGGCCTGCTCGGTCTGAACGGTTCCGGAAAGTCCACTCTGCTCTCCGCCATCGCCGGGGCCAAGGCCCAGAGCGAGGGAAGGATCCTTCTGAACGGAAAAACCTATAAGGAGGATCCGAAGACCTATCTTGCAGAGGTTGGCTACGTTACCCAGGAAAATGCACTGATCGAGGAGCTTTCCGCCATGGATAACCTCAGGCTCTGGACCTCCAGGACCAAGGAAGAGATCATGGATACCCTTCAGAATACCATCCTGTCGATCCTGGGCGTTCATACCTTTCTGAATATCCCGGTCCGCAGCATGTCCGGCGGTATGAAGAAGCGTCTGTCCATCGCCACGGTCCTGATCAACCAGCCCCGGGTTCTCCTTCTGGATGAGCCGCTGTCCGCGCTGGATATCCTGGCCAAGGATGCGATCCTTTCCTATATCAACACCTTCCGCGCCGGAGGAGGCCTCACCTTTGTGGCTTCCCACGAGGAACGTCTCTTTGAATTCTGCGATGATGTCTATCTGCTTCGAAACGGCAGCTGCACCAGTCTTCGAGAATTCCCGGCAGACGTCTCCATCCCGCAGCTTCTGGCGCAGCAATGATCTATAGAAATCAGGACTACTACCAATGAATCTTCCACAGCTGAAACGAACCATATGTATGGATCTTCGACGGGCCGTTCGCATACTGCCCGCCACGCTGCTCTATACCCTTTTGTTCCTGCTGGTATCCCTGGTGGTGATCAAGAACGGTGAAAGCCTCTTCTTTGACCCGAACCGTTACACCAAGGTCCCCGTTGGTCTCTTCATGCCCCTCAATTCCGACCAGGATAAGTCGGGACTGAAGCTGGTAGAGGATATGCAGAGCTTCCGCGAAGCCCTGGAGATCCACCAGTTTGATACGGAGGAAGAGGGACGGAAGGCCCTGGAAGCCGCAGAGATCACCGCACTCATCATGATCCCCGAGGGCTTCGTCGGAAATGTATCCGTGGGAAACAATCAGCCGATCCGTATCATTTTTCAGGAGAATAATACGCTGGAGGAGCATATCATCAATGACCTCCTGCTTTCCAGTGCAAATATGCTGGGGACCGCCCAGGCCGCCAAGTTCGCGGTCCAGTCCCTGAACGAGGTGTTCGGAGCCTCCATATCCGATAAGGACGCAGCATTCATGCTGGCCGACAACCTGGACAGCTACAATCTGGCCTACGTTCTGGCACGGGAAAGTCTCTTTGTCACCAAATCCTTTGACTCCCTGTCCGGACTCTCTCTGAAGGAGAAGTTGGCCGGAAGCTACGGCCTCCTGGTTCTTTCCTTCCTCTGCTTTATCCTGACCGCCTTCTACCAGGGCAAGAAGCCCGCTTACGTGATCCGTCAGAAATGCAGCGGCGTCAGCCGGTTCGGGATTGGGATCTCCGAGTGGATCAGCACCGTAGTGCTGCTCTATGCCGCATTTCTTCTGATCTTCCTTGGCTTTACCATCGCAAAACTCAGTCCGAAGCTGACAGCACTGATCACCATATTCCCGGTGCTGATGGTGCTCGGACTTTTCATCCTGCTGCTCTCCTACGCAGTCCGTAACCCGGTATACTCGAACCTGGTGATCCTTGTTGCCATCGTTCTTCTCATGTATATCGCCGGCGGACTGATCCCGGAGGACTTCCTTCCGAAGTTTCTGCAGGATATCGCACGCTGGAACCCGGTGTCCGTCATGATCCGATTCATGCGCTTTGTTCTTTTTAAGGGGGTATAACGATGAAGCTGTTTCTCAACCGATTCTTTATCCTCCTGAAGCGGAGCATCCGCCAGCCGGTGAATATCGCCATGCTGGTGATCCTGGTAGGCCTTGCCATTCTTTATCGTCAGGTGCCCTCCTCCGAGAAGACCCTCTACCTTCCGGTAGCCATCCTCTCCGAGGATACGGATCCCAACATGCAGAAAACCGTGGAGGATCTTTGCCATGCAAATGCCATCTTCCACTTCTATACCGTGGACAGCCGTGAGACCATGTATGAGGATATCTCCTCCGGCAAGGCAAATGCGGGATATGTGATCCCTGCAGGCTTTACCTCCAATGCCATTACCAGTGATACACCCACGCCCATCGAGGTTTATACCACTCAGGCATCCATGCTCCCGTCCCTCAGCCGGGATGAGTTCTTCAGTCATTTCTACCGGCATTTTGCGCTGCAGATCGCAAAGAGCCGGGTGCAGGAAAGTCCGGTCTATGCAACCGATACCCTGCAGAAGTCCATGCCCGCAGTTCTGGAGGAGCTGGGAAAGATCTACGAAGAGTTCCAAAACGGTACGGAGATCTTCCGTGTGGAGGATTCCTCCGGCGGTATCTACAATGACCTGACCCGTGAGGAGAAGGTGGACATCCCCGTCCGGAAGCTGGCAGGCCTCTTTATCCTGACTGCAGGACTGATCGGCATCGCAACGTATCTGAAGGATTCTGAGGAACGACTGTATCTTAGGCTCCGCGGCTCCGAGCGATACGTGATGCGACTGCTTCATATCGTATCCTGTATCCTGCCCATGTCCGTGATCACCTGGCCGGTGCTCTGGATCACCGAGGGCGGAAACGGGCTGGTGATCCTGGGAGAGGTTACGCTTTACTCTCTGGTCTGCGTCGTGTACGCACTCCTCTTCAGCGTGATCCTCCGCAGCAGTGCCGTGTACCAGAAGGTCCTTCCGATCCTTCTTACCATGGCCATCATTCTGGGAGGGGTCCTCTTCGACATCTCCTCCTTCGACCGGGCCTTTAAGATCGTGGCCATGTGTCTGCCCACGTACTACTTCTAAAAATGCACCTGTTAAAATTACGATGATCAAGGCTATATTTATTGAAGAACCGTAAAGTTTAGTTTAGAAAGCGAAGGAATCCGTGGACGAGAAAAACGAAATGATCGAACCAAAGGAAAATGAAGAAGCACGACCGAAGGCCGGTTCCCCCTCCGGGGGCAGGCGCTCCAGACAGGTGGAGCAAAAGCGGGAGCTTGCCCGAAAGAAGATCGAGGAACAGCGTAAGGCCAGGCAAAAGGCCCTCCGCATCAAGCTGATCGGCGGCGGAATCTTTGCGGTACTCCTGATCCTCTGCATCATAGTACTGATCGCACGGGCCGGAAAAAGGAGCGAGGAAGAAACCGCTTCCACCTCTGCCCCTGCAACCACAGCAGCCACTCAGGCTGCAACGGTCCCTGCAACCACAGAGGCAACCGAGGCCCGGGAAACCTTTGTGACCCGGAACGGCAGCACCTACTATGTGGGAGCCGACGGAGAGGATATGAAGCTTCAGACGGTGACGCAGGATGGAAAGAGCTACTACCTGGACCGGGAAGGAAAGCTGGTCACCGACCGGCTGGTCTCCTGTGACGGGTATCTCTACACCGCCGATTCTGCTGGGGTACTGACGAAGGCCACCGGATGGCATGAGCAGGACGGGCGAAGCTACTACGGTAAGGAAGACGGTTCCGTCTACGCCAGCGAGTACGCCACCATAGATGATGAGGAATACTTCATGGATCAGTACGGTGCCGTGCTGCACGGCACCCCCACCATAGATCAGTATCTGGGAAGCCGGCATCTTCTTTACTGGATGGAAACACATTTTAATGACTATTATTTTAAGACCCCCTATGACGGGATCTGGACTCATCTGGAGGATCCGGAGGCACTGCTCCGCCCCTACGGTGAGTACGGAGAAAACGGCGGTATGAACTGCTCCGGCTTTATCTCCCACCTGATCCGGTCCACCGGCGGTGACTTAAAGAAGGTGGATGCCATGGGCATGGAGGGCGGCTTTATCGATGCCGACAGCTACCTCTACTTAGGACTCCGGGAATATGTGCAGTGCCGGACCTACGACTCCGTGGAAGAGCTTCTTGCCAGCGGTGACGCAAAGAAGGGAGACATCATGTACCTCTTCCCCGACAAGTCGGAAAATGAGGATGCGGACTGTCATCTCGGCATCTTCTGGGGAGATACCTCCTCCGAGAATAAGTTCTGGAGCCAGGCTCAGGATACGGGCTGTGGCGTGACGGAGATACGGATGCTGAACCCCATCAAAAAGATCTACCTCTTCCCCATCAGCGAGGATGTGGAGTAAAGAATCATGGAACAACAACTGCCCGAAGGCATAGGCCCTCGGGCAGTTTTATTTGTAGTCTTATTATGAGAGATGCAGCTCTCCCACCTGAATCACGGCACGTCCTGCCGTGGCCTCGGTGATCGCTCCTGTAAGGCTTCCCACCTGTTCCTCCGGAACATCCGAGGAAAGAATGATCTCCGCCTGAAAATCTGTCTCCGGCTCCAGTCCTGCCTCCCGGAAGATGTACTGCACCTTCCCGAGATCCGAATAGTTCACCGTCACCGTAACCATCCTTCTCGGACAGATCTCCATCACCTTACTGTTCTTTACCGCCTCCTGGGCAGCCTCGGTATAGGCCCTGACCAGTCCGCCGGTACCAAGCAGGGTACCTCCGAAATACCGGGTCACCACCACCAGCACCCCGGTCAGGTTCGCGCCGGTCAGCACATCCAGCATGGGCTTCCCCGCCGTCTGGCTCGGCTCTCCGTCATCGGAGAACTTCTCCGCCCCGGGGATCCGATAGGCATAGCAATTGTGCCGGGCATCGTAGTACTTCTTACGGATGCCGGCGATCCTTTCCGCAGCCTCCTCCGCGGTTTCCACGGGAAATGTGATCCCGAGAAACCGGGACTTCTTCACCACCACCTCGGAGGTTCCGCCCTCGATCAGTTTACAGATTCGATCAGCCATATCACTTCAGGAGCTTCTTCAGCTCATCCATAAAGGTATTTACGTCCTTAAACTCACGGTAGACGGAAGCAAAGCGGACATAAGCCACCTCATCCAGATCCCGGATCTTATCCATAACGATGCTTCCCACATCCCGGCTCTCCACCTCGCGGAGTCCCATGTTGAAGATCTCAGCCTCGATCTCATCCACACACTTTTCGATCTGGTCCATGGTAACCGGACGCTTGTGGCAGGACCGTACCAGACCCTTCTCCAGCTTGGAGCGGTCATAGGCCTCCCGTGTACGATCCTTCTTGATGATCATCAGCGGAACGGTCTCCACCTTCTCATAGGTGGTAAAACGCTTGCCGCAGACATCACACTGACGACGGCGACGGATCGAGTTGTTGTCCTCTGCCGGACGGGAATCGATCACGCGGGTGTTGTCATCTCCGCAAAACGGACACTTCATGTTCTAATCCTCCTCTTCTAGGATATGGACTTGGCGGGACACTTCTTCGCACAAAGTCCGCAGTTAACACATTTCTCATAATCGATCACGGGGAGATTCCCCTTCATCTCGATGGCTTCCTTCGGGCACTGCTTTACGCACATGGTGCAACCGAGACATCCCACCTCACAGGCCTTCTTCACATCCGGCCCACGATCCTGTGAATTGCACATGATATGATGGGACTTGGATGCAGGAACCAGGGATATGATGTGTCGCGGGCAGGCTGCAACGCACTTTCCGCAGGCCACACATTTTTCCGGATCCACCACTGCGATACCATCCACCAGGGAAATGGCTCCGAACTCACAGACGGAAGCACACTCTCCGTAACCAAGACACCCGAACCTACAGGCCTTGGGGCCGCTGTTGGGCGTATTTACCGCGATGCTGCAGACTGCAGGGCCCACATACTCAAAGACATCCTTTGCCTTATCGCAGTCTCCCTTGCAGTGAACCAGCGCCACCTTCCGCTCCGGCTGCTTTGCTTCCTCTTTCGAATCTGCATCCATTTTGCTTCCTCCTGCTTCCGCAAGGATGGCAGCCACCTTCTCTCCTACGGGCGTTCCGCCCACCGGACAGGCATTTGCGGGAGCCTTACCCTCCGCGATGGCCTTCGCCAGACCGTCGCACCCGGGAAAACCGCAGGCTCCGCAGTTATTTCCGGGCAGTGCCTCACGCACCGCCTTCTCCACCTTATTCTCTTCCACATGGAAGACCTTGCTGGCTCTTCCCAGCAGGATCCCCACCATAACACCGACGCCTCCGATGATCCCGGCGGCGATCAGGATTCCGTTTACATCCATACCTGCCACCTCCTACAAAAGCCCGGAGAAGCCCTGGAAGGCCAGAGCCATAAGACCTGCGGCGATCAGGATGATGGGGCCTCCCTGAAATGCCTTCGGTACATTGTTACGTTCCATCTTCTCACGGATGCTGGCCAGGATCGTGATGGCGATGGCAAAGCCCACCGCGGAGAAGAATCCGTTCAGGATGCTCTCTCCCACAGACAGATCATCCTGCACATTGCTGATGGCGATACCCAGAACCGCACAGTTTGTCGTGATCAGCGGCAGGTATACACCCAGCGCCCGGTACAGTGACGGTACCTTCTTCTTCAGGAACATTTCCACGAACTGCACAAGTCCTGCGATGATCAGGATAAATGCAATGGTGTTCAGGTACTGCAGGTCCAGGGGCGTCAGCACGTAGTAGTACACGATACTGGTGACCGTGCTGGCCAGTGTCATGACAAAGATGACCGCACCGCCCATGCCTGCTGCGGTTTTCGTATTCTTCGACACCCCGAGGAAGGGACAGAGGCCCTGGAACTGAACCAGAACCACGTTATTCACGAGGGCTGCCGAGATGGCAAACAAGAAAATGTTCATTCCTTACCCTCCTCTTCCTTCGGTGATGTGTAGGTAACCTTGCCGGTGGTCATATCCAGAGTCATGGTTCCCTCCAGAGGCTCCGCGTTCTTTACCTCCGCAGCCCCCGGCTTGTCGATGGCCGCCTTTACATCCACGTCATTTTCGATATCAAAAAACTCCTTCTTTGCGGGAGACGCTTCCGTCGTCCCTATGTCCTCTCCCTCCGGGCAGTCCGCCATGCGACGTCCCGCACAGGAAAGGTTGGTGCATCCCGCACAGGTATCGATCCTGCGAAGCTTCGGCTTGCCGCCGGTCTTCTTTGCCTTGCGGATGGCAAATGCATTGATCCCCGCGATCAGGAATGCCAGCACGAAGAATGCTCCCGGATTCGAGGTAAAGATTGCGATGGGATCCCAGAGCTCAGTTGTCACTTCAAAACCGAAGATCTTGCCGGCTCCCAGGAACTCACGGATGATACCGATCAGCGTAAGACCTACCGTAAAGCCAAGGCCCATGCCCAGACCGTCGAAAACCGACGGGATCACGGGATTCTTGGAGGCGTAGGCCTCCGCGCGTCCGAGGATGATACAGTTCACTACGATCAGCGAGATAAACACGCCCAGACTGTCATAAAGCTCCGGGGTATAGGCCTGCATCAGGAAGCTGATGATGGTCACAAAGGAAGCGATGATGGTGATAAATGCCGGAATACGAACCTTATCCGGGATCACCTTCCGAAGGGCCGAGATCATCAGGTTGCTGGCGGTAAGCACCGCCGTGGTGGCAAGTCCCATGCCCAGACCGTTGATGGCCGAGGAGGTAACTGCCAGGGTGGGACACATGCCCAGCATCTGCACAAAGGTAGGGTTCTCTTTGATCACGCCGTTATAGAGGCGTTCCACACATTTATTCATGGTCCGCACCTCCTTCCGACGCTTCGGCACGTCCGGCTGCCAGCACCGCATTGACCGCATTTGTAACTGCCTTCGAGGTGATGGTTGCACCGGTGATTGCCTGGATCTCATCCTCTGCAGCCGGGGCTGTCTTTACAACCCGGAACTGCTCCACCTGCTTCTCCTTATACTGTGCCGTAAAGGCCGGATTATCTCTTGCTTCCATGCCGAGGCCGGTGGTCTCACCGATCTTCAGCATCTCAACGCCGGTCACCTGACCGTCCTTTAATCCCACCGCCATCCGGATATCTCCGGCATAACCGTCATGGGTTGTTACGATCCAGATCTCTCCGGTGACCGCGTCCCCCTTCTTCGCCTCTACGCGGCTTTCCAGGGTAACCCCCGTGATCCCGCTATCTTCAAGAAGCTTATCCACATCCTTCGGAAGCTCCGCATCAACGTAAGTATCCGCATCCGAAAGAACCGCGCGATAGGATTCCTGCTTCTTCTTTTCTGCCGTATCCTCAATGGGCTTCTTGGTGATGGTATATACAAGACCAAGCAGCGCACCGGAGATCACTGCAATAAGACAGATGGAGATTACGATCCGGAGCGGACGCTCCTTCTTATCCTCCTTGCTTTCCGGAACCGGCTTTCCTTCCTCGTCCAGGACCACCGGTGTAAGCCAGCCGCGGTTTTCGGAAAGGGGCTTCTTCTCATAGCCATGACCGAAGGCCTTCGGCTTCGTGATCATCTCGATCATGGGTACCAGCAGATTGCTGATGATGATGGCATAGGAGACACCCTCCACGCTGCTGCCGTAGATCCGGAAGCAGAAGGTAAGGAGTCCCAGCAGGATTCCGTAGATCATCTTACCCTTCTCGGTAATGGGAGAAGTGGTATAGTCCGTTGCCATGAAGCATGCACCGAGAACCAGACCGCCGCCGCAAAGATGTGCTGCGGTAAAGCGGACCACTGCCCATGCCTCCATGCCCTGGGTCAGCGCGTAGATCACGATAAAGATTGCAAAGCTGCCCATGTAGAAAAGCGGGATCGTAAGACGGATCACCCGTCGGAGCAGAAGGTAAAGGGCTCCGATCAGCAGGGCTGCCACGGAGGTTTCTCCGATGGTTCCCGCCTCAGTTCCCAGCAGCATGTTCCACACACTGATGGCACCGACGCCTTCATTCCGAAGAACCGAAAGCGGTGTCGCCGTGGTTACGGCATCCAGAGTGAACTTCGTCATGGGCCCCACGAAGGACAGCACCAGGAAGCACCGTGCCGCAAGGGCCGGGTTCATAAAGTTCTGTCCGATGCCTCCGAAAAGCTGCTTTACCACTACGATGGCGAAGCAGCAGCCGAGGATCGCCATCCAGAAGGGCAGCGATACCGGCAGGTTCAGCGCGATCAGAAGTCCCGTTACGGCTGCGGACAGGTCCCGCACCGTATTCCGGCGCTTCATGATAAGCTCGGACAGGTATTCAAATACCATACAGGAAACCACGCAGATCAGGATCAGCAGAGCCGCGCGCATACCGAAATTATAGACGCCCATGGCGGACGCCGGAAGCAGTGCGATCAGCACATCTCCCATGATGGAGGTTGTGGAATTCTTGCTGCGGATATGCGGGGATGCGGAGATTTTCCACTTCGTCTCCGCCGGTGCCGCAGCAGGAGCAGCCGCTTCCGTCGCGGGTGCAGTCATTGCTTTCTTCTCTTCTGCCACGCCCTCACCCCCTCTTCCTGTTCGCAAGCACCTGCTTACGGGTACCTGCGATGGTCTGTGTCAGATGGCGCTTTGCGGGGCATACATAGGAGCAGCAGCCGCACTCACAGCATTCCATACCGTTATTCTTTAAGAATCCGTCCATATCCTTTGCTTCCGCAAGATCCGCAAGAAGGTACGGCTCCACCTGTCCGGGACAGATTGAGACGCACTTGCCGCATTTGATACACTGGGAGGGCGTACTCTCTGCGACCGCATCACGGCTGAGGCAGAGAATGGCAGAGGTTCCCTTCGTCACGGGAACATCCAGCGTATAAAGGGCTTTCCCCATCATGGGCCCGCCGGCGATCACCTTGGCCGGCTCCTTTGCGAAGCCGCCAGCCGCTTCGATCAGCTCGCGGTAGGAGGTTCCGATGGACAGAATGGTATCCACGTTGTGCACGATACAGCCGGCATCCGCAGGCAGCATGTTGGAATTCACATACCGTCCCGTGTTGGCATAGATCAGCTGACGCTCTGCACCCTGGGGATACTTGGTCTTCAGTTTATTCACACGGATCCGGGGCTCGTCCTTCACCTTCTCCCGAAGGAGTCTGATGGCCTCCGGCTTGTTATCCTCCACGGCGATGATCCCCTGAGCTCCCTTGAAAAGCCCGAGAACGATGGCCAGTCCCTGCACGATCTTCTCCGGCTCCTCCATCATCCGGCGGTAATCCGAGGTAAGATACGGCTCGCACTCCGCACCGTTCACGATGATACAATCGATGTCCGCTTCATTCTTCGGAGAAAGCTTCACATCCGTCGGGAAGCCTGCACCACCCATGCCGACGATTCCCGCCTCACGGATGGCTGCAATCACATCCTCGCGGAACATGCCCTCCAGGGGACGGACCCCGGATGCAAAGTCCACCTCCTCGAAGGTCCCGTCATTGTCGATCACGATACAGTCCATCTTTCCGCTGCCGGGTACCTCACGCTTCTCCAGTGCCTTCACGGTTCCGGAAACCGCGGAATGAATATTAGCCGAGACAAATCCACCTGCCTCGGCAATCTTCTGCCCTGCCAAAACCCGGTCTCCCTTTTTCACAAGGGGCTTTGCAGGCGCACCGATATGCTGGCTGAGAGGATACACCGCCTCCCCGCGCGTCACATACGCACGGATCGGCTTCTCCTGTGTCAGCCTTTTTCCGTCATCCGGGTGAATTCCTCCCCGGAATGTTAGTCTGCCCATCCTTATACCTTTCCTGATCCTCTATGAAAAAAGATTATGTCGACACAACATATATCGACACAACCCGATAATCTACGCTACATATAGTTATTTTATACGAAATGCGGGGTCTGTGCAACCCAAACCCCGCATTTTTTTATGTTATTTTTCAACCCAGTATCCGTTCCTGTCGAACCGGTATTCCGTGCCGTCGATCTTATAGGTTTTACCATGGGCATACCACTCGTCAGACCCGTACCACCAGGTCTTTGTACCGGTCTTATGCCAGGTTGACTTCTTGCCTCCGTCCCAGAAGCAGCTGTCTTTTCTTAGCCAGTATCCGCCTACAGCTTCCTCCCCCCCTCAGGATCATCCGCAATATCAACTGTACAAAACGCGCCAAAACCCATCGGACCCTTCACGTGGATCCGTCATCTTTATTATCATCCCTCATGTCCGGCGCATCCTCGATGGGGACTCTCCGGATCAGGATTGCTGCCACTACACCTACCACAGCTCCTGCCACAGCTCCTACCGGCAGAAGAACGGAAAGAAATGTAAGGATTCCTCCGGTCTCCAGCAGAAAGGCCGCTGCCACTACCTGTCCTATATTATGGAACACGCCGCCAAGGACACTGACCCCCATGGCGGAAAGCTTTGGGATCGGCCTGGCCAGAAGCATCACACCGAGGCTTAAGGCCGCTCCCGCCAGACTGTAGATCATGGTCACTACATTTCCGAAGAGAAGCGCCGAGAGCAGGATCCGACCTGCGGACACAAAGCATGCATCCGCTGCGGAAAGCCGGTACAGCGTATACACCGTCACGATATTTGCCAGACCGAGACGGATCCCCGGCACTCCGTAGAACACCGGGATCAGGCTCTCCAGATAGGAAAGAACCAGCGCCAGCGCCAGAAGGCAGCCGCGATATGCGATCCTTTTATTCTTACTCATCACTGCACCTCCACCGTAAGCTTATGTGGAAGGCAGATGATGGTCTCTCCCGTCGTATCGATGGGACTATGATGCACGCAGATCTGCTCCGGGCAGTCCGCACTGGTGACTCGCACCCTCCCGTCCCGGATCTCAACCACGTTCCAGCCATCCCCGGAATAAAACCGCTGCTCCGTATCCTCATCCAGAGGAAGCGTGATCCTGGTATGATCCGCATCCGTGATCACGACGGTCGCACCCTTTCCTTTTAGAAAATGTACCGCCAGCCAGATCACACCCGAAAGAGCCAGGATGCAAAGAAGCAGGATAAGATCACCCTTTTTCAGTTTTCCGCCCTGTCTTCTGTCGTCCATCTGTCTTCGTTGTTCTCTTTCCTGACACCTTCCCGGATTCTTTACCCCGTTTCTGCTCCGGTGTATTCTTTGCTACACTCTCTGCCTCTGTCTCCCTCTCCGGTTTCTCGTAATCGAGCACGATTCCCGGTTTCTGTCCCACCAGCACCGCCAGGCTTCTTGGCTGCAGCTGTATCTCTCCCTTAACCACGCGCCCGTCCGATCCCGCTTCTCCGTCCGAGGAGCATGCATAAACCGTCCACTGAAAGCCCTCCGGCAGGATCGGAAGCCCGAAGGTCTTCTCCTCCCAGAATGCATTTACCGCACAGTAAAGGAAACAGTCATCACGGGTTCCGAATTCCGCTGCCGGCTCTGCATACATCATACCGAAGCAGAGTGCCGGGGCATAAAGGTCCACGTCCCAGGGATTCGTCCCATGGAAGGATAGCTCCGGATATCCGCTGGCATTATGCTCCGTCCAAAAGCAGCTGCTCCGAATCACCGGATGCTCCTGCCGAAGCTTTAACATCTTCTGCACAAACCGGAACACGTCCCCGTTCCCGGACAGCCCGCTCCAGTCCAGCCAGGAGATGGGTCCGTCCTGGCAGTAGGCGTTGTTATTGCCCCCCTGGGTATTCAGGAATTCATCTCCCGCCAGCAGCATGGGCACACCACGGGACATAAGAAGGATTGCCATGGCATTCTTCACCTGCTGTCTTCGAAGAACGTTCACCGCCGGATCCTCCGTCGGTCCCTCCGCTCCGCAGTTCCAGCTGCAGTTTTCGTTGTTCCCGTCCCGGTTCTCCTCTCCGTTCGCCAGGTTATGCTTCTCGTTGTAGGAGAAAAGATCATACAATGTAAAGCCGTCATGACAGGTGATGAAATTGATGGAGGCCGAGGGTTCCCGGCTTCCGTAGAGGTCCGGTGACCCCTGCAGCCGCTGCACCAGTTCCGGCCAGGCCTCCGCCTCCCCCCGCAGAAATCTTCGAAGGGTATCCCGGTACTTTCCGTTCCACTCCGCCCAGCGTCCCCAGGACTGGAAATGTCCCACCTGATAAAGCCCCGCTGCATCCCATGCCTCTGCGATCAGCTTGGCCCGTCCCAGGATCACGTCCTGTGCAAGGATCTCCAGAAGCGGCGGATTCTGCATGGGCTCGCCGTTCTCGTCCCTGGACAGAATGGATGCAAGATCGAACCGGAAGCCGTCGATATGATAATCCGTTACCCAGTAACGGAGTACGTCCAGAATAAAATACCGCACCACCGGATTGTTGCAGTTCATGGTATTCCCGCAGCCACTGTAGTTGTAGTACTCTCCATCCGGCGTCAGCAGGTAGTAGGTGCGGTTGTCGATCCCCCGGAAGGAGATGTACGGTCCGTCGGCCCCCATTTCCGCCGTATGATTGAAGACCACATCCAGGATCACCTCGATCCCCGCCTTGTGCAGGCGCTTGATGGTCCCCTTCAATTCCTCTGCCGCAAGCCCCCAGGAGCCCGTAGCGGCGTAGCCGGACTTGGGAGAATAGAAGTTCACGCTGGAGTATCCCCAGTAGTTATAGAGCCGTTTTCCCTCCGCAGTCCGCGGGTTCTCCAGCTCATCGAATTCAAAGATGGGCAAAAGCTCGACGCAGTTGACCCCCAGTTCCTTAAGATACGGGATCTTCTCCCCCAGTCCTCCGAAGGTTCCGCCGTACTTTACGCCCGAGGAAGGATCCTTCGTAAAGCCCCGCACATGCGCCTCGTAGATCACCAGATCCTTCATGGGGATCTCCAGAGGCTTATCGTCATCCCAGTCATAGTCCGAAGGAATCACCCGCCCCCGGACCGGTCCGGTCTTCTCTCCCCACCGGTCCCGTCCGCTGACCAGCCGTGCGTAAGGATCCAGCAGCACCTTCTCTTTGTTAAATCGAAGCCCCTTCTTTGGCTCATAGGGCCCGTCCATACAGTAGCCATATTCCAGATTCTCGTAATTAAGACCATAGACGATCATGGAGTATACATTTCCGATCCGGAATTCCTCCGGAAATGTAATGCGGAAGAAGGGCTCCTCCTCCCCGGCGTGAAACAGCAGAAGCTCGCAGGAGGTCGCATCCTTGGAATAGACCGAGAAGTTCACGGACCCATCAGCCATAAGCGTCCCTCCGAAGGGATAGACACGTCCTCGCCGATAGCGGATCCCGTCCTTTTCATGTGTAGGAAAACTGTCTAAACGTAACATAGGCAACCTCCTTCTTACCGGGTCTCCTTCCAGGCATCCCGCAGCCCTTCTGTCACATAGATACTTCCATCCTCGCGGATCATTACTGCTTCGGCACCGAGAGCCTTCAGTGCATTTTTAGACGCCTCTTCACCAAGGATAAAGCAGGCCGTGGAAAGACCGTCACTGACCAGTCCCTGCCAGTCAGCTGCCTGCTCCCCTTTGCATACCACCGTTACGGACTTAAGGCCGCTCTTCGCCGGCTGCAACGTCCGGGGATCGATGATATGGTGATAGCGTACGCCGTCCTTCTCGATGTATTTTTCATACCCTCCGGAGGTGGACACACAGGTCCTGCCATACCCGGATGGAATTAAGATCGTTCCGATCACATCCTCCGGCTGTCCCTCCGGATCCCGGACACCGACCTTGAAGTCACTTCCGTCCGCCTTGCTTCCGAAAACCATCACACTGCCGCCCACGGCGATCACACCTCCCGTGACCGTGCTGTCTCTTCCGCTGCGCAGTTCATTTGCTTTAAACGCCGGAGCTGAGTGATCTCCCAGCATCAGGTAGTCGTATGCAACATCCAGCGCAAATCCCTTTCCGACGGAACCAAGATCCAGCGTGACATCCTCGCAGCTTCTGGTAAGACCATTTCTCCGGGTGATCTTATCCATCCCGGTATGACCGGCCGCTTCCCGAAGCTCCTCCTCCGTTGGAACCTGAAAGGTTGCAGGGTCCTTATCCTCGATCCCCCAGGCATCCAGAACCGGACGAAGTGTGATATCCAGGACATTCCCGCTGAACTCCCGGACCAGATCCGTGCCGCTCAGTGCTCTGGAAAGGGCATTGCTGATCGGGACCTCCTCCCCTGCCTTCGCATTCCGATTCCAGTCAGAAAGCTCCGAGCCCTCGACGCGCCGGGAGATCACGTCCTCATCCAGCCGGTGGATCTTCTCCATCACTGTTTTTGCAACCTCCTCCGTCTCCTCCTCACTTCCGTAGAGGGTGACGGTAACTAAGCTCCCCATGGCGAAGTCCCGGAGCGTGACTCCGTCCGGGGATCCTCCCTGCTTACGCATTAGCATGGCGGTCACGATCAGAGCGCCTGCCGCAACCGCCATCGCTACGATTCCGAGTATTCGATTCCGGACAGCCCTGTCCTTCATTTTAACTCCTCCAGCCGCTCGTAAAGCAGAAGAAGCTGTTCCTCCAGCTCCTGCTGGCGGTTCGTAAGCTTCGTCAGCAGCTCCACATCCGTCCCGTTGGCCGGGTCCGAAAGCTGTGCGTCGATCTCCTCCAGCTCCTCCTCCGCGGCTGCCGCCTGCTTCTCCAGCTTCCGAAGATCACTGGCACGCTTTCGCTCCGCCGCATAGGCCTCCTTCCGCTGCAGGTACTCCTCCTTACTGCTGCTTCCCGTCTCCTTCGCATAGGCATCCGTGGAGACGATGGAGAAGCCGTCCCGCGTCACTGCCTGATTCGTATCGACATACGGATTCTCCGCATTCTGCAGCAGGAAGAGCCGGTCCCGGTTCTCCTCATAATCATCATAATTGCCCGGATAGTTTGTCAGCACCTTCGCCCGAAGCTCCAGGATCCGCGTGGCAGTCCGGTTGATGAAATACCGGTCGTGGCTGACATAGAGCACCGTTCCCGTGTAGTCCCGGATCGCATCCTCCAGGATCTCCTTGGAGCGGATATCCAGATGGTTCGTTGGCTCATCCAGAAGCAGCAGGTTCGCCGGTGAAAGCATCAGCTTTGCCAGGGAGAGTCTTCCACGCTCCCCGCCGGACAGATCCCCGATCTTCTGGAAGACCTTATCGCCCGTAAAAAGAAATGCGGCAAGCACATTTCGGATCCGGGTATTCGTCATCTCCGGAAATGCATCCGACATCTCATCAAAGAGGGTCTTCTCCGGATCCAGATCCTGATTCTCCTGATCGAAATATCCCATACGGACTCTGGCGCCCAGAGTAACGGTTCCTTCGTCCTTGGAAAGCTTCCTGGCAAGGATCTTCAGCAGTGTAGTCTTTCCGGTTCCGTTGCCTCCCACCAGCGCCACATGCTCGCCCCGTTTAATATCCAGTCCCAGCTCCTGAAAGAGCAGGTTCTCACCGTAGGCCTTCCTTAGATGCTCCGCAAAGAGCACATCCTCTCCGGATTCGGTTACCGGCGTCAGGGTAAGGCGCATATCCGCCCGAAGCTCCTCCGGCTTCTCGATCCGCTCCACCTTCGACAGCAGCTTCTCCCGGCTCTCCGCCCGCTTCACGGACTTCTCCCGGTTAAAGCTCTTCAGCTTCCGGATCACATCCTCCTCATGAGAGATCTCCGCCTGCTGATTCAGATACGCTTTCATCTCATCCTGGCGTTTCTTCTCATACTGTTCGCGGTAGAAGGAATAATTCCCGCGGTACAGGGTGGACTTCCCGTGTTCGATCTCCAGGATCTGACCGGAAACCCGGTCGATAAAGTACCGGTCGTGGCTGACCACGATCACCGCTCCGGAGTAGCCTGCCAGGAAGCCCTCCAGCCAGGATATGGAGCTCATATCCAGATGGTTTGTAGGCTCATCCAGCAGGATCACATCCGGCCGGGAAAGCAGCAGCCGACCCAGGGCGATCCGCATCTTCTGCCCTCCGGAGAGGGAGTTGATATCCCGGTCATAATCGCTTTCCGCAAACCCCAGGCCCTTTAAGACGCCTGTGATCTCACTTTCGTAGGCGTAGCCGTTTTCATGGTCATAGCGGGTGGAGAGGCGGTTGTAGGCCTCCAGGATCTTCTCCAGCTCCGCCCCCTCCGCATGCTTCATGTCCGCTTCCAGCTCCCGGAGACGGCGCTCCATGTCGATCAGGTACTGCTTTGCCTGCTCCATCTCCTGATAGACCGTATTGTCGAAGGAGATGTCCTGATGCTGCGACAGATACCCGATCCGGATATCCCGCGCCCGGACCACGGTTCCCGTGTCCGGCTCCTCTTCTCCGAGGATCACCCGGAGCAGGGTTGTCTTGCCCGCGCCGTTCACGCCGACCACGGCAAGCTTGTCATGTTCCTCAATATGAAAATTTACACTCTTCAGTATCTCCACATCCCCGAAGGATTTGGAGATATTCTGGCATGCCAGTATCATAATGTCTTATCCTGCATTTCTATGTTAGTTCAAATGTCTCGTCGTTGATCTCTATACTGGAGATCCCGTGGGTGATCCGGATCCGCTCCGGAGCAGCCTTGCTCACCGTGCCGTTCACCACTTCCATGACCGCCCTCATATCCACGTTGTCCAGCTCGGCGTCCGTTTCCTCGCTTTCACCGCCGAAGATATAGGCATCCGTTCCTGCCGCCTTGTAACGGAAGGCTGCGGAGATCAGCCTGATATCGGACACGCCCTTCAGGCTTCCGAAGGCCGTGGTCTTGTCAGACCGAAGATTCATATGCACCGAAAGATCATGCATGTAAACCTCGGAATGCTCCCCCGTCAGGGTTCCCACCACGCAGAGCACCGTACCGCTGCAGTTGAACCGAAGAAGCGCTCTTGTAGCCTCGAGCCGCATGGAGCCGAACTTACTTCCCAGACAGACACCCTCACGGAAGGAGAAGTCCGTATAGAAGTCGCAGTCCTGGATCAGCAGGTCAGAGTCTCCGCTTTCTGCGCCGATGGCAACGCCCTCGCTTCCGCTCATATAGAGAGAATACTTGCCCTTATGGATCTCGATGCTTCCGCCCAGATCGGAGCCGATTCCCACCATCCGCTTTCCGGTGGATTCGATGGTGATCTCTCCGTCCTGATAGAACCTAAGGTCCCCATGGCGACGCCCGGTTACATTTCCTATGCCGTAAACCTCCGTTCCGTTCAGGCGGATCCGAAGATTCCCTTCGCCTCCGACGGTCAGGGACGAGCCCTCCGGCACCAGGATCCCGCCGCCCTCCAGGCGGTTTTCGCCAACAAGCTGAAGGGTAAGGGACGCATTTTCCGCCATACGGATACATGGGCGCTGCTTCTGATTGGACAGCGTGACATTCTCCAGCGTCACGGTTCCGGCGTAGCCCTCCAGGATCTCGATATGGATATTGGAGCTGACGTTCGGATTTCCGGCGATCGTGATGTCCCTGCAGGTAGCATTCGGATCTCCGATGATGATGGTGGTCTTGTTGTCCTTGATCAGATTGCTCATGGTGATACGCGGCGTCTTGCCGGCCGTATGCACCTGATCCACAACGCCGTCCATCTTCTCCCGATGGAACCGGGAGATCTCCATCTTCATGGTACTGTCGATGGATGGCTTTATTTCCGCTGCGGGACGGGCCACATAGTATCCCTGGATCAGGTCTGCACCAAGACGGATCACCGCCTGCAGCTCCTCCCGGGTCTCCACGCCCTCGGCCAGCGCCAGGATCTCATTATCGTGACAGAACTCGATGATGTTCCGTACAAAATGCTGCTTCTGCGTGCTGTTCTGGATATCCGTAAGAAGGGACCGGTCGATCTTTACCACGTTCGGCATGTAACGAAGCAGGTTGCTGATGTTGGAGTAGCCGGTTCCGTAATCGTCAACCGCGATCCCGACACCGAAGCTTCGAAGCTTCTCCTTCAGCTGATTCAGAACCTCATCCGCCAGCTCGGACTGCTCGGTAAGCTCGATCACCACTTGCTCCGCATGCTTCTTCAGCAGCTCATCCACCCGGCTTTCATCCTCCGGAGCCAGCTTCACTCCTGGGATACTGTTGACGAAGACCTTCCGGCCCTCCAGCTGTCCCTTTCGTTCATCCATGATCCGGAGCACATTCAGAAGGGTTGCCTTCTCAACATCCCGAAGCCGTTTCAGCGCGCCTGCATGATGTATGATCTGCAGCGGCGGTACCCGGACTCCGGAGCCGGAACGCATCAGTGCCTCGTAGGAGTAGATCTCTCCGTCCGTGGACCGTACGATGGGCTGGAAATGGTACTCCAGAAGATTTCCGTCCAGGATCCTCTGTACCTCTGCACGCTCCTTCTTCTCTTCCTCGGTAAGAAGAATATCCCCCAAGGATTCCATGTCCGGATGCTCTCCCGGAACCGGGAACTTCGGTGTGATATCCGCAGCCATGATCCTTGTATACTCCTTCAGGGCCATGGTCCGGCGCAGTGCCTCCAGACCGCGGGAAACCGCGTACATCCACTGACGGACGATCATATCGTAGGACCTCGGAACCTCCCCGTAATCCAGAACCGCATACCCAAAGGTTTTTTCCTCGAAGAAAAGCGGAAGGAAGAAATGTCCCACCGGATACTCCGCATCCGTATCCTCCATCATCCGCTCCGTATCCATCATTCTTCCGGTCTTCTCCACGCTGCTGCCCGGATGATCCATATCATAGGACAGTGCATGATACATATGCTCCGGATAGCCGGAGGAAAGGAACCGGTTCTTTACCAGATGCTCCGTCTCCAGCCACTGCTCATCCAGATAGATGTCCATCCTTCGGACACCCTTCAGGAAGTAGATATAGTCATAAACCGTATGGAAGAAATCCTCCAGTGTCTCCGCATAGAGAAGATCCTCATTCAGATAATCATGCAGAGACTGGTATCCACCCTCGGAATTCCCTGTAGCCCACTCTTTTCTTCGAACCCGCGCTTCCTCTGCCGCAGGCATCTTACAGCCACAGCTCTCCCCTACAAAGAAGGAGGTCTCAGGCTTCGCCTCCCCGGGCTCCTCTCCCTTCATCAGGGCAACCAGGGAATCCATGGCATACTCCCCGTAGTAACCTCCGGGAAGCCAGGGGGATGTAATGGGCGAAGGACTGGTCTGTCCCTCCAGGGAGCTTCCGTAGCCCGCAATGGCGATATCCTCAGGGATCCGTATCCCCGCCTCCTCCATGCCGATAGCTACACCGATGGCCATGGGATCATTTGCGCAGACCACTGCATCCGGCAGATGCTCACGGTCACGGAGCAGACTTTCTGCCGCATGGGTTCCGCTGAAGTACCAGAAGTCTCCGAAGAATACCCGGTCCTCACGTACCGGGAGTCCGTGATCCTCCATGGCAGCCTGATAGGCTTCCAGTCTCCGGATGGCATGCACATGCATGCGGCGTCCGGTCACATAGGCGATATCCTTCATTCCGTGTTCTTCGATCATATGGCTGATGGTGTCATAGACCGCCTGATAGCCATCCGTCCAGAAGGTATGGAAATACTTGCTCTCCGCATCGATACAGATCACCGGTCCCGTAAAGGACGAACGGAGCCTTTCCTGGATCCGCACCTCCACCCCCGGAGCCTGGATCATATCCGAAAGCACGATCACGCCGTCGAACATCAGATAATTCACAAGATTATAGATGTTGGAATCTCCCACCTCACGAACCTTACTGTTCTGATACTTGATATACATCGAAAAGATATATACATCGAAGTTCTCGTCATAGGCCCGCTTCAGTAACCCCTGTATAAAGTCGCTCTGGTACTCTTCGTCTGCCTGTGCCACAAGCAGAGCTATCCTTTTCCTCTTCATCCGGATCTCCCTTCTAAGTAATACTTGGATTGCTTATTCCGGTATAGGATGTTTGGAACCCCACCTATATCCTCTTTGGTTTTGGTTATATCCTCTCCAGCGCTTCCTGAATCGTTGATACGTAGATCAGCTCGGCCTGTAGGTCCGGGATCCTTCCCGGCTTTCCCGCCTTCGGAAGGATCACACGGCGGTACCCCAGCTTATCCGCTTCCTTCACCCGTTGCAGGATGTTCTGTACCCCGCGGATCTCTCCCGCAAGGCCTACCTCTCCGATGATCACCGTATCGTCTCCCACCGGACGGTTCCGGTAGCTGGAAGCGATAGCGCAGATGATCCCGAGATCCGAAGCCGGGTCACTTACCCTAAGACCACCTGCGATGCTGACGTAGCAGTCGCAGCCGGAGAGATTGATGCCTCCCCGCTTCTCCAGCACTGCCATCAGCAGGTTTACACGATTATAATCCACACCCACGGAGGTTCTCCGGGGCATGTTGAAATTGGAGTCAGCTACCAGGGCCTGCAGCTCTACCAGTACGGCTCTGGTTCCCTCCATGGAGCTGATCACCACGGAGCCCGGTGCTTCCACCGGTCGTCCCGTAAGAAACATCTCCGAGGGATTGGATACCTCCTCAAGACCGGTCTCGGTCATACTGAAGACGCCGATCTCATTCGTGGAGCCGAACCGGTTCTTTACAGCCCGAAGCATCCGGAAGCCGGAGCTGTCATCTCCCTCGAAATAGAGCACACAGTCCACCATATGCTCCAGGGTTCGCGGACCTGCCACGGTTCCTTCCTTCGTCACGTGTCCCACGATAAAGATGGCCACATCCAGGCGCTTGGCCAGCTGCATCAGTCGGCTGGTCACCTCCCGCACCTGTGTCACACTGCCGGGGACATTGTCCAGATCCGGCACGAACATGGTCTGGATCGAGTCGATCACCACCACGTCCGGTGTATGCTTCTCTATGGCATGCTCTGCTGAAGAAAGATCTCCGTCCGAAAGAAGGAGGATCTTCTCATCAAATGCCCCGAGACGAACTCCACGCATCTTGATCTGGGAAAGGGACTCCTCGCCGGAGACGTAGAGCACCTTCTCGTCATCCGCCACCAGGCACTTGCACATTTCCAGAAGCAACGTGGACTTTCCGATGCCCGGATCACCGCCCACCAGCACCAGGGACCCGCGGACGATACCACCGCCCAGCACCCGGTCCAGCTCGCCGATGTTGGTAAACATCCGGCTCTCCTCCCCCGAGGTCACCTCCGTGATGCTGCATGCCTCCGGCTTCTCTCCGTCCGGCCGGGAGGGGGAGCGCCTGCTCACCGTGATCTTCTCCTCTGCAAAGGTGTTCCACTGCCGGCAGCCCGGACACTGGCCCATCCATTTCACGGATTCATAGCCACATTCCTTACAGAAAAATACCTTCTTTTCCTTCATGGTAACAACTCCAAAAAACAGGAAACGGCCCCTCCCTCGCTCCACTCCAGGAACAAGAGAGGAACCGTCCTCTTCCCTCTAGTCACACTGTCCTAGTCAACCTTTTCCACGATCACACTGATCTGATTCGTCTCCTCAAGAGATGCAGACAGGATCAGCTTTCCGCCGAGATTCGTCGTAATCTTTCCGACATAGACATCGTCCATATGAACCTTGTACTCCTGCTCCGGTTCCAGTTCCAGAGTAACCTGCGCGTCCTTGTCACCCTCTACGGTGAACTCCACACGCTCGCTGGTGGCCCGGAAATCATGAACTGCCGTTCCCGGTACCGATTCATATACAAATGATCCGTTCTTCTCCAGCTTCGTGATCTCGTCATAGGTCTTGATCTTGTAGCTGTCTCCCATGTACCGGAAGCCGTCCTTCTTGGTCTTATCCTTCAGCTCGTAGTTTCCGAAGCTAAGTGCTCCGTTCTCTTCTTCACGGATCAGTTCTTCAATTACTGCCATCCTCTTGTTTCCTCCTAACATAGATGCAATGTTTCACACGTCCCGGACCGCCTGTCCGGAACAATTTCATTATAGCGTATTTTCCTCTTTTTTTCCACAAGTTTTATGAACGTTTCCACGCGGAAATGCAGGTCCTAGCGCCTCTCGGTAAAGGTAACCTTTCCCTGCTTCACACCAATGGAAACCTTGCTGCTTCGGTGGATCCTTCCCTGCAGAATCTCCTCTGCCAGCGGGTCCTCCACCCAGGTCTGGATTGCTCTCCGAAGGGGTCTTGCACCGTACTTCTTGTCATACCCCTTTTCGAAGATAAACTTCCGGAGGGTCTCTCCGTAGGTAAGCCGGATACCCAGACCGTCCGCTGCCCGTTTCGACAGCTCCTTCAGCATGAGATTCGCGATCTCACGTACATTTTCCTCGCTCAGCATGTGGAAGACGATGGTTTCGTCGATCCGGTTCAGGAACTCCGGACGGAACAACAGCTTTACTTCCTCCATGACCCGGTCCTTCATCTCGTTATGATCCCGCTCCGCCGTATCCTCGGCAGTCACAAAGCCCAGCGTCTTCGGATCCACGATCCGCTGTGCACCGGCATTGGACGTCATGATGATGATGGTATTCTTGAAGTTCACATTCCGTCCCTGGGCGTCCGTGATCCGGCCGTCATCCAGCACCTGCAGCAGGATGTTGAACACATCCGGGTGCGCCTTCTCGATCTCATCAAAGAGCAGCACGGAGTAGGGCTTCTTCCGCACCTGCTCCGAGAGCTGTCCGCCCTCGTCATAACCGACATACCCCGGAGGCGAGCCGATCATTTTCGACACACTGTGCTTCTCCATATATTCCGACATATCCACGCGGATGATGCTGTTCTCGTCTCCGAAGAGTGCCTCTGCCAGAGCCTTGGAAAGCTCGGTCTTTCCTACACCCGTAGGACCAAGGAAGAGAAATGTTCCGATGGGCCGTTTCGGGTCCTTTAAGCCCACTCTTCCCCGGCGGATGGAACGTGCCACGGCCGTAACGGCCTCGTCCTGTCCAACCACCCGATGGTGCAGCACCTTCTCCAGCTGAAGGAGTCTCTGCTGCTCCGACTGGGTAAGTCGGGATACCGGGATCTTGGTCCAGAGCGCTACCACATCAGCGATATCATTCTCACCGATCTCCAGATCTCCCGTATCCTGCTCCTTCTTTTTTGCCTGTTCCTCCTGACGAAGACGCTCCTGTTCCTTCCGGATCTCTGCCTGGATCCGCTTTGCTTCGTCCAGATCCGAATCGATCAGTGCCTGCTCTAAGGAACGGTTCAGGGCACGAAGACTATGCTCCGCAGAATCCGAGACGCTCCTCCGTCCGCCGGCCATCCGTTTCTTTGCGGAAGCCTCGTCCAGAAGGTCGATCGCCTTATCCGGGAGATACCTGTCATTGATATAGCGGACCGAAAGACGTACGGCTGCTTCCATGGCTTCCTTCGTGATGGTCACACGGTGGTGTGCTTCGTACCGCGGTGCCACTCCCTCCAGGATCTCCAGGGTTTCCTCTTCCGTGGGCTCCTCCACGTAGACCGGCTGGAACCGTCGCTCCAGAGCTGCATCCTTCTCGATATACTTCCGATACTCTGCCCTGGTCGTAGCTCCGATCACCTGGATCTGGCCACGGGAAAGAGCCGGTTTCAGGATATTGGAAGCATCCATGGCTCCCTCTGCCCCACCGGCACCGATGATGGTATGCAATTCGTCGATAAAGAGGATCACATTTCCGGCCTCGATCACTTCCTGGATCGTCCGCTTGATGCGTTCCTCAAATTCTCCACGGTACTTGGACCCTGCGACCATACTGGTCAGGTCCAGGGATACGATCCGCTTGTCGCGGAGCGCATCGGGCACGGCCCCGGCGTGGATCAGTTGTGTGATCCCTTCCACGATGGCCGTCTTGCCGACTCCCGCCTCTCCCACGAGGCAGGCATTGTTCTTCATCCTGCGGCTCAGCACCTGCAGCACACGCTGCATCTCATTTGCCCGTCCGATCACGGGATCCAGATTCCCCGCTTCCGCCTCTGCCGTCATGTCGCGGCTGAACTGGTCCAGCGTCGGGGTTGCCGAGCGGGCCTTCAGCTTGCCTGCGGCGTAGGCCTGATAGCTTCGCTCCGCATCCTTCTCCCTGAGGCCGTCAGCCACAAGGATATCGATATAGAGCCGCTTCCGATTGATCTTCATCAGATCCAGCATCTGGCTTGCCACCGTCTCCCTGTGGGAGATCAGGGCCAGCAGGATATGCTCGGTTCCGATCTCACGGACGCCGTAGCGTCTTGCTTCCTCCCCGGCATCCCGAAGGACATCCCGGGTCTTCTCCGTCATCCCGTCGCCGTCCGCATGGCCCTCCATCTCAAGAGCCAGCTGCTTGGCATCCTCCAGCATGGAGGAGAACCGGTCCGGAGTCACGCCGTTCTTCCGGAGGATCTTCTCTGCCACGCCCTTATGGACGGCGATCAGTCCGAACAGAAGATGCTGGGTGCCGACGAAGCCGCTGTTCATTTGTTTAGCAATTCTGCCGGCCTCCTGCAGAACCTGCTGAGCGGCAGTCGAATATCTGTCTTTCATTTCAACCTCTCTACGACGAAGCCACGAATCGCTCCGCTGCTTCGCAGCTCCCGCGCTTCTCCCGGTCCTTCGCGCTCCCGCACTTCGTGCTACGCGCTCGGATCGGGGCGCGTCTTGCGAATGCGCACGATGCTCTGCAAGCAGGCATCGCGTGCCTTCTCAGACGCTGGCTTCGTCGATCGCTTTCCCGATATCATGGCGCATATACTTATTGTCAAACTCCACCCATTCGGTTGCGGAGTAGGCGTTTGCACGCGCCTCCTGCAGTGTACGTCCGAGAGCGGTAACACCCAGAACACGGCCTCCGTTTGTCACAACCTGTCCGTCCTTCAAGGCACTTCCGGAATGGAAGGCGAAGTAACCGTCTCTGGTATTGAAGCGCTCCAGACCCCGGATGGGGAAGCCCTTCTCGTAGTGAACCGGATAGCCCTCGGATGCCAGCATGACGCAAACAGCCGCATTGTCCTCAAACTGCAGATCAATCTCTCCCAGAGTCCCGTTCACACAGGCCTCCATCACCGTAAGCATATCATTCTTCATCCGCGGGATCACCACCTGTGCCTCGGGATCACCGAACCGTGCGTTGAACTCCAGCACCTTCGGTCCGTCCGGGGTCAGCATCAGTCCGCAGAAAAGAACCCCCTTAAACTCTCTACCCTCGGCGCGCATGGCGTCGATGGTACGCTGGTAAACATGCTCCTTACAGAACTTATCCACCTCTTCGGTGTAGAAGGGGCTCGGGGAGAAGGTTCCCATACCGCCGGTGTTAAGGCCGGTATCTCCGTCTCCTGCACGCTTGTGATCCTGTGCGGAGGTCATGGGCAGGATGGTCTTTCCGTCGGAGAAGCAGAGCACGGACACCTCGCGTCCGGTCATGAACTCCTCGATCACGATCTTATCGCCTGCAGAGCCAAACTGCTTATCCACCATAAGGGTCTTCACGCCCTCCATGGCTTCCTCACGGCTCATGCAGATCAGAACGCCCTTGCCGAGAGCCAGACCGTCTGCCTTCAGAACGATGGGGATCTTCGCTGTCTTCAGATACTCCAGGGCATCCTCCGGGTTGTCAAAAACCTCGTAAGCTGCCGAGGGGATATTGTACTTCTTCATCAGCTCCTTGGAGAATGCCTTGGATGCCTCGATGATGGCTGCATTCTTCCGCGGACCGAAGGTGGGGAAGCCTGCATCCAGGAAGGCATCTGCCACTCCGGCTGCCAGGGGATCGTCCGGTCCCACAACCACGAAGTCCACTGCCTTCTCCTTTGCAAATGCCACCAGTGCATCTGCATCCATCACGGATATATTCACGCACTCCGCCAGCTCTGCGATACCTGCATTGCCGGGTGCTGCATAGATCTTGTCTACACGGGGGCTCTTTGAGATGGCCCATGTGATGGCGTGCTCTCTTCCGCCGCCGCCTACGATCATTACTTTCATAGCATTTCTCCTGTATGTTGTATTTTTACGTTTCTTTGCTCAGGAAATCTTTCCCGTGGCGATATCATTGATTGCCTGGGGAAGCAGCTTCCACTCCGCCTGCTCCATGATGCGTCGCTGCAGGATCTCCGGTGTATCCCCCGGAAGCACCTCTACAGCCTTCTGCAGAAGGATCGGGCCGGTGTCGGTGCCGCTGTCCACAAAATGTACCGTCGCGCCGGACACCTTCACGCCGCGGGCCAGTGCCGCCTCATGCACCTTCAGGCCGTAGTAGCCTGTTCCGCAGAAGGACGGGATCAGGGACGGATGGATGTTGATGATCCTCCGCTCATACTTCTCGATCATTGCCGGCGGAATGATGCAGAGGAACCCTGCAAGAACGATCAGATCCGGCTTGTAGCCGTCCACGACCGAAAGAAATGCCTCATGAAATGCGGCACGGTCCGGATAGGACTTCGGACTGATCACCTCTGCCGGGATTCCGGCCTTCGCTGCACGCTCCAGCGCAAACACACCGGGATTGTTGCTGATGACTCCCACCAGCTCCGTATTCTGTATGGTTCCGGCAGCCACCCCGTCTATGATGGCCTGGAGGTTTGTGCCTCCGCCGGATACCAGGACCAAAACTCTCAGCATATAGCCCTCCGATATACTAATAAAGTCATACCTTTCTGTGCGGCAAAGGATGGCCGCACAGAAACCCTCACTTCGTTCAGAATGACATGCATTTGCTATTCAAGGATAACACCCTTCTCAGCCGCTACGGTCTCACCCAGGACATAGCCCTTGTCGCCGGCAGCTGCAAGAGCTGCGATAGTTGCATCCGCATCCTCGGGACGTACGGCCAGTACCATACCGATTCCCATGTTGTAGGTGTTGTACATCATCTGCTCCTCCACCTTACCCTCACGGGCCATCATACGGAAGATGGGCGGAACCTCGTAGCTGTCCTTCTTAATTCTTGCCGCGATACCATCCGGAAGCATACGCGGGATGTTCTCATAGAAACCGCCGCCGGTGATGTGGCTGGTTCCCTTGATAGTGATCCCGGCCTGCTTCACCTGCTTCAGCGCATTTACGTAGATCCGGGTGGGAGTAAGCAGTGTCCCGCCCAGAGTATCTCCAAGCTCCGGAACGTAACGGTTCAGGGACTTTGCAGACATATCAAAGATCTTCCGAACCAGGGAGAATCCGTTGGAATGCACCCCGCTGGAAGCTATACCGATCAGTGTATCTCCGGGAACGATGGATGCTCCCGTGATCATATCCTTCTTCTCAACAACACCTACCGCAAAGCCGGCCAGATCGTACTCGTCCTCTTCCATGAGGCCCGGGTGCTCTGCCGTCTCACCACCGATCAGCGCAGCCCCTGCCTGACGGCAGCCCTCAGCCACACCGCTTACGATGGTCGCGATCTTCTCCGGGAAGTTCTTCCCGCAGGCAATATAATCCAGGAAAAACAGAGGCTCTCCGCCGGAGCAGGCAATATCATTTACACACATAGCCACGGCATCGATTCCGATGGTGTCATGCTTGTCCATAACGAAAGCCAGCTTCACCTTCGTTCCGCAGCCGTCCGTTCCCGAAAGAAGCACGGGCTCTTCCATGTTTTTGATGGCACTAAGATCAAAGGCACCTGCAAAGCCGCCGATCCCTCCCAGCACCTCCGGGCGCTGCGTCTTTCTGATATGCTCCTTCATCAGCTCCACCGACTGATAGCCCGCCTCAATATCAACTCCAGAATTCTTGTAATCCATGCGTTTCCTCCTGTAAATGATCGCCCCTTCGGGCACACCGTTCTGACGCGCGACGTCTTCAGGAACAACATGCCGCACGCCATTTTATTATAGATGAATCCGCCCCTTTTGTAAACCTCACCTTTCGTTTTTCTTCCATGACTTTTCCAACCCCCTCCTTGAAGTAAGCGCCGTTTCGTGGTACAATATCTGATGGTGTTTTGTGCGCACATGGGAGGAGAAGCCCATGGAAAAACGGGGGTAATTCTATGAAATCTGATCACAGGCTGAATATCGGTTTTTTTACCTGTCATCTGGACAATGACTATGCTTTTGAGATCACCAAGGGCGTGGAGTACGCAGCCCGCGAGGCAGACGTGAACCTGATCGTCTTCCCGGGCATGTATCTGAACGCATCCTACAACGATCCGGTCAATGCCAAGTATGACTACCAGTACAACTCCATCTTCTACTACGCTTCCCAAAAGACGCTGGATGCGCTGATCGTATCCATCGGTTCCATCGGAAGCTTTCTGTCCGTAAGCGATATTCACGCATTCCTGCAGCAGTTCAACATCCCCATGCTGACACTGGAAATCCCCGTGGAGGGTTATTCCTCGCTGTACACCGACGGCAAGTCCGGCATGCGCGAGGAAGTGGAGCATATGATCGTCCATCACGGCAAGACGAAGATCGGCTTCGTCAGCGGCCGGAAGGAAAATGATGATGCCCAGGAGCGTCTCTCCGTCTACCGGAAGGTCCTGGAGGAGCACGGGATCGAGTATGACCCGAAGCGAGTGGTATACGGAGACTTCTCCGAGTTCAGTGAGCGGGTGGTGGATCGTCTTCTGGACAACAATCCGGATCTGGAGGCCATCATTTTTGCAAATGACTCCATGACCGTGGGCGGATACCAGTCCATCATGCGGCATGGCTTAAAGATCGGGAAGGATATCCTTGTGGCCGACTTCGACAACGCGCCGATCGCAGCCTCTCATTCCCCGTCTCTTACCACCGTGGACAACAAGATCCTGGAGCTGGGCTACAACTCCGTCTATCAGGTGATCGATCTCATAAAGACCGGCAATACCCGGACCGTCTCCCAGCCCTCGAGCATGATCGTCCGGAACTCCTGCGGATGCAGTCCCTCCTCGGATAAGGAGACCGTTGCCCGGGTAAATGAAGCGCTTCCCACCATGACACCGGAGGAGTTCCTCGCAGAGTTTAAGGCTCTCTTCCTGTCACACTATGAATCCTACTTCTATTCCGACCGGCTCTTTGAGCAGCTGGATCCCTTCCTGCTGCATTTTATCCGGCCCATTTTCACCCGGAAGACCATCCCCCTGGAGCAGCTTCTGGAGGCGCTGCACTCGGTGCTTGATTCCGAGGTGATCACCTTCTATTTCACCTATACCAAGCTCACCAACACGTTGAAGAACCTGGCAGAATTCCTGTCCGGGCTTTCCATCCCCGCCGCAAAGCGGGTGAAGATCAACGCCATGATGAACGCCGTCCAGTCTGAGGTGGCCTTCTATATGTCCAGGGAGCTGATGTTCCAGAACCATTCATATAAGGCAAGCATCTGGGATTCCATCTATATCACCCGGGACACGCTGGTATCCAGCGGAAATGAGAAGCTCTGCTTCTCTCTCATCATGGATAAGCTTTACCGGAACAACGGCTTCCAGAGCGCATACATCTATCTTTACGACAAACCGGCGGTACAGCTTCCGGACGGTACCTGGCAGATCCCGGACTATCTTCTGTTCCAGGCCTGCGAGACCGACGGCAAGGCAACCGTCTTTACCGGAGATGAGCGGATCCTTCCCTCCTCCATGATCTTCCAGAACAAGTACACGCCCAACAACCGCAGGCACACCCTGACCATTACACCCATCTTCACAAATGAAGTGCAGCACGGCCTCTTCGTCAGCGAGACAACCCTGCAGAACTACGGCAGCATCTACTCCACCACCCTGCAGTTGGGTACCTCCATGAAGTTCATGGATCTGATGCACCAGCAGATCGCCATCCAGAACCGTCTGGAGTCCAGTATGAATGAGATCCGCGAGAAGAATGACCTTCTGAACCATCTCTCCATCACGGACCCGCTGACGAACCTTTACAACCGCCGCGGATTCTTCGAAGCAGCGCAGGAGCTGATCGTGGACCGCTCCAGCCGGGATCTTCCGGCAGTGATCGGATATGTGGATATGGATAACCTGAAGCAGGTAAATGATATCTTCGGCCACCGGGAAGGGGACTATGCCCTTCGCGCCATCGCAGACACCCTGAAGGAGGTTATGCCTGAGGGTGCCGTGATCGCCCGGATCGGCGGTGACGAGTTTGCCGTCTGCGTGATCAACGTGGATGAAACCGGAACCAAGCGTCTGAAGGATGCCCTGAACAAGCAGGAAGCCAAACTGAACAAGACCTGTGACAAGCCCTACTATATCGAGTGCAGCATGGGCCTCATCAATTTCGAGTGCAACAGTGCGCAGGATGCGGAGGATCTGATGATCCAGGCCGACGAGAAGCTCTACGTAAACAAGCGGCGTAAGCGCAAAAACGTGGTGAAGGAAGGCGCTAAAAGCTAGACGATACAGGAGCGCGGACATCCCCATGGAAATGTGGATGTCCGCGCTCCGTATCATTACGTATGCCTCTCGCTTCGCGGGATTCTAACATACAAAAAACAGTTCGGGGACAATCACATTTCCATGGGATTGTCCCCAAGCTGTTTTTTGAGGGAGACAGAGAACCGTCCCCTGTCTCCTAGATCAGGATCAGACGACCGCGTTGTAGATCTCGCGGGTTACGTCCGCCTTGTTCATGGTGTAAATATGGATCCCCGCGATTCCGTTCTTCATCAGGTCATCCACCTGCCGGATCGCATACTCGATCCCGGCCTGCCGCATGCCTGCCGGGTCCTCGGAATACTTTGCGATCAGGTTCGAAAGCTCCGTCGGAACGGAGGAACCGGACAAAGACACGCTGGTGCCCAGCTGGTTCACCTTGGTGATGGGCATGATTCCCGCATGAAGCTCCGCCGTGATCCCGATCTTCCCGATCTCCTCACGGAACCGGTACAGCTTCTCATTGTCGAAGAACATCTGGGTGATAAGCTCACTTACCCCGAGATCACATTTTTCCTTCAGATATGCCAGATCCGTCTTCACATCCGGTGATTCCGGATGCTTCTCCGGATAGCAGGCTGCCGCAATCCGAAAGTCTCCGAATTCCCGGATCCCGCGGATCAGGTCCGACGCATACCGGTACTCTCTTGCCTCAAACTCTTCTTCCGTCATGGTTCTCGGCTTATCCCCGCGGAGTGCCAGAATCCTCCGAACTGCCTTTTTCTTTAACTCCTCCAGCCGCTCGGTCAGACTCTCCTTCGTCATTCCCACGGCCGTCATATGAGCCAGCGCCTCCACATCACAGACATTCTGGATATAGGACGCGATCTTCGCCGTCTTCTTGCTGTTGCTTCCCCCGGCACCGTAGGTCACGCTGATGAAATCAGGCTTTAAGTCCTCGATGGCGTCCAGGGTCTGAAAGATCTCATAGATATCATCATCCCGCTTCGGCGGAAATACCTCACAGGAGAACTCGATCATCTCTCCCGTATACTTGTTGCGGATCATATGGATTCATCCTCCACGTACTGTTGCATATTCTCAAAGATCTCCGGATACCGCTTCTTCAGGTTCATGGGCCGGAACTCCGTATCCACAAAGGCATGGCTGGTCTCAGCCGTATGAAGCAGCTGTCCCTCAGGATTCTTTATCTCATATTTTAACGAAAAGCGGACCGGCGTCAGACGGATGATGTGAGGGAAGATCTCCACCGTATCCCCGAAATGCAGGGCATAGGTGTAATAATCATGCAGCTCCAGCACCGGGATGATGATCCCCAGCTCCTCCATCTTCCCGTAGGGAAGCCCCACCTGCTCCATAAGGTCCAGACGTGCCTCCTCCAGGTACCTGGCATAGTTGGAATGATGGACCACCTGCATCTGGTCCGTCTCATAATAATTGATCTTTCTTCGATATGGCTTTAACTTCATGAGCGTTTCCTCGGATTCCCCTGCTTCTTCGTATCGATCTTTACCGGCGTACGGTCTTCCTTCGTATCGTCCTCCGTGGGGCGAACCGTTGCCTGCTCCGTATCAAAGCTGATCTGCATCTGGGTCTTATTCTCACGCTCCAGAGCCTTCTGCTTCTCCTTCTCACGGTAAAGCTCTACGGAAAGCAGCTGGGAAAGCTCAACGATCTGAGCGTAGCGATCCTCCTTGGAAAGGGAGTTCAGAGAACGAAGCAGCTCTGCCTTGTTGTCGATGATGGCATCCATCTTCTCCTTCAGCATGCTCTGCATCAGCTTGCACTCCTGATCCAACTTATCATACGCATCTGCCAGAAGGTGATCCACCTCCGTCAGCATTTCATCCGTATAAATGAGGGATGCGGCATAGATATCCCCCGCGGTCCGAAGGGCCTTCTTCTCCTCTGCCTCCATCTCCGCCGGTGAGAAGTTTAGGGGCTCTCCGTCTCTTCGCTTCGTCACACGGATCCGGCTTGCGCTCTTCTCTGCCTCGAAAATGATCTGCTCGGCTTCCTTCTTCGCATCACTTATGATCTTGGCTCTCTTATCCGTTACCTCACGATAGCCCTTCAGCTCCTCACGGACAGAGCCCTCCAGCTGATCCAGAAGATCCAGCATATCCTGTCGGACAAGCACCACCTTGGCCTGCTGAAGCGGAAAGCTCTGCCCTTCCACCACCAGCTTCCGCATGGCCTCTATAATTGCTACGGAACGGTCCTTTTCCATAGTATCATCCATCCTTCTTTTTAAACGGCCCGGAGCTGTATATCAGCCCCGGGCCGTTCTTAACGTTCTATTGTCGATTATGACTTATTAGCCTCTCTTCAGGAAATCAGGGATCTTGATGCCCTGTCCGCCTGCCTTGGCCGGAGATGTAGCTGCATCCGCTGCTCCTGTTGCTACGCTCTCTGCCGGTGCCGGAGCTACCGGAGTAGCTGCAACCTTCGGAGCCGGAGCGGTTGCCTGCGGCTGGTTCAGGTTGATGTTCAGCGGGATCGGCTGAGCGCCTGTCTTCGGCTTGGCACCGAAGGTCGGGTTCTTAACCACCGGTTCTGTGAAGCTCGGTGTCTTTACGGTCTGCTGCGGCTTACGTGTCGGCACGTTAACCTTACCGCCCTTGCCACTCTCCTCAAGACCGGTAGCAATGATGGTGATGCTTACGTCATCGCCTGCAACATCATTGTCAACGGTACCGAAGATGATATTTGCCTCGTCGCCTGCCTGCTCTGTCAGGTAGGTAATTGCATCGTATGCTTCCACGATTCCCACATTTCCGGAGAAGTTTACGATGATGTCGGAAGCTCCGTTCACCGTGGTCTCCAGCAGCGGAGAATCCATAGCCTGCTTGATGGCATCCACAGCCTTGTTATCGCCGGAAGCCTGACCGATACCGATATGAGCCACGCCCTTATCACGCATAACGGTCTGGATATCTGCGAAGTCCAGGTTGATGAGACCCGGCTTGTTGATCAGGTCGGTCACGCCCTGAACACCCTGCTGCAGAACCTCGTCTGCCTTCTTCAGTGCATCCGGAATGCTGGTACGCTTGTCGCAGATCTGAAGCAGCTTGTCGTTCGGGATCACGATCAGGGTATCTACGCTCTCACGAAGCTTTGCGATACCATTCATTGCGTTGTTCATACGCGGCTTTCCCTCGAAGGAGAACGGCTTTGTAACAACGCCGACAGTGAGGATACCCAGATTCCGTGCGATCTCGGCAACCACCGGAGCTGCACCGGTACCGGTACCGCCACCCATACCACAGGTCACGAATACCATATCGGAATCCTTGATAATATCGTTGATCTCTTCTCTATTCTCTTCAACCGCACTTGCACCAACCTCAGGCTTTGCACCTGCGCCAAGACCCTTGGTCAGCTTCTCGCCGATCTGGATCTTTGTGGTTGCACGGCTGAGGGAAAGGGCCTGCTTATCAGTGTTGATAGCGATCAGCTCCACGCCCTCAACATTCTCGTCGATCATCCGGTTTACTGCGTTGTTTCCGGCACCACCGACTCCGATCACAAGAATACGTGCGGGTGTCTTTTCATCATTTGACTTAATCTCCAGCAAGGTTTCATCCTCCTTATATGTTATAACTAAACCCTAGTATTTATCCAAAATCATACATACTATATGATAATTGTTTTTTCGTGATTCTGCAACAGGAAATTTCACTTTTTTGTCTGTTTTTCCTTAAAACTGGCCGTGGAAGTATCGGAATTAAAGTCTTTCATGTAGAGGGTTCCGTTTTTGCCTTCCAGCCCCTTCAGAATACTTTTCAGGTTCATCATCTGCGCATTCAGATTGCTTCCGTCTCCCAGCTCCACATTGATCTGTTTATGCCGGAGAATGATCTCATTTTCCTTCGTGAACATGATCCGGTCGATCTCCAGCTCATACTTCTCGATCAGCTGTGTGATGTTCAGGATCTTGTTGAACCGGTCCTTCTCGGGAAGGGGAAGAGACTCATTCAGTGCCCAGTTGGAAAGCTCCAGTCCGTCGATACAGGGAACCCCCTCCTTTAAGTCCGAGGAGGACTCCAGCACGATACCGTCCCGGTCAAAGTAAACGTAGCTGTCCATGTACTCGATACACCCTGCCACCTGCTTCTCATAGACCGTAACGGACAGGGTATTCTTGTCCACAAAATCGATATCCATCTTGGCCACAAATGGGATGTCCCCGATGGGCTTCAGCTTATTCTTCAGATACAGCAGTAAGATATTTCCCATGGGTGCTTCCTCGATCACGGCGGAACGGACCCGTTCCTCCGAGGACATGACACACCCTACCACCCGGACATCCTCCAGGTGAAATGTGCTGATATACAGCCCGCCTGCCAGCAGCAGAGCCAGGATGATCAGCGGAATTACAACCCTCTTTCTCATTCAGCCACCTCCCGCATGTTCCCGATGGGGACGATCTGGCGTGATACGGAAAGGGCGACACCCATTTCCAACATGAGGAAGCTGACGGACGAGCCTCCGTAGCTTATGAACGGGAGCGTAACACCCGTGTTTGGGAAGAGGTTCGTAACCACGGCGATATTCAGGAACACCTGAAAACCAATGTGTGCGATGATCCCTACCATGATCAGGGCTCCGAAGCGGTCCGGCGCGCCTTCCGCGATAAACCGGAATCTCCAGACCATCAGTGCAAACACGATGATGATGGCAGCTCCGCCCACGATCCCCAGCTCCTCACAGATAACGGAGAAGATCATGTCGTTATGTGCCTCCGGGATATAACCCATCTTCTGCACGCTCTGTCCGAGCCCGCGTCCGAAGAGTCCGCCGGAACCGATGGCGTAAAGGGCCTGCATGGTCTGGTAACCGTTGGGAGAATTCTCCGGGTCCAGCCAGGCCGTGATACGGTCGCTTCGATAGCTTGCCAGCTTAATGAAGGCAAAGACGAATACAACGCCCGCGATCAGAACAAAGATCATATACCAGGGCTTCGGGGTTGCCACAAACCAGATGGAAACCACGATAACCGCACAGACAATCGCCGTACTCAGGTTCTCCACGGCGATCACGCCCACCACGAAGATGGGAACCAGAGAAAGGACGATGGTGCCCTTCAGGTTCTTCAGATATCCGCTCTTATCCGTGCAAAGGTAGGCCATATAAATGATCAGCGCCAGCTTCGCGATCTCCGACGGCTGGAAGGAGATAACGCCCAGACTGATCCAGCGGGTGGAACCGTTACTGGACTTACCGATCACGAAGACCGAAAGAAGAAGAAGGGTCGTTGCTATGATGATCACCTTGCTCCAGCTCCGAAGGATCTGATACCGCATCTTTGAAACAACGATCATGATGACGAAGCCGACTCCGCCAAATAGCAACTGCCGCTTAAAGAAATAAGCGCTGTCATCATAGTTGATCCCGGCCTTGTAGGAGCTGATGCTGTAAACCATCATAAGCCCGAAGAGGAATAAAAACGCAATCAGAAAGAGAGACGGATAATCAAAGTACGTCCCCTTGATAAAGATTGGTTTCCTCTTACGTGCCGCCAACTTCTAGCCCTCCAGGTTTCTTACATACTCCTTGAACAGCTCTCCGCGCTGCTCAAAATCCTTGAACATATCCCAGCTTGCACAGGCCGGTGAAAGAAGCACCTTCTCTCCCTCCTTCGCATGCTCGTAGCAGTAACGAACTGCTTCCTCCAGTGTATCCACGAAGACAAACTGCCGGAAATCATGCTGCTTTGCGCACTCTGCGATGGCCTCAGCGGTTTCACCCAGCAGTACCAGGCTCCGTACCTTTCCGTCAAATGCTTCGATCCACTCATCATAGGTATTATGCTTATTGTATCCGCCGCCGATCAGATAGGTAGGACCGGTCATGGCCTGAATGGCCTTGATGGCAGCATCCGGATTGGTTCCCTTGGAATCGTTGTAATACTCAACGCCGTGAAGGGTCCGTACATACTCGATCCGGTGCTCCACGCCCTTAAAGTCCGCAACAGCCTTCCGGATCACATCCGCGGGAACTCCCATGTTCCGGGTGATACCGACGGCTGCAAGTACATTTTCCACATTGTGTCCACCCAGGATCCGGATCTCGGATACCGGCATGATCACTTCCTCCTGCCCTTTCTCCCGAACGACGATCTCGCCATTCCGGACGAAGACGCCTTCCTCCAGCTCATGGAGACGGCTGAAATAAACCACGCGGACGTTGGTCACTGCCTCTGCTCTCTTACGTACCTCAGGATCATCATAGTTCACCACGAAGGCATCCTCCATGGTCTGATTCTCGATGATCTTCATCTTCGCATCGCAGTAGTTTTCAAATGTAATATACCGGTTCAGGTGATCCGGTGTCAGGTTCAGCAGAGCCGAAACCTCCGGGTGAAGGCTGTACACCGTATCCAGCTGGAACGGACTGATCTCAGCGGAGATCAGCTGACCCTCATGGGTTGCATCCGCAAACTGTGTGAAGGGGGTTCCGATATTTCCGACGATCAGGCTGTCTGCCTTGTAGGCCTGGAAGATCGCACCCACCAGGGATGTGGTCGTAGTCTTGCCGTTGGTTCCGGTGATGGCAGCGATCCGTCCCTTGTTGAAGCGGACTGCAAGCTCGATCTCACCCCAGATCGGTACCTCTGCATCACGTACCCGGTTCACGAAGGGCGTATCCAGCGGAATGCCCGGGCTGATCACCATAAGATCCGCTTCCCTGATCTTTTCCACGGGAAGTGCTCCGATGGCCAGCTCCACGCGCTCCGGCTGATCAAAGTTTGCCAGCAGCTTTTCCTTATCCAGCGCCTCATTCTGATCAAAGAGGATCACATCTGCTCCCTGCCGGAGTAAAAGCTCCGTGGAGCGGATCCCGCTTCTGCCTGCGCCTGCTACAATCACCTTTTTGCCCTTCATGGTTATCTCCTTTTCATTTCCCGTCCGCCTGATGAGGTAGAAGGGGAAAATCCCCTCCTACCCGGCGTTAGGATATTAACTGCTTCATCCGTTCTGACACGTAAAAATGTCCCCACATTTCCCGGAGGGAGCCTTTGCCTGCTCCCATATGTACTGCAGATGAAGCAGTATAATGCAATCGTTGGCTTCTGTCAATCTTACTCCGCGTCGCCACCGGAATCATCCTCTTCGTCACCGCCGGAGTCATCCTCTCCTCCGGAATCCTCGTCACCGCCGGATTCCTCATCACCTCCGGAATCCTCATCGCCTCCGGAGTCATCGTTCTCACCGGAATCATCCTCCTCCGAACCCTCCCGGTCCTCGGAGTCCTGATCCTCTGCGTCGTCCCCCTTCTTCTCATCTTCCTCGTCCATGGTCTCGCCGTTCGGAAGGATCGTATCCACCGGATCATCCACCTTCTCCACATCCGCCGGATCCAGATCATTGGTCCGGTAAATGTTCATATACGGGAAGAGATCGGAAGCGATCATCTGGAAAAGGGTTGTACCCGCACCACTCATGTCCTGCTGCGGAACATCCGGCTCATCTACCACGCAGTAGATGACAACCTCGGGATCCTCGATGGGAGCCGCGCCGATGAAGGACAGGATGAACTTGCCATCCGCACGCTTACCGGTCTTCATATCGATCTTCTCGGCCGTACCGGTCTTGCCGCCGATCGTATAACCCTCGATGGCGGTACGCCAGCCGGTACCATGCTCAACCACGCTCTGAAGCATCTGACGCATGGTGTTGGACGTTGACTCGGAAACCGTCCGGCGCACCAGGGTGTCGCCGTAGTTCTTGATCACATTTCCGTCCTCATCTATGATCCGCTTTACGATATGCGGCTGATAGTAGTATCCGCCGTTGATCACGGAACAGAAGGCCGTAGCCAGCTGGATCATGGTGACGGACTGGCTCTGTCCGAAGGCAGAGGTTGCAAGCTCAACCTCGTTCAGCCGTTCCTCGCTGTAGATCAGGGAGGACAGAGACTCATTACTCATTTCACCGTAAATGTCGATACCGGTCCGCTGTCCGAAGCCGAAAAGCTTCTGGTACTTTGCGAATACGGTACGGCCCATCAGGGCACCGATCTGCATGAAGGAGTCATTGCAGGAATAAGCAAATGCGGTTGCAATATCCACGGTTCCGTGACCGTCATGGTCGGAGCAGTAGATATCCCAGTCAGCCACCTTCTGATGTCCGTCGCAGTAGAAGGTTTCATCCCCCGTCAGGATATTGTCCTCCAGGGCACCTGCCAGCGTAAAGGTCTTGAAGGTGGAACCGGGCTCGAAGGTATCACTGAGAACGAAGTTTCTCCAGACCTCATTCAGCGCATCCAGACGCTGATCATCCGTCATCTTGTCCTCGTAGGCCTTAAACTCCTCGTCCGTCATCTCCGGGAACTGATAGCGTGTGGAATCCAGGCTGTAGGCATCATTCGGATCGAACTGATGCAGATTGTAGAGAGCCAGGATCTCACAGTTCTTCGGACGCATGACCAGAACGGAGATATTCTTCGGGTTCATCTTCTTCTGCAGCTCCTCGCAGTTCTGCTGCACGATCTTCTGAACCTCGGTGTCGATGGTGGTTACAAGCGTGTATCCGTTGGTGGGACGTTCCGTGGAGCGCTCCAGGTTGTAGCTGTCATTCAGGAAAGCGTAGGTTCTTCCGTCGGTTCCGTTCAGCTCCTCATTGTAGCTGCCCTCCAGACCGCCGATACCTTCATTTCCGCTGACCACGAAGCCCAGCACGTGACAGCCCAGATCCCCGTAAGGATAGACACGGCTGTAGCCCTCTTCAAACCATACGCCGGTGACATCATCCCCGTCCCCGCTCTCGCGGTACTCCTCGAAGGCCTTCACCTGGTCGTAGGTAAGATGCTTCTTCACAACCTTGTAGAGAGAGTTGGAATCCTCGAGATACCTGTCCATATCCTCCCTGGAAACATCGAAGAACTTGCCCAGAGCTTCGGTGGTCGCCACACGGAAGGATTCCTTCTTCAGGATGTTCTTCGGTTCGATGACCAGACTGTAGATCTTGTTACTGGTGGCAAGAACGGTTCCGTTACAGTCCAAAATATCACCCCTCCGGTACGGAACGGTGATGCTCTCGTAGTTCTTCTGCGACAGAACCTGCTTTTCATATTGTGATCCCTTGCTCAGATTGATCTGAACAAGCTTCGCGATCAGAACGGCGAACAGCACGCTGAGAAGTATGATCTCGATCAGCAGCTGCCTGCGCATCCTGCGAAGGAATACTTTTCTCTTCTTTTTCATCATCTGTTCATGCCTAAAATATAAGTCTTAACACAAAGCGAGTTCCTGAGACATTATTTTGCCTCAGGAACATCCATCATCTGCTTTACATAGTCTTCATTTGCGCCTTCATAGTATACGATCTGTCCCCTCTGGGAGTATACCATGCCAAGCTCCTTTGTCGCAACATCGTAGATCTGGTTCAGGGAATATTTGCTTTCCAGTGCATCCTCCTGTGCGATATTGTTCGCCTCGAGCTGCTGTGCCTGCTCCTGCATCTGCTCGATATTCCACTCCTGCTCGTTTACTCTGCTCTGGATGGAGAGCATCACGAAGCAGCTTATGATCATGATGATGACGGCTGCCGTAAGTACGAATGCGTAGCCTTTATCAAAATACAGCGACTTCTCTGCCCGGACCGCTGCCTTGCGGTACGTATAGGACTGCCGTTTCTTCTTTGGTGTCTCGGCAGGACGCTGCTTCCTCGGAGCAGGCTCTGCCTGAATCTTCCGAACCGTACTTCCGTCCAGATAATACATATTTCGGATATTATTCTCTCTTGCCAACGAACCTCTCCCCTTTTACTTTTTCTCAAATACCCGCAGCTTTGCACTCTTGGATCTCGGATTCTCCTCCTGCTCCCTCTCATCCGGAAGGATCGGCTTCCTTGTGACCACGCGTCCCAGCGGAACCTTACCGCAGACACAGACCGGGAAATCCGGCGGGCAGGTGCACGGGTTCTCTGCCCTCTTCATCGCCTGTTTTACGATCCGGTCTTCCAGTGAATGGAAGGTGATGATGCAGAGCCTTCCTCCCGAAGAAAGTCTCTCTATCATCCGATCGATAGAATCCTCCAGCACCTGCAGCTCCCGGTTGAGTGCGATCCGAAGCGCCTGAAAGGTCTGTTTGGAGGGGTGCCCTCCATTCCGCCTGGCGCGGGCGGGAATGGAGGACCTGATAAGCTCATTTAATTCAAATGTGGTGCTGATCTCCTTTGCTTCCCTGCTCTTGCAGATGTTTCTGGCGATCTGCCTTGCAAAGGGCTCTTCTCCGTAATCCCGAAGGATCCGTGTGAGATCTGCCTCACTGTAGTTATTTACGATATCGCGGGCTGTTTCAGGACTGTCCTGATCCATCCGCATGTCCAGCGGTGCGTCCATCCGGTAGGAGAAACCACGTTCTCCGTTATCCAGCTGGTAGGAGGAAACCCCGAGATCCAGAAGGATCCCGTCCAGGCGGTCAACCCCGAGGTCATCCAGCACCGTATCAAAATTCACATAATTGGTCTTCACAACGGAAGCTCTGTCCGAGATGGCTGAAAGCCGCTCTCTCGCCGTATCCACTGCCGTACGGTCCTGATCCAGACAGATCAGTCTCCCGGTGGTAAGACGCTTTAAGATCTCCGAGGAGTGTCCCGCGCCTCCAACCGTTCCATCCATATAGATCCCGTCCGGGCGAATCATCAGCTGATCCAGTACGCTTTCCAGCAGGATCGGTACATGATGGAATTCCATAACAGCACATCCTTCTTATAAAGATTAGAAGTCTATCTCGGAGTTCTCCAGCATAGCCCGGATCTGCTCTCTGGTCTCCTTGGAGTCCATCTTCGTATCCGACCATGCCGCAAGGCTCCACACCTCAGCCTTCTCGCCGTTACCGACGATCACCACATCCTTATCGATCCCCACATCTGCTCTCATATCTGCCGGGATCACGGTTCGGCCCTGACTGTCGATATTGCAGTCCACTGCATTTGACTGGAAGTACCGCTTCAGCATACGGTTGTCCGCCTTGGAGTTCCCGATCTGGTTCAGCTGTTCGGTGAACTTATCCCACTCTTCCTGAGAGTAAAGATAGATACAGTCCTCAAGGCCCAGTGTCATGACGAACTCGCTGCCGAGACTGTCGCGAAACTTGGAGGGAATGATGAGACGACCCTTGCCATCCACACTGTGGTTATATTTTCCCTTCATGTTCTTTGACACAGGTCCGACTCCTTCCTCACAAATCTCCGGCGGAAAACCCTCCACTTTGTGGTTTTTGGATGCATAATTCCTCCATTTCCCGCCACTATGTGTCTATAATACCGTAAAAAAAGGGACTTGGCAAGTTTTATGTGTTCGAAAAAACTCACAAAATTCCATGCAGGATTGACAAAGATTTTCGCGGATTATCGTCGGATTGCACAAAAAAAGAGCCACGTTTTTCGTGGCTCTTCTATATCTTGCGGTCAGCGATCAACCCGCCCTATATTTAGATTTCGTCTTCCCCGGACTCTCCACTTCCCTCCACGGGGTTTTCGGGAGCTTCTTCCTCCGGCGGATCCCCTCCACTCTCCTCCACAGAGGTGTCCGTTTCGTGTTGTGCATTTTCTTTCTTCTGCTTCGCCTGTTTCTCCTGCTTTGCCTCTTCTGCTTTTCTTGCAGCCTTCAGCGCTTTTGCCTCTGCCCTGGAGATGGGACGATGGCACTGCGGGATATGGCCGGCACGAATCTTCAGATAGTTACGGATCAGAACCGCAAGGGATGTGATCACACAGAGCAGCGCAACCACCTGGCTTACCTTTAATGGGCCGATCATCAGGGAGTCCGTACGGTTACCCTCGATCAGGAACCGTCCGATACCGTAGCCCAGGATATAGATCATGGAAAGCTCACCGTCGAACTTCTTCCGCTTCCGATACCAGAAGAGGAAAAGAAGGATACCCAGATTCCAGAGTCCTTCCAATAAGAAGGAAGGCACTACAGTGATACACTCCTGTCCGTTGATGATCTCCGTGTTGTTCATCATCTCATCCGTGATGATCCCGGAGCTCTGCATGTAGGAAAGGGAGCCCCTTGACTTGTAATAGTCCACCGGGATACCCATCCGGATAAAGGAATTCGTATAGGTTCCGAAGACTTCACGGTTGAAGAAATTCCCCCAGCGTCCCATGATCTGACCGATCAGGATACCGTAGGTGATGTTATCCGCAAACTGCGGCAGGTATATCTTCTTCTTTTTCGCAAAGATCCAGGAAACCAGCACGCCTGCGATGATACCGCCGTAGATCGCAAGTCCGCCGTTCCGGATGTCGATCATTCTTCGGAGAGATTCTCCGAAGCTGATCCCCTCGCCCACATATTCCTTCAGATTGAAAAGAATATAGTAGATTCGCGCTCCCAGGATCGTCGGAATGATCATCCACAGGAAATAGTCGATATAATTATCCTCCGTAAGTCCGGTCCGTTCTGCCTGACTCATGGCGATCTTCAGGGCGATCACGAAGCCGATGGCTATGATCAGCCCGTAGAACTTGATCTCCACGCCGAAGATCTTAAACCCGTCGGGAACATTCGGGAGGGAGATCCCAAGCCCCGGGAAGTAGATTCCGTTCATGTGTATCTATGCTCCTATGTATAGAGATTCTTCGCACTTCGTGCTCGGAATGACGCCTGTCTATCCATCTATGCTCAGACGTTGAACTTGAAGAGTACGACATCGCCGTCCTTCATTACATATTCCTTACCCTCCTGGCGGACAAGGCCCTTCTCCTTGGCAGCTGCCATGCTGCCGGAGCTGATCAGGTCATCATATGCGATCACCTCTGCCTTGATGAAGCCCCGCTCGAAGTCGGAGTGGATCTTTCCCGCTGCCTGAGGAGCCTTTGTCCCCTTCGTGATGGTCCAGGCTCTGGACTCGGTAGGTCCGGCAGTAAGATAACTGATAAGACCCAGCAGATTGTAGCTGGCACGGATCAGCTTGTCCAGACCGGACTCGGAAAGTCCCAGATCCGCAAGGAACTCTGCCTTCTCCTCATCATCCAGCTCTGCGATCTCCTCTTCCATCTTTGCGGAAATGGTGAACACCTCGCTGTGATTCTCCGCTGCGAACTCACGTACACGCTTTACGAAGTCATTTGACGCACCGTCGTCTGCCATATCGTCCTCTGCCACATTTGCGGCAAAGATCACCGGCTTTGCGGTGAGCAGATTATACTCCTTGAAGTAAGCCTCCTCATCCTCGTCCTGTGTCTCGAAGCTGATGGCCAGCTTGCCAGCCTCCAGGTGCTCCTTCAGACGCTCCAGCATCTCCACTTCCTTAGCTGCGGTCTTATCGTTCCGAGCAACGCGGATCTGCTTCGACATACGGCGCTCCAGCACCTCAAGATCTGCAAAGATCAGCTCCACGTTGATGGTCTCGATATCACGGATCGGATCCACCGAACCCTCCACATGGATCACATCATCATCCTCGAAGCAGCGAACCACATGGACGATGGCATCCGTCTCACGGATATTGGCCAGGAACTGGTTGCCCAGGCCTTCGCCCTTGGACGCACCCTTCACCAGACCTGCGATGTCCACGAACTCGATCACTGCCGGCGTGGTCTTTGCCGAATCATACATCTTCGTCAGCACATCCAGGCGCTTGTCCGGAACTGCCACGATCCCCACATTCGGGTCAATGGTGCAGAACGGATAGTTTGCCGACTCTGCTCCCGCCTTGGTCAGTGAATTAAAGAGGGTACTTTTCCCAACGTTCGGTAAACCTACGATACCTAGTTTCATATATGCTTTATCTCCTTTGATTTTCCTTTATTTTAAGGGCTTTCCGCGCTTTGCTCATTGCTGGTGTACCAATTAGTGTACCAATCGCGTATGAGCACATAGATAATCATTTTTTCACTTAACCTACATTAAGCGCGTTTGCCACAAGGTCGATTTCCTTCTTTTTCTCCTCTTCGGTGATGTGAACATACAAGTTCATGGTAATCCCAATATTCGAATGTCCCAGAATCTTCTGCAATGTCTTCGGCAGCATTCCACCCTCTATGCATCTGGTCGCAAATGTGTGGCGCAGCACATGCATTGCGAAATGCCTGATTCCCACTTTATCGCAGATCTTATAAAGGGTTGTATCGTAAGTACTGTTTTTAACAGGCTCTCCCTTTTTGCAAAGGAACACCTGATCTCTCCATTCCATTGAGATCACTTTGATTTTGCTGTTCTTTTCTCTCTGAGCTTTCAGGATCCGTAAAGCTTCGTCGGTCAAAGGGATCGTTCTATACCCCGATTTACTCTTTGGAGGTCCCTCCCTCCATTCGCCAACCGCATGCCGATATTCCGTCGATCTTCGAATTGTTAATGTTCTTTTCTCAAAATCAACATCATCCCATTTGAGACCTACCAGCTCTCCGGTACGCAGACCAGTCTGCAGCACAAACCTAAACTGATTCTCATAGCTCTGCCCTTTTACCCCTTCAAGAAAAGCTTTCTGATCAGCTATCGTAAGCGCTTCCTTTTTCTCTGAGGGCAACCCCATATCGCTCCTTACCGATTTCTTACACGGATTAGTGAGAATCACGTCATTTTCCTTTGCAAATTCAAGCATATTGAAAAGCGCGATACGAGTCTGATAAATAGTAGATGTCCTGTAACCTTCATCAGCCATCTCAGAAAAAATCCTTTGACAGTGGATTGGCTTTACTTCCGATAGAAGCTTATTTCCGATCACCTTACGGATATTTTTCTTATACCGTTCCGTATAGTTCCTGACAGTGTTAGGCCTTACAGACTTCTTCTTAATACTAATCCAGTATTCATACCAGGACTCCACTATCATATCAGGAGCATTTTCAATGTCAGTATGTTCATCAATATAGGTTGCATCAGCAATCCACTGTCTGCATTCCTGTAACTTCTTGAAACGTTTTGTTTGGCGTTTTCCGTATCTATCCGTAAAGCGTGCCACATAAAGCCCGTCCGTCTGTTGGACAATACCAACGCCCAGTTCTTTACCTCTAAGGTCTTTTCCCATTTGACGGCTCCTTTCTTTAACAGCAAGAAGCCCCAAAATAGCAGAGTATATTGTACTACAAAGGGGCTTCTAATTCAATTGAAAAAAATAACACCTTTTTCCCACCGTCAGACTGAATCAAATCTGGATGTTTTCGGACAGAAATTTTTCAAACTCCCTGCGTTTCACCAGTTTTTTCTTCCCGACATAGAGAACAAAAGGACACCTCGGCATCCTTAGAAGCGTTTCCAGCTTGTTTATCCCGATATTGGAATACTCTGCAGCCTCCCTTATGGTGAGGGTAACTTTATCCTTGATCGGGACAAAAATCTCCTTTGATCTTTCTTTTCCATCTGCCACAACAAGCTCGACTTTTTCGTTCATAAGCCAACTCCCCCCTTCCTTCTTATGATGAAGAACAATCCCTTTCTCATGTTTCGGACATTCCTCTCACATCCCAGTCAAAAAAAACACGCCATTTTAAACCTTCCATCTAAAATTATTTTTATCCGTACCGGCTCTTTTTTGCGCAAAAAAAGAGACCGATCTCTCGATCAATCTCCTCATTATCAAAAATATAATCTATACCTCGTTTGCTGCACCCTGAATCAGAATAGGATGCCTCTTCTTTTTTTCCCCATTGTAATCATATCAAACACGGCAAGTGTAAACAAGTGTAAAAAGCTGTAATTTACTGTAAATTACTGTAAAATGATGCAAAGTTTTTGCAGTTACACTGCTATCCCCCGGAAGTTCTGTGAACCCGTGCCCCACCGGGGCACGCAGATCTCCGGTCAAAATCACGTGCTCAAGCCGACCATTTTCGTGCCCCAAATGACGCATTCCAGAAATGCAACAGAATTGCAAGCAACG
>CACWHK010000001.1 GCA_902760755.1 uncultured Lachnospiraceae bacterium | reverse complement strand
AGCAGTGCATCGATGCCCGGCTCCAGTACGATGAACGCACCAAAGTCTGTCATACGAGCTACGCGTCCGGTTACGATGGTACCGATCGCATACTTCTCAGCAGCGGAAAGCCACGGATTCTGATCATCAAACTTCAGAGAAAGGGCAATCTTCTCACCGTTGATCTCCTTGATGAAGCACTTAACGACATCACCAACCTTGAAGATCTTCTTCGGATTCTCTACGCGGCCCCAGGACATCTCGGAGATGTGAAGGAGTCCGTCTGCTCCGCCCAGATCGATAAATGCACCGAAGTCTGTTACATTCTTTACGGATCCCTCTACGGTCTGTCCAACCTCGATCCGTGCGAACAGCTCCTCAGCAGCCTTCTTCTTTCTGTCAACGATCAGCTGCTTACGGTTACCGATCACTCTTCTCTTATGCGGGTTAAACTCAGTCAGGATGAACTCAACCTCCTGGCCGACATACTTCTCAAGATTCTTCTCGAAGGTATCGGATACAAGGCTTGCGGGGATGAATACTCTGCACTCATCTACAGATACGGAAAGGCCGCCGGAAAGTGCCTGTGTTACAACGCCCTTTACAACAGTACCCTCGTTGAATGCCTTCTCCAGCTCATCATAAGCCTTCTCAGCCTTCACCTTCTTTACGGAAAGAACTACCTGTCCTTCACCGTCATTGATCTTCATTACCTTTGCGGTAACGGAGTCACCCACCTGAACCTCAGTTGTGAGATCTACCGGTGTGTTGGAATACTCGCTTGCGGTTACGATTCCATCGGACTTGTAGTTAATGTTTACTACAAGCTCATCCGGCTTTACACCGATCACCTTACCCTCAACGATCTGTCCTGTCCGGATGGATACAGGAGTCTCATCCTGTAACATCTGTTCAAAGTTTTCTTCTGACATGCTGTCATGAACCTCCTTAATGATTTTGTTCGGGGTAGATGCCCCAGCTGTAATACCTACCCTACGCACGGATTCAAAAGCAGTCAAATCCAAATCATCGAGTGTCTGTATGTAGTAAGTATTTCCACATGCCTGCCGGCTGATCTCCACAAGCTTCTGAGTGTTGGAGCTATGCCTGCCTCCGATCACGATCATTGCATCGACCTTGGAAGCTAACACTCTCGCTTCCGTCTGACGTTCTTCGGTGGCATTGCATACAGTCTGACAAACATGTATATTATAATATTTTTCTTTCAATAATACAACTATTTCTTCAAATTTTTTTAGATGAAATGTTGTCTGACTGACAACGGTCACCTGATGATCGGTAGGACCCGGAAGGCCCTGTACATCCTCAGCGGAGGATATGATATAAGGGGCGGATACACACCAGTCCCGGATACCCTGAACCTCCGCGTGGGCCGGGTCTCCGATGATCACGATCACGTCTCCCGCCTCGGACCGTTCCTTCACGATCCTATGGATATTCTTAACAAAGGGGCAGGTCGCATCCACGATACGATGTCCTGCCGCCTCGATGGCTTCATATTCCCTCCGGCCGATGCCATGGGACCGGATAATGATGGTGGAAGGAGGAAGCTGCAGGATTCCATCCAGGGAATCCACACAGTGAACGCCCTTTTCCTCCAGTTCCTTCGTAACCTCCTCATTATGGATGATCGGTCCGTAGGTATAGGCCTGCTCGGTTTTTTCGGCTTCGGCGTATGCCAGATCCACGGCACGCTTCACACCGAAGCAGAAACCGGCCTTCTTTGCCAGTATCACTTCCATCTTTCCCGCAACCTCTACACTGATTAATCCTGATCACTCTCGGCATAATCCGCATCCGCTGCGGCACGTTCCTTCGCAAGCGTAACGATCCGGTTCACCACTTCATCGATGGTCATATCCGAGGAATCCACCAGTATCGCATCCTCCGCCTGGCGGAGCGGTGCAATCTCACGGTTCATATCCTGATAATCCCGCTGTTCGATATCTGCCTTGATCACATCCAGATTCGGGCGCCCGCCCATCTGCTTTAACTCCCTGAAGCGACGCTCCGCACGCACCTCTACGGAGGCTGTAAGATAGATCTTCAGCTCCGCATTCGGCAGGATGTTGGTTCCGATATCTCTTCCGTCCATCAGAACATCATTCTTTGCGGCTATATCTCTCTGCAGATCCAGCAGCTTCGCACGAACCTCCGGAAGCGCAGCCACCTTTGATGCCATATTTCCCACCTTCTCGCTGCGGATCTCCGCAGACACATCCTGCAGGTTCAGGAATACATGCTGTACATCCTTCTCATAGGCGATATTGATCCGAATATGATCCAGTGCCGATTTCAGCTTATCTTCATCTTCGATGTCTGTTTTGGCATCCAGAAGATACAGTGCGATCGCGCGGTACATGGCTCCCGTATCCACATAAAGAAACCCGAGACGCTGTGCTGCAAGTCTTGCGATTGTACTTTTTCCGGCTCCTGCCGGTCCGTCGATGGCTATGTTCATTTTCATCCTCCAATTCCCCGATTTCAGGTGTTTTCTATTGCATTAACAAATGCTTTATTATCATACTCATATATAATACATTTTTAATATAATGCATTCATATTTCCGCATCTTCCTCCGGCACCTCCGGATGATAATCCTGCATGCGGGAATAAAGAAGAAATGCACTCTTGTCATGCGTATGCTTGATCTTATAAAGGGCCTGGTCCGCCATCTTCAGCAGGGTATCCATATCCGCGGTGTCTGCCGGGAACTGGGCCACGCCGATGCTGGCTGAGATCACGAAGGTCTCGCTCTGCTCTCCCTTCTCCTCCGTCACCACATGGGCATGGATAGGCTCATCCATCCGTGTACAGATAAGTTTTCCAACATTCTCAACCGCCGGAATATTCGAGGCATTCCTGAAGATCACCAGGAACTCATCGCCACCGATCCGGATGGCCGTACAGCGGTCCTGCCCCAGATTTCCGAGGCGGCGTCCAACCTCCTTCAGTACCACATCCCCCATATCATGACCGTAATTATCATTGATGGGCTTAAAGTAGTTCAGATCCAGCGAGTATAAAGCGACAGGATAATTCTCAGCCTTCATCACCAGTCCGGATAGATACTCGATACCGTAACGACGGTTGTAGAGGCCTGTCAGGACGTCAGTATTGGATATCTTTTCCAGGTGCTCGTTCATCTCCCGAAGCTCTCTGGTCTTCTCCTGTACCATCTCCTCCAGCCGGGCATTCTCATTCCTTTGCTGCTGGATCAGCTCCTCCGAAAGCAGGTTGGCCTGCAGGGTCTTGCACATAATGACATAGGCCATGGATACGATAACAAAGACGAATACATCCTGACTGTCAAAGAACTTTACCAGAAAAAGGATCAGAGCCGTTATGGTGAGGATTGCCGCATTTCCCCAGTACACTCTGGAAAAATGCTTCCGGATATTACTGTCACGGTTATCCATCCGGTGATCCTGCTCAATCTCAAGGTCCCTCAGGCGTCCGAAGGACAGGGCACATGCAAAGGTGATCATGAAGAGAATATAGAGAATATCGATGATGATACTCTCCGACTCTTTCCCCAGAAGGAGAAGTGCCGTATAGCGGATCTCCAGCGCAGTATGAAGGAGCAGCGCTCCGCCGACCACGAAGAATACGGGTGCATGTCGTTTAAACCTGGTTTTGATCATGATCAGAAATACCATGATCAGAGTAAAGACGCATACAAAATAGTAAAGGATCGTATTCAGATTCTCAAAATTGATCTTGTAAAGCGGATTTGCATTTTCAAATGCACACTGAGAGGTATCAAAGGCGATGATGGAAAAAACGAAGGTGTCCACCATGAGAAGCTGGAAATCATTCTTCCGGAAACGAATGGATGCATAGCTGATCAGTCCGCCCACATAGAAATAATCCGGGAACAGATAAAGATTGTCCGTGATGACCTCTACCACCCTGCTGTCCGGCAGAAAATAGGTTTCAACCAGCCACATCAGATCCCCGAGAAACCAGACAAAGATGCCCAGCATGAACCAGATACCGACGGCACGGTATTTCCCGAACTGAGAAAGGGATTTATAGATCAGAAACGCAGAAAGAAAAGTGACCACAGGAGATGTACCGTTGTATACCTTGTCCCAATCCAGAAATGTGGCAACAGCAAATAAAACCCATCCTGCCGCCAGGATAAGCGCGAACACCTTCCGTATTCTGTTATTTCTTTCATCGATGTAAGCCAAGGACTTGCCTCCCCCAAGACAGGTTCCGAAAATGCAAACACTACTCTGATTCTATTATAGCTTTTTTTTGTGTATATGAAAACTCTTTTCTCAACAATTACTGAGCCGCAAGCTTCGCCGTACACCATGCGATCTGCAGGTTAAATCCGCCGGTCAGGGCATCCAGATCCAGCATTTCTCCGATCACACGAAGCCCAGGAAAACGCTTTACCTCCATGGTCCTCGGATCGATCTCCTTTACGGTGATCCCCCCTGCGGAAATGATGGCTTCGTCGAAGCCGCGAAGCCCCTTCACCGGAAGGGGGAAGGATTTCAGTGTCTCCACCAGACTTTTTCGTTCCTCCTGGGTGATCTCATGAACCCGTTTCTCCCCGGGGATCCCTGCAGCCTGCAGGATCACAGGAATGGCAAGACGGGGAAGCAACTCTTCTACCGCGTGGCTTGCCGTTTTATTCTTTGCCGAATCGAAATCACGCAGGATTCTCTGATCCAGCTGCTCGGTGCTAAGAGCCGGCTTCCAGTCGATCCGAAGCTCCAGCGGTTCCTTCGGACTACCGTCTGCCGTAAAGTACTTCTGGAGACGACCTGAGGCCGAAAGGATCAGGGGTCCGCTTACGCCGAAATGGGTAAATAGCATCTCTCCGAATTCCCTGAACAGCGGTTTCTTCGGTTTGGAACGAAGGTAGACCGAGGCTTCCACATTTTTAAGGGAAAGTCCCATCATGGGTCTGCAAAGCTCTGTGTCACTTACAAAGGGCACCAGAGACGGCTGGAAGGGTCGCGTGGAAAGACCAAGCTCCTCCAGGATCCGGATTCCCTCGCCGGAGGCTCCGGTTCCGGGGTAAGAGATCCCTCCCGTTGCCATGACAATCACATCTGCAGTAAGACGCTTTCCGTCGGAAAGGGTTACACTCCATTCCCGGATGGTCCGCTGCTTAGGGCCATCACCTTCCGGTTCCGTGGCAGTATCATCCGTTTCATCGTTTTCATAGGTAGGTGAAACTCCCGTTACCCGGGTGTTAAGTCGAACCTCCACCCCACGACGCTTCATCTCCTGCTCCAGGGTACGGATCACATCCGAGGAGTGATCCGAGGCCGGAAACACACGGTTTCCGCGCTCCGTCTTGATGGAAAGTCCCCAGTCCGTAAAGGATTTCATCACCTGCTCCGGGCTGTAGGCATAGATGGCACTATAAAGGAACTTGGAATTGGACATGACATTCCGAAGAAAGGACTCCTCATCGCAGGCATTTGTGAGATTGCAGCGTCCCTTCCCCGTGATAAAAAGCTTCTTTCCCAGCTTTTCATTCTTTTCCAGAAGCGTAACCCGGTAGCCGGAAGTGGCATGAATGGCACACATCATACCAGCCGCTCCGCCACCGACGATGATCATACGTTTCATCCTATCTCTCCTCTTGCACAGCGCTGAAAATAATCCAGCATCCGGTCATTTGAGATCTGACTCTCATACCACTCCCAGTGCTCCACATTAAAGACGTGCATCAGATGGATTCCGTCCTTTTGCTCCCAGACCAGGGATTCATGACGCATCCCCTTCTCCTGCAGAAGGATCAGAAGCTTCCTTGTCTGATAATACAGGGATTCGTTCTCGGAGCCGATCAGGAACACCGGCGGGAACTTCCTCGGATCCTGAAGGAACCAGATGGTATCCATAAAGCCGAGGGCTCTGGCGTTGGGTGCCATAATACCCATCTCTCCCAGCAGCAGCTCCTTATAGGCCATAGCATACTGCAGGGATTCCTGCGGATTCTGGGACGGGATGAGATACAGCTCATTCGTATCCGCGCAGGGACAGGATAGACCTATGGTGGTGAACTTATAGCTAAGCGGAGCAACCCCGTAGATTGCCTGCAGCTCCGGACTCTCCTCGATGCAGGCGATCAGCAGCGCCAGGTGTCCGCCGGCAGAGTCTCCGGTCACCATGACCCTGGTGAGATCAAAGCCACGCTTTGCACCGTAATGCTCCAGCCAGTGAAGGCTGCAGTAGATCTCCTGTACGATCATGCGGACATCCACCTTCGGAACCAGCTGATAGCCCATTCCCATTACGGCGTAGCCCTTGGAGGCAAGATGAGCCATATAGGCCTCGGAATCGTCCAGGTGGCTGTACATCCAGCCTCCTCCGTGGATATTGATGATGGTGGGAAGCTTTTCTCCCTCATCCCCTGAGAATACATAGTTCTCGGGATAATAGAGATTCATGGTGTGGTCATCATTGTAATCCGGAAGGTAAGGGATATGCTTCTCCGCCCGCCAGCCATCCGGTTCTACTCCCTTCGGCTTCTGTTTATTCGACATGGCAACGCCTGCCCAGAAATCCGCCACGATCTGCTGTTCTCTTGTCCTGATCTTCATAACACCTTCTCCTCCATTTCATCCGATTTCCAAAATCGCCGCAGTCAGAGCTGTGACTGCGGCGATCAGTTGTTATACGGGATACGTCATATTGTTTGTATCCGCTTTGGATACGTCGATCTTTTTCTGCTGCGCCTCGCGGTACTGGAAGAACTCCGTTGCAACCTGCGGGAACAGTGCATAGGAAAGGACATCCTCATCCTGCTGCTTATACTGTGCGATGGCCTTCTCCATATCCGCCAGCTGCGGCTTGATCAGATCTGCGGGACGGCAGGTAATGGGTTCTGCGTCACCGATGGCCTTCTTCTGAACCTCAGGATTGAAGGGCTTTACGGTCTGACCGTACTTACCGGAAAGAAGATCCTTGGACTGCTGTGTGAACATCTTGTAACGCTCTCCGAGAACCACGTTCAGAACTGCCTGAGTTCCGACGATCTGGGAGGACGGTGTAACAAGCGGCGGCTCACCGAAGTCCTTACGTACGCGCGGAACCTCTTCAAGCACGTCCTTAAGCTTATCCTCCTTGCCCTGCTCCTTCAGTTGGGATACAAGGTTGGAAAGCATACCGCCCGGTACCTGATACAGAAGGGTCTTGATGTTAACACCGAGAACCTTGGTGCTCATCAGGCCGCTTGCCAGATATTTCTCACGAAGCGGTGTGAAGTAATCAGCGATCTCTGCCAGGAGATGCTGATCCAGACCGGTGTCATAGGGAGTACCCTTGAAGGTCTCAACCAGAACCTCGGTTGCCGGCTGAGAGGTACCCATAGCCATCGGAGACATGGCACAGTCGATCACATCGCAGCCTGCCTCTACGGCCTTCATATAGGTCATGGCAGCTACACCGGAGGTGTAGTGTGTATGCAGCTGGATCGGAAGCTTTGTACCTTCCTTCAGAGCCTTTACAAGCTTCTCAGCCTCATACGGAACCAGAAGTCCTGCCATATCCTTGATACAGATGGAATCTGCTCCCATCTCCTCGATCTCACGGGCGATATTTCTCCAGTAATCCAGAGTGTAGGCATCTCCCAGAGTATAGGACAGGGCGATCTGCGCGTGACCCTTCTCCTTATTGGCTGCCTTTACTGCAGTCTCCAGATTCCGAAGATCGTTCAGGCAGTCGAAGATACGGATGATATCGATACCGTTTGCGATGGACTTCTGTACGAAGTACTCTACCACATCATCGGAATAATGGTTGTAGCCCAGGATGTTCTGACCACGGAACAGCATCTGCAGCTTGGTATTCTTGAAGCCGTCACGAAGCTTGCGAAGTCTTACCCACGGATCCTCCTTCAGGAAACGAAGGCATGCATCGAAGGTTGCACCACCCCAGCACTCTACGGAGTGATAGCCCACCTGATCCATCTTGTCGATGATCGGAAGCATATCCTCGGTGGTCATTCTTGTTGCGATCAGAGACTGGTGTGCGTCACGCAGCACAGTCTCGGTAATTCCTACTTTTCTTATCTCAGACATTTATCTTTCCTCCATTAGTGTACGTTAAATATGGCAAGGAACGTACCCGCGGCGACAGCCGTTCCGATTACGCCCGCAACATTCGGGCCCATGGCATTCATCAGCAGGAAGTTGGTCGGATCGTATTCCGCACCTACCTTCTGTGATACTCGTGCTGCCATCGGAACTGCGGAAACTCCGGCGGAACCGATCAGCGGGTTGATCTTGCCCTTCGTCACGGCACACATTATCTTTCCGAACACGACTCCCATCGCCGTTCCCAGGATAAATGCGAGAAGTCCGAGAAGTGTGATCTTCAGGGTGCTGACCTTCAGGAATGCCTCAGCGCTGGTGGTTGCACCAACGGAGGTTCCGAGAAGGATAACTACGATATACATCAGAGCGTTGGAAGCAGTCTCTGTCAGCTGCTTAACAACACCGGACTCGCGGAACAGATTTCCGAGCATCAGCATACCGATCAGCGGAGCTGTGGTCGGAAGGATCATACATACAACCAGTGTAACAACGATGGGGAAGAGGATCTTCTCCAGCTTGGTTACCTGACGCAGCTGCGGCATCTTGATCTTCCGCTCCTTCTCTGTGGTAAGGAGCTTCATGACCGGCGGCTGAATGACAGGTACCAGTGACATGTACGAGTAGGCGGCTACCGCGATGGGGCCCAGAAGTGTTCCGCCCATTCCCAGCTTTCCTGCAAGGAAGATGGACGTCGGGCCGTCAGCACCACCGATGATAGAGATCGCTGCAGCTTCCTTTCCGGTAAAGCCGAAAGCGATGGCAAGGAAGTAAGCACCGTAGATACCGAACTGCGCCGCGGCACCGAGAATAAAGCTCGGCGGGTAAGCGATCAGCGGTCCGAAATCCGTCATGGCACCTACGCCCATGAAGATCAGGGACGGAAGGATACTCCACTCATCCAGCTTGTAGAAGTAGTGCAGAAGTCCGCCCTCCTGAATGATGTCCGGGAACATATTTACCAGGAACATACCAAACGAGATAGGAACCAGCAGCAGCGGCTCAAAGCCCTTGGCGATCGCAAGATACATGAAAAGAAATGCGATCAGGATCATGATATAATTCTTCCAGTCCAAGGTGGCGAAGCCGGTTTGTTCTGCCAGGTTCCGTAATATATCCAGCATCTTTTTTCCTCCTTATCCAGCCGGGGGATAGACCCGACTGTGAATCACGTGCGACGAAATCCGGTATTAGTCCAGAGTTGCAAGTGTGTCACCGGCTTCAACGGAATCACCGACTCCGACATTTACGGATGCAACCGTACCGTCTTCGGGAGCCACGATCTCGTTCTCCATCTTCATCGCCTCAAGGATCATCAGAACCTCACCCTTCTTTACGCTCTTGCCGACCTCGGTCTTAACGCCGAGGATCTTGCCGGGCATCGGGGATGCTACGGTAACGCTGCCTGCGGAGCCGGAAGCTGCCTTCGGTGCCGGTGCCGCGGGAGCCGGTGCTGCCTTCGGTGCCGGTGCTGCTGCCGGTGCTGCTGCTACGGGAGCTGCTGCAGCACTGCCTGTTCCCTCTTCAACTGCTACATCATATGTGGTTCCGTTAACTGTGATTCTATAGTTCTTCATGGTTTTCCTCCTGAAAATGATTCAATCGTTTTAAAATACAACCCGGGGTTAGCTGACTCTTCGGATGGACCGAACAACCAGAGTATCGTTGCTTGCCGTATAAGCCGGCGGATGTGCCACTCCCGTATCCTTCGCCTCGGAAAGATATGCGTGAAGGGCTGCAGTGATCACTGCGATCAGCTCGCCGTCCTTTACCTCTTCGCCGACAGAAACCGGAGCCTTTGCTGCTGCCTTCGGAACTGCTGCCGCAGCCGTCGGGATCAGTGCACCGGCCTTCTTAACCTCCTGCTTCGGTGCCGGTGCCTTCGCAGCACCCGGAACCTTGATTTCCTTACCCAGAAGCTTCGGAACGAACCGGAGCAGATAGATGATCAGAGCGATAAAGATCAGGACGCAGAATACGACGCCCATGCCGACGCCCATGTTCTTGGCACCCTTTGCAAGGAGCTCGCCGGTGGAATATACGGCGGAAACCTCACACTCATTTGCCTTGTACGGAAGCACGGGATCTGTCTGTGAATAAACCAGGATATCCGTAATAAAATGCGCTGCCGTGTCCGTCCGGTATCCCAGCTGCTGAAGTGATGCCTCCTGCTGAACAAACTCATCCGCAGAGGCATAGCCTACGGTTCCGTCCGCCTTCTGGGCGGTTTTTGCGTAGTACTCCAGCGTTTCCATTTCCTGCTCATACCGAGCTGTAAACAGCTTGTTCTCTGAAAAGGAAACCGTTACGCGGACATCACGATTCGAGAACTTTGCGATGATGGAGCAGAGAATATCTCCCTTTGCTCCGTTCTCGAAGGTGGTCACATCATCCGATGTGTTAAAGCTTTCAAATGTTCCTACTTCATCCGTGGTCTGTGCCTGCTGGAACCCGGCCACAGCTGTCTTCTCTACATTATCTCCTTCGGTAAGAAGGTACTCTGCCTCAGCGCCCTTCACGTCCTTGTAGTTTGTGACAATGGACTTGGTCATATCGATCATGACACCCTTATCATAATCGAAGTTCTTGTCACCCTCCATGGAGCAGGCTGTAAGGCAAAAGAGAAGCATCAGACAAAGGATCGGAATTAATTTCTTCTTCATTCTTCTTGCTCTCCTATTATTATTCGTAAAAGACGTTCCTGTCCTTAGAAATCAGCGGCTCGCATGCTTTCTTGCCGGACCGTCTTCCTGCTTGGTCGAAAGCATCTCAAACGCTGCGATCACTCTCTTTCTGGTTGCATCCGGCTCGATAATGTCATCGATATAGCCGCGCTTTGCAGCTGCCAGTGCGCTTCCCTGAAGCTCATCCAGCTTTCCGGAGAGTTCCTTCTCCTTCGCCAGCTTGTCTTCTGCCGAAGCGATATCGTCTGCGTAAATGATCCGTGCAGCCATCTTGGAATCCATCATTCCGATCTTAGCCGACGGCCATGCATAAACCATATCCGCACCGAGAGACTTGGAATTCATGGTGATATATGCGGAGCCGTAAGCCTCGCCGGTCACAACGGTTACCTTCTCAACCGTAGCACTTGCATACGCAAAGGAAAGGGCTGCAGCTGCATCGGAGATGGTCTTCTCCTCTTCCACGGTTCCCGCGAAATTCTTAACATCCACCAGGGTAAGCACCGGGATGCTGAAGGCATCGCAGAAGGTGACAAACTTTGCAGCCTTGGTAAGGCCTGCGGAGGTGATGGTCTTCTCTGCATTTGCAACCACACCCACTGCCGCACCGTTCATGCGGATAAAGCCGATCTTCACATCCTTTGCAAAGGCCTTCTTCACCTCTGTAAACTGAAGATCATCTGCGATGTTGGTAATGATCTGCTCTGCGTCCATGGACTCGATGCCCGGAATGGTCCGGTTCAGCTCGTCTCCGCAGGCGATCAGCGCAACATCCTCGTTGTTGGAAGGAAGGATTCCGATCAGCTTCCGGATCTCTGCCAGAAGGTCTGCTTCCGTCTCGCATACGGCATCCACGAGACCTGTGTTCTCGCTGATGTAGGATGCAGCGGAGGTATCCACCTTTCCTTCGTAGTTACCATCTAATGCATTCGGACTATTGACGAACAGCTTGGAATTCTGGCTGGTCATAAATGTGAAATCAGTCAGGGACGGAATCATGGCGGTACCGCCACCACAGGTTCCGAAGATTGCAGTGATCTGCGGGATCACACCGGATGCCTGGGACATCTTCTTAAAAATGCGTCCGAAGGCAGTCAGTGCATCGGTTGCTTCCTGCAGACGAAGACCCGCACAGTCGATCAGGCCGATGACGGGTGCACCGCACTTCATGGCCAGATTGTAAAGGTTGGCGATCTTCTTCGCATGCATCTCACCGATGGATCCTCCCAGTACGGAAGCATCCTGGCTGTACACATACACCAGCTTCCCGTCGATCACGCCGTATCCGGTCAGAACACCATCCTTCGGAGTATCAAACTCCTTCAGATTGAAGTCTGTGTTTCTGGCTGTGACATAAGCACCGATCTCAACGAAGCTTGAGTCGTCAAGGAGCGCTGCGATACGTTCACTCGCAGAGTACTTCAGTTTCTCGCTCATCTCTAGTCCTCCATTTATATTATATAATATGATGATTATGGGTTATCTATTTTGTGGTGCTGATCACATCGCGGTTCTTTGCGATATAGTCCACTAGAGAGATCACGGTAAGCGCCAGAGCCAGATAGATGAGACTCTGCTCGATCCAGTAAACTGCTCCGTCTCCGGGCTGTCCGGTCCCGGTCACATTGTTCAGATCCATGATCAGCATGATGACAGTAAACATCTGGACAACGGTCTTCACCTTGCCCCACATGCTTGCCGAGATCACGCGGCCGTTATCCGATGCAATAAGACGGAATCCGCTGATGGTAAACTCTCTTGCGATGATGATAATGACGATCCACGCAGGAAAGCGTCCGTTACTGCAAAGAGCGATCAGTGCAGAACAGATCAGAAGCTTATCCGCAAGCGGATCCATGAACTTTCCGAAATCCGTAACCAGATTGTTTTTTCTGGCAAGATATCCGTCGAAGAAATCCGTAACGGATGCCAGACAGAAGAAGAAAAGTGCGTACCATTTCGCACCCGGAACCACATCCGGCATAAGCATAAAGAATACAAATACCGGGATCAGAATTACGCGAAATACCGTTAATTTATTAGGTAGATTCATATCTATAAACTCCTTTTTGCATGGGATTGTCCTAAAAAAGACAAAACCACTCTGCATTATAACCTTTTCGGGCTCGGATTGCAATCACTTCATTCTGCAATTTCAGCCGTGAGGTCATATTCTGCTGCCCCCGTGATCAAAGCCGGAAGGATGGTTCCCGAGATCAGCTCACGGTCCGACGAAAGAAATACCATTCCGTCCACATCCGGTGCGTCCCGGTAGGACCTGGCAACATAGACGTCATCCTCGGGCATGTACCCTTCAATCATGACATCCATACGACTTCCCACCAGAACTTCATTCTTATCCAGGGAGATTTCCTGCTGCAGCTCCATGATCTCATCGCGGTACCTCTGCCGGGTCTCCTCGGGGATCTGATCCGGCATATCAGCCGCGATGGTCCCCTCCTCCCTGGAATAGGGGAAAACACCCACCCGGTCAAACTCCAGGGTGTCCAGGGTTTCCAGCACTGCCGCATGCTCCTCCTCGGTCTCTCCGGGGAAGCCGGTGATCAGGGTGGTCCGAAGGGTAATATCCGGGATTCTCGTCCGAAGACGGTCCACCAGAGAAAAGAGCCCCTTCTTTGTGAGTCTCCGCCCCATCCTCTGCAGGACACGGTCCTCCGTATGCTGAAGGGGCATGTCGATATAATGAAGAACCTTCGGTTCCGTGGCAATGGCTTCGATCAGTGCATCATCGATCTCCTCCGGATAACAGTAGAGAATACGGATCCACGCGAGATCTTCGATCTCAGCCAGCCGGTGCAGCAGCTCGGGAAGCTTTTTCTCTCCGTAGAGATCCACACCGTACACCGTGGTTTCCTGTGCCACCAGGATCAACTCCCGGACTCCGTCATTCACAAGTTCTCTTGCGGTTTTCACCAGACGGTTCATGGGAACACTCCGGTAGCTTCCGCGGAAATGGGGGATCGCGCAGTAGGTACATTTCTTATCGCACCCTTCCGCGATCTTCAGATATTCCGTATATGGCCGGTTGGTGATCCGACGCGGACTTTCCTCCGTAAGAAGGTTCACATCCGGGAAATAAGAGATGCTTTTCTCTCCTGCCCGAAGCCGGTAAAGAACCTCTGCTATGGCAGGGAAACCGGTGGTTCCCAGGAATGCATCCACCTCGGGGATCTCTTTTACGATCTCCTCCTTGTACCGCTCCGACATGCAGCCGGTGGCGATCAGATACTGCAGATGATGCTCCTTCTTGCAGGAAGCCACCTCGAACAGTGTCTGGATACTCTCCTCCAGTGCATCCCCGATAAAGCAGCAGGTGTTTACGATGGCCGCATCCGCATCCTCCGGCAGCTCTGCCAGCTGATATCCTTTTGCGGAAAGGATTCCCAGCATTTCCTCGCTGTCCACGGTATTCTTATCGCATCCCAGGGTGACAAGCGCCACTTTGAAGTTTTCAGGTTCTCTCCCGGTCATATTACTCCTTTAGATCCTGCCGCGATGCATGAGTGCAGCCTGGTAGGTGTTTACCATCAGCATGGCGATGGTCATGGGGCCGACGCCGCCCGGCACCGGAGTGATCTTTCCTGCAACCTCTGCGCAGGAATCATAGTCACAGTCGCCGCAGAGCTTCTTTCCCTCCAGGCGGTGGATACCAACGTCGATCACGGCAGCGCCTTCCTTTACATAGGAGCCGTCGATCATCTTCGGTTTTCCGATGGCTACCACCAGAATATCCGCACGCTTTGTGACTTCCTTCAGATTCTTTGTATGGGAATGGCAGATGGTAACGGTTCCGCTTTCACGAAGCAGCAGCATGCCCATGGGCTTTCCCACGATATTGCTGCGTCCGATCACAACGCATTCCTTACCGTCAATCTCCACATTGCTTCGCTTTAACAGCTCAATGATACCCGCAGGTGTGCAGGATACAAAGCCACGCTCTCCGATGGAGAGACGTCCCACACTCTCGGGATGGAAGCCGTCCACATCCTTATCCGGAGAGATACGGCGGATTACACGATCCTCATTGATCTGCTTCGGAAGGGGCAGCTGCACAAGGATTCCGTCCACGGAATGATCCTGATTCAGATCATCGATCAGGGAGAGCAGCTTCTCCTCCGTTGTATCCTCCGGCAGCTCGTAGGACAGGGATTTGATCCCCGTATACTCGCAGGCCTTCTTCTTATTATTCACATAGACGCCGGAAGCCGGATCATTTCCCACAAGGATCACGGCGAGGGTTACCTCGATCCCGTCCTCCTTCAGCATGGCTACCTTGTCACGGACCTCATCCTTGATCTCCTGGGAGATCTTCTTTCCATCAATAATCTCTGCCATAGATATACCTCTCTCTATATAAACTGTCTGTAGCTGTTGTCAGAAAAGCCCTACCGTCATTCCGTTTTCATCAATATCGATCCGCTCTGCCGCAGGTACCTTCGGAAGACCGGGCATGGTCATGATGGAGCCTGCAATGGCGACTACGAAGCCTGCGCCTGCGGAAACATACATTTCACGGATGGTCACGGTAAAGTCCTCGGGACGTCCCAGGAGTTTCGGATCATCCGATAGGGAATACTGGGTCTTTGCCATGCAGACCGGAAGGTTTCCAAACCCAAGATTCGTAAGATCGGTCATGGCCTTCCTTGCTTCCGGAGAATACTCCACACCCTTTGCTCCGTAGATCCTGGTTGCTATGGTACGGATCTTTTCGTCGATGGAAAGATCCGCTGCGGAGTAAAGCGGATGATACTGTGTCGGAACCTCCTCCAACAGCCGGAGCACCTCTCTTGCCAGCGCTTCTCCGCCTTCACCGCCCTTGGCCCAGACCTCGGACACCGTGAGCTTTACACCCCGCTCCTCGCAGTAGCTTCTTACAAAGTCGATCTCCGCATCGGTATCGGATACGAAGCGGTTCAGTGTAACCACCAGCGGAAGTCCGAACTGCTGCAGGTTTTCGATATGCTTTCCCAGATTGCAGATACCCTTCCCGAGAGCATCCAGATTCTCCTCGGACAGCTGATCCTTCGGTACCCCGCCGTTATACTTCAGTGCACGTACCGTAGCTACCAGCACCGTTGCATCCGGTGTGAGTCCTGCCAGACGGCACTTAATATCCAGAAACTTCTCTGCACCCAGATCCGCGCCGAAGCCGGCCTCGGTCACCACATAATCCGCGCTGCGAAGCGCTGTTTTGGTGGCACGGACGGAATTGCAGCCATGTGCGATATTTGCAAAGGGACCGCCATGGACAATGGCCGGTGTGTGCTCCAGGGTCTGGATCAGATTCGGCCGGATGGCATCCTTTAAAAGGACGGTCATGGCTCCGACGCACTTTAGATCCGCCGCGGTAACCGGCTGATTCTGATAGGTGTAGGCAACAATGATCCGGGAGAGACGGGCCTTCAGGTCCTCGATATCCTCCGCAAGACAGAGGATTGCCATAACCTCGGTAGCTACCGTGATGATGAAATGATCCTCTCTCGTTACACCGTCTGTCCGCTTGCCCATTCCGATCACGATATTCCGAAGGGCACGGTCATTCATATCCAGGCACCGCTTTAATACGATCCGCTTCGGATCGATCCCGAGAGAATTGCCCTGCTGCAGATGATTATCCAGGGCTGCAGCCAGGAGATTATTTGCACTGGTAATGGCATGAAAATCTCCGGTAAAATGCAGGTTCAGCTTCTCCATGGGAACTACCTGAGAGTATCCGCCGCCGGCAGCACCACCCTTGATTCCGAAGCAGGGACCAAGAGAAGGCTCCCGAAGCGCGATCATGGTCTTCTTTCCCGCACGGCGGAGCGCATCTCCGAGACCGATGGTCACGGTGGTTTTCCCCTCTCCTGCAGGGGTCGGATTGATGGCGGTTACCAGGATCAGCTTTCCGAAGGGACGATCCTCGATTTCCTTTAAATACTCATCGGAAAACTTCCCCATATAGGGGCCGTAGGATTCCACATCATCCTCCGAAAGACCGAGATCCGCCGCGATCTCGCGGATCTTCCTCAGCTTTGCTGTCTGGGCGATTTCGATGTCTGTAAGCATTCGTTATCTCCTTACATTTCTATGATCCATGCGGCTGATCTACGCCTGCATGTATTCCTCGAACTGATCGATGGTCATCAGGATCTTCCGAGGTTTGGTACCTTCTTCGGGACCTACTACGCCGGCATCCGCCAGCTGGTCCATAATGCGTGCCGCGCGGTTAAAGCCGATACGGAAGACACGCTGCAGATATCCGATGGAAGCCTTATCCTTCTCGATCACGAGACGGCCTGCTTCCTCAAAATACTCATCGTAGCGTTCGCCCTCCTCCTCGGCGGCATCCCCGCCTCCGGTGCTGCCGCTGCTGACGGAACCGGAATTGATGGACTCGGCCACGCTCTCATCATATTCCGCACCACCGCTCTGCTTCTTGATATAATCGGTAACGGCAACCACTTCCTCATCCGATACAAAGGCGCCCTGCACACGAAGCGGCTTCGGGATACCCGTGGGATAATAAAGCATGTCGCCCTTACCCAGCAGCTTCTCGGCACCTACCATATCCAGAATGGTTCTGGAATCGGTTCCGCTGGATACCGCAAATGCGATACGGGACGGTACATTTGCCTTGATGAGTCCCGTGATGACATCCACGGAGGGTCTCTGGGTCGCAATGATCAGGTGGATACCGGCAGCTCTTGCCAGCTGGGACAGACGTACGATGGCATCCTCCACCTCGCCGTGGGCCACCATCATCAGGTCCGCCAGCTCGTCCACGATCACCACGATCTGTGGCATGAACCGGAAGTCGGAATTCTCCAGATCCTCCGGATCCGCAGCACCTTCCTCTTCCACCTTCTTATTAAAGCCTTCCAGATTTCTTACGTTATAACGTGCAAAGAGCTTGTAGCGGCGTTCCATCTCCTGCACGGCCCAGTTCAGGGCTCCTGCCGCCTTCTTTGCATCCGTCACAACCGGGATCAGCATGTGGGGGATTCCGTTGTAGGCGGTAAGCTCCACCATCTTCGGATCCACCATGATAAGACGTACCTCTTCCGGTCTTGCCTTGTACAGGATGCTCATGATGATGGTGTTGATGCAGACGGACTTACCGGAACCGGTAGAGCCTGCGATCAGCATGTGCGGCATCTTTGCAATATCACCGATGATGATCTGTCCGCCGATATCCTTACCTATGGCAAAGGAGATCTTCGACTTGGCATCCCGGAAGCTCTGTGTATCGATCAGCTCCCGGAAGGAAACCATCTGGTTCTCCTTGTTCGGAACCTCGATACCGATGGCGGACTTGCCCGGGATCGGAGCTTCGATCCGGATATCCGCAGCTGCAAGATTCAGCTTGATATCATCCTGCAGGGACAGGATCTTGCTTACCTTAACGCCCTGCTCAGGTGTCATTTCATAACGGGTTACTGCCGGGCCCCGGCTGTAATCCGTGATCGTCACATTTACGCCGAAGCTTTCCATGGTCTGCTTCAGCTTCATGGCCGTCTCCCGTACATCCGCGTCTCCGCCTCTGCCCCCGCGCTTAACGGGGTTGAGAAGACTCACCGGCGGAATCCGGTACGGCCTTTTCTTCGGCTGTTCAGCCTGCTTTAACTGCTGGGAGATCTCCTCGGTTGCATCCAGGGCATCCTTATGGGAAAGCTTTCCTTCCGCGGCACCGGAAGCTCCGGGGATGACCGGATCATCCTCCTCCGGCTCTGCACTGCCCGCCTCTACTGCTCTGCTGTCGGCGCGAACCGCGGCTCTCCTCGGAGCGACTTCCGGTTCCTCTTCCCGGTCAAATGCGGAACCGAAATCTCCGCCCACTTCATCCTCATAGGTCTCCGGTGCAGGCTTCAGATTAAAGAAATCATCCTGCTTTTCTGCAGCCCGGGAATTGCCAAAGGCACTATCCTCGCCCCGAAGGTCTGCATTTACAGCAGCTCTCCGGATGGACTCTGAACTGGGAACGGAAAGCCCCCGGTCCTCCGTCACCGGAACCACGCCCTGCCGCTTAAAGCCTTCTGCAGATGCAACTCCGGGGAATGCCGTATCCTCCGGGGCACGACTGCGGAGCTTCTCTCTTGCGGCTGCCTTCAGCTGATCCATATCGTCATTGTAGGGATCCGGAAGCAGCTCCGTCATCTCATCCTTCGGAAGCTCCTCCTGCTTCGCGGCCCTGCCGCGTTTCTTCTTTTCAGGTGTTTCGGGACGAACCTCCAGATCTCTTACGATTGCCTCTCTCGGGCGTCTGGCACGGACCACGGGAGATGCGTCCTCGTCCTCGTCATAGTCTTCATCAATGGTTTCCACATCATGATAGTTAAATGTGAATACCTTCTTAAATCCGTTGATCACGGAGAAACCGGTGATCATGATCACCGCTACGATGGTAAGGAGGATGGTCAGAATGATAACACCCACCTTGCCGATCATCTGATACAGAAGGGAAAGGATCCCTCCGAAGAAAAATCCGCCGCCCGCATGGTCGGTATAACCGTCCATGTAAAGGGACTTCGCGGTTACGGGATCGATCCCGTGGATCAGCTGTGCGATAAAGGAAACCACCATCAGCAGTACCGCGATCCAGATCAGCTTCCGGATGATGGATTTCTTCGGTCCGTTGGAAAGGATAAATGCTGCCGCAAAGAAAAGATACAGCGGCAGAAGGTACTGGCTCCAACCGAAGAGCCCGAAGAAGAACCCGCTGATGACACGACCAACAGCCCCGCAGATTCCGAAGTTACTGCAGAGCATAAAAACAGAAACGGCCAGATAGATAAAGAGATAGATCTCCCGCTGACGAGCGGGAGAAAGGCCCTTCTCGTCATCATCATCGATGATCCTACTCTGAACGGACGGCTTCTTCGTACCGCTTTTTCCGGATGCACTACCCTTTCCGTTTCGGTTCCTGTTTGCTGTTGATTTATTGGAAGCAGCCATTCTCCCACTCCTTAGTTTCCTGTCAAATATCGCTGAAACGGAGCAGACTCAGGCGACTGCTCCGAATTTTCAGCGTATTCAGTGTTTCGGCTGTTTATTTCAGCCTGTTTAGATCACAAAGAGGATCTCATTTACATCCTGCAGATTCTCTGCCGGAATGTAATTATCCGTATATGCCTTGCCATTCACGGTCATGGATGTAAAGCCTGACTCCTTGCCCTCCGGATTCTTTACGGAGATGTGAAGCTGCTTACCGCGGAAGAGCTTGGTGATCTCGAATTCCTTCCACTCGGAAGAAACCGACGGTGCGATTCGAAGACCGTAGAAGTCCGGACGCATACCCAGGATACCCTCAACACAGCCTACCATAACGGTGGATGCGGTACCTGTCAGCCAGTGCACATGGCTCCGTCCGTGATGCGGGCTGTCCTTACCCTCGGTAAACTGACCGTGGGAATAGGGCTCCAGCTTCCGGATCTCTGCCTTGTCATTCATGGCAGCCGGTGAAGACTCCATGAAGTACTGATATGCACGGTTACCATGTCCGCGAAGGGCCTCTGCCAGGATGATCCAGCCCTGGGGCTGTGAGAAGATACCGGCATTCTCCTTCGTGCATGCGTTAAAGAGAAGCATCAGGGCTCCGTCAAAGGCATGCTCACGATACGGCGGATACATAACCATACAGCCGTAATCGGTGTTCAGCTCGCGGTTAACGCTGTCCAGCGCAAGATCTGCCTGCTCCGGAGTTGCAAGACCGGAGATAACAGCCCAGCTCTGGGGATTCAGCCACATGGAAGCCTCCGGATCGGTTCTCTGACCGATCACCATGCCGTCCTCCTTGAAGCCGCGGATAAAACGATCCTCGTTCCAGCAAAGCTTCTGCAGTGTGTTGTACAGCTTCGGCTGGATATCATCCAGATATGCAAGATAGAGCTCATCCTTCTTGTACTGAGCGAACTCACGGATGACTGTCATTGCATAATACAGCTGGAAGGCAACGAAGGTGGACTCACCCTTCTTACCGAGGCGCAGGCAGTCATTCCAGTCTGCATGCAGACCGGCCGGCATGCCATGATCGCCGAGACGGTTCATGGAGAAGTCGATGGCGCGCTTTAAGTGGTCATATACAGAGCCCTCATCCTTATTGGCATAAACGATCACCTCGTCGATGAAGTCCAGATTGCCGGACTCTGCGATATACTTGTAAATGGTGGGGAACAGCCACAGGGCATCATCCGCACGGTAAGCCGGATGTCCGGTTTCGCGTACATAGGAGTCATCATCCGGGGTGTCCTCATGACCTGCATTGTGTGTGAACTTAACCAGCGGAAGTCCGCCGCCGTTATCTACCTGTGCGGAAAGCATGAAACGGATCTTCTCCAGTGCCATCTCCGGTGCCAGGTGGATCACACCCTGAATATCCTGTACGGTATCACGGTAGCCGTAGCCGTTCCGGAGACCGCAGTAGATAAAGGATGCTGCACGGGACCAGATAAAGGTCATGAAGCAGTTAAATGCATTCCAGGTATTGATCATTGCGTTGAATTCCTGGCTCGGTGTCTTTACCTGGAAATGAGACAGCTTCTCATGCCAGTAGCCCACCAGAGTCTCATATTCCTTTGCAACGGTTGCCTCAACATCCGCATAGGAATCCAGAACCTTGGAAGCTTCCTCGTCGCCCTTCATGCCCACAACGAAGGCTACGGACTTGGACTCGCCGGGAGCCAGCTCCAGTACGGTGGAAAGCGCACCGCAGCCATTTGCATTGTAGTTCAGGCCGTTGCCCAGATCGCCGTTTTCCACGCCCACAGGATTTCCGTATCCGTGGTATGCACCGAGGAACAGCTCCTTATCGCCGCAGTAGGAGGAAACCTCTGCGCCTGCCAGTCCCAGGAACTTGCACTGTGCAACGCTTCCGTTCACGGAGCTCTTGATACAGTTCTCATTTACCACCTGCTTCACGCGGTTGCCCTGGAAGTAGGTTCTTGTAATGAACAGGGTGTACTGCAGGTTTACCTGATCCTGCTCATAGTTGCATTCATTTGTAAACTCGGCATAACCGGTCAGAGTGATGGACCGTGCCTTGTCGGAAGTATTTGTTACCTTGGTATACCATACCTCATGGGTTGCATCCAGCGGTACATAATACATAACATCCGAACGGATGCCTGCATAATCTGTTTCGAATTTGGAATAAGCGGTACCGTGACGTACCACATTTTTGTAGGTTGAAAGATCCTTTCCTACCGGCTGCCAGGAAGCAGACCAGTAATCCTTCGTATCATTGTCACGAAGATAGATATATCGACCGGGCTGATCGAACTGATTGAAGACATATCGAAGGATACGTCCGTTGGCACCGGACTTGGCAAAGCTGTAGCCGCCGGCATTGTTGGAAACGATGGCGCCGTACTCCGGGGAGCCGAGATAGTTGGCCCAGGGAGCGGGTGTATCCGGACGCTCGATCACATATTCTTTCTTGGATTCATCAAAAAAACCGTAGCGCATGTGCAACCTCCTAAAACATGTTGTATAGCCTTCTCAAGGGTTTAATTCGGTCCGCACCAAAGATCCGGTGCGGACCATTTGTATATTACTTATTTGTCAGCATCCTTCAGGCTGAGGCTGATCTTACCCATGCGATCCACCTCAAGTACCTTTACACGAACCAGGTCGCCGATATTTACAACATCCTCCACCTTAGCCACGCGGTGCGGAGCCAGCTTGGAGATATGGATCATACCATCCTTATTCGGGGACAGCTGTACAAATGCGCCGTAAGGCATGATCCGTACAACGGTTCCTTCGTAGGTCTTGCCGACCTCGATCGGATCCACGATGGAGTGGATGATGGAAAGAGCCTTGTCGATACCTGCCTGCTCTACGCCACAGATGTCGATACGTCCGGAATCATCGATGTCGATCTTCACGCCGGTCTCCTCGATGATGCCGTTGATGGTCTTGCCCTTCTGTCCGATAACTTCACCGATCTTATCCGGATCGATGTTCATGGATACGATCTTCGGAGCATATGCACTAAGCTCCTTACGCGGCTCCGGAATGGCCTTCAGCATAACCTCATTCAGGATATACATACGTGCCTCTCTGGTGCGTGCGATAGCCTCGCGGATGATGTCATCCGTGAGACCGTGGATCTTAATATCCATCTGGATCGCAGTGATACCCTTCTCGGTACCTGCTACCTTGAAGTCCATATCGCCGAAGAAGTCCTCAAGACCCTGGATATCAGTCAGCACTACATAATCATCATCGGTCTCACCGGTAACCAGACCACAGGAGATACCTGCAACCGGAGCCTTGATCGGCACACCTGCTGCCATCAGGGACATACAGGATGCGCAGGTGGAACCCATGGATGTGGAGCCGTTGGACTCGAAGGTCTCGGATACGGCACGGATTGCATACGGGAATTCATCCTCAGACGGGATCACCGGAAGGAGTGCTCTCTCTGCCAGTGCACCGTGACCGATCTCACGACGTCCCGGGCCGCGGGATACGCGGGTCTCACCTACGGAGTATGCCGGGAAGTTGTAATGATGCATATAACGCTTGGAGGTTACATTCGGATCCAGGCCATCGATCTTCTGTGCTTCGGAAAGAGGAGCCAGAGTTACGATATCGCAGATCTGGGTCTGTCCTCTAGTGAACATGGCGGAACCATGTACACGGGGGATCAGATCAACCTCTGCTGCCAGCGGACGGATCTGGTTGATGGCACGACCATCCGGACGCTTGTGATCCTTCAGGATCATCTTACGAACGGTCTTCTTCTGGTACTGATACAGAGCATCGCCCAGAAGTGCAAGCCACTCCTCATTGTCAGCGAACTTCTCAGCCATGCGGGCCTTGATATCGTCGATATTCTTCTCTCTTGTCTGCTTATCATCCGTGAAGACGGCAACCTCCATCTCCTCCGGCGGAACGATCTCCTTCATGGCCGCGAAGAGATCCTCGGGGATCGCATAGCTGTTGTAGCTGTGCTTCGGCTTTCCGACCTCAGCAACGATCTTGTCGATAAATGCGATCACTTCCTGATTTACCTTATGTGCTGCGAAGATTGCTTCCAGCATCTTAGCCTCCGGCACTTCATTTGCACCGGCCTCGATCATGATGACCTTCTCACGAGTGGAAGCTACGGTCAGCTTCAGATCGGAATTCAGGTTCTGTGTGCTGTTGGGGTTGAAGATCAGCTCTCCGTCCACAAGACCAACCTGTGTGGTTGCACAGGGTCCGTCAAAGGGGATATCGGAAATGGATACTGCGATGGCAGTTCCGAGCATTGCGGTAAGCTCCGGTGCGCACTCCGGATCAACGGAAAGTACCAGGTTGTCCAGGGTTACGTCATTTCTGTAATCCTTCGGGAACAGCGGACGCATGGGACGGTCGATCACGCGGTCGGTGAGGATCGCATTCTCGGACGGCTTAGCCTCGCGCTTGTTGAAACCTCCCGGGATCTTTCCGACTGCGTACATCTTCTCGTTGTACTCTACGGAAAGCGGGAAGAAATCAATACCCTCTCTCGGTTCCTTGGATGCAGTTGCGGTAGAAAGCACTACGGTATCACCATAGTGGATCAGGACTGCTCCGTTTGCCTGCTTGCCCACGCGGTCTACGTCTACTCTGAGCGTACGGCCGGCAAGCTCCATCTCAAACTTCTTGTACATGTTCTATCTCCTTACATATAGTATTTTTTCCGACTATTCTATGGGTCCGAAACGACTGAAAAGACGGCCCCAGAGACGCGCCGCAACCGGCTTTTCAGTAGTCTCGGTTTACCATGAGAACAATCTCTGATATTTTACCATATCTTACTATTATAGGCAAGGAAAAAAGGCAATCAATTCTTCATATTATGTAAACCAATCAAAAACAGCTGCAGAGCCTCTTTCCTGCAGCTGTTTTATTATCACTCTTTGATGATCCCTCTTACGATCTCCGGCACGGTTTTTCCGTCCGTTTCGATGATATCGGACGCTGCCGCTCCGTAGGCAGGGGTCCGTTCCCGAAGCATACGTTCGATCTTCCCTGCCAGTTCCGCTTCCGAGGCACTGTCTAAAAGAGGACGTCCGGTGTCGGACTTCACGCGGCTCAGGGTCTCCTCTGCGGAGGCCTTCAGCCAGATCACCCGTCCGGTCCGCTTTAATAATTCCCGGTTTTCATTCCGAAGCACGATACCTCCGCCGGTGGCGATCACGGTATTCACCGTCGTAGCTTTGAGCCTCCGGAGATACTCCGTCTCCAGATCACGGAACGCTTTTTCACCCCGTTCCTCAAAGATCTCCCGGATACTGCAGCCCTCCGCTTCTTCGATGGCTGCATCCGTATCCAGAAACCGCATGCCGCGTTCCTTCGCCAGAGCCTGTCCCACCGTGCTCTTTCCCGATCCCATATAACCGACCAGGATGATATTCTCTCCATAGATCTGTCGTTCCAGGCGGTTTAACACAAGGTCCGCCAGCGGATCGGGTATGCTCTCTTTGGTCCATAGCTCATAGGCAATGATCCCCTGATAAAGAAGCATGGTAAGCCCGTTATCGCACGGGATCATGAAACCCTGCAGCTTCTTCATGAAAGGCGTAACCGCCGGATTGTAGATCAGATCGAAACCGTACTCCGCCATATGGTAGAAGTTGTCATCCTCGATCAGAAGCCCGTCTCCCTCGTGCAATCCGAGAGATGTACACTGAACAAAGATTGACGGATTCCGGGGAACACTCTCGTACTCGGAAGCCGAAAGAGGAAGGATCCTTCCGACCACTCCCTTTGTTCGGGCTGCCGTATCCATAAGCTCCGAGGCAATCTTCTCCGCCCGCTCCTTCGTCCGGTTCAGAAGATAGATCTCTTTTGCTCCTTCCAGCAAAGCAAGGGTACAGACCGCACGGGAAGCTCCTCCGGCCCCCAGTACCACCAACTGCTGATTCCGAAGGGATATTCCTCTTCGCTTCAACGCCCTTCCAAGCCCCGGCATATCCGTATTGTATCCCTTGTATCCCTGCTCCGTTCGAACCAGCGTATTGACTGCACCGATCATTTTCGCCGCAGGATCGATCTCCTTCAGTGCTTCCATCACTGCAGTCTTATGGGGTACCGTAACGTTCAGGCCCTGAATCCCGAGATGATACGCCCCGCGGACTGCCGTAACCGGGTCCTCTTCCGCCTGAAAGGGCACATAGACAAGATCCTTTCCCAGCTCCTCGGAGATTGTATTATGGATCAGCGGAGACAGCGTATGCCGGACCGGATTTCCGATCAGACCGAGTACTCCGGTGGTCCCTGTGATTTTTTGTTGTGTTCTCATAGGTTTACCTCTGGTAGTTTTCTTCGTCCATGATAGCACATTTCCGAAGCAAACAAAAGAGCAGCGTTTCCGCTGCTCTTTCATGAATTACTTTCTCAGGCCAAGCTTCTGAACGATTGCTCTGTAACGCTCGATATCCTTGCTCTTCAGGTATGCAAGCATGTTACGACGCTGACCAACCATCTTCAGAAGTCCTCTTCTGGAGTGATGATCATGGGGATGAGCCTTGAAATGCTCATTCAGATCGTTGATCCGTGCTGTCAGGATCGCAACCTGAACCTCCGGTGAACCTGTGTCACCTTCGCCATTGCCGTACTTTGCGATCAGTTCTGCCTTCTGCTCTTTGGTAATCATTGTGTGATTCCTCCTAAAATATAATTCGCTGAGACCGGGCTAAGGGTCGGAGTGTCCGATAGCTCAGTAACAGTACCTGCGTTATAATAACAAATCTCTTTTCGAAATGCAAGAACTATTTCGTAAGCTTTGTCAAGATCTCATTGCTTCTCTGTACGAAGCGGGTCAGCTCCTCTGCGGAAAGGGGACGGTTTGCAAGAACCGCCAGGTCATACAGCTGGCAGCATACCGTATCCGTCAGCTCTCCCTCCGGATTCTCGAAGACATACTTCACCAGACTGTTGTTGGCGTTCAGTACCAGCGTCTCCTCTGCCTTACCGAGATCACCCATGCCCATACCGGCCATGCTGTACATTTTCATCATCTCGGCCATACGGCGGGACTCCTCGGACTGTAGAAGCATACTGGATATATTCTCATCCTTCAGGCTGTCCACCTGAACCTTCAGCTTGTCATTGCCAAGGGCCCTCTTAAACACCTCGGTCAGCTTATCCGTGTAAGCCTTTGCATCCTCCTCGGACAGCTTCTCGCCCTTCAGATTCTCATTCACATCCGCATCGATCCGGCGGAACTTCACCTTGTCATCCCGTGCCTCAAGGCTGGTGATGAAGGGATTGTCGATATTATGGGTCATATAAACCGCATCAATACCTTCAGACTTGAAGAGCTCGATATACTGTGCCTGCAACTGTTCATCCGTTACATAGAACACCTGATTCTCGTGGGTTTCCTTCGCTGCCTCCAGATACTCCGCCAGGGACACATACTTACCCTCCAGGTTCTTGAAAATGATGTAGTCCTTCATTTTCTCGTTGAACTTGTCATCCCGAAGGCATCCGAACTTTACGAACGGGGACAGGTCATCCCACAGCTTCTCATAATCCTCTCTGTGGTTCTTGCACATACCGATCAGCTTATCTGCCACCTTCTTGGTGATATGATCGGAGATCTTCCGTACAAAACCGTCATTCTGCAGTGCGGAACGGGAAACATTGAGCGGAAGGTCCGGGCAGTCGATAACACCCTTCAGTACCAGGAGGAATTCCGGAATGACCTCCTTGATATTATCTGCCACGAAAACCTGATTGTTGTAAAGCTTAACCTTACCCTCCAGCTGATCCACATTCGGGTTCAGGCGGGGGAAGTAAAGGATTCCCTTCAGGTTGAAGGGGTAATCCATATTCAGATGGATCCAGAACAGAGGCTCCTTGAAATCATAGAAGACCTTCTGATAGAAGTCCTTATACTCCTCATCCGTGCAGTCTCCCGGTGTCTTCATCCAGAGAGGATGGGTGTCGTTGATGGGTACTTCCTTTTCTTCCTCGTCCTCTGTCTCATCGGTTTCCACGATCTCGGAATCCCCGGATGCTTCTTCGGTGGAATCTCCCACCAGATCATCCTCATCCTTCTTTGCCTTCTTCTTTGCAGCCGCCTTCTTTGCCGCGTCCTTCTTTGCCTTCTTCTGCTCCGGAGCCTCTGCCTTCTCCTTGGCAGCGTCCTCATTTACAAAGTAGATCTCCACCGGCATGAAGGAACAGTACTTTCCGATCACCTCACGGCACTTATACTCATTGCAGAACTCCAGACTGTCCTCTGACATGTACAGGGTGATCCTGGTACCTCTGGAAAGACCGGAAACCTCGGACAGCGTATACTCGGTTCCGCCGTCGCATTCCCAGTGAACGCCCTTTGCGCCCTCCTGATAGGACTGAGTCTCGATCACAACCTTATCCGCAACCATGAATGCGCTGTAGAAGCCAAGACCGAAATGTCCGATGATCTGATCCTGACTGTCCTTATCCTTGTACTTCTCCAGGAAATCCGTAGCGCCGGAGAATGCGATCTGGTTGATGTACTTATCAACCTCCTCCGCGGTCATACCGATACCGTTATCCTCAAAGGTAAGCGTCTTATCCTTCGGAGAAGCATAGACGGTTACGCGATACTGCTCTCCCTCCGGGATACGGGCTTCACCCAGAGACACCAGCCGCTTCAACTTCGTTATGGCGTCCACGCCGTTGGAGATCAGCTCCCGGATAAAGATATCATGATCGGAATACAGCCATTTCTTTATGATGGGAAATATATTCTCACTGTTGATCGTTAAACTGCCCTTGTTTGTTTTGGTTGCCATGGTTTACACGCCTCCGTTATGTTTTTATCAGCATTTTGTTCAAAAACCGTCTCCGTTTTTGACCATGATATATATTAGGCCTCCGGGGACAAAAAGTCAAGAAAAAGTTAGCACTCACCTATTTGGAGTGCTAACTATTGTGAAAAGTCTGTGAAAAATGTGAATATTCTCATATTTTATAAGAGATTTCGGCAAAAAATAAAGATGCCGGACTTTGGGGGATCCGGCATCACATTTTGGTAAAGGATGGTTTTTCTTAATCTTTCTTAATATTTCTGTAATAAATATAACATATCTATTCGTGAATTTCAACAATTTTTTTCTTAAAAAGTGCACAAAGATTTGTCAGTCAATTTACGTTTTTACGTTCTACAAAAGACATTTTCACCAAATTACGTGAAATGTGTCAATTTATGTAAAGCGTCAGCACCGAAAATGAGAAGTTTCCGACGGTGGAATAATAGACGGATTGCAGCCCCGGGATCGTGGAAAGACCCTGCAGGGTGGTGTTGGTCATTTCGAATTTTGAGAAGGCACATTCCAGCGTTCCGTAGGGGTGCGCCATCACCATCCGGGTCACGTAAGCATCCAGCTCATTGGAGTTTTCAAAGTAGCACTGACTCCGGTGGAAATAGTTCCAGCTCATGTCCGGGCAGACCTCATACTTCTCCCGGTTCCAGGTGTGATCCCGTTCCATCAGTTCATCGGAAAGATTAAAGTAGGCATGGGAAAGGATCTCCTTATCTCCCACCGGATCATCCCAGGTGGAATCCAGGTGATACCAGGTACCGTTCAGCTTTACCTGATTCCAGGCATGATTCTCCCGCTTCTTTCTTGCCGCAGTCTGAGCCTCCGATTCATTCCCGGTGCTCTGCCCCGTGGCGGATCTGCTTCCCGAGGAAACCGTTCCCACCACATAGCGGTTCTCAACACCGGCACAGGAAAGAAGCAGAGCCATGGCCTCCGCATACCCGTTACAGACGGCCTTTTGCTCCACCAGTGCCCCGTAGGCCCGGTATTCATTGTCATTGGTCTCACTGCCGAAGCTGTAGGTACAGTGCTCTACCAGATAGTCATGCAGGATCAGTTCCTTCTGATACTCCGTCATGACCCGGTCCCCGATCTTCGTCTCCAGGATCTTCTTTACCTTCTGGTACAGCAGCAGCGCCTCCGGCCGGTCCTCCGGAATCGCGGTCCCGTTCTTATAGGCATCATATACATAGCTGTTATCCGACCGGACGATCTGGAAATCGATCCGCCGGATCCCGAAGAGCTTGGTATGCATCTGGAAGGAATCCACGCTTCCGTTCAGGTTGCTGAGAATATAGTTGATATTCAGCAGGTCCTCCTCCGGAATATCCTTCACAAAAAGGACAACCTCTCCTTCCTTTCCGCTCTCCATCTCCTGCGTCAGCGCAGCTGCCACCTCATTGATATCCTGAAGGGCATCCGAGCGGTGGGTCAGATTATCCATGGGATTCACTCCGGTCCAGGTTTCCACCAGCTTCAGGACCACAAGGATGAGGAATGCCCCGACGGCTAATTCAATTAATACTTTCTGCCATTTCTTCATTCTGATCCCCTATCAGACAACAAGATACATGTAGTATCCTACCACATTTTTCCCTGTTTTTCCACCCTTGCCCCCTCCCCTGTTATGAGATATAATGATTCAGAAGTAATCCAAAGAATCTAAGAAGGCGGTACAACGTTATGGCACAGCTCTGGGGCGGCCGGTTCACCAAGGAAACCGACCAACTGGTATATGATTTCAACGCATCCATTACATTTGATAAGCGGCTGCTTCCGCAGGATATCCGTGGCAGCAAGGCACATGCCACCATGCTTGCAGCCGTTGGTGTGATCACCGAAGAGGAACGGGACAGCATCCTCGCCGGACTGGACGGGATCCTGGCCGACGCCACCTCCGGTGCACTGGAGATCACCACGAAATATGAAGACGTCCACAGCTTTGTGGAGGCAAACCTGATCGACCGGATTGGAGACGCAGGAAAGAAGCTCCACACCGGGCGAAGCAGAAATGATCAGGTGGCTCTGGACATGCGGCTTTACATCCGCGGAGAAGTATCCGCCCTGGAGGAGCGGGTCCTGGACCTGATGAAGACGCTTCAGTCGCTGATGGCTGAGAATCTGGATACCTACATGCCGGGCTTTACCCATCTGCAGAAGGCACAGCCCGTCAGCTTCTCCCATCATATCGGTGCTTACATGGAAATGTTCAAGCGGGACTTCGGCCGTCTTACGGATATCTATCAGCGGCTCAACTACTGTCCGCTGGGTGCAGGCGCTCTTGCAGGTACCACCTATCCCCTGGACCGGAACCTGACCGCAAGTCTTCTCGGCTTTACGGGACCGACCCTTAATTCCATGGATTCGGTTTCGGACCGTGACTACTGTATCGAGCTTCTCTCGGCCTGTGCAACCATCATGATGCATCTCTCCCGCTTCTCGGAGGAGATCATCCTCTGGAACTCCAATGAGTACGGCTTTATCGAGCTGGATGATGCGTACAGCACCGGAAGCTCCATCATGCCGCAGAAGAAGAATCCGGACATTGCAGAGCTTGTCCGTGGCAAGACCGGTCGCGTCTATGGCGCACTCACCTCCCTGCTCACCACCATGAAGGGAATCCCCCTTGCCTACAACAAGGATATGCAGGAGGATAAGGAGCTGACCTTCGACGCCATCGACACCGTAAAGAACTGTCTTACCCTCTTTAACGGAATGATCGCAACCATGCAGCTTCGGAAGGATACCATGGCCGTCAGCGCCATGCGCGGCTTCACAAATGCAACCGATGCCGCAGACTATCTGGTAAAGAAGGGCGTGCCCTTCCGGGATGCCCACGGGATCATCGGTCGGCTGGTGCTCTACTGCATCGAGAAAAACTCTGCCATCGATGAACTGACACTGGAGGAGCTGCAAGCCATCGATCCGCATTTTGAGCAGGATATCTTCGACGCCATCTCTCTTAAGACCTGCGTGGAAGCCCGCAACACTATCGGAGCTCCGGGGCCTGTTCCCATGAAGGCAGTGATTGCCGAAAATGCGGCATTTCTGGAGTCCCTTACCATCGATCCGGCATAAGTTAAGAATTGAATATAAAACACTCTCTTTTTCCCGCGGAATGACATTTCCGTGGCATGCCGTGGGAAGCAGAGGTTTCTGAAAGGAGCAACGTTCACTATGAATAATACAACAAAAGCAAAATATGATCTGGCAGCACGGATGCTGAAGGGAAACATCCCCGTGGAGGAAGTGGTTTCCATGTCCGGTCTCACCGAGGAAGAAGTAAAGAAGCTTCAGTTTGAACTTCGGGATGAGATTCAGGATAAGAGAGCCATGATGGGCCTCGACTAAGCGAATAAAAAGAATGGCTCCGCACGACATTTAAATGCCGTGCGGAGCCATTCTTTTTATTTGCTTATCTTACCCAGTATTTAAACTCTTCGTCACCCAGTCTGATGTAGTCGTTGTTTGCGAGCATGATCTCGAACTCCGGCTGGATCAGCTTTCCGTTGATGAAGGTGTGGTTCGTGGAATTATGATCCCGGACATAACACTCTCCGTTGCTGATGCGGAAGGTTGCATGCTTCCGGCTGACACGACGGTTATCCGTGATCTGGTAATCTGCCTCCGGAGACTTTCCGATCAGGAACTCTGCCTTGATGATCGGGATCAGTTCATTTGTCTTGATCCGTACAAGATACGGAATCGGATTGTTGTAATCCGAAGAGGTCGGACTAAGTACGGTGGTTGCCGACTCAGAGGAGCTCTTATCCATGGAATCCTCGAGGATGGTCTCCTCCTCCAGGGAAAGAACATAATGATAGAAATCATTCAGGTCAAACATCAGCTTGCTGTCGAGATACTTCAGAAGCTTCTCCACGCACTCTACGCAGGCCATGTTTGCGAAACGAACCTTGCTGATGAAGGTCTGGATAAACTCCGTTACGTTGCAGTCCGCGAACTTCTTCAGCACCGGCATGTAGATCAGCTGGATATCCAGAGTGGAAAGCTCGATATACATATAATGCACATTCAGGAGCAGCTTGTTAAAGGACATCTGGTTCTCATCGAAGTAGATCAGCTGATTCAGAATATTCGAGAGGATGGAAAGAAATTCCCCCTTATAAAGCTGTTTCCGAAGAAACTGTTCCAACGGAAGTGTGGCGGGAATCTTAAACTGAAGGGCTCTTTGCTCTTCGTTCTCGATCACGGTACAGGTGGTCCGGTTGCCGACAAACTCATAGTTAAACATCGTAAGCTCGCTTGGCTCCACGGGAACATTCTCTTCCAGACGGAAATTCAATATAAACTCATCATAACTTGCATTTGTATCTGCCATGGTGTCATACCTCCCCATATTCCCATCTATCATATCATTTTTTATACATTACTTCAATCCATTTTAACAAAAATTATGTTGACCGATACATAGAAAATGTATGTATATATTATACAAAAAGCGACGGCCCGGACGGGTCGTCGCATCTTGGAATTCTTATTGGGGAAGTGCCTGTTATCCTTCGATATTGGTTGCTTCGGAAAGCAGGCGTTCCTTGGTCTCATACAGCTTCTTGGAAAGATCCAGGTAGTGGATGTGCGGATTTGCAAAACGCTGCTCTTCCTCCCATACCTCATCCTTCAGCTGCTTCTTTACGTACGCCTGGATCTCCTTTAAGGACGGCTGCTCATAAACCAGCTCCCCATCCTTGAAGATGGTCACCTGCAACGGACGTGCGGTGCTGTTCTTAAAATGCATCTTCTTCCAGGGACGTGTGGGATCGATAAACCGGTAGGGCTCGGTGACATCCACAGCCTCTCCGTCCAGAGCCAGCAGATCCGCATAACCGTATCCTGTCTCGTTGCTGAAGATTCTCCAGAGCGTCTTCTTTCCAGGGTTGGTGATCTTTTCCACATTTTCGGAGACCTTGATCTTCGGGATGAACAAATCTCCGTCCTTCACAGCCACCAGCTTATAGACACCGCCGAAGACCGGATCGGACTTGGAGGTGATCATCCGCTCACCGACGCCGTAGGAGTTGATCTTCGCGCCCTGCTTGTTCAGAGAGTCGATCAGATACTCGTCCACACTGTTGGATACGACGATGGAGCAGTCCTGCAGACCTTCTGCATCCAGGATCTTCCGGATCTTCTTGGAGAAGTATGCAAGGTCACCGCTGTCGATACGGATGCCGACCAGACGCTTGCCCATGGGTTCCAGAACCTCATGTGCCACGCGGATGGCATTCGGAAGGCCGCTCTTTAAAATGTCATAGGTATCGATCAGAAGCACGCAGGCATCCGGATAAACCTCTGCATACGCCTTAAATGCATCATACTCCGACGGGAAGAACTCGATCCAGCTATGCGCCATGGTTCCTACTGCCTTGATGCCGAACTGCTGATCTGCCAGTACGGTTGCCGTGGTGTCCACACCACCGATAAAGCAGGCTCTGGTTCCCCAGACTGCCGCATCCGGACCCTGTGCACGGCGTGCACCGAACTCCATAACAATGGCATTTCCGGCACCGGCTGCCCGCGCGATGCGGTTTGCCTTGGTGGCGATGAGGGACTGGAAGTTGATGCATATAAGAAGCATGGTCTCCAGAAGCTGTGCCTCGATGATGGGAGCCGTTACCGTTACGATGGGTGTATTCGGATATACAATGGTTCCCTCCGGAACTGCCTCGATGGTTCCCGTAAACTTAAAGTCCTTCAGGTACTCCAGGAAGCCCTCGTCAAACATGTTCCGACCGCGAAGATATGCGATATCATCCTCCGTAAAATGCAGCCCCCTGATATAATCGATCAGCATCCCCAGTCCGGCGCTGACTACAAAGCCGCCACCGTCCGGGTTCTTGCGGTAGAACATATCGAATACCGCAACCTTATCCTTATTTCCCGTTACGAAGTAACCATTTGCCATGGTCAGCTCGTAAAAATCCATCAGCATTGTAAGATTTCTCATCTTATTCTCCTCTCCTGTAACCCCAATATATTGTTCGGTACTGTTTAACCCTGGTTCTTACGGTTCTCACGCAGTCTCAGACGGGAATCCAGAATCTTCTTCCGGATCCGGAGACTCTTCGGTGTGATCTCAAGGATCTCATCATTATCCAGGAAATCCAGGCACTGCTCCAGCGACAGCTGCTTCGGCGGAACCAGCTTCAGTGCTTCGTCCGATCCGGAGGAACGCGTATTCGTCAGATGCTTGGTCTTGCAGACATTTACCTCGATATCCTCGGAACGTCCGGTCTCACCGACCACCATTCCCGCATAGACCTCCACGCCGGGCCCGATAAACATGGTGCCGCGCTCCTGTGCATTGAAGAGTCCGTAGGTAATGGAGGTTCCTGCCTCAAATGCGATGAGAGACCCGTTGGAACGGTAGCTCATCTCGCCCTTGAAATCATCATAGCCATCGAAAATGGTATTGATCACACCATTTCCCTTGGTAGCCGTCATGAAGGGACCGCGGAATCCGATCAGTCCTCTGGACGGAATGCGGAACTCCAGACGGGTGGTACCGCTTTCGGAGGGGGACATGCCTGACAGCTCGCCCTTCCGCACGCTCATCATGTTGATGACGGTACCGGAGAACTCATCCGGAACGTCGATCACTGCGATCTCGTACGGCTCCGTCCGCTTGTTACGCTCGTCATACTTATAAATAACCTCTGCCTTGCTGACTGCGAATTCGTAGCCCTCACGGCGCATATTCTCGATCAGAACGGACAGGTGCAGTTCCCCACGTCCGGACACCTTGAAGCAGTCGGTGGAATCCGTATCCTCCACCCGAAGGCTGACATCCGTGTTCAGCTCGCGGTACAGACGGTCGCGGATATGACGGGATGTGATAAACTTCCCTTCCTTTCCGGCCAGCGGCGAATCATTTACCATGAACTGCATGGAAATGGTGGGTTCCGTGATCTTCTGGAACGGAATGGCATCCGGCTTATCCGGGGAGCAGATCGTATCTCCGATCTTCAGGTCAGCGATACCGGAAACTGCAACGATGGAACCGATGGTTGCCTCGCTCACATCGACCCGGCCCAGGCCCTCATACTCATAAAGCTTTCCGATCTTCACCTTCTCGGAGCGATCCTTCTCGTGATGGTTCACGATCAGGGCATCCTGGTTCAGACGGATGGTACCGTTGTCGATCTTACCCACACCGATACGCCCCACATATTCGTTATAATCTATGGTACTGATCAGGATCTGAAGTCCTGCATCCGGATCACCCTCCGGTGCCGGAGTATGCTTCAGGATTGTCTCAAACAGCGGCTTCATATCCGTACCCGGCTCGTCGGGGCTGTAGGATGCGATCCCCTCTCTTGCGGAGGCATAAACGAAGGGGCAGTCCAGCTGCTCATCCGTTGCATCCAGATCCATCAGAAGCTCGAGAACCTCTTCCTCCACCTCTGCCGGACGTGCATCCGGACGGTCGATCTTATTCACGCAGACAATCACGGAAAGGTTCAGGGACAGGGCCTTCTGAAGCACGAACCGTGTCTGGGGCATGGGCCCCTCAAAGGCATCCACCACAAGGATTACCCCGTTTACCATCTTCAGAACACGCTCTACCTCACCACCGAAGTCCGCATGGCCCGGAGTGTCGATGATGTTGATCTTCACACCGTTGTAGGTGACTGCAGTATTCTTGGACAGGATGGTGATACCACGCTCCCGCTCGATATCATTGGAGTCCATGACACGCTCTGTCACCTCCTGATTCTCGCGGAAGATACCGCTCTGCTGCAGCAGGCCGTCTACCAGTGTTGTTTTTCCGTGATCTACGTGGGCGATGATCGCCACGTTTCTGATGTCTTCTCTCTTCATTCTAAAGAATACCTCTATGTTGTATATTTAATCCACTTTTATCGGTTCCGTCATTGCACAACACAGGCGCGGGCTGCGATGGGTGTGTGCCGGGCGGACCATTTCCATGCGTCCGACCGGTGCACAGCCCGGAGCGTTTACCCGCGCCGTAATTAATTCTCGCCATGCCACTCTCTCCGGATACTACGTATCCGGAGAGGTCACGTCTACTGATCTCCTGTCGAGTAATTCGGAGCCTCTTTTGTAATCTGAATATCGTGGGGATGGCTCTCACGAAGACCTGCGGATGTGATCTTCACAAACTTTGCCTTTTCATGCAGCTCCTCGATGGTAGCCGCACCGACATAACCCATACCGGAACGAAGACCGCCGATCAGCTGGAATACCGTATCCTCTACGCTTCCCTTGTATGCCACACGGCCCTCCACGCCTTCCGGAACCAGCTTCTTCGCATTTGCCTGGAAGTAACGATCCTTGGAACCTGCCTCCATGGCGGAAAGTGATCCCATACCGCGATATACCTTATATTTACGTCCCTGATACAGCTCGAACTCGCCCGGAGCCTCATCGGTTCCTGCGAAGATGGAGCCCATCATGCAGACATTTCCGCCGGCTGCCAGTGCCTTGGTCACATCACCGGAGTACTTGATACCGCCATCGGCGATCACCGGGATGCCTGCCTCCTTTGCTGCTGCATATGCATTCATAACCGCTGTGATCTGCGGAACACCGATACCTGCAACCACACGGGTGGTACAGATGGATCCGGGGCCGATACCGATCTTAACGGCATCTACGCCGGCCTTGATCATAGCCTCGGTTCCCTCGCGGGTAGCCACATTTCCTGCAATTACGTCCAGATCCGGGTACTTCTCCTTGATCATGGCGAAGGTGCGGAGCACATTTGCGGAATGGCCATGTGCCGTATCGATCACGACTGCATCCACATGAGACTTTACCAGCTCATCGATACGATCGGTAACATCTGCGGTAACGCCTACGGCTGCCGCACAGAGAAGTCTTCCGTGTGCATCCTTTGCTGCCTGCGGATACTTGATAGCCTTCTCAATATCCTTAATGGTGATGAGTCCCTTCAGGATTCCGTTCTCGTCCACGATCGGAAGCTTCTCCTTCCGGGCACGTCCCAGGATCTGCTTTGCCTCATCCAGTGTTACGCCCTCACGTGCGGTGATCAGCCCCTCAGAGGTCATAACGTCCTTGATCTTCTTGGAATAATCTGTCTCGAACTTCAGATCACGATTGGTGATGATGCCGACAAGCTTTCCGCCTGCTGCAATGATCGGCACACCGGAGATCCGATACTTCGCCATCAGATCGTCCGCATCTGCAAGGGTATTCTCTGCAGACAGGGAGAAGGGATCCGTGATAACGCCGTTCTCGGAACGCTTCACCATATCCACCTCTTCGGCCTGGGCTTCGATGCTCATGTTCTTATGAATGACACCGATACCACCCTGGCGTGCCATGGCGATCGCCATACGATGCTCAGTGACGGTATCCATACCGGCACTCATGAGTGGGATGTTCAGTCGAATATTCTTTGTCAGCTGGGTGGAGAGGTCAACCTCGTTCGGAAGAACCTCAGAATAACCGGGAATCAGTAACACGTCGTCAAATGTAATGCCTTCGCCAATAATTTCGCTCATCTTCCACACTCTCTTTCTTTAGTTTTCAATGGTTTCCTTGTTATAATTAACACCTATGCTATCAAAGATACCGTATTGTGTCAACAAGTTTCCAAGCCAAAAAAATGCCGAAAATAGAGCAAGTATTTGTTGATTTTTCTAATGGGTAACATAATGATCGAGCAGGAGGAAGATTCCTCCTGCTCCATGTCGCATTGGCCGTCAAATGTGTGCTCGTGCATGCACGGCACACGCTTGACGGCCGTATCGCGCAAAAAAAAGGAGCTTCCTTTCGGAAACTCCTTCGTGAGCGCGAGACGGGAATCGAACCCGCGACCCTCTCCTTGGCAAGGAGATGCTCCACCGCTGAGCCACTCGCGCATATTCTGCTGTCCTGCGACAACAGAATGTATGATATCATATGGTTTTCGTTCTGTCAACCGAATTTTTAAAAACTTTTCAGACTACCGCGAAAGCTCCTGCCGAACCTTCTCCGGATGCATGGAACGGGACAGATATTCCTCCAGGAATGCATCGGAATCCAGTGCCCCGTAAAGGATGAGCAGCTCCGTCACGATCCGTCCCACGATCTCATTTCTGGTCGGCTGCATAAGCTCCAGAGAGCCGGCGATCCCCTCTAAGTCCACCGGAAAGGAAAGCGGCCGGACATTCAGTCCGATCCCGACGATGGCATGCTGGATGAGACCGGTCTCCAGATCCGTGATCCCCTCACTCAGGATCCCGCAAACCTTTTTTCCTTTATAGAAAATGTCATTCACCCATTTCAGGCGAAGCTCTTCGGAAAGAAAGGGCTCCACGGCCCGGACCACCGCCACGGCGGCTGCCAGGGTGATCCTCTCCGGCTGATACAGCGGTTTTCCAAGCTCTATACTGAGGGTCATATAGATCCCGGACCCCTCCGGCGAATAAAAGCTATGCCCCATCCGTCCGCGACCCGCGGTCTGGGTCTCCGAAACAAGCAGCAGGTCCCTGCTGTCTCCTGCACCGATCCGGCGCTTTGCTTCATTGTTCGTGGAATCGATGGTATCATAGGTTTCTATGGCAATGGGACAGCCCGGGGGAAGGAATCTACGGATCCCCGGCTCCGTAAAACGGTCCGAGCCCTCCTCCAGATAGTATCCTGCCCGAACAGAGGCGATCTTATGCCCTTCCTCCATCAGCTGATGGATCACCTTCCAGACGGCATTTCTGGAAACGCCGAACCGGTCTGCCAGTGCCTGACCGGACACCGGCGCCGGGCGCACGTCCTCCAACGCCCGTATCACATCATCCTTCAACATAGGCTTTGATCTCTTCCATGTGGTTTCTTGCATCGAAGCGTCCCAGCTTGTACATCCGCTTCAGCTTCTTCAGATCCTTCTCCGTCCGGCTGATCCCAAGATCCCGGCTGGGCTGCAGGATATAGGCAGAACCGTCCTCCACGTAACCCTTCAGACGGTCCAGAGTGGCATTGTAATTCTTCTCCCGGTTTGCTGCTGCCTCCACATAGGCCGGGTACGCGGAATACTTCCACTTCATCAGCGGAATGGTACGGTCCGCACCCTTCTGATAGCCTGCAGGACGGGTCAGGATCACGATGTTCTTCGAAAAGCCCTTCTCCCGCATAAAATCGACGGGGATACTGTCCGCAGTTCCGCCGTCCAGAAGCTTTTTCCCGTCATACTCCACGATCTCGGATACCAGCGGCAGGGATGCGGATGCACGAAGTGCGTCGATCTGGGTCCGAAGGTCCGTTACCCTGATATACTCTGCCTTTCCTGTCTCCAGATTGGTGGCACAGGAGTAAACCTCCATCCTCTCCGCATTCTTCCGGAAGGTCTCGTAATCAAAGGGATACAGCTTCTCCGGAATCTCGTGATAGCAGAACTCCGTCTCACAGATATTCCCTGTTTTGATCAGGGAGGATAAGCTCATAAACCGTTTATTCCCACGGTACTTTACCATGTAACGTACATTTCTTCCGATCTGCTCCGACACGTAGGTAACACCGTGAAGGATTCCGGCGGATACACCCACCAGGCCATCCACCTTAACGCCCTGCTCCAGAAACTCATCCAGGACACCGGAGGAATAGATGCCACGCATCCCTCCGCCCTCCAGCACAAGCCCCAGGCGCTTTTCCAAATCACTCATGTTTATCTCCTAAAGGCGAAGGCGACCCTTCGTCTTATTCCGGCAAAAGCGCCGTTTCTTCCTTGATGGTACGAAGAACGATATGGGTTTCCGTCTTCTCCACGCCCTCGTAGCCCTTGATCACCTTATAGACCTGATCCAGACTGTCCGTGCTGTCCGTCACGATCCGAAGCACGAAGTCAAACTCACCGGTCTGGTAATAGCAGGACGCGATGCTGTTATTCTCCTGGATCAGCTTCACAAAGCCGTCATAGAAATCCGGATGCTTCAGAGATACATCCATCAGTGCCACCATATTGTTTCCCAGAGCTTCCTGATCGATCTGGATGGTATAGCCCTTGATCAGTCCGCTGGCTTCCAGCTTCCGGATCCGCTCGATCACGGCCGAAACGGAAAGACTGATCTCCTCACTGATGGCCGAAGCCGGAAGTCTTGCATTTTTACTGAGACACTGCAGTATCTTTCGATCAATATTGTCCATAGTCCTTCACTCCTTTTCAAAACTAGAACAGTATCTGCTTTCTTGTCTTCAGCAGCTTTCCTCCGGTTACGATGTTCAGAACTCCGAGTGTGATACCGAGAACGATCAGTACCACTCCCAGTGCGATATTATATGCTCCTGCGTGCTTCACCTGTCTGTATACTCGTTCCATACTATGCCTCCTTCACCCCATACTGTTCATAATAAGCGTCGATCCGTCCCTTCAGTTCCTCATCGATCACCTGCTTTTCCACAAGATAACCGATGATCTCCTTCATGGAAACGATGGCTGCCGTATCAAATCCGTAGAGATCCTTAATCTCCTCAAGTGCACTCTTCTCTCCCTTTCCGCGTTCGCAGCGGTCCAGAGATACCATAAGTCCCACGATCTTCACATCTCCCTGTGCCCGGACGATGGGAATGGTCTCCTCCATTGACTTTCCGGAGGTAGTCACATCCTCGATCACAACCACACGGTCTCCGTCCTGAATGGGACTTCCGAGAAGGATACCGGCATCTCCGTGATCCTTGGCTTCCTTCCGGTTCGAGCAGTAACGGATTTCCTTTCCGAACAGCTTGCTGTATGCAATGGTGGTTGCCACGCTGATGGGAATTCCCTTGTAGGCGGGTCCGAACAGTACATCGAAATCATCACCGTAGGTATTATGGATTGCCTTCGCATAATACTCGCCCAGTTTCATCAGCTGTGTTCCGGTGATGTAAAGGCCGGCATTCATAAAAAACGGTGATTTTCTCCCGCTCTTTAAAGTAAAGTCTCCGAACCGGAGTACCTTGCTCTCCAACATGAAATCAACAAATTCCTGCTTATATGCTTCCATAAGCCAATGATCACCTTCCTTTTCCATTGTTTACCTTAAGATTTACCGAAAATAATAAGGCGCGAGTTAAACACTCACGCCTTATTCTAACACAACACAGAAAATATTTCAACGGAGTGACAGGATCTTATCAAAGATCCGGTTTGCCGCCTCCAGCTTGGACATCATGGGCAGCTGCTCCGTCCCGTCCTTTGTGATGAGGGTCAGGATATTCGTATCCACCTGATAGCCCGCACCCTCCTGGGTCAGGGAATTGGCACAGATCATGTCCGCATTTTTCTTTGCCAGCTTTGCCGTGGAGTTCTCCAGCAGATTCTCGGTCTCCATGGAGAAGCCGCAGATAAACTGTCCCGGACGCTTCTTCTCTCCGAGGGAAAGGAGGATATCCTTCGTCCGTTTCAAGGGAATGGAGAGGTCTCCTTCCTTCTTCTTGATCTTCTGATCCGCAACGGTAGCCGGAGTATAATCCGCAACTGCAGCAGCCATCACAACAATATCCGCGGTCTTTGCGGCCTTCGTTACTGCCTGATACATATCCTCCGCCGTATGGATATTCACTCTCTCCACACCCACCGGCTTTTCCAGTGCCGTGGGACCGGATACCAGCGTCACCTTGGCTCCGCGGCAGGCTGCAGCCTTCGCCAGTGCATAGCCCATCTTTCCGGAGGAATGATTGGTAATGACACGGATGGGATCCAGCGGTTCCTCCGTAGGTCCTGCGGAAACCACAACATGCTTTCCCTCCAAATCCTTCTTAGCGGCAGCCGCAAGGAGGATCCGCTCCACCAGCTCTTCCTCCTTCGGAAGCTTCCCCTTTCCCTCGTAACCGCAGGCAAGATATCCCTCATCCGGCTCGATGATCTGATAGCCGAAGCGCCTTAATTTCTCGATATTATCCTGCACGATGGGATTCTCCAGCATGTAGACATTCATGGAGGGGCATACCAGGATCGGGCAGCGTGCCGGCAGCACCGTGGTGGTCAGCATGTCATCTGCGATCCCGTTTGCCAGCTTCCCGATCACATTTGCGGTAGCCGGTGCGATCAGGATGCAGTCTGCCCCGGTTCCCAGAGAGATATGGGGTACATGCACCGCATCATCCGGTGTTTCATCAAAGGTATCCAGGTAGACCTTATTCTTCGTCAGAACCTCAAAGGTCTTAGGTGTTATAAAATGTGTGGCATTCCGTGTCATCATCACATGCACATCCGCATGCAGCTTCATCAGCATGCTGGCCACATTTGCCATCTTGTAGGCTGCGATCCCGCCGGATACGCCCAGCAGGATGTTCTTTCCTGTCAGCATAATCTACCTCCGTTTGTATGTGGGCCATGCCACGCAAAGCGTTCCTTCGCAGTCCTGCATGGCTCAATGCTTCGCTTAGGCCTTGGCTTCCGGCCATGGATGCCGTCAGCCAAATATGAGCCACGCCTCCATCTCGGGTGCTCCGCACCCTCGATGTCGCGGCTTTCGCCGTATAGTCCTGCTCCGTCACCGCTTTGCCTGTGAGCCTTGCTCACGCAAAGCGTTCCTTCGCAGTCCTGCATGGCTCAATGCTTCGCGCTACTCCTCCACACCATCCGCACCGTCTTCATCCTCGGGCATATCCTCGAGGGTTCCGTGCTTTTCATAACGGGTGGCACGAGTCACATGATTTTCGCAGTCAACAAAGATCACACGGGGCGGATTCTCCGCAAACTCCTCCGGTGTCATCAGTGCATAGTTCATGATGATCACCCGGTCTCCCGTGGATACACAGCGGGCAGCCGCACCGTTAAGACAGATCACTCCGGACCCGGCCTCTCCTGCGATCACGTAGGTTTCCAGACGTGCACCGTTGTCCACATCCGCGATCTGAACCTTCTCATACTCGATGAGACCGGCTGCATCCATCAGCTCCTGGTCGATGGTGATGCTCCCCACATAGTTCAGCTCTGCCTGAGTTACGGTGGCTCTGTGGATCTTACTCTTTAATACATTGATCAGCATACTTTTTTCTCCGTTCCTTCTGATATATTTTCCCGGAAGGGTCGCTCCCCTCCTTACTCTACCTCTGTGATGAAGTTATCGATAAGACGAACCTTGTTGTTGATCTTTACGGCAATGGCGCAGAGGATCTCGCCACGGATGGTATCCACGGATTCCATGGTCAGTCCGTCCACTACCTCCACATAATCAATCTCTGCCATGGGTTCCGTCTCGATCAGAGCGGTCATGGCGGACTTTACCACATTTGCATCCCGCTCGCCGTCCTTTACCAGCTGTTCGCCGAGGCGGATGGACTGGGACAGGATCAGAGCAGCCTTCCGCTCCTCTTCATTCATGTAGGTATTCCGGGAGCTCATGGCCAGACCGTCTGCTTCGCGAACGATGGGACATCCGACGATCTCCAGCGGCATGTTCAGATCCTTAACCATCCGCTTTACAACCGCCAGCTGCTGTGCATCCTTCTGTCCGAAGTAGGCATGATCCGGCTGCACGATGTTGAACAGCTTGGATACGACGGTGCAGACACCACGGAAATGTACCGGCCGGGACAGTCCGCACAGATGGTTGGTAAGGCCGTTCATATCCACGAAGGATACGAAGCCGTCGGGATACATCTCGGACGGTTCCGGATGGAAGATCACGTCTGCGCCCGTGCTTTCGCAAAGGGCTGCATCGCGGTCAAGGTCACGGGGATAGCTGGCAAGGTCTTCGTTGGGACCGAACTGGGTCGGGTTGACGAAGACGCTGACAACGGTGTGGTCGTTGCCTGCGACGCTGGCTGCGATCAGACTCTGGTGGCCGGCGTGAAGGAAGCCCATGGTGGGTACCAGACCGACCGTCTCACCTGCGGCTCTCCATCCCTTTACAATTTCTCTTACTTCTGCGACTGTGGATACGATTTTCAAGGTTTTTTCCTCCTGATCCTAAGTATTATTATCCTTATCCCTTTCGAGCGGTTTACTGAATATCGTCTACATACTTCTTGAGTTCTTCGTAAACACCGTCTTCCATCGGGTAGGTGTGTTCTTCTGCAGGATAAGTTCCTGCCTTTACTTCTGCATCATAGGCTGCGAAGCCTTCCTTCATATGTTCTCCTACGTTCGAGAAGGCTTTTACGAACTTCGGGCGGAAGTCGTTGAACATGGCAAGCATGTCGGCGTATACGAGGATCTGGCCATCACAGCCGGCTCCTGCCCCGATTCCGATGGTGGGGATGCGAAGGAGCTTTGTTACGATCTCTGCCAGGCGTGCCGGTACACATTCAAGGGTCACTGCAAAGGCACCTGCTTCCTGAACTGCCAGCGCATCCCGGATCAGCTTCTTGGCAGGCTCCAGTTCCTTTGCCTGGGATTTGAAGCCGCCGAACACGTTGATGGACTGCGGTGTCAGTCCCAGATGTGCCATAACGGGAATGCTGGACTGTGTGATGGCCTTGATCTGGGGGCATACCTCCTCGCCGCCCTCCAGCTTCACTGCCTGTCCGCGGCCTTCCTTCATCAGCCGTCCTGCATTTACCACTGCATCGTAGACGGAGGCCTGATAGGACATAAACGGCATATCGATCACCACCAGGGCATTTTCTGCGCCGCGGGATACGGCTGCGCCATGATGGATCATATCTTCCATGGTTACGGAAATGGTATCCGGGTAGCCAAGCATTACATTTCCGAGTGAATCCCCCACCAGGATTCCGTTGATCCCGGCACCGTCCTCAAGCTTAGCGGTGGAATAATCATAGGCGGTCAGCATGGAGATCCGCTCGCCCTTTTCCTTCATCTGCTGAAATGTAACCACTGTGTTCTTCATACTTGAATCCCTCCTCTTTGTTAGATTTCGGACAGCATTTGTCTATCCGATCAACGAATCTTATTTTCATCCAGAAGCTTCTTTATCTCTGAGTAATCCTTCTTCGGATTCTTCTCTTCCGCCACCTTTAATACCTGCTTTGAAAGCTGCAGGTAGGTGTCCCGTTCCGTTCCGGAAAGAACGGCCAGGTGTCTTGATACCGTTTCCGCATCGCCTCGTTCCAGGGGGCCGGTCAGCTGCTCTGCAGGGCCCTTCTCTGCAAGGGCGGCAGCATTGTCCAGAAAGAGTCCGGCCAGTGCTTCCACGGCTTCCTTCCCGGAAAATCCGCAGGCGTTAAGTTCATCCACGGCAGCTGCATAGAGTCCGCAGACCAGATTGCTGGCCATAACCGCAGCGGCATGGTACCGGACCTTCTCAACGGCTGAGATGGCTTTGCAGCGAAGCCCGACTTCCGAAAGGATTTCTACCCAGTCATCCAGATATTCCGGATCTCCCTCCACCGTAAAATACGCACGGTCCAGGGTCGTGTAGGATGATTCTCTGTTTGAAATTGCATATAGGGGATGGATTGAATAACCGTAGGCTCCGGTTCCGGCAAAGACGTCGGAGGAAAGTGCGCCACTGGTGTGGCAGAGGAGCTTACCCTTCAGCTCGGCAGATCGTTTTAACTCCGCGATGACGGGAGGGATCGCCTGATCACTGACTGTTAAGAATATCGCATCATTCTCATTCACCAAAGAGCTTACTGTCTCGTAGCATAAAGTACCGGTCCACTGTGCCGCTTCCAGAGCCTTCTCCTTCGTCCGGTTGTAATACCCGGTCACCTCCAGGTCATGCTCCTTCAAATACCGTCCCAGCGTACAGCCGACACGGCCGGCACCATAAAATCCAATCTTCATACGACCACCTCCTGTCCTTTGTAAAAGCGATACGCGTTGTGACATGGGGTATGATCAGATGCGTTATATGATACTAATCTATGAAATTGAAAGGGTACAGTTTCTTTCGAATACCATCCAACGTGAGTATATCGAAACTGTACCCTTTTTGTAAAGACTTTTCGTATCACAAAAATGTATTTTTTTTCGTACAAGATCAGCCCTTTTTCAGAGCAATATAGGTATCGATCATGTCCAGGATCGCGTCCGTATTCTTCTCCCGTGCCTGATCTGCCAGGGCCTGCAGGAACTCGGTATCCTCGTTCCCGTACCGGTCGGACGCCAGCCGTTCCAGCTCCTTTGCAATCCCCTCGATATCCTTTGCCTTTGCCTTCTCGCTGATCAGCCGGAGCGTCTCCGGATCCACGGAATCACGCAGCACAGGCTCCTTCTTCTTTGTCACGTGAAGCACAGGCTCCTTCTTCTTTGCCGCGGTCTCCGGTGCCGGCCTTTTTTGCTCTCTGCCTTCTTCCTTCGGTTCCTTCTCCATCGTCTCTTCCGGTTCCTTCGGCATGAAAGCCGGATCCTTCTCCTGTACGATTCCCTGCTGTCCTACCGCAAACTCCAGATAGTGTGCCACAACCACAAGGACACCGTCCAGCATACGGATCAGGGACGGGAGGTTATCCCGTACATAGCCTCTGTTGTTGATGTTGATGGCCGCATCCAGCCGGGAGATCAGGTTAACGATCTCAACGGCACCCACATTCTGCGCTCCGGTACGGACACTGTGAAGTCTGGTCCGGAAGGCCCGGTAGTTCTTGGTAAACTTCGTCTGCAGCTCTTCCGGTGCATTCTGGTTCTGATTGAAGAAGGTGCTGAGGATCCGGTTGTAAACCTCAACGCTTCCGCCAATCCTCTCCAGTGTTCCGGCCACATCCAGATGTCCCTGCAGGATCTCCAGACCCTCGCGGTATCTGGATTCATTTGTATAGCCCGTAAGATTTACGGAACGGTACCGGATCTTCTCTGCCGGAAGATACTTCTTTGCCACGGTTGCCAGAGTCACCAGATCCAGAGGCTTCACGATCACATCCGTAAAGCCGGTCTCGATCAGCCGGTCATAATCCTCTCGGATCGCATCCTCAGTCATGGCCAGGATGGGCAGCTCTGCTACGCCGTCACGCTCCAGCTCCCGGATCTCATGCAGCGCATCTTCTCCGCTCATAACCGGCATGGCCAGATCCATGAACACCAGATCATAGGACTTGTTCATGACCATATCCACGGCACTGACGCCGGAGGACGCCGCATCGGCATGAGCCTCCATCTGCTTTAATACGCCCAGTGCCACGGTACGTCCGATTTCGATATCATCCACAAGCAGTACATTTACGTCGGAAAGAAGCATCTTCTCCGCCTCTTCCTTGGTGACGCGGTCCAGGATCTCCGCATCCGTGGATACGGGGACCACATCACCCTCCGGCTTGCCCTGACGCAGGGACAGCGTAAATGTAGAGCCTGCCCCATAGGTACTCTCCACATCCAGCTCGCCATCCATGATCTCGGTCAGCTTCTTTGCGATGGCCAGACTGATTCCGCTTCCGGTATAACCGGTCTGCTTCTTGCTGTCCGCGATATTATATACCTCAAAGATATGCTGCAGCCGTTCCTTCCGGATACCCACACCGGTATCGGAGATACTGAAGAACAGGGTGTCCTTCCCCTTCGCATCCATGCTGTGATAGCAGTCCACAAAGAGGGTGATGGTTCCCTCCTGAGTATACTTCTGTGCATTATCCGTAAGGATCTCCAGGATCCGCTTGATCTTATCATAGTCACCGATCATGATGTCCGGGATGTTCTCGCCGAGGTCCACAAGGAACCGTACCGGTCGGTCCGCCAGCCGGTTGATCATGCTGTCGGAGATGTCACAGACAAGGGTGGTGATGGAGTACGGTGCCTCCTGGGCCGTTTCCTTACCTGCCTCAAGCCGCGCCAGCTGGATGGTCTCATCCACCTTACCCAGAATATCCTCTCCCGAATCCACGATGGCTTTCAGACTCTGCTCCCGGCTCTCCCGGTTTTCCTCATGCTGCAGGGTCTCTGCCAGACTGATGATGGCATGGATCGGTGTCTTGATCTCATTACTCATATGTGCCAGGAAGTCCGTCTTTGCGGTACTGGACTTCACGGCCACCTCATGCTCCTTTTCCAGCTTTTCGATCTCACGGTTCTGACCGGAGACACGGCGCTGGAACCAGATAAGTCCGATGATCACGGAAAGAACAAGGAGCACCAGGATCGACAGTAAGAGGATCTTCACTGAGGTCTTTTCGAAGAAGCCGTACTCCTTCTCGATCCGGAAGGTGATGTCCTCCTCACTGGAGACGCCGTCTCCGTTCATGGCACGTACCGTAAATGTATAGGATCCCCCCTCCAGATTCGTATAAACCGCCTGCATGGGATCCGACGGGCTGATGGTGATCGGTGTGCTGTCAAAGCCCTCCAGCTTATACTCCACCTTGATATTCTCACGGTTGGTGTAGCTGAGCACCGCAAAGGAGATGGACATTCTCTGGGTATTCGAAGGAATCTTCAGGCTTCCGCCGATCTGATCGAAATGGTAGACCGTATCATCCACATTGATCTCCGAAACCGTCAGTCTCGGAGCCGTGGTATTCTCGGGGATACTGTCCGTATGGAACATGTAAACGCCCTGCTCACAGCAAAGATAGATGATATGATCCTTGATGGTGGAATGAGAATACAGGGTCAGGCTCATTTTCAGACCGTCGCCCTGAGCATAGTAACGTCCGCTGACCCCGGTGGTCCCCAGAAGCTCCTCCTCCGTGGTGCGAAGAACACCCTTGGAGCCGATGATCCAGATCACCTCACCGTCTTCCGTATCCTCCGTCAGGATATCATAAACATTGTTGGAAAAATCAATATTGCTGATAGCCCGGATGCTTTCCGAGAACAGCGATACCCCGTTATCCGTACTGATCCAGAGACCGCTCTTACCGGGAGTGATGGAGGTGATCACATTTGACGTAAGTCCGTCGGATTCCGTAAGATTCCGGACCCGGTATCCCTCGATCACGTAGAGCCCTCCGCCGTCGGAGCCGGCAAAGAGTCTTCCATCTGCATCCTCATAGAGACAGTTGATGTTGGAATACTCCAGTCCCTCGCTTCGGGAATAGTTCTTCAGCACCTGGGAATCTCCGTCCAGGATGCTGATCCCCTCCTCCGTCGCTACGGCAATGGTGCCGTCATGCAGCTCGATGGCCGTATTCACCAGGTTGGTAAGCAACGACCCGGTCCTTCCGAAGGTTTTGATCTCCCCCGCAGGTGAGTAACGGACGATACCGTACCGCCGGGAGGTAGAGATCCAGAAGTTTCCCCTGGAATCCCGCATGATATCCTTAACACTTGCTCCCTTCAGGAACTCCGTCAGATCGTTCTTCACCGTCTTATACTGGGCATCCAGAATGGTCAGCCCCTCATCGGTACAGATACAGGTCCAGACACCGAAGTTCCGGACACAGTTGGTCCCTACCGCATTCAGTCCGTATCGTTCATTGAAGCTCTGGAATTTGCTGCGACCTAGCATAAGGATTCCGAAGCGGCTGGAGGAGAACCAGTAATTCCCCTCATAATCCATGATCATGGAGGTAAAATACCGGTTGATATCCGTATCATTTAACTGGGAGAACTTCCCCTCCGTATTAAAGTACCCGACACCGCCTTCCGCGCATACAAAGAGTCTGCTTCCGTCATAATAGAGGGAGCTGATACCGTCACGGGTGGAGGTAAGGAGACTGTACTCCATATTCTGCTTCAGATGGATCACTTCCATACCGGTGGTACCGAAGTAAACCGTACCATCCTCCATTCCCAGGATACAGGAAAGCTCCTCCTCGGTGTACTTGTCCGCCGAGTAGGTCATTACCTGCTCCGCCTCGTTCAGGGAGAAGAAATGGTTGTCATTGTCGATGCCCCAGAGGATGGAGCCTGCCACGGTGATCTGCTTGATATTCTTTCCGGCCAGCGCCGCAACCGGCTGCAGCGTCTCCGCTGACGGATCTGCAATATAGAGACCCTCCGAGCCCGCCACGTAGATGATCCCGTCCTTTCCCTCACAGACATCATTGATGGACTTTATGCCATCATAATAGTCCGAAGAAAAATGGTGCACATCGCTGCCCAGCATGTAGAACAGGCCGTAGTTGTTGGTGGAGATCCAGAGACGTTCCCTGGAATCCTGGAAAAGATCTTTTACAAAATAAACATCATCCTTATCGGTATCCCAGAGATTGAGGATCTTGAATTCCTTTCCGTTGTACCGATAGAAACCGCCGTCGGTTCCGGCGTAGATATATCCGGAGGCGGTCTGAAGGATACAGTTCACCTCCGTACTTCCGAGCCCGCTCTCCTGATTATATACCGTCTGCATGAACTGTGACAGGAAGGGATCTCTTGCCGCTGCATCCGCGCCCCTGTCAGAGGGCACGAAAAGAAGGCACATCAGAAGACATGCCACGTACAGCAGTGATACGGTTTTCCTTCCCGTTCGTTTCAAATCCTATGCCTCTTGTAAAAATGCCTCGTAACCCTTTTCGGTTTCATAGATATCCGCCTTGGAGGTAACCTCCCAGGGGGCATGCATGGAAAGCACGGCCACGCCGCAGTCGATCACTTCCATCCCATAGAGCGACAGGATATAGGCGATGGTTCCGCCGCCGCCCAGATCCACCTTGCCCAGCTCCGCGGTCTGATAGAACACGCCATTCTTCTCCAGGATGCCGCGGATCCGGCCAATATATTCTGCATTTGCATCATTGGAGCCGGACTTGCCTCTGGCTCCCGTAAACTTATTGAAGACCATGCCCTTTCCGAGAAATGCCGCATTCTTTGCCTCAAAGCAGGATGCATACAGGGGATCAAAGCCTGCACTCACATCCGAGGAAAGCATGCTGGAGTTTGCAAGGCAGCGGCGCAGGGTAAGATCCCCTGTCTCTCCGGAAAGCGCCAGAAGCTCTGCCACTACATTTTCGAAGAAGCGGGACTGCATGCCGGTGGCACCCACAGAGCCGATCTCCTCCTTATCCACCAGCAGGGTACAGCCGGTCTTCTTTAATTCGGTCTGGCTGAGCTGTGCCACAAGGCTTGTGTAGGCACAAACCTTATCATCCTGTCCGTAGGCCAGGATCATGGAACGGTCGAAGCCGAGATCCCTTGCCTTTCCGGCGGGAACGATCTCCAGCTCTGCAGACATAAAGTCCTCCTCTGCCATGCCGTACTTCTCCTTCAGCAGGCGGAGGATCTCCTTTGCAACCGGATCCTTCTTATCATTCTTGTCGGCCTTATCAGCCTTTCCGTCTTCACTCTTCTTCTCGATCTTAATGGGTCTCGAACCGATCAGAAGGTCCAGATTCTCACCCTCTACGGCCTTAGCCACGGTCTTACTCATCTGGTCCTGTGCCAGATGGATCAGGATGTCGGTTACGCAGAAGACCGGATCATTTTCATCCTCTCCCACCACCACATCCACAACGGTTCCGTCGGTCTTTGCAACCACACCATGGATAGCCAGAGGCAGGGTTACCCACTGGTACTTCTTGATGCCGCCGTAATAATGGGTATCCAGATATGCCAGGCTCTGACTCTCATAAAGAGGGTTCTGCTTTACGTCCAGACGCGGGGAATCCAGATGAGCGCCCAGGATGTTCATACCCTGCTCCAGCGGCTTCTCACCGATATGGAACAGCGCCAGGGCCTTTCCCATATTGACCGCATAGATCTTATCGCCCTTCTTTAACTTCTTTCCCTTCTTTAACGCTTCCTCCAGAGAGATATATCCGGCCTTCTTTGCCTCTTCAACGCAGTACTTAACGCCCTCTCTTTCGGTCTTTCCGCGGAAAAGATAATCCTTATATCCCTCGCAGAGTGCTTCCAGCTTCTTTATTTCCTTCTTGGAATAGGATTCCCATGCATTCTTACGTTCCATCGCTTTTTATCCTCCAGGCTTCGGTTGATTTTCTTCTTAGTAGGTCTTCAGGATCTCTTCAATGATCCGGTATGCCTTGTCACAGTCTTCCTTCGTCGCAATGAGCGGCGGGATGAGACGGATCACATTCGGTCTTGCCGCATTCATAAGAAGATGTTTCTTGATGGCCTCCAGCTTTACTGCAACGGCGATATCCTGATCCAGCTCCACACCGGTGATCATGCCGGCTCCCCGGACCTCAACCACATGGGGAAGATTCTTCAGCTTGTCACGGAAGTATTCTCCCACCTCATCTGCCTGCTCCGGCAGGTGTTTTTCCAGCATTTCCTTTACCTGGGCATAGGCAGCTGCACAGCAGACAGGATTTCCCCCAAATGTAGTTCCGTGGGAACCGGAGGAAAGTGTCTTCATCAGATCCGCGCTGGTTGCCATGGCTGCGATGGGCATACCGCCGCCAAGGGCCTTGGCCATGGAAACCGCATCCGGCTTCACGCCGTACCGCTGGTATGCCATGATGCTTCCGGTCCGTCCCCATCCGGTCTGAACCTCATCGAAAAGAAGGAGCATACCCTTCTCATCGCAAAGCTTCCGGAGACCCTCCAGGAATTCCTTGGTTGCAGGGATAACCCCGCCTTCGCCCTGGATCGGCTCCACCATGATAGCTACCGTATCTTCGTCACAGGCAGCCTCGAAGGATGCCAGGTTGTTGAACTCTGCATAGACAAAGCCCGGGATCGGATCTCCGAAGCCCTTCTGGATCGCAGACTCCGGCTGGCCGGTGGCCCGAAGGGTTGCAAGGGTCCGTCCGTGGAAGGAGTTGTAAGCCGTAACCACCTTGTAATGCTTAGGCCCGAACTTATCCACGCCGTACTTTCTTGCCAGCTTCAGCATAACCTCATTGGCTTCCGCTCCGGAATTCTGGAACTGAACCTTGTCCATTCCGATGGTCTCACAGATCAGCTTGGCCAGCATGATCTGCGGGATGGTATAGCAGTAAGCCGATGCGTGGATCAGCTCACCTGCCTGCTCACGGATTGCTTCCACAACCGCCTCGCTGCAGTGGCCGGTAGCATTTACGGCTATACCGCCCAGGAAGTCAAGATATTCCTCTCCCTTTTCGTCATAGAGGTACATCCCCTTCCCGCTCTTTGCAATAAAATCAAACCGCGGAAATGTCTCATTCATGTACTTCTCCGCCATATCCTTCAGTTCTTCTTTTGTGTATTCCTTTTCCCAAAGCATGGTTTCCATCCCCTTTCTGTATGGCCGGAGCGGCCAAATAAAAAGTTTGAATTATTATTATAACATAGATCGGTTCCGAATATCAAATGTATGTTCCCTAGATGATCATGGAAAGACCGATCCTCTTTCGCTTCATGTCGATGGAGATCACCTTCACGGTAACCACATCCCCTACGGATACCACATCCAGCGGGTGCTTTACGAACTTCTTATTCGTCAGCTGGCTGATGTGTACCAGACCGTCCTGATGTACGCCGATATCCACAAAGGCACCGAAGTCGATGACATTTCGTACGGTCCCCTTCAGGATCATTCCTTCCGTCAGATCCTTCATATCCAGCACATCGGTACGAAGCACCGGCTGGGGCATGTCGGCACGGGGATCCCGGCCGGGGCGGGTCATTTCCGCCACCATATCCCGGAGGGTGGGTTCACCGACACCCACCTCCTCAGCGGTCTTCTTATAATCATTGATAAAGATCACAGCCTTGCCCTCGCGCACATCCTGCAGGGAGAAGCTGCAGACATCCATCAGCTTTGCGGCTGCCGCGTAGCTCTCCGGATGCACACCGGTGTTATCCAGCGGATTGCTTCCGTTCCGGATACGGAGGAAGCCTGCGCACTGCTCATAGGCCTTCGGTCCCAGCTTCGGAACCTTCAGCAGCTGCTTACGCTCCGTAAAGCCGCCCTCCTGCTCCCGGTAGGCCACGATGTTCTTTGCGATGGGCTTTGTAATGCCGGAGATATATTCCAGCAGGGATGCAGAGGCAGTATTCAGATCCACGCCCACCTGGTTTACACAATCCTCAACCACACCCCCAAGGGCTTCCTTCAGCTTCTTCTGGTTCATATCATGCTGATACTGACCGACGCCGATGGATTCCGGTGTGATCTTCACCAGCTCTGCCAGCGGGTCCTGAAGACGGCGGGCGATGGAGGCTGCACTCCGCTGTCCCACATCAAAGTTGGGGAACTCCTCGGTGGCAAGGGCACTTGCGGAATAGACGGAGGCACCGGCTTCATTTGTGATCACATAGGCAACCTTTCTTGCCGGCTCTTCCTTCCGGACCTCCTCCAGGAGCTCTGCCACGATCTGCTCGGATTCCCGGGAGGCTGTCCCGTTTCCGATGGAGATAAGGTCGATACTATATTTGCGGATCATTTTCTTTACGGTATCCTTGGCTGCCCGAATCTTCACCGGATTCGTGGGTGCCGTCGGATAAACCACGGCGGTATCCAGTACCTTGCCGGTAGGATCGGTAACGGCCAGCTTGCATCCGGTACGGAAGGCCGGATCCCAGCCCAGCACGGTTTTTCCTGCGATGGGCGGCTGCATCAGAAGCTGGCGCAGATTCTTACCGAAGACGGTGATAGCCCCGTCCTCTGCGGATTCCGTCAGCATGGAACGCACTTCATTTTCGATGGATGGCTTGATGAGACGACTGTAGGCGTCAGCCACCGCAGCCTTCAGATATTCCGCGGTTCCGGCCTTCGGCTCATGGATCATCTGATGCTCCAGATAGGAAAGGATCTCCTCCTCCGGTGCTTCCACGGAGACGGACAGAACCTTCTCGGACTCGCCGCGGTTGAGGGCCAGGACACGGTAGCCTGTGATCTTCGAAAGAGGCTCCTGGAAATCATAGTAGGTCTCGTAGGGTGTCTCCTGCTCGGGATCCTTTGCCACAGACTTGATCAGTCCCTTCTTTACGGTACGGTTTCGGATCTCGGTACGGAAGTCTGCCTCGTCGGAAATGGTCTCAGCAATAATATCCAGGGCTCCCTGGATGGCTTCCTTCACGGAGGCAACGCCCTTCTCCTCAGAAATGTACCTGGCTGCCTCTGCTTCCACATCCGTGGAGGCCTGCTCCAGACGGATCAGATTGGCCAGGGGCTCCAGGCCCTTCTCCTTGGCTACGCTGGCACGGGTCTTACGCTTCTGCTTATACGGACGGTAAAGGTCCTCAACGGCAACCAGGGTCTCGGCTGCACGGATTGCCTTCTCCAGCTCCTCCGTCAGCTTATCCTGTTCACGGATGGAGGCAATGACTGCTTCCTTTCGTTCCTCCAGGTTCCGAAGATAGGTCAGGCGTTCGCCCAGAAGACGCAGCTGCTCGTCGTTCAGTGTGCCGGTAACTTCCTTTCGGTACCGGGCGATGAAGGGGATGGTGCAGCCCTCGTCGATCAGCTTGACTGCAGCTTCCACCTGCCAGTCCTTGACGTTTAGTTCCTTCGCAATTAACTTGATGATGTCCATGGTGTTACCTCTTTCCTTGTATTACTCTGCTGCTTCAAATTGGCTGTTGTATAGTTCTGCATAGAAACCATTCCGCGAAAGAAGGGTTTCATGGTTGCCCTGTTCGATGATGTTGCCGTCCTTCATGACGAGGATCACGTCGGCTTCCTGAATGGTGGAAAGCCGGTGGGCAACGATAAAGCTGGTGCGTCCCTGCATCATTTTTGCAAAGGAGCGCTGGATGCGGTGTTCGGTTCGGGTATCGATCGAGCTGGTTGCTTCATCCAGGATCAGCATGGGTGGCAGGCGCAGCATCACGCGGGTGATGCAGAGCAGCTGCTTCTGGCCCTGGGAAAGGCTTCCGCCGTCTTCTCCCAGGATGGTGTCGTACCCTTCCGGCATCCTTCGGATAAACCGGTCCGCATGGGTAAGGCGTGCTGCCTCCATGATCTCCTCATCGGTGGCATCCGGTTTTCCGTAGGCGATATTGTCCCGGACGGAGGCCTGCTTCAGCCAGGTTTCCTGCAGCACCATACCGTAGTTGGCCCGGAGGCTGTGCCTTGGGATCTTTCTTACATCCCTGCCGTCCACCGCGATCACTCCGCGGTCCACGTCGTAGAACCGCATCAGAAGATTGATCAGGGTCGACTTTCCGCAGCCCGTAGGTCCGACGATGGCCACCCGCTTTCCGGGCTCCACCGACAGGTTTAGATCCATAAGAAGTGTTTTACTCTTATCGTAGGAGAAATGTACTCCCGTCAGCTCCACGCTTCCCTTCACATCCGAAAGCTCCTGTGCATCGGAGGGTTCCTCTGTCTCCGGTTTTTCCTCCAGCAGCTCGAATAACCGCTCGGCACAGGCCAGAGAGTTCTGGAGCTCGGTGATCACACCGGAGATTTCGTTAAAGGGCTTTGTATACTGATTGGCGTAGCTGAGGAAACAGGTAAGCTCTCCCACCGTCAGTCGTCCGACGATGGCAGATGCAGCCCCGAAGATTCCGACGCCTGCATAAATGAGATTATTTACAAACCGGGTTCCCGGATTCGTAAGGGACGAGTAAAAGGTAGCCTTCTCCGAGGCCTCGGCCAGTCGGTCATTTACCTCACGGAACCTCTCCTCTGCCGCATCCTCATATCCGAAGGCCTGCACCACCTTCTCATTTCCCACCATTTCCTCCACCAGACCCGTCAGCTCCCCGCGCTCCACCGACTGCTTCCGGAAGAGGTGGAAGGTTCTCTTCGCGATAAAGGAGGCAAGGAAGAGGGATGCCGGTGTAAGTACCACCACCAGCAGTGCGATCCAGCCATCCAGAAGGAACATGAAGACCAGGGTCAGAACTATGGTGGTAAGTCCCGAAAAGAGCTGGGAGAAGCCCATCAGGAGACCATCGGAGAACTGATCGATATCTCCGATCATCCGGGATACGATATCTCCTGCCGACTGCCGATCCAGATACTCCAGCGGCAGGCTCTGCATATGATCAAAGGCTCTGGTCCGGATATCGCGGACCACGTGATAAACGATCCGGTTGTTGATGGCACTCTGCAGCCACTGGGTAAAGAAGGCCACGGCGGTGAGGACCAGGAACATGGTAACGATCTTCGCCAGAGGCTCAAATTCCACCTGCCCAAAGCCGAGGACATGGTCGATGGCACGTCCTGCCAGGATGGGCGCATAAAGCTGCAGCACTACCGTTGCAGCACTAAAGCAAAGGGACAGAATCAGGAACGGCAGATAGGGGCGAAGGAAATGCAGGATCTTTTGCAATGTTTTTCGTCTATTCATGGTGGCTCACCTCCTCCTCCCGAAGCTGAGACCTGCAGATTTCCTGATAGGTCTCGCAGGAAGCAAGAAGCTCCGCATGGGTTCCGATCCCGGCGATATCGCCATCCTCCAGAACCAGGATCCGGTCTGCACCCCGAACGGTGGATACCCGCTGGGACACAAGGAAGGTGGTCATACCCTCGGTCCGCTTCCGGAGGGCTCTCCGAAGGGCCGCATCCGTTGCAAAGTCCAGGGCAGATGCACTGTCGTCCAGGATCAGGATCTTCGGTTCCCGAACCAGGGCCCGGGCTATGGTAAGGCGCTGTCGCTGTCCGCCGGAGAGGTTCCTTGCCCCCTGGTTCAGCCGGTATTCCAGCTTTCCTTCCTTCTCCTGCACAAAGCTTTCCGCCTGTGCCGTACGGACCGCATCCCAAAGCGCTTCCTCCGTGGCATCCGGCGCTCCCCAGCGAAGATTCTCCGCGATGGTTCCGGAGAACAGTACCGCCTTCTGCGGAACCACTCCGATGGCACTCCGAAGCTGTTGCTTCGGATAGTCCCGGATATCCACGCCGTCGATCTCCACGGTTCCCTCCGTCGCTTCATAGAACCGGGGGATCAGATTCACAAGGGATGATTTTCCGGAGCCGGTACCGCCGATCACGCCGATGGTCTCTCCGGGCATGGCCTCAAAGGATACATGATGGATCGCTGCTTCCTTCGAGCCACTGTAAACCAGGCTCACATCCCGGAATGCGACACGGGGACCGGCCTTTGGCTGTACATTTGTATCCGAATATTCTATGGAGGGCTGCATGGCAAAGACCTCTGCCACGCGTCTTCCGGCAGCTATGGATTTCGTCATGGTAATGATCAGATTGGCAAGCTTGATCAGCTCCACAAGGATCTGGGACATATAATTCACCAGAGCCACCACCTGCCCCTGAGTAAGATCCCCGGCATCCACGCGGATGGCTCCGAAGTGGATCAGGGCTGCGATCCCTAAGTTTACGATCACATAGGTCACCGGATTCATGAAGGCGGTGATCCGTCCCACAAAGAGCTGGGACTTCATCAGTCCCTTTCCGGTTTCGTCATACTCCTGCTTCTCCGCTTCCTCCCGGTTAAAGGCACGGATCACCCGTACACCGATCAGATTCTCTCTGGTAAGCAGCGTCACCCGGTCCAGGCGGTCCTGAACCCGCTTATAGAGCGGAATGGATGCAAAGGTAATGGTGAATACCACTGCCATCAGCACCGGCAGAACGATAAGAAAGATCAGCGCCGTTTTCACATCCACCGTAAATGCCATGATCACCGCACCGAAGACGATGAAGGGGGAACGAAGAAAGAGACGGAGCACCATATTCACTCCGGTCTGCACCTGATTCGTATCACTGGTCATCCTGGTGACCAGGGTGGAGGTTCCCAGCTGATCCAGCTCCCGGTAGCTTAGCCGGTTGATATGCCGGAAGAGATCCATACGGAGCTCCCGACCGACACCCATGGCCGCAACCGCCGAGAAGTACTGGGCCGTTACGGAGCTGCCGAAGCCCACGATGGCAAGCCCGAGAAGGACCCCTCCCATGGCATAGATCATCCCCGTATTGCCCGCTCCGATCCCGTCATCGATCATTTTAGCAACGACAAGTGGCACCAACAGTTCAAAGATTGCTTCCAGCATCTTGAACAGCGGTGCCATCACTGCCTGAACCTTATAATGCTTGATGTAGCGGGCTACAAGTTTCATAAGTTCCTACCGTCCCATATCCTGACTCCCGGGATCATTCTCCGTACAGATAGGTCCTGAGAAGCTTTGAATTCTCATTCAGATTCGGTACCAGAACCGACATTCCGTTGATGGTTTCATTGGTATATTTTCCGTCCACCGGAAGCCTGTAGGTCTCTCCCATATGGATCCCCTCGGTTGCGATATAGTAAGCATAGCCGATGATATCCATATCCGACATGTCCGTTGCGATATAGGGAAGCACCGCATTGATCACATCCATCTGCTCCGAGAAGGATAGCTTCTGAATCTTGTCAAATGCGGCAACAAGTACCTTCCTCTGCCGGTCCGTCCGGTCCCAGTCCGAACGTCCCACATGTCTGGTTCTGGCATAGGCCAGTGCCTGATAGGATTTCAGAAGGTTCTTTCCTTCCACCAGGTTCCACTCTCCGTCATCCAGTCCGGCCTCATGGTTCATGATGGGACCTGTGGTATTCAGATAATCAGCCTCCGCCTTCGTAAGCTCGATCTCCAGATCTCCCACCTCGGTCATGGCCTTGATAAACCCGTCGAAATCCACCTCCATGGCATTGTCGATGGCGATACCGAAATCATTTTCGATGGTGGTCCGAAGGAGAGCTGCTCCTCCGTAGTTATAAGCTGCATTGATCCGGTTATCGTCATATCCGGGGATCGGCACATACATATCACGCATGAAGGAGATCAGCGTAATCTGATTGGTCTTTTTATTGATGCTGCAGAGGATCATACTGTCGGAACGGGCAGGCTCTGTTTCCTCCGGCCGTTTATCCTGTCCGATGAGGATGATATTCTTGATGGACTTATCCCGCTTCACGGTCTCATACAGATTGTTCCAGTCGATCTCGTCCGCATCGATGGTATCGTGGCTGGTATCCGGAGTCTCCGTGGAGGTCGTCTGTTCATAAGGCACCGGAGGCTTCTCCTCGATCCGCTTTACACGGGAAAGATAGATCTTTACCGCGATGAAAACACCAAGTGCAAGAACCAAAAGAACGGCTCCTGTAATGATCAGCACCCGTCCCCATTTCGGAAGTCTCTTCCAGAAGCCTTCCTTTTTATCCTTCTTTTTCCCGTCGTTTCCCATGCATTGACTCCACTCATCATCTGTTTCGTGCAACAAAAGCATTCATACCCTACCGATTATAGCAAAAGCAGTGCGTACAGGCAAGCATCTAAGCATTCTCTCCGGAGAGTCTTTTTCCCTGATAATCCTTGCTGATGGCAAGGATTTCCTTCAGAAACCGGATATAGGATTCCTGATACCGCGGTTCCACATCTACGGTCAGGCGCTCGATCATGGCCTTCTCCCGGCCCGGCTGATATACCGTGCCTCTGGACTGCCGCTTCACCTCGGCGATCCGGTCCACAAGATCCATTCTTGCAAGGAATGCTTCCTTCAGTGTTGTATCCACCACATCGATCTTACTCCGGAGTTCTTCCAGAGTATCCGGGGTCTCACGATTCTCATTCTCATGTTTCATATTGTTTATCCCTTTCCTGCTGTATCCTTTCCGCAAAGCTCCGTAAGGAACGGTGACTGCCGAGCGGCTTTCTTTCCGATCATTTTCGGGGCATAGAGGAAAAGCCGCTCACTGGCGCGGGTGATCCCCACGTAGAACATCCTCCGTTCCTCCTCGATGGCGGCGGGGGTCTTCGACCGTTTGTGGGGGATGGAGCCCTCCACGCAGTCCATGATATGGACCTCCCGGAATTCCAGTCCCTTTGCACTGTGCAGTGTCATCAGCTGCACGCCCCGGGTCTCTGCATTCTTTGGATCGTTCTTTCGGTTTTCTTCCTTCAGGAGCTCCTGGTACGCCTCCGCATACTGAAAGAATTCCGCCGTATTCTGATATGGCTCTGCCATGGACTGAAGTTCGTCCAGCATATCCAGCTGCTCCTCCGCGTCCAAAGCTCTTCGCTCTGCTTCCTCCAGAAGCCAGGACTCATACCGCATGCCCTTCCGTATATAGTTTATGGCCGCTGCCGGAGGCAGAGTCCGTAGTCGTTGCAGATCCGCCCGGAGCTTTTGCAGATTCTTCTCCAGATACACCTGTCCCTTCACACTCGCCGTAAGACGGATCAGATCCACATGCTCGCTGCTCAGCATCTCCCGTCGTATATAACGGACCGGCTTATTCATGATCCGAAGAAACCTGCTTCTCGTATGGTCTCCTGCCGCAAATGCAAGATAATCCATGACCGGTGTAACCGCCGGATGGTTAAAGAGGTTCGGCAGAACATCCCGTAACCGGTAGGGGATCGCCGCATCCCGAAGATAAAAGGAAAGACGCCTAGGATCCCGGTTGGTCCGAAACAGGACCGCGATCTCCTCGTAGGGAATTCCTTTTCTTACCGCATCCCGGATGCTGTCCCGGATCATCCCGTACTCCTCGCGGTCATTCTTCGGTGTCCGGATCAACACCGTATCCTTCCCGGAGTCTCCCTTTGCGGAAGAAAGGGTCTTCGCATACCGTCTCCGGTTGTTACGGATCAGCGTGTCTCCGAGACTGGTTACGGCACCGGGGCACCGGTAGTTTACGCTGAGGGTGATCCTCTCTCCCTCCGGAAACTCCTTCCCGAAGGACAGCATGATATCCGGTCTTGCACCGCGAAAGCCGTAGATCGACTGATCATCATCCCCCACGGCAAAGAAGTTGTCTCTCGGATGGACGATCAGCTTCAGGATCTCATACTGGATCCGGTTGGTATCCTGATACTCATCCACCATAACGAAGGGGTACATGTCCCGGATCCGTTCCAGGATATCCTTCCTCTCGCAAAGAAGATCATAGCACATCTGCATCATATCATTAAAGTCCAGCTTCTTTGCAGCCTTCTTCCTTGCCTGAAACTGACGGACCAGCTCCCGGAACTCCTCTGCCGGAAGATCCGTACTGTAATAATCCGAAAGGTCGATCATGTCATTGGTAAGAGCATCGATCTGACGAAGCACACTTGTGAGAATTTCATCATTGGAGCCGTATTCCGGGGAAATCTTCGTAAGGATCCCGCGGATCCACTGGTACCGCTCCTCCTCCGAGAGCACCGAATCCGCCGGAAGCTTATACGCCGTCCGGATGATCCAGTAATAAAAGGAATGGAAGGTGGAAAACCGTACACCGCCGGAGGCATGCTCCATGGCCTCGTACCGCTGCTGCATAGACCGGGCCGCCGCCTTGGTAAAGGTGATGACCAGGATCTCTCTTGGGATCACTCCGTAACGGACCACCAGCTCCCGGACGCGGTGAAGGATCACCGTGGTCTTTCCGGAGCCCGGTGTACCAAGGACCAGAAGGGGTCCACGAAACCATTCGATTGCATATTTTTGCTCTTCGTTAAATGTCATGAAGCCCTTTCTTTAAGCCAAAAAAGGGGAGACAAAAGCTCCCCTCTTTTTCATCTACAGATTTGCTCCGCAGCACTTCTTATACTTCTTACCCGATCCGCAGGGACATGGGTCATTCCGACCTACCTTCGGCGGCTTTACGATGGTATGAGAAGACTTCTCCTTCTTGTAAAGCTCCTCCCGCTTCTCCTTGGTGTAGATCTGATCCCACTGCGGCAGGGTGTAAAGCCACTCTGCATTGCACTGTACCATGTTCATGTACAGCTTCTCGGTATCGATCTCCAGAGTAAGCGGAGTCTCCTCCTCCATGTTGTCCAGATCGTTGGGGTTTACCAGACTGTCATTGATCCCGTCCAGGAATCCGGTCATGGTCTCGATGTCGGTATTCCAGCGTTCTGCCAGACTCTTTACCGTACCCTCGATCTTCTGTGTGGGATCCGTCAGCAGTTCCTCGTAAATCCCCTTCTCAATCGTAAAATAATCCTTCCAGAATTTCTGTCCTTCGGGTGTCCGCTCATCCAGTCCGTAAGCGTGATCCCGCCAATCCTTCAGAAGTCCCATATATGCTATCTCCTTAGAAAATGTACTTGCAGCGTTCAGAGAAAACGCCAGAGCCAATTATAACAAATCTGCCGTAGGCTTTCAAGATAATCTTATGGCGTGTTGCCCAAGCTTATTCATACCGGAGAGCCTCGATGGGATCCAGCTTGGAAGCCTTGATGGATGGGATAAGGCCGAACAGGATTCCGATCACCATGGAGAATACCACGGAGATCACGATAGACCATCCGCTGACCGCCACCGGAACCTCTGCCAGCTTTCCGATAAAGTAGGCAAGTCCGATACCCGCTCCCACACCGATGATGCCTCCGAGGCTGGTAAGCACCGAGGCCTCCGTCAGGAACTGTCCCAGGATCACCTTCCTGCGGGCTCCCAGAGCCTTCTTCAGTCCGATCTCCCTGGTCCGCTCGGTTACGGATACCAGCATGATGTTCATGACACCGATACCACCCACCAGAAGGGAGATGCCTGCGATCCAGATCAGCTGGGACTTGGTGGAGTTGGCCAGCTTCTGCAGCTCCTTGGCCTTCTCCAGGGTATCCTCGCTCTTATACTTCACCTGATCATTTTCCAGTCCGCCCTTCTCTTCCTCGGCAGTATCCGGCATGCTGCTTTTCCTGCTGCGGATTCCTGCATTCAGGAGATCCTCCGCCTCCTTGGCAGCCACGGACATGGACTCCGTATCCTTTGCCTTCACAATAAACTGATAGGGCTCATCATAGGTACTGATCACCGGCCATATGCTGTCCGGGATCACCATGATGCTCCTGTTTTCATTTGCGTAATAGGTCTGATAGTCGGAAAGGCTGTTTACCACCGGCTCGAAGCCGTCATCCTCCTTATCCATTACCCCGATTACCGTAAAGGGAATTCCCTTCACCTCGATGGTCTGGTTTACGGCATCCTCGCCCTCGAAGAGACTGTATGCCGTCTCCCGGTCCAGGATCACCACATTTCTAAACCCCTTCTGATCCGCCTCCACAAGGCCCCGTCCCCGAAGGATATGGTAGCCGTTGATGGCCAGATACTTATCGTCCGTACCGATCAGCTGTACGCCCTGCAGTTCATTATCCCTGCAGTAGATCCACTGGTACATCATTTTCTGATGATACATGCAGGCATCCGTCACACTGTCCAGACCCTTTAACTTCTCCAGAATGGAGGCGTCATAGACCGGAACTCCCGTCATGTCCATGCCGTCGCCGGGGGAAACCTCGTATCCGTTCTGCTGGGTGGTGATCTTCAGCGTGTTATCTCCGGTACCGATCAGGTTCTCCTTGATTTGCTCATTGGTCCCCTTGATGGTGGAAACAATGGCTATGATGGCCGCGATGCCGATGATGATACCCAGCATGGTAAGGAGGGAGCGCATTTTATGCCCGAGGATTCCCTGGAAGGATATTCTGATATTCTCTAACATGCGCTTACTTCACCTCCCAAAGATCATCCAGACTTCCGGGCTCCGTTGCCTGGCCCTCCACCGCTGCCTTCTCATACGGAAATGCAACGCTGTCGGATGCGGTAAGTCCGCTCTTTACAACGATCATCTCCCCGTAGTAGACCTTTCCGGTGGAAAGATACTGCTTCACCAGCTTTCCGCCCTCATTCTTCATGGCGTAGTATTTTCCGTTTTCCTGCTTTACAAAGTACTTGGGGATCACCAGGGTATTCATCCGGTCTTCCTCGCCGCCTTCATCTCCCATGCGGGCCTCCAGCCACGTGCCTTCGGTCATATTCTCCGCATCCCGGATGGCAAGGGTCACCTCGTAATTGGATGCGGTGGCACCCCAGCTATTATCACCTACGGGAGAAACGGCCTTTTCGATGACAACACCCGTATAGCTCATTCCGTCTTCGTAGTTCAGAAGACTCATTTCCGTACCGATCTCAATCCTTCCGTACTTCCACTCATCCACCGTAACCACTGCCTCATAGCTGCTGTCACCACTGATGCGGATCACGGGACGTCCGGAGCTGATGCTTTCCTCGGAGGAATCCACCAGTGTCACCTTCCCGTCACGGGTGGCGGTGACTGCACCTGCCTCCAGGTTCAGCTCTTCCTTCCGGAGATCGATTTCCTCCCGCTTGCTGTTTAGAGTTTCATCCCGGATGGTCCGTTCCTCCGTTGCGATAAGAAGGGCCAGCTGAGACTTCGTATAGGTTTCCTCTCCGCTGCGTCCTTCCTGTTCCTTCCGGAACGCCTCATCTGCCTTCACATAGACCTGATAGGCTGCCTCATAGGCTTCATTCAGATTCTCGTAGGCTTCCTTTCTTGCAGCGGCTGCCTCGTCATAAGCCGCCTTTGTTTCCTTCAGGGCTTCGATGGCTGCCTCTCTTTGTTCCTGATACTCCTGCAGCTTCTCTTCAAACTCCTCTTCCGTCATTTTCCCGTCACGTACGGGAAGTGTCAGCTTCGTGAGCGTCGTGACGGCTTCCATCAGAGCTTCCCTTGCTTCCTCTTCACAAGCGGCCTCTTCTCCGTTTTCGAATTCCGTGAGCGCTGCCTCCGCAGCGTTCAGTGCTTCCTCTGCTGCCTGAAGGTCCTTTTCCGCCTGTGTAGGCTCCGGCTGATAATTATCGGATACCGGGCGGATCCGCTTCAGACGCTTTAACTCATCCTGTGCCACTGCGATATTCGCCAGTGTCACCTCATGCTCTGCCTTAAGCGTTGCGATATGCAGCTCCAGCTTCTCCGTATCAAAGCGAAGCAGCACATCCCCGGCCTTAACCTCGTCTCCCTCCTGCACAAGGATCTCCTTTATGATCTGATCCGATTGCACATAGACATTCTGATCCTGGCCGGCACGGGCCACCCCGTACATTACGGTCTCATTCTCATACCAGTTTCCGAGAAACTCCTGCAGGGGATAGACCTTCACCGGATTTCCGGTTCTGGCATGGTTCCTGTAAAGGATCACGGCAGCAGTTCCTGCCCCTCCGATCAGAAGGAGAACGATAAGAGTTATGATCAGTTTCTTTCTCATCCCTTAAGCACCTCCTGTCCCCTGCCCGGCGTCAGTTTCTGCTGTCCCGGGGATTTCTTCCTTCCCCGGTTCCTTCCCCGGATCCGTAGTAGTATCACTTTCTTCCTCGGGGATCTCCGGCGGGATCGTGGGATTCGGGTTTGCCTCATCGCTCCGGATCTCCCCGTCGAAGATGGTAATGATCCGCTCCGCATGCTCGGCGATCTCCTTCGCATGGGTGATCATGATGACGGTAGCCCCCTCCTGATGAAGCTTCCGAAAGAGACGCATCACCTGGATGCCGGACCTGGAATCCAGAGCACCGGTGGGCTCATCTGCCAGCAGGATCTTCGGCTGGTTCACCATGGCCCGGGCGATGGCAACCCGCTGCTTCTGTCCGCCGGAGAGCTGGTTTGGAAGGAACCGCATCCGGTCGGAAAGACCGACCCTTGCCAGGGCCTCCTCCGCAAGACTTCTTCGCTTTGATTTCGGAACCCCCGCGTACTGCAGCGGAAGCTCTACATTTTGCAGAGCGTTCTGCCGCGGCAGCAGATTGAAGTTCTGAAACACAAATCCCACGTACTTGTTCCGGATCATGGACATCCGTTTATCGTTCTGGGTACCGATCTCTTCCTCCTCCAGCAGGAAGGTACCGGAGGTCGGGCGGTCCAGACACCCGATGATATTCATCAGAGTGGTCTTCCCGGAACCGGAGGGTCCCATGATCGCCACGTATTCTCCCTCGGAGATATCCAGGCTAACATCCTTTAAGACCGGAACATCCATCTTCCCCTGGGTATAATTCTTGTAAATGTGGCTCAGCGAAAGGAGCATATCACTCACCTCCCCCGATCACGGCACCGTTATACATTTCCTGTTCCTGCTGTCCAGGATCTTCTCCCTCCGGAACCGTATCCCCGGGTTCCACGTCCTGCAGACTGGTGTCATCATCCACTGCCATGCCATCCTCTCCGTTCCAGACCGCATAGCCCTGGTCGATCAGATCGTCATTTGCGATATTCCCTTCATCCACCATGGAATCATCTCCCGGCAGCCCCTTCTCCGGATCATACTGTTCCGGATCGATAGGATCGGATTCCCCGTTTTCCTCGGAGGCCAGTTCCTTTGCCACCTCCTCATAATTCGTGGAGGTAGGATTCCCCTCTGCATTTCGTTCCTCCGGAAATGCGATATAATCGTCCTTCGTCAGGCCGTTCGTAATCTCATAGGAATCCGTCATTTCGTCATAGGTACCCACCTCTACCACGGCCTTCTCCAGCGTCTCAAAGCTTCCGCGCTTCCAGATCCGGTATCCGCCGTCCTCCTCCATCAGATAGTAGGAGGGGATGTATAGTCCGTCCTTCTTTTCTCCCTGTCCGTTATCCTGCTCGATATAAAGATGCTGTCCCAGGATCAGACCGTCGGAATTCTCCGGATCCACATAGAAGCTGTACTTGGATGCGGATTCCCCCATGGAACCCTCATAATAATACTTACCGCCGTTTTCATCCTGCTCCGGTTCCAGATTCACTGTAGTGATGGTCCCTCTCCAGATCTGACTCTGGTCCACTCTGGAACGGAGGATCACAGGCATGCCCTGCCTTAAGGAATGTACGCTCATTTCCGTTACGGTACCCTTCACGCGGTAATCCCCCACCGCCATGATGGTCATATAGGCCGATCCGCTTCCGTCTCCGTATCCGCCATACCCGCCATACTCGTTGTATGGGTCGTTATTCTGATTATTTCCGGACTGGATGGACTTTACCACGCCGTCTCTCGGGGATGTAACCACAGACTGGCCGAGACCGTCGCGGGCGCGTTGGATCTCGACCTCCTTTAAGGATACGTTATATTCGTCCTCATGGATCTTTGCAAGCAGACTGTTGATCTGGCTGCTGTAGCTTAGCTTCTCACTTCCGGAGGAATTGTTCCGGAGCTTCTTTAACTCCGCTACCTGCTCATAATCCGACTGAATTCCGTTCTTCAGACTTTCCAGCTCCAGCTCTTTGGATTCAATATCCAGCTCTGCCTGCTGGGTATCATAGGTAAAGAGCGGGTCCCCCTCCTTCACGATATCCCCGACCTTGACCAGGACCTCCTTCACATTCTTATCCGGGTCCTTTTCCACGTTCGTGGTCTCCTGGGACTCCACGACGCCCATGAAACGGCTTTCCTGACCGAGATACCCGCCGATCAGATTCTCCACCTTCTCAACGTAGACCAGCTTCCCGTTTCCTCCCCTGCTCTTCCCGCCGCGAAGCAGAAAGAACAGGCCGACGCCGATCCCGATCAGCAGCAAGCTGATGAGCAGGATCACCAAACCCTTTTTCTTCATGTCATATCTCCTTTCGAACCGGTTGTCATCCCATGAGGCATAGAAAATCAGAGGCCGCAAATGTGCCTCTGATCATAATACGTGCCTTCGGTCTCATTTTATGGGTCAGTTTATGAATATTCTCATTTTGAAAATACTTTTTTGATCCAGAAGAAAAGATACAGGATCACCGGATAAAGGATCACAACGAAGAGGACTGCCACCGTCCGGGGACTGTCCGTAATAAGGCATACCACCAGCCAGACGATAAGACCCAGCATGATCAAAAGCCCGATGATCGCAAGGATCCTTGCAGCCTTCCCACGACCGGGTACAAGGACGGCTTCCTCCGCTTCCTCCGCTGCTTCCGTTATCATCATCTCTTCCTGTTTTTCTCTCTCTTCACTCATAGAACGATTCTTTCTTTTACTCACTCTGCTCCGGATCAAAGCCCTCTTCCTTCAGCCGGGCAAGACGTTCCTTCACCTCTGACTCCCGGCCCATGTCCGTCGGCTCATAGAACACGGTTCCCACCAGGGCATCCGGAAGATACTGCTGCTTCACATAGTGATTTGGATAGTCATGTGCATATTTATAGCCCACATGGCCCAGCTCCTTAGAGCCGCCATAGTGTGCATCCCGAAGATGCAGGGGAACATCCGCCCTGCCCTTCGTTTTTACCGCATCCATGGCCGAATAGATGGCATTTGTCACGGAATTGCTCTTCGGTGCGGTTGCCACATAAACGGCAGCGTGCGCCAGGATCAGCTGGGATTCCGGCATGCCCACACGCTCCACGGCCTGTGCGGCAGCCACTGCCACCTGCAGGGCCTGAGGATCCGCCATTCCCACATCCTCGCTGGCACAGATCATGATGCGCCGGGCGATAAAGGTGACGCTTTCTCCGCCGTACAGCATCTTCGCCAGATAGTACAGCGCCGCATCCGGATCCGATCCCCGCATGGACTTGATAAATGCGGAAATGATATCGTAGTGGTTGTCTCCGTCCTTATCATACCGGATGTTCCGTCGCTGGATACACTCCTCCGCAACCTCCGTCGTGATACGGATCTTTCCGTCTGCCGGATCCGGCTCCGTCGTCAGTACCGCAAGCTCCACCGCATTCAGGGCATTTCTCGCATCCCCTTCTGCCATATCTGCAAGGAAATGTACCGCCTCGTCCGTGATCTCGGCGTTGTAAGCGCCCATCCCCTGTTCTTTATCCGTCACGGCCCGCCGGATCAGGGTTTCAATATTCTCCGTGGTGAGAGGAGAAAGACGAAATACCGTGGACCGGGAGATCAGCGCACTGTTCACCTCGAAGTAGGGATTCTCCGTGGTGGCTCCGATCAGGATCACGGTTCCGTCCTCAACATAAGGAAGCAGGAAATCCTGCTGCGCTTTGTTGAACCTGTGGATCTCGTCAACAAAGAGGATGGTTTTCCTGCCGTACATTCCGCGTGTATTTTTCGCTTCACGTACCACCTCCTCCATGTCCTTCTTTCCGGAGGTGGTCGCATTGATCTCCTTAAAATCCGCCTTCGTGGTATTTGCGATCACGTAGGCAAGGCTGGTCTTCCCGGTTCCGGGAGGCCCATAGAGAATTACGGAAGACAGCCGGTCTGCTTCGATGGCTCTTCTCAGCATCTTGCCCGGTCCCAGGATATGCTCCTGTCCCACCACGTCCGCCAGCTTCTTCGGGCGAAGCCGCCGGGCCAGGGGGGATTCCTGCTTCCCGCTCTGCTCTCTCATAAAATCAAATAAATCCATACTATTCCACAACGCCAAGCTTCTTGATGATGGAATCAAACTTCATAACATCAATGGGCTTGCAGATATAATCGTCATAATCCTCGCTGGCATAGGATGCATCAAAATCCTCATCCAGCGCACTGATCATGATCACCTTGCAACGGGAGATCCGCGGGATACCCAGCTTCCGCTCCGCATCCCGGATGGACGCAAGCGCCTTGTATCCGTCAATCTTCGGCATCATGATATCCAGGCAGACAAGATCAAAGAAGTTCTTCTCCGATGCAGCCGCAACAAAGGTGTCAACTGCCTCAATTCCATCCGTTGTGAGGATCACTTCCCCATATCTGGAAAGCAGCTTGCTCAGGAACTTTCCGCTTGCCTGATCATCCTCTGCAACTAATACCCTCATAATGCACCTCCGTTTTTCCCTGTTGATAACAGCCTTAACATGTTGTTGATAAAATCACAGATTTCCTTCTTCAGGGAACCTCTCTCAGAACCGAATCTTCGTTTCAGGCAGACGGCCCGGATAAACCCGTGCACGCAGTCCGCCATATGTCCTGCATCATAGCCATCCTTCAGCTCACCCGCATCCATGGCACGCTGAAACAGATCCGTAACATACGCCTTCCGGTTGGAAGCCCCTTCCACGATCAGCTCTCTGGTCGCCGGATTATGAAGCAGCTCCTCATACTGGAGCATCAACGTGGAAAGTGTATAATAGTTCTCATAGTAGATGGCATAATCCTCTACGTATGCACGTATCTTCTCGCTCCAGGGACCTTCCTTTGCCTGAATGGTCTTACGGATACTCTTATCAAAACGGAAATAGTAATTTACCACATCCACCAGAAGCTCATTGATATCTCCGTAGAACCGGTAAAGAAGCGGTTCCGAGAGATTTGCCTTCACGGATATCGTCTTCGTCGTAAGGTTGGAAAGCCCGGATTCACTTATGATGTCGATGGCAGTCGAGATGATTCGATCTTTTGTCGAAATAAAGCTCTCTGTCACTTTAATTTCCCCCTTATTTTGCTACACATTTTTCCCCAATTTCTATTTTATGCGCAAACCGCCGTTTTGTCAATTATTAACAGTTTTTTTCGGGATACTATCCGATATGCACAAAAAAAAAGGCACGGAAACCCGTGGGTTCCCGTGCCTTACGATTCTCTACTGCTGCTTCATATTGTACTGGATGGAACTTACCTTACCATCCTCAAAGATGAAAAGCAGGGTGCAGTTTCCCTTGTCGATCTGCAGGGTGCTTGCGGTATCCGCTGTCTTACCGTAGATCTTCTCCACATCTGCCTGCGCCATACCGATACAAGCCCCTTCCACCGTGGTCACCAGATCATCATCCAGAACCACACCGCTTATAACGAAGCTTGTATCATTCTTATAAGTAAGGACCCTAAAATCCGCATACTTATAGATCACATCCATACCGTCGAAGGCGCAGCTGGGTGCCTCATAGGTATTCTGCGGATCTCCCAGGGCCTGCAGCACGGGCTCTGCCGGTGCATTCAGCTCGATGGTAATATCTCCCTTCTTAAATACCCAGTTTGCGGAAGTATCCGTCTTTCCTTCGGTGGTTTCCTCCGTAACTGCCTCCGTCTTCGCTTCTCCCGTGGTTCCCTCCGCCTTGGTGGAAGCCTCCGTGGAAACTGCCGAGGTTTCCTTGGTTGAATCTCCGCAGGCTGTTACCGAAAATGCCATGGCAACCGCAAAAACGCCGGCCATGATCCGTCCGTATCTTCTTTTCATGATCCCATCCTTTCTTCCCATCCGAAGGAATCCTCCGGATTTCTCCCGGGCTCTACCGGTAGCTGGTGACCTTTCCGGTCTCCTCCAGCTGTTTATACTGCGAGGCCTTCATTTCCTCGTAGAACTCTATCTTTTCATCCCAGCGCCCGGAAAGTTCAGCATCTCCTCTTCGGTCCGTGATCCCGGACTGCTCCTTCAGGAGCTTTCCGAAGTATACGCTGGACTTTTCGGCACCGGAAAGATTCAGGTGAAGTCCTGCATCATAGGTGTCCGTTGTATAATCGATCCCCGTTTCCTCCTGATGCTCCAGGAAGTTCACGTAGGTAAGATCATTTTTCTCTGCATAGGCCCTGATCTGCTCATCCCACTGTGGGAACCAGTAGGGATAGCAGGACGCCGACTTGATGAGGATCAGTGTGATCCCATTCTCTTTGCAGCAGTCCCGGATCTTATCCAGATACTCCCAGTCGATATCGCTGTAGGTATAATCCGCAAGGGGGATCGGGTCCGGCAGGTACTCCACCGGCTTTGTATCCACACGCATGACATACCCGTTATGAGACAGCTTCTCGGTGCTGAACATGTACTCGAAATCCTCGGAGGAAAGCTCATTCCACCGGGAATGGAATCGAAGGATCGGGAATACATAGGAAAGATACGACTCCTCCTCCGTCATGGAGGCTTTAATGGCGTCAGACTTCACCGAGGACCAGCGCATGCCGTCCAGAGTCAGACGATTGTAGGCTTCGCTCTGCGGCTTATCATACCGCATGGAGAAGACATTGTAAACAACAACCTTCGGTGTCTCATACCGGAGGGTATCCTCCAGCATGTAGTAGGACTGCCAGATCAGCTGCTGCGGGGTTCCCCGGATCACACTGGTGATGCCGTACTCCTGCCAGAGCTTGATGGGCGAGAAGTTTGAGTACACCTCACAGTCTCCGATAAAAAGGACGTCATTATCCCCGGCATTGTCATAATACTCTGCCGAAAGGACACCCTCCTCATTTTCACTGATATATTTGGGCACAAGAAGCCGCTGAAGCAGCCAGAGACACCCGACGAGGAGAACCAGAAATATGCAAATGTTCCGTATGAGCTTCCATTTCTTCATAACCGAAACAACTCCTAGAACTGATTATAGATAAACTTGCTTGCATCAAATCCGATACCGTAGGTACCGAAAACAACAACGATCAGGATCAGAGCCATCAGGAAGAAGCCCCGCACTGCCACCGGCTTTGCATTTACGGATTCAAACAGCGGTCGCTTTCCCTTCCAAAGGCTGATACAGAACATCAGCACCGTTCCGATGGCCACCACGATCAGGTCTGCTCCCGTGGCTCCGAGGGTAAGGAAGCTTCCGTCCGAAAGCGCGCCCCAGTTGGGCGTTGTGAAGATGGTCCCCACCATGCGGAAGGTCCTGGGCACATCCCGGTATACATCCAGGATCCGGATAAAGCCCATCAGCCAGAAGGTCCGGAGGATCTGCACCCCATCCCAGAATTTCGTATTTGAGAAGCCCACATGCTTATGAAAGCCTCTGTAAAGTGGTGTCAGCTCCTGGGATACCAGAAGGACCAGACAGTTCAGCATACCCCAGACGATAAAGTTCCAGGCTGCACCATGCCAGATACCTGTGGCAAACCAGACGATAATGGTGGCAAGGTACACCGGGATCCGCTTCCCTAAGGCTGCACCCAGCCTGTTTCTGGACCATTTGGAAAGCTTCAGCATCCAACCGCTGACGGACAGCGGATAGAAGATATAATCCTTAAACCAGGTTCCCATGGTGATATGCCAGCGTCTCCAGTACTCCGCAATATCCTTTGAGAAGTAAGGACGGTCGAAGTTCTCGACCACATCGATCCCGAACATTTTCGCAACACCGATGGTGATATCGATCCCTCCGGTGAAGTCCGCATAAAGCTGGATCGCATAGAAGAATACATTTGCAACGACGTAGACCCCCGTATACTCCTGGTCTGCGGCGGAAAGGGTCGCGATTACCGGAGCCAGACGGTCTGCGATCACCAGCTTCTTGAAGAAGCCCCAGGCCACCCGGAGCATACCGAAGTAAAAGCTTTCCGGATCGAATCTGTGGGATGCAAAGAGTGTCTTCGACAGGTCATCAAACCGGCTGATGGGGCCCTGGATCACCTGCGGGAAGAAGGACGTAAAAAGAGCCGACTTTGCAAGATTTCGCTCTGCCGGATACTTTCTCCGGTACACATCGATCACATAGCCGAGACTCTGGAACATATAGAAAGAGATCCCGAGCGGCAGGATGAAATGATGCATGGCAAAATCCGTCCCGAAGATGCCGTTCAGGTTCTCCAGAAAGAAGTCGGTATATTTGATTACTGCAAGGATGCCCAGATTCAGGAGAAGGCATGCGATCAGTATCCACTTCGCCTGCCGTGTGATCCTTGCCTTGTAGGCCTTCCTCTCCTCCTTCGGCAGTCCTTTATTGTCCTTCACCCACGCATCCTGCACCGCAAATCTCTTGTCGATCAGCCGTGCCGCTCCGTAGGTGGAAAGGATGGTTGCCGCCATGAAGATCAGGTATTTCGGTCCCGAAATGGTATAGAAAACCAGGCTTCCGATGAGCAGCAGCATCCATTGGAAGCGTCCGGGAATCAGATAATACAGCAGTAAAAGCACTGCCAGAAAGCCTAAAAATGCGGCGGATACGAAGGACATTGATACTATCTCCTGACGGGTATTCTTTCCTTAAAGCGGTGTACCGCCTATTCGTCCATCAGGCGCTCGATCATATCCCAGAGTGCCTCTGCAGAATTGAAGTTCTCCGGAATGATCTCGGATGCCGGAACCCGTACATCGAACTCATCACTGATCTCCGTGATCAGGGATACGATGTCAAAGGAATCCAGGATCTTGTCATCGATCAGGGTTGTGCAAAGCCCGTAATCCACCTCCGGGTGGAGCTCCTGCAGGATTTCAATCAAACGTTCCATAGCTACCTCCTAAACGTTTCCTCATATCGTTGCCGAAGAAGACTCCGGTCTACTTTTCCGTTGGGTGTATAGGGCATGGCCATAAGACGGATCACGGTATGCGGAAGCATATACCGCGGAAGCGCCTTCTTCAGCTCTGCCTTCAGTGTGATCTCATCCATATCTCCCACATAGAAGATACCGATCTTCTGCTTCTCCTTATGGAAGACACAGCAGACACTCTTTATTCCGTCGATCAGCTGGGCAACGGCCTCGATCTCACCAAGCTCGATCCGGTGTCCCATATGCTTGATCTGATCATCCTTTCTGGAAAGGAAGATCAGCTCTCCCCGGTCATTTCTCTTTGCAAGATCCCCGGTCCGGTAAATGATCTCCGGATACGCCGTATTCAGCGGATTCTGAACGAAGCTCTCCTTTGTCTTCTCCGGATTGTTGAAATAACCCAGAGTGACGGAGGTTCCGCGGATACAGATCTCTCCCGTCTCCTCTCCCTCAGCAAGGGTTCCGTCTTCCTTAAGAAGCAGGATCTCCGTATTCCGGAAGGGTCCGCCGATGGGGATCACATCCCCGGGACCGAACTCCCGGTCCAGACGATAATAGCAGCACATGCCGGTGCCTTCCGTCGGTCCGTAGAGGTTCGTAAATGTGGCATTCGGAAGTGTTTCTCTCCAGATAGCCAGCTGCTTTACCGGGAACACCTCACTTCCGAAGGCGATGGTATGCAGGTACTCCGGCTTCACCGTATCGAAGGTCCCGAAGGAGGATACGATGGTAAGGGCCGAAACCACCCAGCAGATGGTATTGATCTTATATTCATTCAGGTACTCGATCAGCTTCACCGGGAACATGAACAGATTCTTCGGAATAAGATATGTGGTGGCACCGAACTTGAGCGTCGGATAGATCTCCTTTAAGCAGGCATCAAAGTATAGGGGTGTCTGATTTCCGAAAACCGTATCCCGGTTAAATTCCAGCACCTCGGAAAGGGTCTCGATATAGTCGATCACGGATCTGTGGCAGGCAGCAACACCCTTCGGAACCCCTGTGGAGCCGGAGGTAAATACGATATAGATCGGATCGATATCCAGGCTTCTGCGGCGAATTCCTGCCAGTACCTCCGTATCGACGGGATGCTCCGCCAGCTCGCGGAACAAGCAGGCCCGGTCGCCGTAGCCCATTTCCTTTGCCTGATCCATGGTATGGGAATCGCAGATCACGGCACGGGGATGCACCGTATCAAAGATAAGACGGATCCTGTGGACCGGCATCTCTTCATCGATGGGTACATAGAAGCAGCCGCTGTACAGCACGCCGAAGAAGGCATTCACCATATCAGGGCTTTTATGCATGTAGACAACCACCGGTTCCCTGGAAAGACCCTTCTTTGCAAGAGCACTTCCCACGGCCCTTGAACGGTCCGACAGTTCCCGGAAGGTGATACTCTCTTCTCCGTTGGAGAAGGCAGTCTTTTCGGGGACAAGCTCCACCGTACCTTCCATATATTCCAGTACATTTGTCATCGTGAGACTCCCTCCACATTTTCGCCCGGCAGCCATTCGCCCACCTCCAGGTAATAATCTCCGTCCTTGTAGGTTACCTTACAGGGACTGGTCACCGGAGTTGCCGGATACATCCGTGTATCTCTGTCATAGAAATGCGGACGGTACTTATCCGAATCGATCTGGATCTGCGCATCCGTACTGAGGAAGGTGACGAAGTTATTGACATACACCGGTGTCGGGTCCACATGATACCAGTTACCTTCATAATATACCATCAACCAGTAGTGCATACCGGTTTCGTTGTTCTTCTCGATCAGAAGGAAGGTAAAGCCGGCCCGCTCCAGAAGCACCTTCATGGTCATGGCATCCGTGTAGCAGTCACCGGGCTTTCCCATGAGGCCGTTGATCACCTGCTCCACCTCGTTATGCTCGGACCGTCCTCCGGACCAGGGCACATTCAGACGGATCCACCGGAAGATTGCGAAGAGCTTCTCCATATCGTTCATTCCCGGTGTGATCAGCTCTGCCAGCAGCTGATCCGCCATCTCATACATTTTCTGCATATCCTCGTAGTTTTCAGGCTTATCCTCCACCTGGAGCTGCACCGTTACGGAGCTGCTGCGCCCGTAGACATCCGTAGCCGTGTAGGTTACGGGATAGACTCCCGGCGTATCCAGCTTTACGGCACTGTTATCGATCTCCAGCGTGGGTTCCGTCTCGGTTCTGGATACAACACTGACACCATCCCGATATGCCACGGACTCTCCCGTAAAGACATGGAGGTTCTCTGCCCCCTTGATCACGGGTACATTGGATTCGTCAATGATGGTAAGATTTGCCGAAAGAATGGTCTGGTTTCCGCCCCGATCCTCCAGGATCAGCTTGATGTTTTTCTCCCCTTCCTTGGAGAAATCCGGCTTAAGTACGTAACGGACCTCGATCTCGGATTCATCCTCCATGGAAGCGATAAAGTCCTTCGCCTCCGGCTTCTCTCCAAGCTTTACGACCAGATCCTTCGTCTCTCCCACCGGAGCCACCGTATCCATGATCACCAGCTCTGCGGTTTTGGTAAAGAAGAGCCAGGAGAAGTTGACCGGATACCGTCCCGGTACGGTTTTATCATAGGAAGCAATATCCGTATCACAGGTTCCGAACCCGTCCGTGGACATAAGAAAATCCTTTGCCTCCGGAAGGGACTCTCCCGCTTCGATCTTGATCTCGGAACGCACATTGCTATAGAATCGATAGACCAGAAATCCGAAAGCAGCGGCAGCCACAAGAACCACAGCCAGCGGAATGATCCAAAACCACTTCTTCCGTCTGTCTCTTTTTTCTCTTAATGCTATTTCTGTTTTTAAATCCAGTTCAACTGAGCTCATTGTTCTCTTTACTCTCCCGAATTACTTCCCCGGCGCATTATAACATAAATGAAATCTATCTTCAACGGAAACCGTCAGCCGATTTTTAGCATAAGAAAAGGACCGGCTGCTATGCCGGTCCCTGCAAAACCCACTTCCAAGGGTATCCAAAATCCAATATATGAAAACAGGTACGAATGAAGCTGTAGTCTCGCCTGAATGGAATACTACTGAATTACAGTAACGTTTGTTGCCTGCGGGCCCTTCTCGCCTTCTGTAACGTCGTACTCAACATTCTGTCCTTCTTCCAGAGTCTTGAAGCCTTCCATGTTCAGTCCGGAGAAATGTACGAATACATCCTTTCCATCCTCACCTGTGATAAAGCCAAAACCCTTCTGGTTGTTAAACCACTTTACTGTACCCTTTGCCATCTTAAATCATCCTCCAAAAATACAAATAATGAACTATAGTCTTAACGACTATTCTGACTTTATCACAGCATAGGGTGAACGTCAAGTGTTTTGTGTCAAAAAAAGTATTACATTTTCATGAACTGTCACGAATAATCCGTAGGAATGATCTCCAGAAAATCCGTTTCGGGATGATAGAGATACACCGAATCGGAAAGCACCTCCGACGGCTCCAGCAGATAGGTATTGATCTCCCAGGTGATATCCTTCACCCGTTGCAGGTCCGTATCGAAGCTGAGGGGAAGCGCCAGCAGCTCATGGATGCTGGAAGGGATCAGATAATACGCTTCTCCGATGGCTTCGTAGATCCTCCGAAAGATCCCGGGATACACCATGACCACACCGCCCTGAAGGAACCAGTTGGTACCCACAAAGTAAAAGGGACTGGAGCCTCCGGTGACCGGAAGCCTCTTTGCCATCTCCATCAGCAGATCCCCTAAGGGCTCGATCCGTTCCGGATACCGTCTCATGGTATTGGCAAGGGCGATCTCAAACATCTCATCAAAGGACCGGTTCCAGTGTTCCAGTGCATTCTTTGAAACATGGATCAGACCTCTTCTTTTTCCGCAGAAAACCTCCCATTCGAGAAGCACCGTAAGATCCAGCACATCCTTATGGGGAAAGCGTTCCCTGAGCAGTTTGTTTCGTTCCCGGTTCACCACCTTCAGGATCAGATGCTCTTCGGCCTCTTCCAACCGAAACACATCCTCGGGAACGGGTTCCGATACATCCAGTGCAAACCGGAAATCATCCGCAAGCCGGTCCGCGATCCTGCCCCAGACACCTCTTTGCTGTAACACCGAAGGATCCGGCGGGATGTACGGCTCCACATAGATACAGGGCGAGAAATCAAGCCCGGTCTCCACCACGGAGATGCCCAGCAGCCTCTGCCCATTGTTACGATATGCATCCTTTGCATAGACACACTCGATTGCCCGGTCCGAAAGCCGCTCACGGATCATATCCGGCAGCCGCTCTGCCGCAAACCTCCGAACCTCAGTCAAACGATTGAATTCACCTACATTCATATTGATCTCCTTTTTCCGTATGTAAAATCAGAAAAAGGAGATCCACTATGTGTTCTATAAACTAAGAGAGAGTTACGTCAAACGACCTCCATACCCGGGGAAGGTATGGCGTCCTTAATTGCATGATACGAAAAACCTCTTCGCAGTAAATATGCATACAATCTGCGAAGCTCCTTCTCATCCGGTTCCCGGTTGCCGCGGAGCCTGCGCTCCACCAGCCGTTGAAGGGTTTCCTCTTCCGTGCAGCCTTCCTCCAGGTACACCTCCGAAACAAACTGTTCGGGATCTGTGAGACGGATACTCTTTTGGTTTAGCTCCTGCCGGATCCGGCGGGTGCTCTTGCCACGCATATTCTTTCGGATAAAGGCTCTGGCATAGCGCGCATCATCCAGATACCCCGCAGCATACAGCCGCTCGATGGTCTCGCGGATCTTTGCTTCCTCGTATCCGCGTTTCCTCAGCTTGGTGCAAAGATCCTTTGAGGATAGCTCGGCACAGGCCAGAAGCTCCACCGATTTCTCAAAGGCGGAGATCATTCCTCTGCCTCAGGTCCGTCCTCTTCGCCCTCTGCCACACCGACGATGACGCGAACCTTATCCTCAACTTCCTTCATAACATCCGGATTATCGATCAGATACTGCTTTGCATTCTCACGGCCCTGACCGATCTTTTCACCCAGGTACGAATACCAGGCACCGGACTTCACAATCACATCATACTTGGATGCCAGGTCCAGAATATCTCCGGCTCTGGAGATGCCCTGTCCGAACATGATATCAAACTCAGCCTCACGGAAGGGCGGAGCCACCTTATTCTTAACCACCTTCACACGAACATGGTTTCCGATCACTTCTCCGTTCTGCTTCAGAGACTCAACCCTTCTGACATCCAGACGTACCGAAGCATAGAACTTCAGTGCGCGTCCGCCGGTGGTCGTCTCGGGATTCCCGAACATGACGCCCACCTTCTCACGCAGCTGATTGATGAAGATCACAACACAGTTGGTCTTGTTGATCACTGCCGTCAGCTTCCGGAGTGCCTGGGACATAAGTCTTGCATGCAGTCCCACATGGGAATCCCCCATCTCTCCGTCGATCTCCGCCTTCGGAACGAGGGCTGCCACCGAGTCGATGACCACAACGTCCATGGCACCGGAACGCACCATGGTCTCCGTGATCTCAAGGGCCTGCTCGCCGTTGTCCGGCTGCGAGATATAAAGATTATCAATATCCACACCGATATTTCTTGCATAGACCGGATCCAGTGCATGCTCAGCATCTATGAAGCCTGCGATGCCTCCCATCTTCTGCACCTCGGATACCACGTGGAGAGCCACGGTGGTCTTACCACTGGACTCGGGTCCGTAGATCTCGATCACACGGCCTCTCGGCATACCGCCGATACCCAGGGCGATATCCAGACTGAGGGAACCGGTGGGTACTACCTCAATATTCATATGTGCGTTCTTGTCTCCGAGCTTCATAACGGAGCCCTTGCCGAACTGCTTTTCGATTTGTACAAGCGCTGCATCCAGCGCCCTGATCTTATTCTCGTCTGCCATAATCTCCTCCTGATCCAAACGATTCAAACAGATGTTCGCTTCTTTGTATATCCTATAATACTTCCGGGAAAATGTCAACTCAAAAATAAAAGAATTAATAAGAAAATTAAGAGTATAGACGGTCAGATGATTTGCGAGGGTATTATAACACATTTGCATTTCAAATACTATTCTTTTATAATAAAAAAACAGAGGAATCTTCAGGAAGGATCAGGGGTTATTACACAAAAAATGAAAGCGATCGGAATCATAAGTGAATACAATCCGTACCATACCGGACACGCATTTTTGCTGGAAAAAGCCGGAAAGATCACGGGGTTTTCCCATGCGGTCTCGGTGATGAGCGGCAACTTTTCGCAGCAGGGTTTTCCCATGGTTTCCGACAAATACCTGCGCGCGAAGGCCGCAGCTGCCGCAGGGATCGGCCTTACTTTCGAGCTCCCTACTCTCTACGCTACCGGGAGTGCAAGAGACTTTGCTGAGGGTGCAATAAGTCTTCTGACCCGTCTTTCCTTCGTAGATACCCTCTGCTTCGGTGTGGAGGACGCAGACAAAGATGCCTTTTCCGAGATTGCTGACTGTATCACTGCGGAACCACCGCTTTATCAGGAAACACTCCGGAACTGCCAGAAGGATGGGCTTTCCTACCCCGCCGCAAGGGAGGAGGCCCTGGCCAAGGTCCTCGGCGAGGAGGTCCGGGGAATCGTATCGAAGCCGAACAACATCCTCGGGCTTGAATATATGGCAGCCATCAAAAGGCAGCGCAGCCCTCTTTCCGTCCTGCTGATCCCCCGGAGCACGGATTATCATTCCGGCACCTACGCCTCTGCCACGGGGATCCGAAATCACCTGATCTCTCTTCGGGAAAACGAACAGGAGGATACCGCCGGGGCATATCTACGGGAGGTTCTTCCGCCGGAGGCAGCAAAAATCCTCGGTCCCGAGGCCGGGCACTTTCTGCTGACCCCGTCCTGTCTAACACCGTATCTTGCGGCACAGCTGCTGCTTCTTCCGGAGGAGCTTCCGGACGAACAGCTTCCTCTGGGTATGACACGGGAGATGCTCCACCGCCTGAAGAAAGCAACCCTCCCTCTGGATTACGAGGTGCTGGTGGATTCCTTAAAACGGCGGAATGAAACCAGAGGACGGATCACACGGAGTCTCCTGCATCTTATGCTGGGAATCCGGGAGGCGGACCGGGTGGAGCCGGCCAAAGCGCCCTCCCTTTATCTTAACCTGCTGGCTGCAAGAAGGGAAAGCACTTCGTTGCTCCGGGAAATCCCGGAGGATAACGGCCTTACCATCATTACAAAAAAGGCAGACTATGATCCGGAGGATCCGGTCACTGCCCGTATGTGGGAGATGGACAAAAGGGCCTCCGATCTCTATCATCAGCTGATCTTCGATTCCTTCGGAGTGACTCTTCCGCCGGAACCGAAGCGAACTCCCGTCATCCTGTAAGCGTACGAATCCACTATGATAAAACAGGAAGGGCGTGCGGTACACCATGGGAACTGTTGTACCGCACGCCCTTCCTGTTTATATTACGTCTATGCTTCCTTACTCATCGAGGAAGTCATCATCTTCGTCTTCATCCTCATCATCATAATCGGAATCGTCGTCGAAGTCCTCATCCTCATCATCGTAGTCTTCATCATCCGGATCAAAATCGTCATCTGCTGCAGCCATCTGCATCTGCTGTGCTGCGTAGGACGGCTGTGCCTGCTGGATCGGCTGAACCGGAGCCACACCGGTCAGAAGTCCGATGCTTGCGTCAACCTCGCTCATATTGGTCTCCAGTGTGAAGACACTGTTCTCCAGGCTGTCTACAAGGTTCTTGTAGTTCTCACGATCTGCCTCAAGGGTTGCAGCGAAGAAGTCTCTCATGTCGGACAGCTTCTGCTTCGTGTAGGACATGGCGCCCAGACGAACCTCATTTGCCTCGGCATTCGCATCTGCAAGGATACGGTCTGCCTCCTGTCTTGCTGCATCCAGGATCTCATTTGCACGGATGTTTGCAAGCTCTGTAATATGGTTGGTGTCCACAAGACGGTTTGCCTCATTTACGGACTCGGAAATGATGGCATCGGAACGGGTTCTTGCAGATGCAAGGATTGCCTCCTTGTTGCGCATGATCTTCTTGCAGCGTTCGATCTCGCTGGGAAGCTTCAGCTTCAATTCGCTGAGCAAGCGCTCCATTTCGTCCTTCGGAACAACGATCTTATTGGATGAGAGCGGCTGATATTTACAATTATCGATAAATATCTCGATCTCATTGATCATTTCCTCTACACCTTTTTTACCCATTTTACTGATCCTCCTGTTTAGTGGACTTCAAAATCCCTTTCTTCTCCATGGCTAAAAGAACATTCCCGGGGACAAAATCCGGAAGCGACACTCCGTACCGTGCATATTCACGCACCACGGAGGAGCTCACATTGGAAAACCTGGGGTCGGTCGGAAGGAACAGCGTTTCTATCCCACCGGATGCCACACGGTTCACCTGAGCCATCTGCAGCTCCATCTCAAAATCCATCAGCTCTCTTAGACCACGTATGATCGTTTTCGAACCTTTAGCCCGAACAAAATCGATCAACAATCCGTCAAAGCTCTCTACGGACACATTTTCCATATTCCTACATGCATCCTTCAACATAATAACACGTTCTTCCAAAGAAAACAACGGTGATTTTTTTTCGGAATTCACCAGAATTCCAACGATCACCTGATCAAAGATCCCGGCTGCACGCCGGATCAGATCCATATGTCCAACAGTCACCGGGTCAAAGCTGCCCGGATAAACAACGACTCCCACCTTAAACTCCTTCCCTATACCTACGCTTCCTCCCGAAGCCGTAGGAACAGATGCTTATTTGACTTATATGCCTTCACCTTCTCCAGAACGAACCGTGTCCGGTCCAGGAAGGAAAAATCCTGCTCCAGCGCTGCTTCCACAACGATCCTGACATCGGGATTCTTAAACTGCTTCCCGTCCAGAACCTCCAGAACAGCCACCTCCAGATCATTGTTATAGGGCGGATCGATAAAGATCACGTCGAAATCCACCACCCGAAGCCCCCGGACATAGGACACCGCATCCGAAAGGATCAGGTCCGATTCATCCTCGAACTTCGTAAAATGGATGTTGTCCTTGATCACCTGAAGGGCCTTTCTGCTGTTCTCCACGAACACCGCATGTCGGGCTCCCCTGGACAGGGCTTCGATGCCGATGGCTCCGCTGCCTGCAAAAAGATCTAAGAAACGGCAGCCCGGGATATCCGTCTGAAGCACATTGAACAGGGTTTCCTTATAGCGGTCGGCAGTGGGACGGGTCGCGTCTCCCTCCAGACTTTTCAGGGGGAGGCTTCTCCGGGTGCCTGCGATTACTCTCATATGGTTCTCCTTAAGATTTATATAGTTTCCAGCTTATTTTGAAGTAACGGATCGCTCCGCCGCTTTGCGGCTCTCGCAATCCTGAACATGCCTCGGGCTTTACAGCCTGCTTCGCAGGCTGTAAAGCCCGAGGCATGTTCTAACCGACAAGGTCACGCAGTTTTTTCTGCAAGCAGAAAACCGCGTGACTTTGTCGCTTTTACTTCATCGTATTCTTCAACCAAAGGCCTGTCTCGGACAGCTCCTCATCCTTCCAGCCCGACGTCTTTTCACAGTCGGAGCGGATCAGGGCCGAGGACTCATCCTTATTGGAGATATTCCATCCGGCGTAGGACAGGTTATAATCCTCGATCAGCTGGAACCATGCATCTGCGGAATCATAATCCACGGCACCGTTTCCGGAGGCATCACAGATGCTGAACTCGGAAATGAAGATGGGAAGGCCGGCATTTCGCGCCGTCTTCAGCTTATCCCGAAGATTATCCTTATGGGTTGCCGCATAGAAATGCAGGGTGTACATGATATTCTTCTGGCCGGTGATGGGATCCTTTGCAGCCGCATCCACATCCTGGGACCAGGTCGGTGTTCCGACAATGATCACTGCATCCTTTGCATTCTTCCGGATCACGGGGATCACCTTCTCCGCATATTCCTTAATATCCGCCCAGGAGGTTCCTCCGTTGGGTTCGTTGCAGATCTCATAAAGAACGTTCTTATAGTCCGCATACTTCTTCGACATTTCCTCGAAGAAGGCCAGAGCCTCATCCTGATTCTGCTTCGGATTGTTATCACTTAAAATGTGCCAGTCGATGATCACATACATGCCCAGCTCGGTAGCGTAATCAACGCCCTTATCCACCAGCGCCTTCAGCTCTGCCTGATCACCGTCGGTGCAGTAGCCTCCGCCCTCTCCGGTGTACATGGCAAGACGGATCAGGTTCGCACCCCAGTCATCCCGGAAGGTCTTAAAGGCATCCTTATTCACATACTGCGGGAACCACGCCAGACCATGGGTGCTGACGCCCCTTAGCTGATACGGCTTTCCGCTTTGATCCACCAGATCCGTATCCTTTACGGAAAGCGCTCCGTGAACCTCCAGCGGAGTCCCGTTCTCGGGCTCCCGTACCTGCTTCTTTTCCACCTTGGCTGCCACCGGTACCTCTACGGTTTCCGTGCATTCCTTTCCGTTCAGGAATACCTTCGCCTGATCCAGCTTTACCTTCTCGGAGGCTGCCTTGCTCTTAAAGATCACCTGATAGCCGTAGTTTACGGACTGCTTGGAGGCAACGTTTTCGGTATAATCCACGGGAGTTGCAAGAAGCACATCCCCGTCCAGCTTAAACTCTGCGCCCCAGGAGGTATCCATCTTGCATTCCGCATAGCCCGGGATCCGGACCTCCCACTTCTTAATATCCGATGCAGACATATTCTTTACGTCCACACTGTACTGTACCACGTAATCGCTTCCGCTTTCCCAGGAGGCTGCGATCTTCGCTGCTGCCTGGATTGCAGGCTTGGTAGCCGTTTTTCCTTCTGCCTTGCTTTCCTCGGTCCTTGCTTCCGTCTTTTCTTCGGTGTCGGCCTCGGTTTTTTCTTCCGTTTTCTCTTCCGTCTTCTCCTCGGTTACGGCCGCAGTTTCCGTCACCGCTTCCGTAGCCGCCGCAGTGGAGGAGGTGTCATCCTTCCCCTTTCCTCCCAGTTTATCGGAAATGATATAGGCTAAGAGACCTGCAACCGCAACTGCCAGTACGATAATGGCGATCCTTGCCTTGTTGCTCACCGTGCGTGTCTGCCGCAAAGACTCTTCGCCGATGGCATCCTTGCTTCCTGCCGGATCCTCCCAGATCTTCTTCTCGTCCCTGTTCTCGTTCTCACCCATGTTGTTTATTCAATCCTCCCGTATTTTAACACGCAGTCCTGTGCCGCTTTCAGCACATCCGCATGCTGGTAGATATCGGCAAGCCGGAACATGATATCCCCGCTCTGCCGTACTCCGAAGAAATCTCCGGGGCCGCGAAGCCTTAGATCCTCCGCAGCGATATGGAAACCGTCATTGGATTCCTCCAGAACCTTCAGACGCTCCTTTGATTCTTCGGTAATATTTCCGTTTATGAAGATGCAGTAGGACTGTGCATCTCCGCGCCCGACGCGTCCCCGCAGCTGATGCAGCTGGGCGAGACCGAAGCGTTCCGCATTTTCGATCATCATCACCGTGGCATTCGGGTTATTGATCCCGACCTCGATCACGGTGGTGGATACCAGAACATCGATCCTCCGGTCCACAAAATCCTGCAGGATCCGCTGCTTCTCTTCCTCCTTCATCCTTCCGTGCAGTCCCTCCACACGGACAGAGGCCCCGTAAAGCCCCTTCAGGCCCTCGGTATAGGAAGCGACATTTTCCAGCTCCACACCCTCCGAGTCTTCCACCTTCGGGCAGATCACGTAGGCCTGATGACCTGCGGATACTTCTTTTTTGATGAACTGATACGCCGTCGGACGGTAATCCGTTCCCACAACGCAGTTAAGGATCCGCTTTCTCCCGCCCGGAAGCTCCGTAATGAGGGAGATATCCAGATCCGCATAAAGAATGATGGCCAGGGTTCTCGGAATCGGAGTCGCGCTCATGACAAGCACATGGGGAAGCTCCCCCTTCTCCTGCAGACGCTCCCGCTGCCTTACACCGAAACGGTGCTGCTCATCCGTGATCACAAGCCCCAGGGACTGATACTGTACCTTATCCTGGATCAGAGCATGGGTTCCCACCACGATCCGGATCGAACCGTCAGAAAGGCCTGCACAGACCTCCCGTTTTTCCTTCAGACTCATGGAACCGGTAAGCAATGCCACCCGGATCTTATAGGGCCGAAAGAGCTGCTCCAGCTCCCGGAAATGCTGCATGGCAAGCACCTCCGTCGGAACCATCAATGCTCCCTGATAGCCGGAAAGCACGGTTACATACAGGGCTGCTGCAGCCACGATGGTCTTTCCGCATCCCACATCTCCCTGGATCAGCCGGTTCATCACGGTTCCGCCGGACATGTCATCTATGATATCCTGCAGGGCAGATTGCTGTCCTGCCGTAAGTGCGTAGGGAAGACCTGCCAGGAAGCCCGGCACCCGGGACACTGCCTCCTCCGTAAGAACATGGATCGAGGTAAGGCGCGTATTCTCCTCCCGGAGGGTCTGTACATCCAGAAGGAACCGGTAGAATTCATCAAAGGCCAGCCGCCTTGCTGCAGCGGAAAGCTCTCCCTCATCCTTCGGAAAATGGATCCGGTACGATGCCTCCCCGAGAGGCAGCAGACCGTATTCCTCTCTCGCCTGCTCCGGCAGAGGATCCGGAAGGGTACGGATCACCTCACATACCTCCTGCACCGCCTTTCGAAGCTGGTTATTCTTTACACCTGCAACCAGCGGATACACCGGCTGCAGGACACTTCGCATATCCTGATATTTATAGGGAGTAAAATACTCCGGGTGCTCCATCACACGCCGTTTGCTCTTAATCCGGATCAGTCCCGTAAAGCAGTAGGTCTCTCCCTTTCGAAGCACTGACCCAAGAAAGGGCATATTGAACCACACCAGCTCCACACTCCCGGTGGCATCCTGCGCGGAGGCAGTTACGATCACGTATCTTGGCCCCTTGTTCACCTTGATGGCCGTACAGATCGTTGCCTGGATCGTGCAGCGCTCCAACTCCGGTGCATCCCGGATCGGAACGGGAGTCTGATAGCCCAGATACCTTCTGGGATAGAGCCGGATCAGGTCCTGTACCGTCTCGATCTTCAGTTTCCGGAAGGCAGTCGCCGTTTTATCGCCGACGCCCCGGATCTTCGTTACGGGATCTGATAGACGCATAGTCTCCAATTCATTACTCCACAGATAAGATATAATAATAGATGGGCTGACCACCGGAGTGCAGCTCCACTTCCACGTCCGGATACTTCTCCGTAAGCTGGTTACATAGCTTCTCTGCATCCTCCGCAGAGGTATCCACACCATAGTAAATAGTGATCAGTCCGGAGGAATCATCCACCATCTTCTCCAGCATCCGCACGGTTACATCCTGAATATCCGGTCCCACAGCGGAGATTCCGGTATCGCAGATTCCCATAATATCCCCCTTCAGGATGGAGGTTCCCTCGATGGAGGTATCACGGACGGAGAAGGTAACCTCTCCGGTCTTAACACCCTCGGTGGCATCCTTCATGGCTGCCAGATTCTCCTCCGGATCCGCATCATCCGAAAATGCGATCATGGCACTGATCCCCTGAGGGATGGTGCGGGACGGGATCACGATGACCTTCTTATCCTTACAAAAACTGGCTGCCTGATTTGCAGCAAGAATGATATTCTTATTGTTCGGAAGAATGAAGACGGTCTCTGCATTTACCTGCTTTACTGCCTTCAGGATATCCTCCGTACTGGGATTCATGGTCTGTCCGCCGGAGATTACGTGATCCACGCCGATCTCCTGCATGATCCGCTCCAGGCCGTCGCCTGCAGAAACGGATACAAAGCCGTACTTCTTCGGCGGTACGGTCTCCTTTGCTTCCTCCTTCGGAGCCGGTTCGGATCCGCCGGACTTTCGTTCCAGCTTGATCTGCTTAAACGCTTCCTCCTGCTCCTTCGCCCGCTGACTCTCCAGCTCCACACGCTCGGAATGCTCCTCCCGCATGTTATCGATCTTCATACGGGTCAGCTGACCGTACTCCAGTGCCTTCTCAAATGCAAGTCCCGGATGGTTCGTATGCACATGAACCTTCACCAGCTCCTCGTCTGCCACACAGACAAGGGAATCACCGATGGAAAGCAGGTATTCCTTGATCTTTTCCACTTCCTCGTCCGGAAGCTCCTTCTCAAGAAGGATGATAAACTCCGTACAATAACCAAACTTGATGTCGGCGGTGGAGATATCCTCCTTACCGCTGGCAGCTGCATAAACCGGCCGCGCCTTCGGTACATCCTCCAGCACACCGGCTCCACGGGCCAGACGTACGGGCTGGTCTGCATCCTTCGCTGTCACATCCTGACCCTTCAGCGCAAACAGCATACCGCGGAGGATCTCCATCAGTCCCTGTCCGCCGGAATCCACAACTCCGGCTTCCTTCAGCACCGGAAGCATCTCCGGTGTCCGCTCCAGCACCCGATCGCCGTAGGCCACGATCTTCTCCATAAATTCAACAAGAGGGATGTCCTCATCCTCCAGCAGCAGAGCCCCCGCCTTCTCGGAGACACCACGGGCAACCGTAAGAATGGTTCCCTCCTTCGGCTTCATAACCGCCTTATATGCTGTCTCAACCCCGCGTTCACACCCGGAAACAAGGTCCACCAGGGTAAGCTCCTTCTTTCCGCGCACATCCCTGCAGAAGCCTCGGAACAGCTGAGACAGGATCACACCTGAGTTACCGCGGGCACCCCGAAGAGACCCTCCGGAGATTGCCTTCGCAAGGGAATCGATCGTGGGCTTCTCCTGCGCCTTCACGTCAGCCGCAGCTGCCATGATGGTCAGCGTCATGTTCGTTCCGGTATCTCCGTCCGGAACCGGGAAAACATTCAGCTCATTGATGTATTCCTTGTTATTACTGATGTTGTTCGCTCCTGACAGAAAGAGCTTCTTCATGAGCAAAGCGTCAATCGTGTTCACTCTGGTTCCTCCTTATATCAGTCAATCTCGCGAACGCCCTCTACATAGACGTTGATCGACTTCACCTTCATATTTGTATAATCCTCAACCTGGTACTTCACGGTATTGATCAGATTGTTCACCACGGTACGGATGCTGACGCCGTACGCAATGATGATATGAAAATCTATGGTCAGCCTCTGATGATCGTCCATCTGCACCGTAACGCCCTTTCGTACGGAGCTTCCCTTCAGAAGCTTGGCCAGTCCGTCACGCATGCTGATGGCGGCCATGCCGACGATCCCGAAACAGTCAAGTGCAGCATGCCCTGCAAATTCCTCGACAACTGCCGAATCCACCGTGATCTGACCATTTTCGTTATCCATCATACTTGTCATATGCTGCCCCTCCTTACCAAATATAACCTTCTGTTTCCCCCGGTCATATCTTGACACAGTTACAATTATTATACTCTCTTTTTACCGAAAATGGAACGATTATTCCTTAAAATCTTGTACCACTTTCATATTCCTGAAAAAATGTGAAAATTTCTCTTGCATCATCCGTTCATTTCTGATAATATATCTGTTGTTGTGAGCCCACACGGGTAATCTATGTCGTGAAGGAGGTGCCGGAACCATGGCTAAGTGTTTTTATTGTGACAAAGCTGCTCACTTCGGAAATAATGTGAGCCACTCTCATAGAAGATCCAATCACATCTGGAAGTCCAACATCAAGCGTGTACGTGCGATCGTTGACGGAACTCCCCAGAGAATCTATGTATGTACTTCCTGTCTGAAGTCCGACAAGGTTCAGAGAGCTCAGTAAGGATCTTTCATATGGATGAAAAAAGAGCACCGGATGCGGTGCTCTTTTTCGTATGTCCCGAAGGGGGTGAGGAGTTAAAACTCCTCATCCTCCAGAGACTCCACTGCCTCATCGACAGCTTCATTTCCCTTTTTCTTCTTTCCCATGAACTCCTGAACCTTTGCGGTAACCCCGGGGATCATATCTAGTACCTTCGACAGGGTGCTTTCCTCTGCGATGGGCATCATGCGGATATTTCCGTCCTGGATCACAAGCACTGCGGAGGGAGAAAGCTTTCCCCCCATGCCACCGCCTGCATTGTTGGTACCCTTTGCATTTCCCATGGCACCGGCACCGACACCGAAGTTCACATCCACCAGCGGGATGATGGTGGTAGACTTATCCACATGGATCGGATCTCCCACAACGGTCTTGGTGGTAAGAAATGCATCCATTCCCTTGAAGAGTGTTCCGACGGTCTGATTGAAATCGTTCTTTGTAATCTGATTTGCCATAATATCTGTCCTCCTATATACCTTCCTAAATCTTCTTTGCTAATTTAATGGTCCTGCGTGTATCCCGTCGCAGGTAGAAAATGAGTGCCGGGATGGCTATGGTTCCGATGCGGATGCGTCCCTTCACATCCCCGGAAGCTTCGATCACCTTCTCATAAAAGTCCGGTGTGATAAAGAGCCATTTTCCATACAGCGGGTAGAATCTTGCGATCTTCCCCAGGGTCATACCCGTATCCGCCGCGGACCCGAGTCCGAGGTGAAGATCCACCCGGCCCTTCCTTGGCTTCAGGTGTTTAAAGATCTTCTTCAGCAGCTTCTTGCCCCGTGTTATGGTCCGCTGGGTTGCTTCCCGTTCAAGGAACTGATCCAGATGTCGTTTCTTGGTCTCGACCTTGGTCTTTACCGATTCGATCTTTGAAGTGATCTTCCCGATGGGGGACTGAGACTCTTCTTCCTCGCCTCCCGTATCCTCAGGAAGGCTCACCGGAAGCTGTGATTCCGGCTTATCCTCTGTCTTACTTTCTCCGGAGGATCCGGCAGGTACTTCTGTCTTCGCCGGTTCCGAAACCGTTTCCGGCTTTGTCACCGGTTCCGGCTTGGTCGCCGGTTCCGTAACCGTTTCCGGCTTTGTCACCGTCTCCGGCTTTGTCTCTGCTTCGGGCTTACTGTCCGGCTTTGCTTCCTCCGGAGCCGTCTCCGGCGGAGGCAGGGACGGTTCCACCTCAGCATGAGGCGCGTTCTCATCCTTTCGTTTCACTCCCATGGAATAAACCGTGAAGCATAGGACCTTCGCCCTTATGGCCATGGGATCGCCCTTATTATAATTCACAAGAACCCGGAAGATAAACCACCGCACCTTCGCGGCTGCATTTATATTCTCTGAGGTATACTCTCCGTTCACTCTGTACCGGATGGGGATGAACAGCACCATCAGGAGCAGCAGGATCAGGAGTCCTAAGATACATAGAAGGATGATACCCAGGATCTTCAGGATGGTGAGTACTACGGCCATACAAGCCTCCCTTCCTGATCCAGATGATCCTCCAGAATATCCAGAACCAGCTGCTTTGCGCCGGCCCGGCTTCCGGAGACTCCCAGGATCACGATCCTGTCATCTATGGTCCGGTAGAAATTCTGCAGCAGCTCATTATACTCATAGATTTCCAGAAGTCCATGCGAAAAAAGCGGAAGCGTCACAACAAAGAAGGGTCCTGCGGACTTCCCCCTCGCGATCCGGTCCAGCTTCTTTTCAAAGCTCTTAGACTTCTCTATATCCGTGTAAATGTTGTCTGCCAGTTTCATCGAACCTTCCCCTGTATCCTTTGGTTCAAATAGTATTTCATTCGTTATCCGCGAATGATATCCCGGATGATCTGACTTACTGCCGTAAGCTCACTGTCATCCCTGCAATTCTCGAGGGCATACAGGAAGTACTCCCGTATCTCATCTCTCGAGTTAAAGAAGACCGGAACCATGGAGAGCACCTTCGCCATCCTGCTCCGCTTTTCTTCCTTCGAAAGCCCTGCAAATGCTGCATCGAAATCTTCAAACAGCTTACTCTTCAGCGTTTCGATCTCACCCTCTTCGGCCTTCGTTTCAACCACCGTGATGTCTGCACCCTTCAGGTCCATAAAGAGACTGGTGGAGGTAAGAAGATCCGACTGCCGAAGGGCCTCTGCCGCATCCTCCTCCAGCTCCGGCAGGTAGTCCTCCAGACAGCCCTCCAGAACCAGCAGTGTTTCATATGCATCCTCCTGTGCTCCTTCCAGCGCCAGGAAGTAACGGTCAAAATCCTCTGCAGGAAGCTCTGCTTCTTCCTTTGCGATCTCCCGCAGTGCCTCGGCTGCCACCTCTGCATGGTCATCCATGTACTCTGCAGCCACGTAGGGTGCAGTCAGCTGAAGGATCAGAATGTCATTTACGATCTCCTGCAGCAGAAGGTCTCTTGTGGCACGCTGCTCCATATCCTCGGTGAGGCGGTCCAGCTCCGTCGTAAGATGCTGATATTCCTTCTCGTCCAGATCCTTATAGGTAACGGAATCAAAGAGCTCCCGGCTGGCCGAAAGATCCGGATAGATGGTATCAAAGCCCTCCGGCAGGGTAAGCAGTGCCGATTCCCTTACAGACCGGATAAAGTCCTGCACGGACTTCAGCTCTCCTCCCTTATAAAGCTCGATGGCCTGGGAGAGGATGTCATAGAACCGCTGCTTTGTCATTCGCACCGGCAGCTGCTCCACAATGGCCTTAATCCTTGCATTTACCACCATCTTATCCTGATCGGAGAAGACGTAAGCGAATGCTTCATCCGCCAGCTGCTCTAAGGAAACCTGTTCCACGTTCCCGAGGATCCCGGCTTCCTTCCGGTTCAGTATATATTCATGCTGTTCAAAAAAGTCCGTATAGGCAGTGAGCACCTTCATCCGTGTCGTGATCCGGTCACGGAGCTCCCGCGTCTTTTCGATCTCCTGTTCGGGATGCTCTCCCTCCAGACTCTTCACGGCACTCTGCACGGCCCAGGAATCCTCATCCCGCTCTTCTCCCTGCAGCAAAGCCTCCTGCTCCATCTCACGCAAGGTGAAATAGTTCATGGAAAGCTTGATCCCTGCATAGGCGGAAAATGCCGCTGCCGTAATCCCTGTATATCGTTTCAGATTCTCTTCTCTGTCGCGGTCCGCCGAAAGATCCGTAAGCAGGACCTTCGCTTCCTTCCTCAGCTTCTTCGCTTCCAATGGTCTTAACCTCTTAACTTCATTTGATGATCGTCAGGATTCCTTATGTACATGGGTGAAGATATGATCACTGCAGTACTCATAGTTTCCTGCACATTTGGAGCAGTAACGGAACTCCAGATTCGGATCATCCTGCTCCGTCCGCCCGCAGATGGTACACTGGTGGATGGGCCCCCTGGTCTTCGGGCGCATGGTGATCACATTTCCGTGGTCACTGGTATGCACAACCTCATGGCTGGCCTGCCGCTTTCCTGCTCCCACCGCCTTCTTAAACCGGTAGCTTCGCTGGATCTGCGAGATACTCCGGCTGTTCTTCTTCAGATTGATAAGGAAGAAGATCAGGAAGGTCACAACGCAGACTATGATCACAACCCGTGTATAAAGATACGGGAATTTGATGAATTCATACAGCATGAATACCGCATCGATCAACGCCAGCCATTTCATCTTCATGGGGATCACCAGCGCGAAAAGCACCACCTGATCCTTGAAGATCACGGCCAGGGCCAGGAACATGGCCAGCAGCATATATCGGGTGGTATCCGTCACCGGAAGGACATAACCGTTTCCGGAAAGAGACCCGTAAATGGCCCGGCTCTCAGCACTGCTGTCGATCAGATACGTTACGATCACGGCGATATCCGTAAGCAGGATATTTCCGAATACATACAGATTCAGCATCCCGCGTCCCCAGACGCCTTCCAGCTGTGTACCGACAAAATAGTAGAAATAAAGCGCGATGGGCGCAAGCAGATAGCTGAGCGTATCCGACAGCGGGAAGGGGATCGTAAAGATCCAGGTGATCAGCCGCCACCACTGATTCCGTTCCAGTATCATTACGGGATCCAGAACCAGATACGCATAGAAGTTCTCAAAGAAATATGCAAAGATATACCCGGCGATAAAGCACCAGGTCATTATGAGCGGAAGATGCGGGATCGTATAACGCTCCCAGGATTTACCAAACTTGTTCGTCTTCATGTAGCCACTCCGAATGTCTCTTTAATCACGATGATCCCTCCGATCGTTCCCTTCGATCCGACGGACATACCCGATTGCATATTATACTATAATCGGGGGAAAAACACAAGTTGTTAGCACCAACTTACCCTATACAAACCCGCCCTTCTGCAGGAGACTTTGTTCTTGTCTTTTCCACTTGTTTCATATATAATGTAATTTCGGTTAATTCTACTATTAATATGTCGAAACGGGGATTTCGGCTGCAAAAAAAAGGAGTATTATGAAACGCTTAGGCATTGATATCGGATCGACCACTGTCAAGGTGGCGGTTCTGGATGAAGATAACAAACTGCTCTTCTCGGAGTACCGGAGACACTTTGCCAGGATCAAGGAAACCCTGCGGGAGCTCCTTACCCACGCATCGGAAAAGCTGGGTGACTGCGAGGTGGCTCCGGACATCACCGGTTCCGGAGGTCTGGCTCTGGCCAAGGTGATCGATGTCCCCTTTGAGCAGGAGGTTGTCTGTGTCTCCAGCGCCCTGGAGAAGGCTGCACCGAAGACGGATGTTGCCATCGAGCTGGGTGGTGAGGACGCAAAGATCATCTATTTCTCCAAAAGCGGGATCGAACAGCGTATGAATTCCGTCTGTGCCGGAGGTACAGGCTCTTTTATCGACCAGATGGCTGCCCTTCTTATGACAGACGCATCCGGATTAAATGAATATGCAAAAACCTATGACACGGTCTATCCGATTGCCGCACGCTGCGGCGTGTTCGCCAAGACCGATATCCAGCCCCTCATCAACGAGGGTGCCACCAAGCCGAACCTGGCGGTGTCCATCTTCCAGGCCGTTGTAAACCAGACCATCTCCGGTCTTGCCTGCGGCAAGCCGATCCGCGGACATGTTGCCTTCCTGGGAGGGCCCCTGCATTTCCTGGATCAGCTGAGGGAGGCCTTTATCCGTACCCTGAACCTGGATGCAGAGCATGCGATCCTTCTGGAAAACTCCCATCTTTTCGCAGCCATCGGTGCGGCACTTCACTCCGACTCGGAGAAGACCATCAGTCTTTCTGCACTTACGGAGAAGCTGTCGGATGACCTGAAGATCGAGGTAGAGGTCAGCCGTCTGGATCCGCTCTTTAAGGACGAAAAGGAGCTGGCGGAGTTCCGCGAGCGTCAGCACTCCTATCATGTCCGCCGCGGCGATCTTGCCACCTACAGCGGAAATGTGTTCCTCGGGATCGATGCCGGCTCCACCACTACGAAGCTGGCGGTGATCGGTGAGCGGGGCGAGCTGCTCTATGATTTCTATTCCAACAACAACGGAAGTCCCGTGAAAACAACCATCCGTGCCATGAAGGAGATCTACTCTCTTCTTCCTTCCACGGCGAAGATCGCCGGAAGCTGCTCCACCGGCTACGGCGAAGCACTTCTTAAGTCTGCCATGAATCTGGACTACGGCGAGGTGGAAACCATCGCCCACTATACGGCAGCCGCTTTCTTTGATCCGGAGGTGGATACCATCCTGGACATCGGCGGTCAGGATATGAAATGTATCAAGATCCGGAACGGCGTGGTGGACAATGTCATGCTGAACGAATCCTGCTCCTCCGGGTGCGGTTCCTTCATCGAGACCTTTGCAAAGTCTCTGGACTATGAGGTCCATGATTTTGCGGAGATTGCTCTTACTGCAAAAACTCCCATCGATCTTGGCTCCCGCTGCACGGTGTTCATGAATTCCAAGGTAAAGCAGGCCCAGAAGGAGGGGGCTTCCGTTGAGGATATCTCCGCCGGTCTTGCATATTCCGTCATTAAAAATGCGCTTCTTAAGGTGATCAAGCTCACCGATCCGAAGCAGCTGGGACATCAGATCGTGGTACAGGGCGGAACCTTCTACAACGACGCGGTGCTCCGCGCCTTTGAGCTGGTGTCCGGCCGTGAGCCCATCCGTCCGGATATCGCCGGGATCATGGGTGCCTTCGGTGCTGCCCTGATCGCACGGGAGAATTATACGGAGGGCTTTACCTCTACCACCATTTCCGAGGAGGATGTGAAGGCTCTTACCTACGAAACCCAGATGGCCCGCTGCGGGCTTTGCACCAACAACTGTCTTCTGACCATCAACAAGTTCACCGGCGGACGCCGCTTCATCACCGGCAACCGGTGCGAGCGCGGTCTCGGAATGAAGAAGAATGCCGAGAACCTGCCGAACCTGTATGACTATAAGTATAATCAGCTGTTCAACTACGAATCCCTTCCCCCGGAGAAGGCAAGGCGTGGTGAGATCGGCGTGCCCCGGGTTCTCAATATGTATGAGAACTATCCCTTCTGGCACACCTTCCTTACGAAGCTGGGCTACCGGGTAATCCTCTCTCCCAAGTCTTCCAAGGATATCTATAACATGGGTATCGAGTCGATCCCCAGCGATACGGAGTGCTATCCGGCCAAGATCAGCCACGGACACGTCATGTGGCTGGTTAAGCAGGGCTTAAAGACCATCTTCTACCCCTGTGTTCCTTACGAGAGAAATGAGACCCCGGACGCCATTAACCACTACAACTGCCCCATCGTCACCTCCTACTCCGAGAATATCAAGAACAACATGGAGGAGATCGAGACAGGAAAGATCACCTATATCCGTCCCTTCCTGGCACTGGATAATCCGGAAGCCCTGAAGGCCCGTATGCTGCGTGAGTTTAAGAAGCATACAGACATCACAAAGAAAGAGATCAGTGACGCGGTGGATGCCGCTTATGCCGAGGCAGACCGGGTAAAGAAGGATCTGCAGAAGAAGGGCGAGGAAACCATCGCCTTCCTGAAGGAAACCGGAAAGCTGGGTATCGTTCTGGCCGGTCGTCCCTACCATGTGGATCCGGAGATCAACCACGGTATCCCGGAGCTGATCAATTCCTACGGCGTTGCCGTGCTTTCCGAGGATTCCATCTCCCACCTCTCCGAGGTGGAGCGTCCCCTCATCGTTGCAGACCAGTGGATGTACCACTCCCGTCTGTACCGCGCGGCTAACTATGTAAAGACCAGTGAGAATCTGGAGCTGATCCAGCTCTTCTCCTTCGGCTGCGGACTGGATGCCGTGACCACGGACTGCGTGAACGATATCCTTTCCAATTCCAATAAGATCTACACGGTGCTTAAGATCGACGAGGTATCCAACCTGGGTGCGGCAAGGATCCGTATCCGTTCCCTTCTTTCCGCGGTTAAGGCACGTCAGAAGCATCACGTGAAGCCCACACCGGTTTCCACGGCACTGGACCGCGCCCTGTTCACCAAGGACATGCAGAAGGATTACACCGTGCTCTGCCCGCAGATGTCACCGATCCATTTCTCCATGCTGCAGGCAGCACTCCGACATTTGCATATCAACTTCGTGGTACTTCCGGATGCGGACCGTGATACCATCAATACCGGACTGAAGTTCGTCAACAATGACGCCTGCTACCCGTCCATCATCGTGGTGGGCCAGATGATGCAGGCCATCACCTCCGGTAAATACGATACGGACAACCTGGCGGTGGCCATCACCCAGACCGGTGGCGGCTGCCGTGCCACAAACTATGTGGGATTCATCCGCCGTGCCCTTGCCAAGGCGGGCTACGGACATATTCCGGTCATCGCCATCAGTGCCCAGGGACTGGAAAAGAACCCGGGCGTAAAATATAACCTGAAGGCCATCAAGTGCTCCCTTCACGCACTGCTTTACGGCGATATCTTCATGCGCTGCGTCTACCATACGCGGCCCTACGAGAAGGTTCCCGGCTCCGTCAACAAGCTTCACCGGAAATGGGAAAAGATCTGTATACGGGATATCGAGAGAGGCTCCAGAAACTTCAGTAAGATCTGCCGGGATATCGTCCGTGACTTCGACCGGATTCCGATCCATGAGAATGTGAAGAAACCGAGAGTCGGTATCGTCGGAGAGATCCTTGTTAAGTTCCTTCCCTCCGCCAACAACCATCTGGTGGACCTTCTGGAACAGGAAGGAGCCGAAGCCGTGATGCCGGATCTTACCGACTTCATGCTCTACAGCTTCTTTAATGCAGGCTACCGGTATGAATTCCTGGGTAAATCCAAAAAGGCCAAGGTCATCGGAAATGCTGCCATAAGATATATGGAGCATGTCCGGAAGCCCATGGCCAGGGCACTGGCTGCATCCAAGCGCTTCTCTGCTCCCGTGCCCATCGATAAGATTGCGGATTATGCCCGCCCCATCGTATCTATCGGAAATGAGACCGGTGAGGGCTGGTTCCTGACCGGTGAGATGGTGGAGCTGATCCACTCCGGAACCCCGAACATCGTCTGTGCGCAGCCCTTTGCCTGCCTGCCGAACCATATCATCGGTAAGGGCGTGATCAAGAAGCTCCGCGCGGTCTACCCGGATTCCAATATCGTGCCCATCGACTTCGACCCGGGCGCGTCCGAGGTAAACCAGATCAACCGTATCAAGCTGATGCTGGCTGCCGCAAGAAAGAACCTGCGCGAGCAATGAGGCATGGCTCATTATACCTGCAAGATAATGAATAAATCCGGGCATCTGCCGAAAACGGCATGCCCGGATTTTCTTATATCCGTTGTTAGATTGAGTTCTGATACACCCGGTCCAGCGCCTCCCGAAAGGCCACTTTTTCCTTCGCTTTCGAATAGAAGTAAAATGAATGGCTGATATCCTCCCCCTGCTCATTCCTTCCGAACCAGCAAACACATTTGGTTCCGAGGATTCCATTCTTCTTCTCCGTAATCCCCAGCACATGGATTCCGAACTGCTCCAGCATATCCAAGGAAAGAAGCAGATTCCTTGTTTCCTCCTCAGCCAGCTTATCCTGCAGATGATCCAGTCGTGTCAGCATATTTTCCTCCTGAATCGGGCGTTCCTCCAACTCTTCCAGAAACTCCGGATTTGTAAGATCATAGAGAAAGAGCAGTCCGTCCTTTGTGACCGGACACCAGCGAAGTGCCTCCTCCGGATTATATGCGTTGCATAGTCTGATGCTGCCAATGATCCACAGGATATAACAGATCAGGGACACCAGGAAAAGCGGAAGCGACAGCGCATATGACACGTTATAGAACCATATTCCCACGTCTTTTAACGCCCGGACTCCCTGAAGCAGACCGGAAAGCAGCATACAAAGAAAAGGAAGGAGCATACAAAGGATCCCCAGCTTCCTCGTCTTATCAAGGATTCGATTCACTTGTTTCCACTCATCCGAGCAGGTCCACACCTGATCCATCCGGCACTCCTATTCCTGTATATACGCATCGATGCCAACTACTTTATGATTCTCTATTTCTACCGTGTAGGCAGCTTCTCCGGTCCACTCTGCAGAATACATCCAAAGTTCACTGTATCCCAAAGGCCAGATGAAGTTCGGGGAGCCTACACTGTGTTTCAGACACCACTCTGAATTCATGATCGGAAAATCAAAGTGAATGTACTTCTCAACATCCTCTGTCCCCGATACATTTACACGCATCACCGTACAATCCGTAAGCGGTGCCGGCTTCCCGGTAAGGTTTTTAACATCCATGGAAACGAAGTTGAAATTATGTGCCTTCATACTACAGTTATATCGCCCTCCCGGAGCAAGAATAGTATTCTTTTCACTCGATGTAAGCTCCAGTGGTACCGTCTGATCCAGCATCTCGCCAACCGTTGCTTTTCCGACAATAAACTCTCCGTATCCGGCGTAGAACTTGCACTCCTTCGGAAATCCGTCAAACAGCTTACCGTGAAACCCATGGATGAACCAGAAGAAAAATAAAGCCATACCAAAAAACAGAAAAACGCCCAATCGGATAATCCCGAACAGGTCGAGTTTCTGTTTTGTGGTTTTTGATTCAAATGTGGTCTGATCGATCTGCATCCTACGTTCCCCGGACCTTCAGAAATGATAATCACTCCTTCGGTCCGTCCTCCTCATGAAGGTACATGATCATGCCCGGCCCGAGATTCGGCGTCGGACGTGCGATAAATCCGTTCTTTTCATAGAAGCGTTCCCGTCCCTTGGCACACATCAGAGTGAACATCAGCTCCTCTCCGGGTTCCAGGGCCTCCGCTGCCTTCTCCCGAAGATAACGGATCAGCATGGATCCGATGCCCCGTCCGTGATAGTCCGGACGAACGATCAGATCCTGGATATTCATAATGACCAGCTCATCACCTACCAGCCGGCCCATACCGACCACCTCTCCCGTCTCCGTATCCCAGGCCGTGATCATGGCCTTGCAGCCGTAAATGGCAGCATGAATCTGACGGTCTGACAGAGACTTCCAGCCTACGGAGGCACGAAGTGAGAGATACTGCTCCCTGGGCAGCCGCATATACTTGTACTCGATCATAATCTTACCGATACCCCGCGTGCACGGAGTGCCTCCTTTACTTCCCGGATCTCCAGCTCCTTAAAGTGGAACAGGGACGCTGCAAGCGCTGCATCCGCCTTCCCTTCCGTCACTGCCTCATAGAAATGGTCCACGGTTCCTGCTCCGCCGGAGGCGATCACCGGAATGGATACCGCCTCTGACACTGCCCTGGTCAGCTCCAGATCATATCCGTTCTTTGTTCCGTCGCAATCCATGGATGTAAGCAGGATCTCTCCCGCACCGAGGCGGTCTGCCTTTGCAGCCCACTCAATGGCGTCGATCCCGCAGTCCAGCCGTCCGCCGTGCTTATAGATGGTCCAGCCGTTCCCGTCCGCTCTTCGCTTTGCATCGATGGCAACCACAACGCACTGGCTTCCGAACTTCTCAGCCGCATCCGAGATCAGCTGCGGATTATCGATGGCAGCGGAATTCACGGCGATCTTATCCGCCCCCTCCCGAAGGATGGCCCGGAAGTCCTCTACGGTCCGGATACCGCCACCCACCGTAAATGGAATAAAAACGGTCTCCGCCACCTTCCGCACCATGTCCGCCACAATGTTCCGGCGGTCACTGGAGGCGGTGATATCAAGGAATACCAGTTCATCCGCACCTGCCGCATCATAAGCGATCCCGCAGGATACCGGATCCCCGGCATCGATCAGGTCTACAAAGTTAACTCCCTTTACCACACGTCCGTCCTTTACGTCCAGACAGGGGATGATTCGTTTTGTATGCATGCTATGCTCCTATACTGATATAAAGCCATCCGTTCGAATACACCGGATGTGATCAAAGCTTCGTAAAGTTCGTCAGGATCTTCAGCCCCACCTCCGAGCTCTTCTCCGGGTGGAACTGGCAGGCGTATACATTTCCGGCCTCCACGGCCGCATGGATCGTAACGCCGTACTCCGTGGTAGCCGCAACCTCTGCCGGATTCTCTGCCTGCAGATAATAGGAATGAACGAAATAAACATAGCTATGGTCCGGAACGCCTGCAAAAAGGCGGGACGATGTATTCAGGGTGATATCATTCCATCCGATCTGGGGGACCTTCCGTCCCTCTCCCTCCGGAATCTTCGTGATCCGTCCGGACAGGATCCCGAGACCCGGAACGCCGGGACTCTCCTCACTCTCTCCGAAAAGAAGCTGAAGGCCAAGGCAGATTCCGAGGAAGGGCTTTCCGGAAGCCACATACTCCCGGATCACATCCACCAGTCCGTATCCGTGCAGCTTCTCCATGGCATCCCCGAAGTTTCCGACTCCGGGAAGGATCACACGGTCAGCCGCCAGGATTTCCTCCCGGTCTCTGGTCAGGATCACATCCTGCTTCAGATACTGAAGGGCCTTTTCCACACTCTTTATATTTCCTGCATCATAATCGATAATCGCTATCACAGTCTCACCTCGATCCGGTTTCTCGTTTAGAGCCCTATTCTAACATATCCCGTACGCGATTTCCATAGAAAGTCCATGGAAATAAGAAACGCCTCTCCCGAAGCAGGGAGAGGCTTCTTCATGACCTCTTTAGAAATCATTCTGTGTGTTGATGATGTGGAAGTCTCCGGTCTCATCTCCGTTGATCACGTAGTACGCCTTATCTTCCTCCGGCTTTACATAGAGAGCGATGCTCTTAAGATCGGCAGCCTTCTTACCGCTTGCTTCCCAGATCTTCTTAACCTCGGCAACAAGCTCATCCTGGCTTACCTGCTCTCCGTAAAACTCAACATATACGGATGTCTTCATATAATTCCTCCTAACGTTCAGTTGCTAACCATTTCCCTCAACTAACATGTACTATCTTATCATGTTACCGGAAAATGTCAAGCATTTCGAACATAAGCCGCCGCAAAGGTTCCTACTTCACCGTCCGGGAGAGAGTCTCATAGTTTGCTTCCATGATGCCAAGATAGGTTGCACCCGCTTCGACATCCTGCTTTGTGGTGCTCTGCATGGAGTTCAGGGAAACGATCTCCTGATCCCGAGTCTTGGTGCTGTTTTTTACGGTTTCGGCAATCTTATGATTTCCGCCCTCCAGCACGAAAATGCTGGACAGTCCCAGTTCATCCACCTTTCCGGCAAGGAAGGTGATGGTCTCAAAGCTGGCCTCCGTCTCTGCGGAGCATCCGATAAATGCCGCATAGTAGGAAAGTCCGTAATCCTCGATCATATAGCGGAAGGGGAACCGATCTCCGAAGAGAAGGGTCTTCTCCTTTGCGTTGCTGAAGAGGGATGTATACTTCTCGTCCAGCTCCGTAAGAGATACGTTGTAAGCCTCCGCGTTCTTCTTATAAGCATCTGCATTTGCAGCGTCCAGGGCAGAAAGCTTCTCTGAGATTTCATTTACGAAGATCTTAGCATTCTTAACGGAGAGCCATACATGCTCATCGTACTCGATCTCGCGCTCATCATGATGATGTGCGTCCCCGTCATGATCCTCATCTGCCTCATGGTCCTCGCCCTCTTCGTGCTCATGGTCGTGATCATGCTCATCTGCCTGCATACCCTCAACCACTTCCTCCTGCTTTGCGGAGTCTCCGAGAACCTCCAGAAGATCGATGACTGCCATATTCGGATTGGTTGCTTCCTTCAGGGCATCATTCACCCATTCATCAGATTCCCCTCCGACGTAGATGAAGAGATCACAGGTGCTGATCTTTGCGATATCCTCTGCCGTGGGCTGGTAGCTGTGCAGATCCGCTCCGTTATCCAGAAGGAGTGTGATATCTGCACCGGCGGGATTCTCACCGAGAATCTGCCGTACCCAGTCATATTCCGGGAAAATGGTGGTAACGATCTGCAGATTCTTTCCGGCCTTCTGATCCTCTGCCGTAGTAGCTGCCGCACCCACCGTGCTGCCGCTCTTATCGCCGCATGCCATCAGAGAAAGAGACATGGCGGCCGTCACAAAAAGGGTTGTGAACTTCTTTAAACCAAGATGCTTCATATTCGTAGTCCTTTCAAAACTTCTGTCTTTTCCGTATCCCCTTCGGAGGGATACTTCCTCATGCTGTCTTTCTGCAGGCCTCACAAAGCCCGTAGAATACGGTACGGAAGGGATCCAGCTGAAATCCGTGATGCTCCATCAGGTGATCCTTCACCTCAGTCAGCGCCTCGCAGTTCATGTGGAAGAGCTTCCCGCAGGATTCACATTTGCAGTGAAAGCAGACACCCTTCCGGTGACTGTCCTCCGGCACATACTCAAAGCAGGCCGGGCTGTTTGCGTCGATCACGTACTTCTGGACCAGTCCCTCATCCACCATCCGCTCCATCTGCCGGTAGACCGTGGTCTGACCTATGGATACTCCCTGTCTATGCAGATAATCACAGACATCATTCACGGTGATGTGCTCGCCGGGTACCGTCTTCATGTAATCAAGCAGCTGAGTACGCTGCTTCGTCTTGTAATTCGGTTTCGTTGTCATTTGAAGTATCTCCTCAATTTGCGCAAATTCGGAAATTAAAAATGAAAACCATTTCCATATTGAAATCGGAAACGATTTTCATTTTATATCCTGTTTATGAAAATGTCAAGAGAAAATGAAAAAGATTTTCATTTTCATATCAGACTCTGTACGATCTCATCAAAATGCATTCCGTGGGAGGCCTTGACTACCACCACATCCTCCGGTGCAAGGTTCTCCTTCAGATAGGCGGTTGCCCCCTCCAGATCATCAAAGGCGGTGTAATCCAGGGACGGAAGGGCCCGTACCGCATGGGCTCCCAGCTCCTTCGCCATCCGGCCCACAGTCACCAGATAATCTACATTAAGTCCCGCAAAGAAGTCTCCCACCTCTGCATGCCGCTCCAGCTCATTGGATCCAAGCTCGAACATGTCTCCGAGAACGGCCCAGCGCTTTCCTTCCGTCTTATAATCGGAAAGAACCGTAAGAAGAGCCTTCATGGAATCCGGACTGGCGTTGTAGGTGTCATCGATCACGGTGGTTCCCGATTCCATCTTCCGCTTGATCTGGCGCATGGGCTCGAAGGCAGCCAGTGCCGACGCAGCCAGAGTCAGATCCATACCAAGATAATCACAGATTGCCATGGCCACCACTGCATTCCGGACATTGTGCTGCCCGGCCACCGGAAGCTCAACAGGAATCCTGTTTTCCCCATGGACATAGGTAAAACGGATGCCGTCCTCCGTGGGCTCCGCGTCAACCGCGCGATAATCCGCATCCTCGCTGAAGCCGTAATAATAGGTTTCCTTCGTAATGGTCTTACCCTTCATCTCCCGAAGCAGCGGATCATCCGCATTCAGGAAAAGCACTGCGTCCGGTCCCGCACAGCGAAGCTTCTGCTCCCGGATAACCTCCTGAGAACCGAAATACTCCATATGGCAGGTTCCGATCATGGTTACCACTGCGATCTCCGGCCGTGCTACAGCCTGCAGGATATCCATTTCACCGATCCGGTCGATGCCCATTTCCAGCACCGCGATCTCCGAGGGCTCATCCAGCATGCGGCTGGTGGTGATGGGAACGCCGTATCTGGAGTTGAAGTTTCTCGGCGTTTCATAAACCTCCCGGCTGCTGCCGAGGGCCGTTGCGATCATACGCCGTGTGGTGGTCTTTCCCACGCTTCCGGTGACGCCGATCACTGCCCGCTCATACTGCATGCGGATGGCAGCTCCGATGGCTTGATGGGCCTTCTCCGTATCCTCCACAAGGATCAGAACATCCCCGTGCCGTTTTGCAGCCTGCAGGGATTCCTCCGTGGTATAGATCTCCTCCGGCTTCTTATTCACCACTGCTGCCACAGCGGTCTCCATGGCCTGGGAGACATACCGGTGTCCGTCGGTATTCTCTCCGAGAAGGGCGATAAAGAGATCACCCTCCTTGATCTCCCGGGTATCGATACAAAGGTCCGTCACCAACCGTTCGGCAACCTCTCCCTCATCTTCCGTTTCCTTCATGCATATAAGCGTTCCATCCGTCATTTTCAGGATGTCACGAATCGTGATATTCTTCATTTCCTTCCTTTCATCTGTTTCGAGTTGTCCTTGACCGGGTCTTTCTCTAAGCTCTCGGATAAAGGACCTGATTTGCGATCTCCTGTGCCTTAGCATCGGAGATCAGTAATTCGATCATTTTCAGTCCGAAGTCTATGGATGTTCCCATACCCCGGCTGGTCACAAACTGTCCGTCCACCGCAACGGTCTGCACGGCACCGGTCCACTCCGCACCGAGAAGCTCTGTTTCCTTTCCCGGATAACAGGTAGCCTTCTTCCCCTCCAGCAGTCCCATCAGACCATACACCGTAGGTGCGGCACAGATGGCGGAAAGGATCTTCCCTGCCTCCTTATGCTCCAGGATCTTTGCGGCAACGGCCTCGCTTTCCTTAAGGTTGTTGGTTCCCTTCAGTCCGCCGGGCAGGAAGATGGCATCCGCCGTCTCCGTAAGACTTCCGATGGTGGTATCTGCCGTAACGGGAATTCCGTGGGAGCTTACCACAACCGGATCCTCCGTGATGGATACCGTAACCACATCCAGCCTTGCACGGCGCATAAGATCGATGGGCACCACTGCCTCACTCTCTTCAAAGCCTTCCGCCAAAAATACATATACCTTGCTCATACTGCTTCCCCCTTATCTTTTGCTTTTTCAAGAAAATGTACCAGCTCCTCCGGTGAAAGACGACTCAGTGCCGCATTTGTATAGGAGCCATCCTCCGTTACCTCCCGAAGAAACCACTTCGGTGCTCGGAAGCATTGCGCTTCCTCCACCGTCGGGAATTCCACCTCCACGTAGACCAGGCCCTCCAGAGCCTCATGGAAGATATCCAGCTCCGCGGTGTAGCCCTCCTCCAGCGGGATCAGATACCGGGTCTTCGAAAGGAAGACCCCTTCCGCCTTCTTCGCCAGCGCATTGTACTGCTCCCGGGAAAGCGGAGTTTCAAACTCCTCCCGTACCAGAAGACCTCCATTCTTCACGGTTAGGATATAGGAATCGTTGCTTTGCCGGATCCGTATCACCGGATCCGTGGAGATATACCCCTGGGACATCTCCTTCTTTTTATACTGTGTCAGATCCAGCTCTCCCGGATCTGCCAGGAATTTTCGTTCGATCTCCATAGGACCTCCGTTTTCTTACTCATCCGTACCGTAACGCGCATACGGTGCAAAGGTCTTAAAAATAAGGCGCATGGTGATAAAGATTCCCACCATGGAAACGATCACACTCGGAATATAGGTGCCGGTAGCCTTGTTGACATTCACAAGGAGCATGCCGATGGTCTGTGCATAGAAGCAGAACCGGAAGATATTTCCCTTGTTCAGATAAAGGCCGGTGTTTCTTGCAAGGGGCCATGCCAGCAGCATGTAGAATAATGCACCCAGCAGATACTTCCCCAGGGTTATGATCATCAGGAACAGCCCTGCCAGAACGATGGCCATATAGAAGCCGGGGATTGCGGAAACCAGCTCCTCCCGGTTAAATCCGTCCGGGAAATAATCGGAAACCTTCTGGCTGACTAACACCTCCTGAAGCCCGTTCTCCGTCACGATGGCCTGCACCTTCTCGCTTCCGATGGCGAAGGTGAGGGGTACGCTTCCGAGACTGTCCCGGTTCACCTCCGGTGCCGAGGTATCCACCACGATCTGATAGGAACCGAGACCTATGGTAAAGGGCTCCTCCGCATGGAGCTTCCCTCCCGCCACGTGGAACTCCGGCATTTTGTTGGTAAAGAGATTCTGAAAGCCTCCGAAGTGGATCAGGGTTACAACAACCGGGATCACATACAGCATGATCTGCAGGATCAGTCCCATGAAGAGCGTATACTTTATGAACTTCCCCACGGGAAGCTGTGAGAGGCCGATCATCTGCTTCGGGGACATGATGCAGATCCGGAGCTGTTCGATCACACTGATCTTCTCCGGCACATCAAACTCCGTGGCGGTATGTCCGGATTCATCCTCCGGCCCCCCCAGCGGGTTCGGTCCGTCCTTCGGCGGTTCGCCCTCATATTTCCGACGTTCCTCGTCATTTAAATACTCTCGCATAATCACTCCAGATAAAGACTATGGCTAAACCGACTCTCCCGTCAGACGGAAATGCTCCAGCGCTTCTTTTAGTCCTCCGGCATCCACCGCCGCGGTCACATAACCCGCAGCCGCCTTACATGCCGCACTGCCCTCGCCCATACAGATGCTGTGGCCGGCGAACTCCATCATTTCCAGATCATTGTTGCTGTCTCCGAAGGCGTAAACTGCTTCCCGGGGAATCCCGAAATGCTCCATCAGGAAGCGGATGCCGCTTGCCTTGGAGTAGCCCTTTGGTTCCAGCTCAAAGAAGCTCTGTCCGGCCACCTGTCCCCGGTCGATATAGGTGAAATCCTCCCGAATCTCCCTTCGAAACCGTTCCACGTCGCTCTTCGCATCAAACCAACCGGAGAACTTGTCGAACCGGAAGTCCGGAGCATCGATGTCTCCCGGCATGGGACGCCCCTCTTTTTCCATGGAACGCACCACCGGCAGGATGTACGGCATATCCAGCTTTGCATCATAGAAGGTGATATCCGTATGCTCGAAGAGAGCCTGCATCCGGCATTCCCGACAGATATGGGCCAGCTCCCTGCACCGCGCCTCAGGAATCCGGTGACGGTGAAGGATCTCTCCCCGGAATTCGATATAGGTGCCACAGCCACAGACCAGGCCATCAAAGCCGGGGTCCGTGATATAGGGCTCCACATTACAGCGCACCCGTCCGGTGTTGATAAAGCAGAGATTCCCGGCATTGCGGGCAGCCTGCAGGGCTGCTTTCGCATCTGCCGGGAACATATGCCGATCATCATCAGTAATAAGTGTACCGTCAATATCAAAGAATAAAAGGTTTGTCATGAGGCTTACAGCTGCTTCAGCAGGTTCACCATCTCGATGGCACCCAGTGCACAGTCATATCCCTTGTTTCCTGCCTTGGTGCCTGCACGCTCTACTGCCTGCTCGATATTGTCGGTGGTAAGGATTCCGAACATCACCGGGATCCCTGCCTCCAGGGATACCTGTGCGATTCCCTTGGAAACCTCTGCACACACATAATCATAATGGCTGGTCTGTCCGCGGATCACTGCACCAACACAGATCACTGCATCATACTTTCCGGAAAGCGCCAGCTTCTTTGCAACCACGGGGATCTCAAAGGCACCCGGTACCCATGCTACGGTGATATCATCCGTATTCACATTGTGACGTACCAGACCATCCTCTGCTCCTGCCACCAGCTTGGATACGATAAACTCGTTGAAACGCGCTGCAACGATGGCGACCTTCAGGCCCTCCGCTACTACATTTCCTTCAATCTTCTTCATGATGATTCCTTTCTGATATGTATTGCCACCTCACGCAAGTTCGGCGGCGTGTCGGTCGGTGCGATTCATATATCTGACTTCGTCATGATCGCACCTCCTTAGACATCCTTTAGGATATGTCCCATCTTCTCTTTCTTCGTCTTCAGATAGAACCGGTCATAGGTGGAGGGTGCGATCTCGATGGGCACACGTTCCACAATCTCCAGTCCGTATCCCGCCAGTCCGTAGATCTTCGACGGGTTGTTGGTCAGAAGCCGCATCTTCCGGACGCCCAGCTCCACCAGGATCTGGGTTCCGATGGTATAGTCTCTGGCATCCTCGGGGAAACCCAGCTCCAGATTGGCCTCCACCGTATCCCTGCCCTGATCCTGCAGGGCGTAGGCGCGGATCTTATTGATGAGGCCGATTCCCCGGCCCTCCTGCCGCATATAGAGGAGAACCCCCCGTCCCTCGGCTGAGATCTGCTTCATGGCCGCATCCAGCTGCTCTCCGCAGTCACATTTCATGGAACCGAAGGCATCTCCGGTCAGGCACTCGGAATGCACCCGGACCAGCACCGGACTTCCGTCCGTCACATCTCCCATGGTGAGAGCCACATGATGCTCCCCGTTCAGCTGATTGATGTACCCGTGGATCATAAACTCTCCGTACCGGGTGGGAAGCTTTGCCTTCGTTACTTCCTTTACGAAAACCTCATGCTCCTTCCGGTACTGCACCAGCTTTTCGATGGTGGAGATCTTTAAGTCATGCTCCTTTGCAAATGCAACGAGATCATCATAGCGGGCCATGGAGCCGTCATCATTCATGATCTCACAGCAAAGGCCCACCGGCTCCAGACCTGCGATCCTGCAAAGATCCACGGTTGCCTCCGTGTGGCCGTTTCGCTCGATCACGCCCCCGGCCTTTGCTTCCAGCGGAAACATATGTCCGGGTCTCCGGAAATCCTCCTTCTTCGCATCCTTTGATGCAAAGGCTCTGGCGGTGATCCCCCGCTCCTCTGCGGAGATTCCGGTGGTGGTGGAGATATGATCCACCGACACGGCAAATGCCGTACAATGATTGTCCGTATTTACGATGCACATCTGGGGAAGATTGTACCGGTCCGAATATAACGGATCCATGGGCATACAGATCAGTCCCCTTGCATATTTTGCCATAAAATTGACGTTTTCCGTGGTAGCAAACTGCGCAGCCACGATCACGTCGCCCTCATTCTCCCGATCTTCGTCATCCATGATCACCACGGGACGTCCTGCCCGAAGCTCTTCCAGGATCTCGTCGATCGTATTCAACTCTGCCATAGATCTAAACCCTTCTGTCACAGCATTCCGTGCTCCGCCAGAAACTCCATGGTGAGTCCCCCGGGGGCCGTGCTGCTCATAGTATCTTCTTTCGTTGTCTGAAGAAGCCGCTCGACATACTTGCCGATGATATCATTCTCCAGATTCACTGTGTCCCCGGCCTTCTTCGTTGCCAGGGTTGTAACCTCCCGGGTGTGCGGGATCACGGAAACCTCGAAGCTGTCCGAAGAAACCGTTGCCACCGTGAGGCTTATTCCGTCGATCGCCACCGAGCCCTTCTCCACGATCAGTCGGAGAATCCTTTGTTCTGCAGCGATCCGGTACCAGACGGCGTTATCCTCCGTCCGTACGGAAAGGATCCGGCCGGTGCCGTCGATATGGCCGGACACGATATGTCCGCCCATCCGCTCTCCTGCTGCCAGAGCACGTTCCAGATTCACACGTCCTCCCACATGCAGCTCTCCCAGAGAGGAGCGCCGGAGGGTTTCTGCCATCACATCCGCATAGAAACGATCCGAAGCCAGCTTCGTTACGGTAAGACACACACCGTTTACGGCGATGCTGTCACCCACCTTCGTCTGCTCCAGAACTTTTTTCGCACGAATGGAAAGAACGGCCGAAGCCGTTCCCCGTTCCATGGACAGAAGCTCACCCTGTTCCTCTACGATTCCGGTAAACATTATTCGTTCCCCTCGATGTTGAACGGATTCAGATCCGCGGAAAGAACCTCCGTCACGATCCGGTTCTCCAGTTCTACCGGAGGCCTGTCATACAGATCCTCCAGATCCCGGCCTTCCGGAGTCTGTGAGGAGATCTGGTCTGCCTCAACCCAGTCTTCCTCCTGCTTCTTGGATCTGGACACGCTGCCCATCTCCATGGCTTCCATGGAATCAGCCGCCGACATGGGCTGCTCCTCAGCAGGTGTTTCAATGGTGGCACCCTTCTGGAAATCCGTGGGCGCTTCCGGCTGCGGACTGGAGGAGATCCACGCCAGCGGACGCGGCTCTGCCGTCTCTACATCCACATGCTCATCCTCTTCCTCCGGCTCCGGTCCTACGATATAACGGGCATAGATATCACCGCCCGGAAGTACCTCGGACTCCACCAGATGAAGCGGAAGTGCATCCTCTACAAAGTTAACGCCCTCGCCCTCAACCGGGGTCATGGCCGTAATACCGCCGAAGATCTTCGGTGCGATAAAGAGAACAACCTCATTTACGATACCGTCACGAAGCAGACTCCAGGAAAGATTTCCGCCGCCCTCGGACATGATACCGCTGATCTCCATCTCTCCCAGCTTATCCATCAGGGCATCTACATCGATGTGTCCGTCCTTCTCCGGGATCAGGAGCACATGAACATTTTTCTCTTCCAGCTCTGCAACCTTCTTCTTTGTCTCCTCGGGGATCCGCTCGCTGGCAGCCACGTAGGTCTCGATCTTCTCTGCCGTCTGAACGATCTTGGAATCCATGGGGATCTGCAGATGGGTATCGCAGATGATACGGATCGGAGTACGATCCTTCTGTCTGCGGTTATCCAGAGTCGGATCATCCGCAAGGACGGTTCCGATCCCGACCATGATGGCCGGGTACTGGTTCCGCATGCCGCGAACACGACCGCGGGCGAAATCACCGGAGATATACCGGCTGGCACCTGTGGTGGTTGCGATCTTACCATCCAGGGTAACTGCATACTTAAGCACTACATAGGGACGCTTGGTGGTGATGTAGTGGAAATAAACCGGATTCAGAGCGTCGCACTCCTTCTTCATGCATCCGGTCACAACCTCGATCCCGTGCTGACGGAGCATCCAGATGCCCTTTCCGTCCACCTTCGGGTTCGGATCCGAGGAACCCACATAGACGGTGCGGATTCCGGCATCAATGATGGCGGAGGTACAGGGCGGCTGCTTGCCTGTATGAGCACAGGGCTCCATGGTCACGTACATTTCCGCTCCGTGAGCAGACTCCAGCAGACTGTTGATTGCCTCTCTCTCTGCATGAAGCATCCCGTAACCGGTATGATAGCCCTCACCGATGATCTTTCCGTCCTTTACGATCACGGCTCCGACGAGCGGATTCGGGTCTACCCGTCCGATCCCGAGCTTTGCAAGCTTGATCGCGCGTTCCATGTACTTAGCGTCATATGCCATAATCCATATCCTCCTTCACTGCATGCCTTCTCCCGGTCATGCGCTTCTTCACTGTATGTACGAGGAAAAGCCCCGAAGATCGGGGCTCTCCAAACCGTTTAGTTTTCGGACTTTCCGATAGAAAGGAAGCCTCCCTCATTTGCCTTCAGCAGTACTGACAGACCGATATCTCTGCGGTTGCCCTCTGTAGCCACATAGATCTCTCCGGTCTCAACCAGCGACTTTGCGATCTTCGTTACCTCGTCCTTGAACTGCATCATCTGACGGCGGTCCTTGGAGGACAGCTTGAAGAGATACTGGTTCTTGGAGCTGATCAGCAGGATACTGAAGGAATGAATGTTGTTCTTGGATTCCTTCATACCGGAACCGATCATCCGGGAGTTTGCAATGATGATCTCAGCCGAATCATCCGGCAGATACTCGGACAGGATCAGCTTGTAGATCTTTAAGTAATCGTCCTCGGATTCAACCTTTACCGGAAGCTCTGCTACCGCGAACTCGATCACGGAATCCGCCAGCGGGATGGTACCACCGTCATCATTGATGGTAGGACTGCAGTTCTTCGGAACGATCAGACGGAAGAACTTGTTCTCAATAACCTTCTCATCCTTCTCCGGCTCTGCGATAACAAGATCCGGATACTTCTTCTCCATCTTGTTCATGGAGACGATGGCGTTCTCATCTCCGGTTTCCGCAAGGTCCATCAGGGCACTGTACAGCTCGGTGATGGCCGGTGTACGGTAGCCAACCATCTCAACAACCTTATCGGCTGCGGGGATATGACCCATGGCTGCATTCCGGATATAAAGCTTGATCAGATTCTCCTTGGACTCACCCTTCGACTCCTTGTACTGGATCACCTTGAAGAGGTCCACCTTATCGAATCCGTCGAATTCCTGATCGAAGGCCTTCTCGAAGTACTCCATGCTCTTCTTCTCGCCGGTGAACTCCGGATCCTTCTCCTGACGTTCGTAGATCTTCGCCAGCTCATAGGCTGCCTGGGTGCTGCCCAGATTCAGGGCCTCCAGGAACGCCTTCTCGATCTCATAGTTGGTTGCAATATAGAAGACCTGACTCTGCTTCTTCAGTGCCACATTTAACGCGGTGGAAGCACTTCCCGCCTCTACGGCACGGTCCCACTTCTCAACTGCACTCTGCAGGTCCTCACCCTTCAGCTCCTTGATATCCTTGATATAGGCATCTGCCTCAACGATACCGTTCTTCTGCGCCTCCAGGAAGTAGGTCATGGCCTTGTCTCCGTCTCTCTTGGTCCGGAGCAGACCGTAGTAATAGAAACGTCCGAGATAGAAGGCAACCCTCTTATGTCCGAGACGATGTGCATTCTCATACCAGTTCAGGGCCTTCATGTAGTCCTTCTGCTGCTGGTCATAGATATTACCGATCAGGAATGCAAGCTCCGGATCCTTGGTGGCATCAAAGAGCTGCTTTGCGTAGCTGATGGTCTTCTCGATATCACGGTAAGGCGAATCCTTATCGTAGTAAAGGTCGATCAGCAGGTAGCTGGCCTTGATGGAGCCCTCCTTCAGGGCCTGCTTTGCAGCAGTCATGGCTCCCTCATAGTCCTCCAGATAATAGCAGTAAACTGCCTCACTGTAGTACTGGTTATCCTTCCGGTTCAGACTCTGGTCACTGACACGGGTCGGTGCAACGAATGCGAAGGAGTTGGCGGTCTCGAAGATGATCTCCTCGTACTGCTCGATGATCTCCATGGTTGCGCAGACGAACCGCATGCAGGCAAGCCGGCGTCCGGAATAGAAGGCAAATGTAACAATACCCTTGTTCATGGCCTTGTGATAGAAGGTCGTGCAGATACCGTCGGCATACTCGGTGATGTAGGGCTTCAGCTGAAGCTCTTCATCAAATGCCTCGTTGCAGTACCGAAGGTAATTCTCCAGTGTCTTCTTGGAATCCCTCGGAATACTGTCATAGGATACATAGATGGCGAAGTCACGATAGGTGATGCTGGGAGCATAGTACTCCTCGTCCGTCTCCTCGTTGATGGTCTTCACCCAGTCCTTCGGCAGCTTGTGGATATAACCATCCACCTGATTATGTACATAGGTATACTGATACTGGAGCTTGGCAGGGTCGATTGCCTTGTAGCGCGGCTCCTTGCCCTTCTCCTTCCGCTTCTCGGCGATCTCGGAGTACATCTTGTCCTTCTCCTCGAACTCGAGACTGTCGGTATGCTTGGATGCATAATCGCAGCGCTCATATGCCGCTACGGCCTTGGAGTCACCCATGTCCGCCAGCTTCTTATACCAGGACATGGCCTTCTCAAGATCCACCGGGATCACGAACTCACTCTTATTGCCGTACTGGTCGATCCGGGAGAGACCGTTCTCGTAGATGGAGCCCAGCTTCATGTACGCAGCCTTCACTCCGCGCTGTGTGGATTTCTCAAAAAATGTGATCGCCTTGGAGAAGTTCTGTGCTTCCAGATACATTTCCGCCGTCTTATAGGTGGATTCTCCGTCATTTGTAAAATTCGTATACTTTTCCAGATAGGATGCAGCCTTGTTAAGATCACGTTCCGTCTTGGCATTCTTATAAGAACCGGTCTCATAGAAGCCGCTCAGGATCTTGAGCGATTCCGTTCCCAGATCTTTATACTGCTGATCCATGATCCCTATATCAGCAATCTTTTCCAATATCTCAACCGCCTCAATCCCGTTGGCGTTTTCCATCAGATTCATGGCTTTATCGAACTGAAGCTCCACGCTGCTCTTGTTGGATTTCGGTTTACCGATATTCATGATCTTGTCTTTGATATTGCTGAATAATCCCATGCCGCATCAACCTCCACAATGCAATCACCTTAACGAAAATAAGATGGATAAAATCCATCTTATTCTACCATAAAACAATATAAAAAACAACAAAATATGCAATGCAACGTCAGGCAAATTATGCAACGGGACTCATGTAATCCACAAGTGCGGATACGGCTGCTTCCTCATCCGGACCGGCCGCCTCAACCTCGATCTCTTCGTTGTTGCAAAGGGACAGACTCATCATACCCATGATGCTCTTTGCGTTGATCTTCTTATCCCCGGAGATCAGGAAGATCCGGCTCTCATACTGACTCGCCGTCTGAACGATCTCTGCTACGGGACGTGCTTCTGCATAACTGGGTAACTGAATGATACATTTCTTGCTTGTCATAATGATTCTCCTTCGTGTAGCTTTTGTATGACTCCCTCCCGGGGTTCTTTTACCTTTTATGTGAAGGCACCTGCCCGGTGCCTGACATACGATTACAGCTTCTCCGCGATCTCACTTAGCTTCCGGAGCCGATGGTTTACACCGGACTTCCCGAGCGGCGGATCCATCCGCTCTCCCAATTCCTTCAGGGAAAGCTCCGGATTCTCCAGCCGGAGCCCTGCCAGCTCCGAGAGTCCCGGCGGAAGTGCCGAAAATCCGATGGTCTCTTCGATCCTTTTGATCTCTTCGATCTGCTTTGCCGCGGCATTTGCGATCTTCGTGATATTTGCGGTATCACAGTTTACCTCACGGTTCACGTTGTTCCGGATGCCCTTCAGGATCCGGACATTTTCAAACTCCATCATGGCATTTGCGGCGCCCATCTGTCCGAGGGTCTCCGAGATGCCGTCCGCATCCTTGATATAGACCACCTGACTGTAGCGGCGTTCCGTTACATGCCCCTCCACGTCATAGCCGGACAGGGCTGTCAGTACCTGACGGGTCACGGAGTCCCGGTCCGTCACGATCTCCAGCTGGTACTGGGAATTGGGATCGGAAACCGATCCTGCTGCCAGAAATGTGCCCCGAAGATAGGCGGTTCTGCAGCACCCCTTCGATAGAACGATATCATCCACATCCAGGCGTCCTTCCACCTCCTGCAGCTTGCATGTTTCAAAGATCCGCTCCATCCGGGCAGGATCCTCGATTCGGACCCTGGCGCCCTCCTGGGCACGGGGGATGATCGTAAGGTCTTCTTTTTCGATTCCAAAGAGCAAAAGGAGCAGCTTTCCGGCCGTTTCCACGACCTCATCCTTCTCCATCCGGATGGACAGGAACCGCTTCCCGTTTTCCTCCTTCACCTTGCCGTCCAGGGCAATGATCCCCGCCAGCATGGCGATCCGGCAGTGGGTGCTCCGGTCGATCCGCTTACAAAGCTCGGTCCGAAGCTCTGATGAAAATGACATATCTTATTCACCCTTCAGTACGGTATCCATCCCGATATCCCTGTGGAACACTCTCACGGAATAGGGAAGGGCCTGCAGTCGTTCATGGATCAGATTGGCGATCGTAACGCTGCGGTGTCTGCCTCCGGTACAGCCGATGGCAACCACCAGCTGATGCTTTCCTTCATTCTCCACATATTGCGGGATCAGGAATTCCAGAAGGTTATATAACTTCTCAAGGAACTTCTCTCCGTCTCCGGACTTCATCACATAGTCCTGGATGCACGCTTCATTTCCAGTATGGTGCTTTAACTCATCCACGTAGTAAGGGTTCGGGAGGAACCGGACATCAAAGACCAGGTCCGCATCTCTCGGAATTCCGTTCTTATATCCGAAGGATACAACGGATACGATCATGTTTGAGTATTCTTTTTCAGCCGTAAGGATCTTGCTGACTTCCTTCTTCAGCTCGCGGGTAAGCAGCCCGCTGGTATCTACGATATAATCCGCGATCTCTCTCAGGAATGCGATCCTGCCGCGTTCCTCTGAGATCCCGTCCTCCACTCTGCCGCCCCGGGCCAGCGGATGCTCCCGCCGGGTCTCCTTGAAGCGCTTCACGAGCTCGGAATCATTTGCGTCCAGGAACAGGATCTCGTAGGTAAAATTATCATTTTTCAGGTTGGCCAGCACCAGGGAGAGGTCATCCAGCTTCTTCCCGCTTCGGATATCGATCCCGACAGCCACCCGGTCATAGTTAAAATTCTGGTCTCTGGAGATCTCGGCAAACTTCTCGATCAGAAGCACAGGAAGATTATCCACACAGAAATATCCCATGTCCTCCATGGTCCGGAGGGCCGTGGACTTTCCGGCTCCGCTCATTCCCGTTACGATCACAAAACGCATATACCCTGATCTCCTGTCAAAGGGCGCATAAAGATAGCGCCTGTTTAAAACTCTCCGAGGATCCGAACCTCCGGTTCAAGAACCACATGAAATGTATCATCCACTGTCTTTATGATGTGTCGGATCAGCTGATAGATATCCTCCGAGGTTGCACCCCCCCGGTTGATCACAAATCCGCAGTGCTTTGCGGAGACCTCCGCGCCTCCGATCCGGTAACCTGCAAGTCCCGAATCCTGAATCAGCTTTCCTGCGAAGTAGCCCTCCGGCCGCTTGAAGGTGGAACCGGCACTGGGATACTCCAGTGGCTGCTTCTCTCTCCGCCGGATGCTGAGCTCCTGCATGGCTGCAGCGATCTCTTCCTTCTTTCCGGGCGTGAGGCGAAGCTTTGCTCCGAGGACCACCAACGGTTCATCGTGGCAGCGGCTGGTCCGGTAACCGAACTTCATATCCGAACCGGGAATCCGCTCCTCTTTCCCGTCCTTAAGGACGTCCACATATTCGATGATATCCTTCATCTCGCCGCCGTAGGCTCCGGCATTCATGGAAACCGCTCCGCCGAGGGTTCCCGGGATTCCGGATGCAAATACCATTCCATCCAGACCCGCATCCCTTGCGGTGGTGGCGATCACGGATAAAAGTGCTCCCGCCTCGGCGTAAATGCCGGTCTCTTCGGGGGCATCGATCACCCGGATCTTCCGGAACCGGTCTCCGATCTCGATCACCGTTCCGTCGATCCCCCGGTCGGATACCAGCAGGTTACTGCCGTTTCCGATGATATAGATCTTATCGCCCTCGCGATTCGCGGTTGACATAACATCCTTTAATTCTTCGATCGATGCTATGGAACAGTACCGCCGGGCCGGGCCTCCGGTCCGAAAGGTCGTATGAAGTTTCATCGGTTCATTAATCCTGTACTCCATATGGTTCCTCTGGCATTTCTCGATTCCAAAGCCCGAGTTACGTTACATAAAATCCACGGGCACCATCATAAATGATACATGATAGTGCCCGTGTTTACAATAAAGAAACTTTCACGAATTTTTCTGAAAAAAAACCCTTTTTCCGTCATTTTTCATAACAGGGGTCCGAAGGGTTATCCGAGGACTGCTCTTGCCCCGCCGTACATGCCTGCATCATTGCCGAGAACCGCCAGCTCGAAGGTGGTGCTTCGGCATGCATGGAATGCGTACTGCTTGAAATACTTCTCGGTGGCATCGATCAAAATCTGACCTGCACGGCTCACACCGCCGCCGATCACGAAAACCTCCGGATCCACAACGGCTGCGATCTGTGCTGCAGCAAGCCCCAGCTTCTTTCCGAGCTCATCTACCAGCTCCATGGCCAGATCATCGCCGGTCTTTGCGGCATCGAAGATCTCCTTTGCAGAGATATACTGAACCTCACGCAGCTTGGAGGGACGATCCGATGCATTCAGTGCCTTGTTGGCCATACGAACGATACCGGTCGCGGAAGCATACTGCTCCAGGCAGCCGCATTTTCCGCAGTTGCAGACATCCGTCTCTGCCAGATCCATGGTCATATGTCCGATCTCACCGCCGGCTCCGTTCACGCCTGCCAGCATCTTTCCGTTCAGGATGATACCTCCGCCCACGCCGGTTCCGAGGGTCACGCAAACGATATTCTGATGGCCCTTACCACCGCCCTGCCACATCTCGCCCAGGGCTGCCATATTCGCGTCATTCCCGACCTTTACCTTCATATCGAGAAGCTTGCTCAGCTCCTCAGCTGCATTGAAGATACCCCAGCCGAGATTCACGCACTTGATCACGGTTCCGTCCTCGCGCACCGGTCCCGGAACGCCCATGCCGACGCCGATCACATCCTCCTTCGCGATGGATTTTTCTTCCATCTTTGCTGTTACGGAGGCTGCGATATCTCCGAGGATAAATGCACCGCCGTCATCGGTCCTTGTGGTGATCTCCCACTTATCCAGAAGCTCCCCCTCTGCAGAGAAGAGACCGATCTTCACCGTGGTTCCTCCGATATCAACTCCGAATACATAATTTGCCATGTTTTTAACCCTCCCGTTTTACTGTGAATTCTTCTGTATATTTTCCATGACGCGGCGGTACATTTCCTGTGCCGCGTTGTAGCCCATCTTCTTCTGACGGTGGTTGACCGCCGCAGACTCTACGATGATCGCCAGGTTCCGGCCCGGACGGATCGGGATATTGTGGCTTACCACCTTGTTCCCCAGGAACTCCACATACTGATCCTCAAGTCCCATCCGGTCATAGTTGGCATCCTTATCCCACTCCTCCAGATTGATCACAAGATCGATCTGCTGTGAGATCTTTACACACTCAACACCGAACATGGTCTTCACATCGATGATACCGATGCCTCGAAGCTCGATAAAATGCCTTGTGATAGCAGGGCTCTGACCGATCAGTTGATCATCACTGATCTTCTTGATCTCCACCACATCATCGGCTACCAGACGGTGTCCCCGCTTCAGAAGCTCCAGTGCCGCCTCGGATTTACCGATACCGCTGTCTCCCATGATCAGCACGCCCTCACCGAATACATCCACAAGAACCGCATGGATTGAAATCCGCGGAGCCAGCTCCTCATGCAGCCATCGCACCGCCTCATGCACGAAGTTCGAGGTCGTGGACGCAGAGGAAAGCACCGGAATCCCATGATTCTTTCCGGCCTCAATGATGAAATCGTACGGCTCGATATCCCGGCAGAACACAAGGCAGGGAATCGGGAACTGGAACAGCTTATCGAAAATCTCGATATTCTCATCCCTCGTATGCATATCCGCAAGATACGCATGCTCCACATTTCCGCAGATCTGTACTCTGGCAGAATCAAAATGCTCAAAAAACCCTGCCAGCTGCAGCGCCGGCCGGTTAATATCCGGATCTGTGATCAAAATCGTCTCCGTATCAATCTCCGGCGTGTAGTTCTTCAGATTCAACTTCTTGTTCGTGCCAAACAGTTCATGGTGATAGAGCACGATGCCTGTTTCATGCAGCGACCATTGAGCGACGTCGGCACTTGGGTGATGAGGAAGCAAAGCGACCGAAACACCCTAGTGCTGCGAATTATGAGTAAGAAGCATCCATAGGAGCTGATTACGCATAATTCGCAGTGAAACCGCTACGTCGTGAAATGGAGTGCGAACGGTGTCGCGGCATGGAACACGGCGGAGTGCTTCACCATGAACGTCACATTGGTATGCAAGCACTATGATTTTATCACAGATGGCTATTTTTTTCCATATGTGATAGAATGATTGCATGAAAGAATTCGACATCGAAGAAGAACTGAAGAAGCTTCCGAACCTCCCCGGCGTCTACCTCATGCACAGTGACAGCGAGGAGATTCTTTACGTGGGCAAAGCCACGTCTCTGCACAACCGCGTGCGCCAGTATTTCCGCAAGGGACACGGACACGGCGGTTCCTTAAAGATCGCAAAAATGGTTTCCCAGATTTCCTACTTTGAGTACATCGTAACCGGCTCCGAGATGGAAGCTCTGGTCCTCGAATGCAATCTGATCAAGGAATATCGTCCCCGCTACAACACCCTGATGACCGACGACAAGGGGTATCCTTATATCCGCGTCACCGTGGACGAGGCCTATCCCCGGATCCTCTACAGTCATCACATGCGCCGGGACAAGTCCAAATACTTCGGCCCGTATACCGACGGCAAGGCCGTCCATGATATCATCCTGCTGGTGCAGCGGCTCTTCCGGCTTCGCACCTGCAACCGGAACCTTCCCCGGGACATCGGCAAGGAACGCCCCTGCCTCTACTACCAGATCGGTCAGTGCAGCGGTCCCTGCAGCGAGGGACTCGTATCCCGGGAGGAATACAACGAGCAGATCCGGCAGGCCATGGCCTTTCTGAAGGGAGACACCCACGAGCTGCTGAGTCGTCTGAAGCAGCAGATGAAGGAGCATGCGGCTGCCATGGAATTCGAGAAGGCTGCCGAGGTACGGGACCTGATCGAAAGCATCAACCACATCATGGATAAACAGCGGATGAATGACACAAATGCCGAGAACCGCGACATTATCGCGTATGCCCGGGGCGAAAAGGACACCGTGATCACCGTCTTCTTTGTCAGAGACGGGCAACTGATCGGCCGTGAAAATCACCACATGTCCGCGGATGCCGCAGAACCTGACGACGAGGTACTCGGAGAATTCATCAAGCAGTACTACAACAGCACTCCCTATATCCCGAAGGAAATCCTGACCAGGATCACGGTTCCGGACACGGAAATCCTTCTCTCCTGGCTGTCTGAGAAGAAGGGACAGAAGGTCTCTCTTCTGCAGCCCCAGCGCGGTGACAAGGCTGGTCTCCTATCCCTGGCGGAGGATAATGCCCGTCTGGTTCTGGAACAGGATATGGAGCGGATCAAGAAGAAGGAAAAGCGCACCATCGGAGCAGTCCGCGAGATCGCAGATCTTCTGCAGATCCGGAACGCATCCCGGATGGAGGCCTTCGATATTTCCAACATTTCCGGCTATCACAGTGTAGCCTCCATGGTGGTTTTCGAAAACGGAGAGCCACGGAGAAATGCCTACCGCAAGTTCCGTCTTCGGACCGTGGAAGGGCCGGATGACTACGCCTCCATGAAGGAGGTTCTCACCCGCCGGTACACCAACGAAAAGCTGGGGCCTCTTCCGGACGTTCTTATGATGGACGGTGGCAAGGGGCAGGTTCATATTGCGGAAATGGTACTCGACAGTCTGGGACTGGAGATTCCCGTCTGCGGCATGGTGAAGGATGACCACCACCGTACCCGCGGGCTTTACTACAAGGATCAGGAGGTGGAGTTTCCGAAGGGCAGCGAAGCCATGCACATGATCACAGCCCTGCAGGACGAAACCCACCGCTTCGCCATCACCTATCACCAGCTCCTGCGCAGCAAGGGGCAGGTGCACTCCATCCTGGATGACATACCGGGTATCGGAGAGAAACGGCGCCGTGCACTCCTCCTTCATTTTAAGACAATGGAGGCACTGCAGGCGGCTACCGTGGAAGACATCGCAGCCCTCCCCGAACTTGACAAACGTTCTGCCCAATCAGTCTACGATTTCTTCCATCCACAGAAGGACAAAGCGCCGTGACTAATCCGCTCAACTGTGTTATACTAAATCAATCAAATCACGTGAGGAAAACCATGGGACGTTTTTTATATCCAAATGAGTACTACAGTTCAACATACGCGATCGACTTCGACCATTATTACCGCCAGGGCTACCGCGGCCTCATCTTCGACATCGACAACACTCTCGTCCCCCACGACGCCATGACCGATGCCCGAAGCCGCGCCCTTCTGAAGAAGCTTCGCGAGATCGGCTTCTCCATCTGCTTTGTCTCCAACAATGACGAGCCCCGTGTTGCAAACTTCGTGTCCGAGCTGCACGAGGAAGGTCTCCCGGATCCGAAGTACATCTACAAGGCTGCCAAGCCCCGGGCCAACGGGTACATCAAAGCCGCCAGGGCCATGAAGCTTCGCCGCGGCCGTATTCTCTTCGTCGGGGATCAGCTGCTGACCGATATCTGGGGCGCGAACAACGCGCGTATCACCAGTATCCTGGTACAGCCCGTAGCCGGGGAGACCAAGCTTCAGATCAAACTGAAGCGGATCCTGGAAAAGCCGGTTCTCTGGCTGTATCTTCGAAAGCACCCGCTGAAGGGCTGACCGAAAGCACGGAACAATGAACAATACAGGCATAGAAAAAAGACCGGGATGACCCGGTCTTTTTTCTGCCGCGAAGAACCACACACGGCGCTACAGGAGGACTGAACATCCTCACAACATTTACAGGATGTCCGCTCTGAGCTTCTTCAGTACCTGGAAGCTCTTGGTTCTTAATTCCTCTGCTTCAAACAGTGAAAGCATTGTGTCAAGATCAAACTTACACTTCATGACGGAATCCAGCCAGTCATTGATGTAAGACTTTACATACTCAACATTTTCTTCCGACTTATCCTTCAGAGAATTCTGAATGTTATTGATATTGTCAACCACATTCGGTGTTGCCGTGCTGCGCTCGGAGGAAGTCTGGCTTCCCTCATCCGAAAGCTCGATAACCTTACCGGTCTTGGTGATGATGACCTTCTTGTTCGGAGTTGTCTCCGGCTTTACGGATCCGCCACCCTTCTTGTCAAGCAGCTTCTCGACTGCCTTTACCAGGCAGACAACGCTGTAGGTAGCTTCCTGCTGCGTCTGGGACTCCTGTCCCTTGGACTCAAACTGATACCACAGCCATTCTGACTTGTACAGCATTTCCTCGATCTTGGAATCATCCAGCAGCTTGCGAAGATCCGGATCCATGGCAGGTGTGGAAGCACGTCCGAAGAGCTTTCCGCCGGACTGCGGGATCTCCGCCTTCTTGTACTTGGCAGGAACCACAACCTCTGCGTAATCCTTCGTAAGATACTTCTCAGCCTTCTTCGGATCGTAATCGCTGTTGATGATCGCAACTCTTCCGCCGTTCAGACCGTTGATGATCATGTCTTCTGCAGCCATGAATACAAGGGTCTTCTGACGATCATCGATCATCTGCTTGATCTCGTAGTTGGTCTTGGACTTCTCAAGGATCGCATTCTTACGAACCTTAAATGCCTTGATCTTCTCCTTAACACTGAAGAACATCTTCAGCAGGGACGGATTTGCATTTACATAGTCATTGATCCAGGTGATCTCAACATACTGATGCTCGATCTTGTTGGAAAGCTCGTATACATTGTAGCCGTCAAATACAACGTTCAGTGTTGTATACAGCTTCTCAAGGATCTCATACTTCTCCTCCCAGGAACGTCCGGTCACGTCGGAGTTAACCAGCTCCTTGATACCGCACTCATAGAATACCAGGTTGTACTCATAGAGGCCTTCAAAGATATTGGTCTTACCCGTCAGCTGTGCGCCGGCACCCAGGGTCTGCAGGTTCTTCTTCATATCCGGCTCATTCTCGATATAGAGATAAACCTTCTTAACGAATGCGGAAACCTCAGAGATCAGGGTATCAATACGCTTATTGTAGATCTCCTGCTTGGAGATGGCTGTCAGAACATTTCTGGAAAGAACGCTGGTATCCTGTGTCGTGTTGACGTTGCGGATCAGCTCCTTGAAGCTCTCATATACTGCCATGTTGTCAATGGGGATATACTCTGCATTCAGTCCGTAGAACTCAAATGCCTTGTTGTAATCCTTGTTGGCAATAAATGTATTGAACAGTCCGATACTGAGCTGGGTCTTATAATCGATACCGACATGGGGATCCTCAACTACATAATCGAACAGAACTTCCAGATTGGAAAGATAAGCATCCGAATTAGCCATGGAGGTCGGAAGACCCATCTCCATAACAACATGGATCAGATCCAGATATCCCATCAAAGCCTTATCAAAGTTCTTCGGACGATCATCATCCTCAAGAATCTGATAGCTGACATTGATCAGAAGCGGTGCGATACGCTCACCGATCAGCCGCATAGCCTCTCCGAACTTCTCTCTCTGATACAGATAGATCAGCCAGATGCTGTAACGGTAGATACCGGTTGTATTGATCGGAGCATCGATATCGGAAGGATCGATATCTCCATATACAAAGCTGAATAACGGCTCGATCCACTCATCGATCTCAAACCGCTCCGGCTGCTTGATGTTCTCGTCCACGAATTCGCCCAGCTCATACAGCTTAGCGCACTGAGAACGAACATCCTCATCCACCGTCATGGTCTTCAGATCGAAATTGGTGTCCTTCAGATAGTCAATAACCAGCGCATAAAATCCATCCTCAACCTGTTCGTTCAGGAAACGGATAAGCAGCCCCTTATTGTTGGAAGCAGCGATCGATAAGACATTGTTGTCGCTCCCTGCTGTGATATTTGCCGGTAATGCCATGTCTCCTCCTCCTCATTTCTCCATAAATAACGTGATTGGTAACTACACACAATACATGCGCATAATCCCGCAATCCTAATAGACATTTTACCTTTTTTTACTTCTTACGTCAACGTCATTTTGTCGAAATTGAATAATATTTTTCATGCACTTTTCACAATCTACTCGGAAACATCCATAAGTCCGGCCATCTGAAGCAGTGCCCTGGCATTTCTGGTGGTACACGGGCCATCCTTCATCTTGTAATCGAATACCAGCTTGTCATCCTCGTAGGATTCCTCAAAATGCCGGTTCTCCGCCGGAGTCCCGTCCGCCTGCTGCAGACTGCAGAGTTCAAAGTCATGGGTGGAAACGATGACCATGCTTCCGTCCCGGGACAGCTTCTTCAGAGCCTCCTCCGCACCCACGATCCGGTCCGCGGAGTTGGTACCCTTGAAGATCTCATCGATAAGACAAAGGGCGGGTTCTGCCGTATCCTGACGGATATACTCCGCCATCTCCTTGATCCGGAGGATCTCTGCATAGAAGGTGGAGATTCCGCCTGCCACATCATCCTGTACCCGCATGGAGGTAAAGAGTCTCCGGAAGCCGGAGGAAAACTCCTTTGCAACAACCCCTGCCCCCACGTAGGAAAGCACCAGATTGATAGCAACCGTACGAAGGAAGGTGGTCTTTCCGGACATGTTCGAGCCCGTGATAATGGTCAGCGGAGAGCTCATATCCCCATCATTGGAGATTACCTTCTCCGGATCCAGCAGCGGATGTGCCAGCTCACGGAAATGCAGACCGTTCTCCCTGATTCCCCGATTTTTCTTGGCCTCCTCCGGTGTCATGGTAAGCTCCGGCGTCACCGTGGGACGAACCACGGAAAGAACTGCAAAGCTGCCCAGCTCCTCTAACTCCGCAATGATATCAAAGCTTCCCGCAAATGCCTCACCGCACTCTCTGTCCCAGCGTGCCGCCAGGAAGGCCAGAATGAAATCCCAGCCCACAAAGCCGGTCAGAAGCATTCCCACTACCGGGTTATAGTCAAGATTCTTAAGATCCGCCAGCCGGGACAGACGCTTCTGGGCTGCCATCATACCGTCGGTTCCCACCACGCGGTTCCGGATCTTCGTCAGCTTCTCTGACTGAAACTCCGCATCCTTGATGGTCCGGAAGATCGGATAGACCTGTCCGCTGGTCATTTCAGAAGTAAAGATGCCTCGGGTCTGGGCCTCCACCCGTCCCCTGCAGCCTGCAGTGATCATGTATCCCACAAGGAAGGAAACCAGGATCCATGCCGGCTGGATCATACCGGTCAGAATGGCGATCACCACCGCCAGGTTCGCAGCCGGAACCAGGATCATCAGCAGTCCCATCCATCCTGCAAATCTGATCTTTCCCGGCTTGTAGGTGTTTCCGGGCTTTCTTGTATCATCATCTCTTGTCGGATGTCTTCGGTTGTCAACAAAGGCCTGACGCACCGCAGATTCATAATCCAGAAGGAACTTCGGGTTATCCGCCAGCTCCCGGATCGCCGCCTGACGCTCTGACCGCTCCGACATGATGGCGTAGGGGTCCTTCAGTGTATCCGCGAGCCTCCATTTTCCGTAGGAGGACTGGCAGATACTGATCATCTGATAAAGAGACCCAGGGCCGAGAAGATCCAGATCCCGTTCCACCGTATCCGTCTTCTCCAGGTAACGTCCTCCGTCATCCGGGAAGTCACGCCACTCGGTGCCGAACCGTGCCGGATAGGCATCCACCGCTGTTCTTCTGGCCTCCAGAAGCCGCTGCTTTCGTTCGATCCCGTCATGGATCCGGATCAGAACGAGGAAGCCTACGATCGCCAGGATTCCGCCGATCAGATATAACTCCTGTCCGGGGCGTTTCGTGATTCCCAAATAAAGAAGGATCACAGCCGCCAGGAATACCGCCAGCCTCAGCCACGCGATCCTGTCATAGGCCTTCTGCAGCGCCTGTCTTGACGCTTCATCCTTCTTTTGCTCTTCTTCAAAAAAACCGAGGTTTTTACTCTGTTCCATGTTGCCCTTATCCTTTGTCCTTCAATGGTCATAAAACGGTCCCTATTCACGTCTTATACTTCGACGCACGAACCATATTCAAGTATAACCGAATAGCCGTCCATTTTCTACTACTTCTTGCATTTTTCCTGTCCCTGCGTTAAAATGTCGATATGAAATATTTTTCACACAGGAGGGGTTATTCATGGGCATTGGAAAGATGGTCGGAGGTGTATTCAAGCTTGGCGTGGCAGCACTTGCAGTTGCCGGTGTATGCTCTCTTTTCAAGGATGAGATTCGCGAGACCGAGACCTACAAGAAAGCAAATGAGAAGTATGATGTTGATACCAAGGTTCAGAAGGCTACCGCTAAGGTAAAGAGCACCACTCTGGATGCTGCAAAGAAGGTATCCGAGACAGCGAAGAATGTGAAGGAGAAGTGGAGCGCAGCCGAGGACGAGGCAGTTGCCGACAGCGAGATCATTCTGGACGAAGGCGAAACCGGAGACCGTGAGTATGTATCTCTGGACGGTGTCGCAGATGCCGCTGCAGATGTTGCAAAGGAGGCTGAGGAGGCTGTTTCCGATGCCGCAGCTGCTGCTGAGAATATCGAGATCGACTGATCAGAACCTATACGAAGAAGAAGCCGGAACTTGCCGGCTTCTTTTTTTACTTCGTTATTCTGCTTCTTTGTTATCTTCTGTATTTTCTTCTGAATTATTCTCTTTGTTTTCTTCCGTTTTATCCTCTGCGACTTCTGCTTGTTCTTCCTCTTGCTCTTCCTCGAACAGCTCGTTCAGTTCCTCTGCCTCAGCCGCCGGAACCGCCTCCGGCTCCTGCTCCCGGAGCTTCTCCGCCATCTCGTTTTCTTCTTCCTCCCGCTCCTTTTGGACATATTCCTCATATTCCAGCAGCGGTTCGCCCCGCATGAAGTAGATCACATCATTTACGGTCTCTTCATCGAAGAAGTCTGCCTCGAAGTATAGATCATCCGCATTCGAAGCCGTCAGCCGGTAAACATGGATCGGGCGTCCCAGTCCCCGCTTCCGCTTCTCCACATGCTTGGAAAGATACTTGATGTCATCGATCTGAACCACATCAATATGCGAGATATAGGATACGATGAGGTAGTTTTCCGTCACGGTTACATTGTCCTGATGGAACTTCAGTTTCTTTTCCATCTCCCGGTCCAGCCGCCGGACGATCCGGCCCACATTTCCGTAGCGCTTCAGGACTCTTGCCTCGTGGTTCAGGGCCGGAAATGCCGTTGCCAGGATCACATAGATCATCAGCAGGGCCAACAGGATCGCGATGGAGATGGACGAAATGCGAAGAATCCGGATCCGCATCAGAGGATACTCTGTCTCGTCAAAGATATAGACGGAACAGATGCCATCCATGGACTCCCCGGAGATCCCCAGGGTGTTGGCATATTCCCGCTCGATGTGCCGTGCCGCCACCTCATCCTTTACGATCCGTACATGGATCGGGCGTTTCTCCAGCTCTCCTCTCCGGTACTCATTCGCCGTGGACTTCTTCAGAAGCACGAGCTGCATCTCTTTCCCTTCCATCCGGTAGAAATACTCCGCCCGCTCCTTATCATTCTCCATCTGGGAGAAGCCTGTGCTCTTCAGGCCCGGAAGGATCACGGATACATTTCTCTGCCCGGAGTTAAAGAACTCCTTCACCTCGGCTGTATCCTCCATGGTTCCCGTCTGAAACGTCTCAAGACGCGCCACCTGCTGCAAAAGCAGCAGAAGGACCGAGAGAACAAGGACCACCGGAAAGGCCAAATATAAAAGGTTTTTTCTTAGCAGTTTACTGAAACTGTACTGCACCTTCACTTCACTCCTAAATCAACTAATTCCGGATCGGGATTCCGTTCACGGACACACCGTCCTCCAGCTCGATCACAAGACATTTCTTCCCGTCAATGGTCCGTGTCTCCAGAAGCTCGGTCCGGTCCGTATGGATCCGGATCGTAAAGTCCGCATTCTTCACCTCCAGGGTTCTTTGGGGCACAAGGTTCGAGGCCACAAAGATCCGTTCCTCCACGGGGACCTCCTCAGGATATCTGGAAATGGCCGAATCATCCTCCGATTCTTTGTTCTCTTCCTTTTCTTCCTGAACCGGAGCCGTGAACACCAGGTCAAACCGGTCATCAAAGCTTTGCAGGCGCTCTTCGCCGACCCCGCAGTCCCGAAGGATTCCGCGGACCTCTTCCTTCCCCAGCACCGGGCTTTCCTGCTCTTCCTTCTTCTCCTTCACCAGAGTCTGCAGGCTCTCATGGATCTGCAGCACGGTTTCCAGATTACTCTCTTCCCCCAGGGTATCAGAAAGCAGGGCGGAGAAGCTTTCCTTCTGTCCTGCAGCCGCAAGAGGTGCAGCACTTCCCAGCACCGCATCCGCGAAGGCCGGGCGGATATCCACAGTATCCTTTGTATAATAAAGGACATAGTCCGGATCCGTGGAACGCTCGATAAAGGCCGGGTACAGGAAGCCATTCATGGGAAGATCCACGATCTGCCCCAGGGCCAGATTGTGGAAGGCATTCTCCTCCGGCACATATCCAAGGCCCGGCTTCGTGGGCTTCACGGGGCAGATGGCACAGAGCACATGGGCATAAACCTCCTCCGAGGCATCCTCCAGCTCCAGTCCGTCCGTGGTCTTGCCCGGCACATCATAGTTCTGTCGAGCCAGCAGGATCAGATAATTATCCACGTAATTAAAATGCCGGATCACGGCATCAAAAAACTCCTGCAGGGTTGCATCATCCTTCAGGTCCGTTTCCACCAGGGCCTGCAGAAGCTTACACTCCTCTCCCATCATGTCCCCGGAATGGTCATCTCTATGCACCTGTCTTGGCCGGAGCAACAGCAGGTTCTTATCCCTGGTTCCGGAAAGACATTTCCGAAAGAGCTCCAGATACTTGAAACGCTCCTCCTCGGGAAGGGTCAGGAAGTTCTCGGTGAAGCATGCCACCTTCGTCTTCTCTCCGTTTACAAAGCAGCCGCTGATCCGGTGGATATTGCACCGCTCCGGGTCAAGCTGATATAAATGTCTGATCTCGCTGATATCGCCTGGTTTCATACTAAACTCCCATGTGTATTATTGTCCGAAGGCCGAATCTCCATTTGGGTCTTCTCCCGGATCTGCATATGGATCCGCAAAGGGATCCGCCTCCGTCTGCTTCTGGTCCGGATTCGAGATAAAGGTATAGGTGTAGCTGTCCAAAAGCACATCCAGCAGCCCGTCACAGGTTTCCTTCCATCCGTCATTCGGATACTCCGCCATAATCTGAACCTCGTTCCGATCCGCATATTTGTAGCTTTCTATATAGAAAATCTTTGCGTAATCCTCGGAATACCCGGAGATCACATAATGATTATCTTCCTTCTTATCGTAGGTCACATCCGTCCCGGGATCGTTCTTATACATATTATGATAGACCGTATACTCTCCGTCAAATCCGACTCTGCGCTCCTCCAAGTGGTACTCCGCCACCTGAAGCCGCATCTTACGTTCCGGATTCTCAAACACGTAGAAGTAGCCTTCCTGATACCCCTTCGGAGAAATGTCATAGAAGCCCTCCGGGATGTTGAAGCTGCTGCCCAGCTTCCCCGCATGGGACCCCGCGCCATCCACCGGAGCCTCTGTCGGTTCCTCCGTGGATTCGGTGGCAGGCACGGCCGTGATCAGAACCGGCGCTTCCGTGGGTGTCTCGGTCATTTCCTCCGTTACGTCACTGATATCGGCCGGTTCCTCCTCTGTGGCAGGGCCATCCAGTGCCGTGGTATCTACGGGATCCTTCTTCCCTCCCGGAAGAAAGAGAAGCAAAGCCGTCAACGCAATGATCAGACCCACCCCGATAAACAATATGAGCTTGTTACGATTCTTCTTTTTCATATCCGTGATTATACACTGTTTCCGCACAAAAAAGAAGTGGCGCCGGGCCACTTCTTCTTTTTTGTAAATTCTGACGATTGAATATGGATTTCAATCCTATTTTTCTACGGAACCGCAGGATTACTGCTGCTTTGCAGCCTTCTTTGCAGCCTTTGCTTCCAGCGCCTTGTCCGTCGGACGAACCAGGAAGAGGCAAAGCAGAAGGGCTACGATATAAAGTGCAAGTGTAAAGAACAGCACGTTCTGATATCCCACCGGATTGACCAGGGATTCCTTACCGTCATCCACACGTGTAATAAACTCACCGGTGTTATTTACGATCAGGGTTGCCACCTGGTTACCGGTCAGACCTGCAAATGCCCAGGCAGAAAGTGTGATACCGTGGATCGCAGAGATGGATCCCATTCCGTAATGATCGGAAAGCAGTGTCGGTACGTTGGAGAAGCCTCCGCCGTAGCCTGCATTTACAACCATGATCAGTGCGATCACGAGGATGATCAGCAGCGTATTTCCCTCGCCGTTCTTGATACCCTGTGTCACCATAACGATTGCGGTAAATGCGATGGACAGGATGAAGATCATCTTGTAGATGGTATTTCGGTCCTTCATGGTATCTGCCCATGCGGAGAACCCGAGACGACCACCTGCATTAAAGATTGCAGAGAAGGTGGAGATCACACCGACGGATCCGATGAGACCGATACACTTAACGATGGACTTCTCCTGAGAGATCAGCGCCAGACCACAGGTGATATTGATGTAGAACATCAGCCAGATACCGATATAGTTGCCGATGGGCTTTGTCTTAAGAACAGCCATGATACTCGGCTTCTCGCCCTTGCCCTGGGGCTCATGCCAGCCTGCCGGCTTTGCCAGAAGCAGGTGACCTACAAACATCATGACAAAGTATACGCCTGCCAGGATCCAGAACATTACATAGATTCCGACGCTCTCCTGCAGAGCCTCCATGATGGGGCTTGCGATGGCCTTTGCTGCACCGAAGCCCGCAACTGCAAGGCCGGTAGCCAGACCCTTACGATCCTTGAACCACAGCATCAGCGTCTTAACCGGGGAAAGATAACCGGTACCGAGACCGATACCCATGATGAAACCGTAACTGAAGTAGATACCGATCAGGACCACCGGACTTCCGTGAAGGGACTGACCCTCTCCACCCAGGTAGATGAAAAGACCGGTCAGTGCCATACCTGCCGAGAAGCAGATGGTTGCGATCAGGGAGGACTTGTGGATATCCTTCTCTACGAAATTACCAAGGAAAGCCGCAGACATTCCAAGGAAGAAGATGGCAAAACTGAATGCCCACTCTACTGCACCCTTGGAAAAACCGATATGCTCGGCTATATTCTGACTAAACAGTGACCAACAGTAAACTGTACCGATACTGCAGTGCAGCAGCAGTGCCGGGATAGCTGCGCGAACCCACTTATTGGAGCGCCAGCCGCCGGTTTTTACATTCTCTTCGCCCATGACGACTCTCCTCTTCTGAAAAACAATCTCCATTCGGGTACAAAACCCAAATGGAGATTATAGCTCATTTTATTAAGACTTTCAAGCCTTTCTTCTTATTCATCATCATTTTCTTCTGACTTCGAAGACTTTACAGCCTCCTTCGCCAGTTCCTTTTCCTGCTTCTTAGCTTCTTTTACCTGCCCCTTCTCCTGCTTCTTCGCTTCCTTTTCCAACTTCTCCAGTTCCTTCTCCTGCTTCTCCTGCTCCTTCTCCTGCTTTCGGGCTTCCTTCCACTCCTCCAGCTTTTCACCACGCTGCTGCTCTCTGGCTTCCAGCTGCTGTCTGGATTTCTCGGATTCTGCCTCCGGAGTCTCCGCGTCACCGTCCTTGATGCCGCGCCTTTGCTCCATCCAGGCCAGGAAGTAATCATGGTACGAGAAGTCTACGATGGCTGCGATGGGAATGGAAAGCAGCACACCCATGATGCCGAACATACGACCGCCGATGATAATGAAGACCAGGATCACAACACTGGATACCCCGAGAGAATCTCCGAAGAGCTTCGGCTTCAGTACATATCCGTCAATGGTCTGAAGGATGAGCGTGAAGACCAGGAAGATCAGCGCATCCCACGGATTCACAAGTAAGAGAATGAAGGAACCGATCACCGCACCCACCAGAGGTCCGAAGGTCGGAGCCAGATTTGTAACACCAACGACCACGGAGATCAGCACAACATAGGGCATGCCCATGATGGCCATGAAGACACCGTTTACAACGCCGATGATGATACCATCCAGTACGTCAAAGGCCACATAACGTGTCATGATGGCATTGCAGCGGGAGAAGAACCGCATGGTTCCCGAGTACCGCTCTGCAGGCATGGATGCACGAAGGAACCGCTTGCCTCCTGCCACCAGGAAGTACTTACCGAACAGGAAGTAGATTGCAAGGATGAGGCCAAGGATAAATGTCACAAGACCGCTTCCGAAATCAAGTCCCTTATTCAGGATCACTTCCTTATTATCCCCGATCCAGGTCATGAGATTCTTGGTGATATCATCCAGAAAGCCGTTGATCTTTGCGGGATTGATCGGAAGCTTCGGAAACTTCTCCCCGACGCCTTCAATCCATTTTTTCAGCTGATCGGAATAGGTTCCCAGATTTCCGACAAACTGTGAGATACTGTCCACCAGCTGCGGGATCAGATACACCATCAGCATGACCACCAGAACCAGGATCAGGATCAGTGCCAGCGTCACCGCAAGCATACGCCGCAGCTGCCAGGATTTCAGTCCCCTGAACAGATGATGCTCAAAGAGCCGGGCCAGCGGATCGATGACATATGCGATCGCAAGACCAATGATCACCGGCGTCAGGAACCGGAAGATTCCTCCTACCCAGCCGAACACGGTGCTAAGGTGCTCCAAAAGGACGAAAAGCACCACGCCGATACAGATCGCGATGGCATTTCCGACCCATCTATGTTGTAACCATTCTTTTTTAAACTTCATAAGATCCCCCGATGACAAAACCCTGTTGTATTGTTCGCAATCCATTTGATTCTACCACAGATATCACATTTGTACAAATCTTATTTACAAATTGGTGGAGAATGACTATAATATGGAAGTTACATTTCATGAACAATCATTTTGATCAGGATATCCACTATGAATTCACCCGAAAAATCCATGGAGTTTTTCCGGAACGCGCCTGTTCCGAAAGCCGTATTTTCAAACATCATTCCGTCCATCATCAGTATGCTGATGGTACTGCTCTATAACCTGGCAGATACCGTCTTCATCGGTCAGACCAAGAATGCACTGATGGTTACAGCGGTCTCACTGGCCACTCCCGTGTTCCTGCTGTTCATGGCCATCGGTATGCTCTTCGGGATCGGAGGAACCTCTCTTATTTCCCGAAAGCTTGGTGAGGGAGAACATGAGATGGCGAAACGTGCATCCAGCTTCTGCTTCTGGGGTGGTACCGTGATCGGTGTCATTTCTCTGGGCGGAATCCTTCTCTTTGCAGAACCGGTAGCCCGTGCCGTGGGTGCCAGCGATGATTCTCTGGAATTCACAAAGCAGTATCTTACCATCGTGGCTTTCGGAATTCCATTCCTTATTATCAGCAACGCATTCAGTAACATCATACGTGCGGAGGGGCATCCGAAGACCGCCATGACCGGAATGATCGTCGGAAACCTGGTGAATATCATTCTGGACCCGATCCTGATCCTGACGCTGGACTGGACGGTATCCGGTGCGGCTCTTGCAACCGTGCTCGGAAACATCGTCTCGGCCCTCTTCTACATCTCGCACCTTTGCTCCAAACGCTCCATGCTGTCCGTCCGTCTGAAGCATTTTACGATCAAACGTACCGTCTCTCTCGGTGTTCTGGCCATCGGTATCCCGGCGGCGCTTAACTCCGTGCTGATGAGCACCTCGAACATCGTGATCAATAAGGTCATGGCAGGCTACGGCGATATGGCCGTTGCAGGCTTAGGTGTTGCCATGAAGGTAAACACGATCTGCGTCATGCTCCTGATCGGCGTCGGTGTCGGCATACAGCCGCTGCTGGGCTTCTGCTTCGGCGCAAGGATGCGAAAACGGTATCTGGCGGTTCTCAGGTTCACGCTGATCGTTGCATTTATCATGAGCATCGTCATGACCGTGGTCTGCTATGTCTTTGCCGGTCCGCTGGTACGCTTCATCCTGGAGGAACCGGAGGCCTACGCCTACGGCTTTGAATTCTCCCGGGTGTACATCCTGTCCGGCCCCGTGATCGGACTGCTCTTTGTTATGATCAATGCGATCCAGTCCACGGGAGCCATGGTTCCGTCCCTGATCCTGTCGATCTCACGTCAGGGCATCATCTACTATCCGATGCTGATCATCTTCACCACATGCTTTGATACAGCACGAATGGCAGCGATGACCCAGCCGGTAACCGACTATATCGCTGCCACTCTGGCGGTGATCCTATTCATAATAACTTTCCGAAAATACTTCCCGAAAGAACGGAGCATCGACTAAGATGCTCCGTTCCTTTTATTCCTCGCCCTCCAGGGTTTCCGCCCTGCTTGCGGTATTCTTCTGTTTCGGTATCGTAAATGTAATCGTATCCGGCATGGCCAAGTCCTCCATTCTATCGTGATCAGTCAAAAATAATCCGTACACTTCCCGGCTTCTGATGCATCTCAACTGCGTGTATCAGCTCTTCTTTCTCGTTTCCGGAGACAGCTCCATAAAAATCAGATGCGTCCGGCAGCACGGATTCTCTCGCGGATTCCTTTGCCCAATACCAGTCCCCACTGATATTAACATAGAACCTTGCATCCATGGTAAGCTCCCCCGGAGCATATACAAGCCTCCCGTCCGTCAGCTCTATGATCAAATGTCCTCTGGTTCCTGTAATATATGCTACCTGCATACGCGTCTCCTCTGATCCTTGAAAATGTTTTCTATACCATAGTATCATATTTCATTTTGCTTTTCGAGAGGATCACAAAAAAAAAGACCGGAAACTCAAATCAGTTTCCGGTCCTGTGTTTGAAATGAATTTACTGCGGCTTAACTACGATGTTGATGATCTTCTTCGGTACATAGATCTCCTTCACGATGGTGAAGCCCTCCAGGCGGGAAGCGATGGCTTCCTTACCTGCTGCAAGGATTGCATCCTTATCGGCATCTGCAGGAACCTGTACTGTCGCACGGGTCTTACCGTTGATCTGTACCGGAAGCTCGATGGTATCAACCACCAGGTACTTCTCGTCATACTCCGGCCAGGTCTCATGGAAGACAGTTTCTGTTCCGCCGAGAGCCTCCCAGAGCTCCTCTGCGATGTGCGGTGCGAAGGGAGCGATCAGGCGAACCATCACCTTCAGAGTCTCCTTGTCCACGCCGGTGGTCTTGGTCAGATCCACAAACTTATTGTTATACTCCATAAATGCGGAGATCACCGTATTCAGGCTGAAGCTCTCAAGACGCTGGGAGATGGCCTTTGTAAGTCCATGTCGCAGCTGCAGCAGCTCCGGTGTCTCAGCCGCATCCTTCTCGAGGTTCTCGGTCACCATGGTGTAGAACCGGCGGATAAAACGGAAGATTCCGTCAATTCCGGCATCATCCCAGATGGAATCCAGTTCCGGAGGCCCTACGAAGAGCTCATAGAGACGCAGTGTATCACAGCCGTACTCTTCTACAATGTCATCCGGAGAAACAATATTTCCGAGGGACTTACTCATCTTGGTGGGTGCGCCGGTCACCTTGTCGCGGCCGCAGATCATACCCTGATTGAAGAGCTTCTTAAACGGCTCGTCGAAGCTTACGGCTCCGATATCATACAGGAACTTGGTATAGAATCTGGAGTAAAGCAGGTGAAGCACGGCATGCTCAACACCACCGATATACATATCTACCGGAAGGTACTTATCTGCCTTCTCCTTGCTCACCAGTTCATTCTTATTCTTGCTGTCCACGTAACGCAGGAAATACCAGGAGGAGCCTGCCCACTGGGGCATGGTGTTCGTCTCCCGCTTTGCCGGCTTACCGCAGCAGGGACAGGTGGTATTCACCCAGCTGTCAATGGCAGCAAGCGGTGATTCGCCGGTACCTGTAGGCTCGTACTTCTCCACATCCGGAAGAAGAAGCGGCAGCTGATCCTCGGGAACCGGAACGGCTCCGCAATCCGGGCAGTGAACGATGGGGATCGGCTCACCCCAGTAACGCTGACGGGAGAATACCCAGTCACGCAGCTTGTAGTTCACGGTTGCCTTGCCATAGCCCTTATCCTCGATGTACTGGGGAGCTTCCTCCTTCAGCACGGAGGATTCCATGCCGTTCCAGTCACCGGAATTGATCATAACGCCGGAAGCCTCGGTATAAGCCTCCTGCATATCGGGAATCTCCACACCGTCCTTTGCGATAACCTGAATGATGGGGAGGTTGAACTTCTTTGCGAATTCAAAGTCACGGTCATCATGGGCAGGTACGCACATGATGGCACCGGTTCCGTAGTCTGCCAGTACATAGTCAGAAAGCCAGATGGGAACCTTGGCTCCGTTCAGCGGGTTGATGGCATAGCTTCCGGTGAAGACGCCGGTCTTCTCCTTATCTGCCATACGGTCAACAGAGGAACGAAGGGATGTCTGGTAGATATAGGCATCCACTGCTTCCTTAGTCTCCGGGGTTGCAAGTCCTGCTGCCAGCTTATGCTCGGGGGCAAGCACCATAAATGTGGCACCATACAGGGTATCCGGGCGGGTGGTATACACACGGATGGAATCCTCGCGTCCCTCCAGCTTGAAGTCTACCTCCGCGCCCTTGGACTTACCGATCCACTCCGTCTGCATCTTCTTTACCTTCTCCGGCCAGTCCAGTTTATCCAGATCTGCCAGAAGACGGTCAGCATAGGCTGTGATCTTCAGCATCCACTGACGAAGGTTCTTCTTGGTAACGTCAGCACCGCAGCGCTCACATTTACCTTCCTTTACCTCTTCGTTTGCAAGACCGGTCTTGCAGGAAGGGCACCAGTTGATAGGCATCTCCTTCTCATAAGCCAGTCCCTTCTTGAACATCTGAACGAAGATCCACTGGGTCCACTTATAGAACTCGGGATCCGTGGTGTTTACTTCCATATCCCAGTCATAGATGGCAGCGATCTGCTGGATCTGACGCTTGATGTTGGCGACGTTGGATGCCGTGGAGATCGCAGGATGCACACCGTTCTTGATGGCGTAGTTTTCTGCCGGAAGTCCGAAGGCATCCCAGCCCATGGGATGGATCACGTATTTATCATGCATCAGCTGATAGCGGCTCCACACGTCGGAAATGACGTAGCCTCTCCAGTGGCCTACGTGAAGGCCGTTACCGGAGGGGTACGGGAACATATCCAGACAGTAGTACTTTTCTTTCTTACCGTCGTTCACATTGATGGGGTTTTCTTCCCACTTCTTGGTCCATTTTGCCTCGATCAGCTTATGGTTATACTTTGCCATTGGTTTTGTCCTCCAAAGAGATTATACAAAAGTGTATTATAGCACATTTTATTTAAGATTCTCAATATATTTATGATGAAGAGAGAAACTCGTTAAGTTTCTCTTTGTGGGAGGAGGTGTGGATGATCCTTCCGGCGGTGCAGCTGCGGAGGAAGCGGACGGCTTCGGAGCGATGGATAGCCATGCGGTACAGGGGTTTGTCGGTGAGTTCTTCGGCGGAGAGGAAGATGATCTCGCGGTGGCTGCCCACGGCTTCCATGGCTTCTTCCAGGCGGAAGGTGAAGAGCCGACGGTCTTCAAAGCGATACAGGTAGGTAGCTGCCTTATCCCTGGTGAAGAGTTCCACGGCACAGCAGTTTTTTCCGTAGGCGGACAGCCAGTATTCTTCGGTCTGTGCAGTACGGAACAGTCCCTTCTCCGTAAAGGGTTCCTGAACCTGCAGGCCTTTCAGCTGCTTTTCTCTGGCTTCTTTGGTTTTCTTCGCCTGCTTTATGCAGCGTTCCGCAAATGGCCGAGTATCATAGCCCATACGGCCCACGGTGTAGATCTCTCCCGTACGCATACGGATCCGCAGAATATATCCCTCCAAAGTGATCTCCTCCGCATAACAAAGAGGAACCCGTACAGCATGACTGCTCACGGGCAGGATGCAGAGGGCATCGGTGTAAAGCTGTATCCTCCCCCGTCCGGCTTCCCTGGGCGCGATACTGCTTGCCGGCAGCTCATATTCTCCCTCGCAGTCCATCAGCTTCTCTTCCTCGATAAAGAGTGCATCCCCGGTACGTTCTCCGAACAGCTTCACCAGTTCCTCCCAAAACCCATCGAAGGAGAAGCCCAGCATGGAAATCTCCGTTTCCCTGCCGTCCAGTGCTTCGATATAGACTCTGTGGTTGATGGGCTTGATCCCGGCCACCTCCGCAAAGTCGATCCGGCCTTTTCCGAAGCCGATTCCTTCCTTCCCGATGGAAATGTTCGTATCCTCCAGATGCAGTCCCTCTGCCTTCTGATCGATCGTAGCTTTATAATTCATGGTAACCCTCCCGTAAGTAATAAACTCCATAAGTAGAAAAACACCGGGAACAACCATCCAAGTCATCCCCGGTGTCATAAAAATCATTCCTCCAAGCAGCTTTTTTCTACAGCTTGGTTCCGCAGCCTCCGCAGAACTTCGTTCCCGGCGGATTGTCAAAGCCGCAGTTCACACATTTATAGGATTTCTGCATGGGTGTTCCGCACTCTCCGCAGAACTTAACGCCCAGTGCCACCTCAGCACCGCAGTTCGGACAACGCTGATTTCCGAGAGGTGCTCCACACTCGTTGCAGAACTTTCCTGCACCCGCGGGCTTACCACAGTTCGGACATACGGTAGTCCGTGTTTCCAGCTTGCCCTGCCATACCTGTGCGGTCTCCGCAGCCTCGTCGATGTTCCGACGCATTGCCTTGTTTCTTGCCTGCGCAACATACCCTGCCTCTCGCGGAGCACATTCTACGCAAAGTCCTTCTTCCTCATTCCAGCAGTCGGTCTCACAGACCCACTTATTACAGGAAGGACACTTCCGGAACAGTCCGCGCACCTCAGCCTGTGCCTGATCGAAGGCCTGCTCCTGCTCTCTTCTCCACTCCGGAGACTGATTCTCATAACGATCTCCCACATAATCAGCACCGCGTTCCACGGCATAACCGATATTGCTTCCAAGACCGCTTCCGAAGCTTCCCAGGATCCCGCCCACGGTTCCGGACAGTCCGCCGAAGCGGCGGGTCTTCTGCTGCTTCCCATAGGTCGAGGACTCTATAAAGGAGCTCTTGAAACCATTTCCGCAGCAATCACAGTAGTATTCAAACTGAAATCCGGCCTCAGTCGAAAGGTCATTATAGTTTCTTGTAAATGCGTGTAACATAAGTCCCCCCTCTCCTCTGCACGCCCATATCATGCAGAGCAAACAATACATACTCTCCAGCTACGATTATACTATATTTTAAGAATAATGTGCAAGAAAAAGCTGTCGGATCAGACTGTCTCCTTCAGCTGATTTACCAGCTCCTGAAACTCCTTTTGCAGTGCATCATGGTGCTGCCGTACATACTCCAGCTGATCTCCCGCCGCTGCCTGCTCCAGATCCAGTGCTCTTTCGAAGAGTGGCATGGCGCCGATGGTCTTGGACGCACTCTTGATGGTATGAACCAGGATCTTATAATTCTTCATATCCTCGCCGGCAAGGAGTGTATCCAGCTGTTCGATCCGTTCCGGAGCTGCGTCGATATAATCATGAATGATCTCCAGGTAGAACTCCTCATCATCTGCACAGAATCCCAGTCCGTCTTCGACGGAAATGCCGATGCTCCGGAGTCTTTCCAGCGGACCGGCCGAAGCATCCTCCGGTGCCGGCTCCTCACCAGCTTCTGTCAGCGGGATCTCCTCTACGACTTCTTCCAAAGCTTTCTTCTCTTCCGCCGCTTCCTTCTCTTCAGCAGTATCTTCCGTCGGTTCTTCCGCTGTCTCCTCTGGAACCTCCTCGATCAGACTTGCGGGAAGATGCTTCCGCAGGATCTTCTCCAGCTCCGGAATATGGATCGGCTTGGAAAGATAATCATGGAAGCCGGCCTCCAGATACTGTTCTCTGGCTCCCACAACCGCATTTGCCGTAAGGGCGATCACCCGGGTGCTCTTTACCAGGGACGAACGCATAAGTCGGTCCAGTGTCTCGATTCCGTCCATTTCCGGCATCATATGATCCAGAAGCAGCAGATCGAATTCATGCTCCTTCATCTGCTTTATGGTTTCCTCACCGGATGCACAGAGCACCGGCGTGATATGGAAGAGCTTCAGCAGATTGGCTGCTACCTTCCGGTTCATGGCATTATCATCCGTAAGCAGGATCCGGGCCTTTGGAGCTATCATGGAGACATCCCGGCTTTCGGATTTCGACGTTCCTCTGCCAACATGCTTCCACTCGCCCATGGGCGCGGGATCCGCCACATCCACCGGCAGCTCGAAGGAGAACTCCGAACCGACGCCGTACTCACTCTTTATCTTCAGTCCGCTGTGCATCATATCCAGGAGCTTGATCACGATGGAGATGCCCAGGCCGGTTCCCTCGATATGACGATTCCGCTTCTCATCCAGACGCTCGAAGGATACCGCCAGCTTGTTGATATCCTCCTTCTTGATACCGATTCCGGTATCCTTCACGGAGATAAAGAGCAGCGCCTTCTCATCCCGCATACCAAGGCTACGGATCGTAAGCAGAACCTCACCCTTCTCCGTATACTTCACTGCATTTGTAAGAAGGTTCATGATCACCTGGCTGATCCGGACATCATCCCCCATCAGTCGGGATGGGATTGACGGATCGATATCCATTTTAAACTCCAGATTCTTTTCCTTCGCCCGCTCGCTGATGGAATTCACCAGGCCGTTGATCAGCTCGCAGGTCTCAAACTCCACAGGTACCAGACTCATCCTTCCATCCTCGATCTTGGAGAAATCCAGGATCGTATTGATGATGGAAAGCAGGGTTGTTCCGGCACTCTTGATATTGGAGGCATATTCCAGGGTTGCTTCCTCCTTTGACTCATGGAGGATCATTTCATTCATACCGAGAACCGCGTTGATCGGCGTCCGGATCTCGTGGCTCATATCCGCAAGGAAATCACTCTTTGCTTTATTCGCACTGTCTGCCGCCGACTTCTCCAGCTTCAGCACCTTTGCTTCGTAGTCCTTCCTCCGCTCGATCTCCTTCATCTCTTCCATCCGGACATTGAACTTCCGCTCACTCCGGTAACCGATCAGATAGAATACGGAGATCAGAATAAATACAACAAGATTGATCAGGATACTTGCCACCAGAAGGGTCATCGGATCCTTATAGAGGTCCGAGTTCTTTGTAATGATGACCAGATGCCACTGATCCATTACCTCATCCACGAAAACGGTACATTTTTCACCGTTGATCTTCGTATCAAAGTTACCCTTATCCACCTCCAGCACCTGCTGAAACAGCTCATGATACTCCGGAAGATCATTATAGTTCTTTCCGTTTTCCGAGCGGTCGTGGTGGGCGATGACCATACCGTCCGAATTAACGATATATCCATAGCCGTAGCCGTTGATTTGGATCTTCTCAACGATTTCCTGCACCCCGTTCAGTGTCAGATCCATGGCCATGGCATTCTTCGTATCTGTCAGAGCCTTGCCCACGGAAATGATCACATTTCCGGTCTGTGCATCCACGTAAGGCGATACGATCACGACCTCACCCTTCGCACCCACGGTGGTAAGATACCAGTCCCTGGTGGTGGGATCATAGTCCTCCGGCGGAACCCAGCCGACTCCGTCCACATAATTCCCGCGGATCACACCATAGAGACCCGTATAGCTGTCATCGAACTGTTCCTCCGTCCGGGTGGACTCCCGGGTGATGTATTCAATGATCTCTTCGTCGGTTGCGCCCTTCGCGACCATATGGTCAACCGTATCGGCAGCCACCCAGAGAACACTCTTGGCGGTATCCAGATAGTTCTCCAGATCCGCTGTGATCGCCGTGGCCTTATCATCTCCGATCTCCTGTACGGACGAAAAGACCGTCCGAAAGACCACGCGGGCAGTGAAAATAACCAGCAGTGTCATAAGGACGAAGGTCAGTGTCAGTGTGATCAGCAGATTTTTCCGGCTTCTTTTCATGTCAGTACCTCAAATCCGTAAAAAAATCATCTTTCTTTCATAGTATAATTGCAAAATTTCAACTTTTCAAGTATTCTATAGGGTGCAGACAAAAAGTTCTAGTATGCGTGAAAGGTAACAGAAACACATGGGAAACCACGTAGCTTTGGTTGATGATGATGCACTCAACTTAAGAGTAGCAACCAATATACTGACAAAGAACGGGATCGAAACCACCACATTCACCTCCGGAATTGAACTTCTGGAGTATCTTAAGGTGGAAGAAATCCCGGACCTTATCCTTCTGGATATCATGATGCCGGAAATGGACGGCTTCGAGACCGTTCGACGGATCCATGCTCTGGAGGATGAGATGGATCTGGAGGATATCCCCATCGTCTTCCTCACCTCCGAAGAGGACAATGAATCCGAAACACGGGGCTTTGAGATGGGTGTCTCCGACTATATCCGGAAGCCCTTCGAGCCGGCGGTTCTGATCAAGCGTATCCAGAATATCCTGAAGCGCCGGGATATGATGCACCGCTTCTATGAGGAAGCCACCATCGACAATCTGACAGGGCTTCTGAACAAGAGCGCCGTGAACAGTAAGCTGGAAATGCTCTGTCGCAGGAAGGCCGGATATCTTATGATGATCGACCTGGACTCCTTCAAGCTGGTCAATGATATCTACGGCCACGGAGCCGGCGACAAGATCCTGATCAGCTTTGCCATCCTGATCCGCGGATTCTTAGGACAGGATGATATCGCGGGACGTATGGGCGGCGACGAATTCGTTGCATTTTCCACCTCTCTGAAGGACGAGGATGCCATCAGGGAATTCGCCGACAATCTGAACAAAACCCTTTTCGCGGATGCCAAGCGGATCCTGGGGGAGGATATGGACATCCCTCTCGGTGCATCCGTCGGAGCCGTTAAGCTGAAGGGTCAGGGAGACGATTATGCAGATGCCCTGAAGAAGGCAGACAAGGCCCTCTACACCGTTAAGAACAACGGAAAGCATGGCTATGCCATTTACGATAAGAATACGGACGCCGATGATTCCTACGTCATGGATCTGAAGACCCTGACCATGATCCTCGCAGAACGAAATGAGGCCACCACCGCCCTGAAGCTGGATATGACCTCCTTTGTGGGTGTCTATCGGTATATCATGCGCTACGTCATGCGCTATCACAGAAATGCATGTAAGATCCTTGTGACCCTTGCGCCCGATGTGGATATGGACGTGGAGAAGGCACCGGAATACTACGAGCTCTTCGGCGAGCATCTTGGAAGCACCCTCCGCCGGAGCGATCTTCTGATGCAGGTACGAAAGAACATGTTCTTCATCCTCCTTACCGACATCAAGTCCCAGGCGGTGGAACAGGTGGCCGGAAATATCGTCCGGAGCTGGCGTGACAAGAACGGAAGTATGCTGGAGATCAGCTATGAGACCGAATTTCTGGAAACGGAAAAGATTGCAAGAGGCAGCGGCAAGCAGCTGTGGGTTGCAGTGGTGGATGATGACCCCATGAACCTGAAGCTGGCGGAGCGGATCCTGGGAAAGAATGATGTGGCCGTAACCAAGCTGAATTCGGGAGAAGCACTTCTCTCCTTCCTGGAGGAGAACCGTCCCGATCTTATCCTGCTGGACATCAACATGCCCGGCATGGACGGCTTCGAAACCCTGACGCACCTTCGAGCGGAGGAAACAGAGATCGCGGATATTCCCGTTGTCTTCCTTACCTCCGAGAATGATACCACTGCCGAAAAGAAGGCGCTTTCCCTCGGTGCAAAGGATTTTATCCGAAAGCCCTTTATCCCCGAAATCCTTACTCTTCGGGTAAAGCAGATTGCAGAGCTGCTCCGTCTGCAGAAGCATCTGGAGGACGAGGTTGAAAAGAAGACAAAGGAAAATGAGCAACTGTTCCTGAATGTCGTAAGCTCCCTGGCCGGTGCCATCGACGCGAAGGACACCTACACTAACGGTCACTCGAGCCGGGTAGCCGAGTACGCAAAAGAGATTTCCCGCCGCTACGGCTACAGCGTAAAGGAACAGAGCGATATCTATATCATCGGTCTCCTGCATGACGTCGGAAAGATCGGCGTTCCCGATTCCGTCATCAACAAGCCGGGCAAGCTGGACGAAGAGGAATTCGCACTGATCAAGCGGCACCCCGTCATCGGCTCACAGATCCTGAAGAATATCAAGGAGATGCCGAAGCTTTCCATAGGTGCAAGGTGGCATCATGAACGCTTCGACGGAACCGGCTATCCGGACGGTCTTGTGGGTGACGAGATTCCGGAGGAGGCACGCATCGTTGCCGTGGCGGATGCCTATGATGCCATGTCCAGCAAGCGAAGCTACCGGAACATCATGTCCCAGGAAAAGATCCGGGACGAGATCATCCACGGAAGCGGAACCCAGTTTGATCCCCGCTTTGCCGAGATCATACTGAAGATGATGGATGAAGATACGGAATACACCATGCGGGAAGGCGGAAAGGACTGACCCTTATCCCTCCTGCGGGACCATATGAACCTTACAGGAGATCTCCCTCGGAGTATCGATCCGGTCGAACTTAACGAGGTAGCATCCTTCCTTTTGATGAAGCTCGAGGACTGTACCCGGGCCGAAGACAGCATGCTCCAGCCGCTGTCCCGGTTCGAAGAAGGTACGGTCCTCCTTCTTTTTCAGGATCCGGCTCTCACTCTCGATAAACCGCTTCGTATTCTCGATCAGCGACTCCTCCGGGGTCTTTGCATATTCCAGAAGCTCCTGATCGATATCCAGAAGGAATCTGGAGGGATACCGGGGGATTCCGTCAAAATGCGTCCCCTCCGCGCAGGATAGGTACAGCCGGTCCTTCGCGCGGGTCATGGCTACGAAGGCCAGTCTTCGCTCCTCCTCCATCTCCTCCAGTGTCTTCAGCTTCCTGGACGGGAAGATCCCCTCATTCAGACTGCAGAGAAAAACATAGGGAAACTCCAGTCCCTTCGCAGCATGGACCGTCATAAGCCGTACCCGGTCCTCGGACCCGGCATCTGCATCCGCGTTGGTATACATGGCCACATGCCGAAGATAGTCCTCAATCCCTGCCTCTTCCCCGCAGGTGGTCTCATACTCGAAGACAGACTGCTTTAACTCTGCCAGATTGTCCAGCCGCTCCTGAGCTCCTTCCGTCCGGAGCATTTCCTCATATCCGCTCTCATTCAGAAGCTTGGAAAGAAGCTCCGACGCCGAAAGACTGTCACAAAGCTCCGCATACTTTTCGATGAGGCGGACAAAATGCACCGCTTTAGTCCCCCGGATCAGCTCATGCTCCAGATTCTCGTGGAGTGCGATATACAGGCTTGTATCATTTTCCTTCGCGTAGGCCTCCAGAAACTGCATCCTGCGCTTCCCCAGATTCCGCTTCGGAACATTTACGATCCGGCGGAAGGAAAGATCATCCCTGTATAAAACCATGCGCAGATAAGAAAGGGCATCCTTGATCTCCGTTCTCCCGTAAAACGGTACCCCGGAGTAGATGGTATAAGGGATGGGTTTCCCCGTTGCAGGTTCATGCAGCAGAGCCTGCTCCAGGGTCCTGGTCACATAGTGTGCACGGTAAAGAACCGCCATATCCCGGTACGGAACCCCCATGCCGTGCAGTACCAGCATCTCTCCCGTCAGCCAGTCCGCCTCCTCCTCCGCATTCTTCCCGATAAAACAAAACACCTTCTCTCCCGCCTCCCGCATGGGGACGAGATCCTTTTTGATCCGCAGGGTATTGGTATCGATCAGGGAATTCACCACGGAAAGGATCTCCGGCGTAGACCGGTAGTTCTCATTCATGAAAATGGTTTTGGTTCCCGGAAACTCCTCATCAAAGCCCATCAAAAATCCGGCGTCCGCTCCGCGCCAGCTGTAGATGGTCTGATCCGGATCCCCCACCACGAAAAGATTCTTATGATAGGCCGCCAGTACCTTCATCAGCTCATACTGAGGAGGATCGATATCCTGGAACTCATCGATCATGATATATTCCAGACGTCGCTGCCACTTCTCCCGGATCTTTGCATGCTCCCGGAAAATATGAAGGGTGAAAATGATCAGATCATTGTAGTCCAGACCGAAGCACTTCTTCTCCTGATAAAGATACCCGTAGAACAGGATATCCCTGACCGAGGTTGCCTGCTCATACTTCTCCCTCAGTGCTTCCGGCGACATGTTCAAAAGATCCTCGTAGTACTTCGGATCCTCCTTCAGCTTCCGCATCTCAAACATGTCTCTCGCATTCGAGAAGGTCATATCCCGAAGGGACAGGTTCCGCTCCTCATAGATCAGCTTCAGCATATCGTCGATGTCCGAATTGTCCAGCACAAGGAAGCTCTTCGGGTACTGCACGGCGTAGCTATCCTCCTGCAGCACCGACACTGAGAAACCGTGGAAGGTATTGATGTACCCGGTATCCTGATCCCCGGTCAGCAGGTGGATCCTCTGCCGCATTTCATTCGCGGACTTATTGGTAAATGTAACGCAGAGAATATGTCCCGGCAGGATCCCCAGCTCTTCAACAAGATACGCAAACCGGTGGGACAGGGCTCTGGTCTTCCCGCTGCCGGCTCCCGCGATCACGCGCACGTACCCTTCCGTTTCGGTCACAGCCTGCCGCTGGGACGGATTCAGTTCCATCAGAAGATCGCTCATTTCCATCATCCTTCCGTTCAAATACATAAGAAGCCGTCACGACAGCGTTCCTGTCATGACGGCTTCATTATATCAAACATATTGTTCGATTACAAGAATGTATTTTCGATAGCTAATGGATCTCTCCGGTGATCAGCCACGGAGACGGCTGGGTCACAAAGACGGAGTTCTTATCCGTCTTACTGATGGTGATCTGGGTTACCTCCATATCCTGGATATTGAACTTATCGAAGATTGCCTTGATTCCCGAAAGCACATCCAGCTCCAGGGTATAGATCACGAACTGCATCTTCGGATTCTTCTTCAGAAGCCGCTCGATATCCTTCTCCAGATACTTGGTGGCAACGATGAAGGAAAGACGCGGTGTCGGGATACTCTCCAGAGACTCATCCGAAAGATCCGGAATGATGGTAACATTGTGGATACCGAACTTGTTGATGTTCTCCTCCATGGTCCGAAGATCCTGGGCATTGGGCTCCACGGCGATGATCTGTCCCTCACTTGCAATGATGGCAGACTCGATCACGATGGTTTCCCCGCTGACGATGGCGATGGTATCATGGGAATCCACACCCAGCATGCTCATGATCACGGCACGGATCTCCCGTCCCACATACTTCACGGTACCCTTACTGAAGAACTCATTCTTCATCCCGATCCGGTAGCTCTCACGGGTATTCTCATTTACGATGAAGATCACGGAAGGATTCGACAGCTTGCGGGTTGCAAACTCCATGATCTTTCCCTGCTTGATATTCTCGTTGGGGATCAGTCCCTCGGCAAACCATACATCATACTCACCGAGTCCCTTCTCCCAAAGCTCATAGAAGAGATTTTCGTGGGTTGCATCCGCGAAGATCATGACTCTCTTATGGGTCTCGATGGTGGGAACGACATTCTTCTCCTTCCCGCAGATGTTCACCAGCTTGATCTTCTCTGCGCTGGTATTCATGATGTCGGAAAAATGTGCCGTCCATGCAAGCATTTCCTTATTGCTGTAAGCCGTTCTCTTCTCTGCCATACTCCTAACTCCTTCTCCTTTATGCCTCGTCGTCTTTTTCTTCTGCTTCGTTTGTATCCGGCTCTTCGACTTCCTTCTCCTTCTCATCGTCGATCACGGAATAGTGATCCTCGATCTCGGAGTAATCATCATACTCTTCCTTCTTCTCAAGGGCATTCTCGTCCGTTTTCTTCTTATTCAGGAAGCGAAGCATGTAATGATAGGTTTTCTTTGTCTTAACAGGCTTGGAACGCTCCCCCCGGATCGGAACCCCGTCCTCGTCAAAGCCCTTCAGGTTCATATAGTATTCCGTCCGGCTCGTAAGACCGCGCTTCTTGAGTCGGTTCTTCAGGATCATCGAAAGGATGGTGAAGATGATCGCACAGAGCGGTACGGCAAGGATCATACCAACCATTCCGAACAGGTTGCTTCCGACGATGATGGCCAGAAGAACACCCAGGCCGGACAGACCGGTCTGATCTCCCAGCACGATCGGCTGCACAAGGTTTGCATCCAGCTGCTGCAGAACGATGATAAAGATGATAAAGATCAGCGCCATCTGCGGACTTTCCACAAGGATCAGGATCGCAGACGGGATCGCACCGATGAACGGACCGAAGAACGGGATCACATTTGTTACGGCGATGATCACGGTTACCAGCATCGCGTAGGGCATGCCTACCAGACCGCAGAAGATACCGGTCATGATTCCGATCACTACCGAGTCGATGATCTTACCGTTTACGAAACCGCCGAAGACACGGTTCACATATTCCAGAGCATCCAGGATCTTGTTGCCGTGCTCCTTCTTTACCATACTGTAGATCACACGCTTACTCTTGGCCTTCAGGTGTTCCTTATCGATCAGGATATAGATGGAAACGATGAGACCGATGATGATATCCAGAATGGCTCCGATGACGCCCATCAGTCCGGAGGTAATCCAGGAAATGATGGTATTCATATTCGGAAGCAGGGTATCATTGAAGACCTTGCTGAGCACGGTCTGGAAGTTGTCCATGTAGCTGCTGATGGTTTTCTGTATCTCAGGACTGTTCTTAAAGAGACCGTTCAGCCAGTTCTTTGCACTTTCAAAGTAGCTGGGCAGCTTTTCATACAGCGTAAAAAGAGAGTCCTTCAGCTGCGGCAGAATGATGGCAAGAAGCACGATGATCATACCGACGAACAGGATGATGGTAAGCACCACTGCCAGCGTATTCGCAAGCTTCTCCGCCTCCGACGTTTTCTTCTTCCACTTCTTTGTCAGCTTCAGAAGCGGCTTCTTCAGATACTTTACGATGGGGTTCAGAAGGAATGCAAATGCACATCCGATGATCAGAGGTGTCATGGCCGCGATGAGCGTACCGATCCATCCGAATACAGCCGGGATCTTCCCCAGCAGGCTCATGAAAACAACAACCACGCAAAGAGAAAGTGTCAGGATGATCCCTCTGTGGATATCCTGCTTGCTCCAGCCTTTGGTCTTCTTTGCGATCATGTTCGAGCGTCTTTCTTCCCTGTCGCTCTCCGCTTTCATCGAATCCGAAGACGGTTCCATCTGTTCCTCTTTTATCTTACCTTCCACGGTCTCCTGACCCTGTGCAGATTTCTTACTCAACTTCTCTTCCCCCGTCAGGTTCAAAATAAAAATATCCCATGACATTGTAACACATCACGGGATATTTTTCATCATAAATGTAACATTTAATATGCTTTCACCTTCGTCCAGAGGTCCGCATAAAGCTCCTTGATCTTTGGCTCCTGATAGCGGAAAACCTCATTCCTTTCGCCCTCAAAGCCGGGGATATAGGCGCCGATACCGTCGAACTCTCCGGTCGCCAGATTCATGGCTACGGCAACCACCGGTGAGGTATAACCCACATACAGGGAATTCGCGTAGGCATTCTCATCCTCCAGCATGAAATCCATGAAGGCATGGGCCAGATCCAGATCATTGCAGCCCTTGGAGATTACCATGGCATCACACCACACATTTGTGCCCTGCTCCGGCTCGAAATACTCCATGTTCTCATTTTCACTCATGATATAAGTGGCATCTCCGGAGTATACAACAGCGATGGCTTTATTGCCGGAGATCATATTGTCGATCACGTCATCTCCGGCGTAAACCACCTGCATGGAATCCCGCTGGTCGATCAGCCACTGGTACGCCCTCCTTATTTCCTCCTCATCCGTGGTGTTCATGGAGTAGCCAAGAGCCTTCAGCGCCACCATGAAGGAATCACGCTCCGAATCGTACATGTAGATATTTCCCTTATACTTGGTGTTCCGGAGCAGCTCCCAGCCGGCTTCCACATCCTCCTCATCCACAACCGTGGTATCGTAGAGGATTCCCACGGAGCCCGCAAAGTACGGTACGGCATACTCATTCTCCGGGTCGTAGGCAAGCCCCTTAAGGGAGGGGTTCAGAGACTCCAGATTCTTCATGTTGTTCTTATTTACGGGCTGAAGCATCTCCTCCTTCACAAGTCGCTCGATCATATAGTCCGAGGGGATCAGGATATCATACTCCGCTCCGCTCTTCAGCTTCGTATACATACTCTCGTTGGAATCAAAGGTCTCGTAGATCACCTTGCAGTCCGCTTCCTGCTCAAACTTCGTGAGAAGGTCCGGATCGATATACTCTCCCGCATTGTAGACCCGAAGGGTTCTTCCGCCGCTCTGAATGCCGGTGAAGATGGCGATCCCCAGAAGAAGGAGCACCATACCCATCATGATGTAACGCATGGTACGCTTCATCATGGCAGGGATCAGTCTGGATACGATCAGGGCCACGGCGATCACAAGGATCACGATGGTAGACAGTGCGTTGATGGTGGGGTTCGTACGCTTCGTCATATTGTAAACGACGATGGAGATGTTCTGAACCCCGTTTCCCGTGACGAAGTATGAGATCACAAAATCATCAAAGGACATGGTAAATGCCAGAAGCACGCCGGCATAGATCCCGTCCTTCAGCATGGGGATGATGACCTTGACCAGTGCCTGAAAGGGAGTTGCGCCGAGATCCAGTGCCGCATCCGCAATAGCCGGATCCAGCGACCGTACCTTCGGATACACACTGGTGATCACGAAGGGGGTACAGAAGGTGATATGCGCCAGCAGCATGGTAAAGTACCCTCTCGGCATGGCTACGGACGAGAACAGGAGCATCAGTCCGATGGCCGTTACGATATCCGGATTCATGATCGGGATGTTATTTACGTTCAGTACCGTCTGCCGAAGGATCTTTCTGGATTTGGAAAGACCGATGGCCGTCAGAGTTCCGAGTACCGTGGAAATGATGGTGGCGAAGATCGCAATGGTCACGGACACGAACACGGCCTTCATGATATTTCCGTCCTGGATCAGCTGTCCGTACCAGCGGAAGGAAAATCCCGTCCAGTTGGTCAGACTCTTGGAATCGTTGAAGGAATAGATCATGCAGACAACGATCGGCAGATAAAAGAATATAAACAGGACTGCGATATAGGCTATATACGCAGCCTTTCTCTTTTTCGTCATCTTTCCCATCAGTTATCCTCCTTTTCGTCCTTATCGAACTTCTTCATCAGAAGGATTCCCGCGAAAATGATGATCGTGAGAATGATGGAGATCGCACTGCCGAAGTTCCAGTTACCTACGGAGATAAACTGGTTCTCGATCAGGTTACCGATCAGCATATACTGTCCGCCGCCCAAAAGCTTCGGAATAACGAAGGTGGAGATTGAAAGCAGGAAGGTCATCATGACACCGCTGATCACACCGGGGATGGACATCTTAAAGGTAACCTTCCAGAAGGTCTGACGGTTGCTTGCACCCAGATCATGGGATGCTTCGATCAGGGACGGATCGATCTTCCGGATGGAGGTATGGATCGGGATCACCATGAATGGCAGCATGTCACTGATGAGACCGATCATGACCGCAAAATCCGTATACATGAAGGTGACCGGATCCAGTCCGAAGGCTTCCAGCAGACGATTGATGAGACCGTTATCGGAAAGCAGACTGATCCACGCGTAGGTTCTAAGCAGCGTGTTGATCCACATGGGGATCGTCACAAGAAGGATCAGCAGATCCTGCGTGCTGTCCTTAAACCGGGAGATCACATAGGCAAGGATATAGCCCAGAACCAGACAGATGGCAACCGTAATAAGCCCCAGGATCAGGGACTTCTTCAGAACGTCCATGTAGATCGGCTCTCCGATCCGCCGGAAGTTCTCACCCGTGAATTTGATATTTACAAGTTCATTTCCGCCGGTGGTAAGGCTGTACAAAATGATCAGTACCAGCGGAACGATCACAATGACAAGTGACCAGACCAGATACGGCCGGATGAGCTTTGCATAATGTCTCAAAGATATGCCCTCCCATTTCAGTATTCGCCATGGCTCATTGCTTCCGCCTAGTCCCAATCCATTCGATACATAACATGAATATCATCCGGTCCGAAGGAAAGTCCCACTTCCAGACCCGGCTCGAAATAATCCGTTGTGTGGATCAGATATTTCCGTTTCTCCGTCTGTACGACGATCTCGTGATGTACGCCCTTGAACACAATGGATTCCACTGTGCCTGTCAGTTTTGCACCCTTCTTTTTCACGATATCGATATCCTCAGGGCGGATTACCACTTCCACATTCTCATTTTCCTTGAAGCCCTTATCCACACACTCGAAATCATAATCATCAAAGGATACCAGATAATCCTTCTTCATTACGGCTTCGATGATGTTGGACTCACCGATAAAGCTTGCAACAAAGCGGTTCTCCGGCTCGTTATAGATATCCTCCGGCGTACCCACCTGCTGGATGATACCCTCATTCATGACCACAACGGTATCCGACATGGAGAGCGCCTCCTCCTGGTCATGGGTTACGAAGATAAATGTGATACCAACCTCTCTCTGGATCTTCTTCAACTCCGTCTGCATCTCCTTCCGGAGCTTGGCATCCAGAGCCCCGAGAGGCTCATCCAGAAGCAGCACCTTCGGCTCATTCACCAGTGCCCGGGCGATGGCAACACGCTGCTGCTGACCACCGGAAAGCTGCGACACGTCACGCTTTGCATAGTCAGCCAGGCCCACCATTTCCAGCATTTTCGTCACCTTATGGTCGATCATGGTCTTATCAATCTTCTTGATCTTCAGACCGAAGGCCACGTTATCAAACACATTCAGGAACGGGAACAGCGCATACTTCTGGAACACGGTATTGACCTCGCGTTTGAAGGAAGGAACCTTAGAGATATCCACTCCCTCAAACAGAACCTGCCCGCCACTAGGCTCTTCAAACCCTGCGATGATCCTGAGTGTCGTCGTTTTCCCGCAGCCGGACGGACCCAGCAGCGTCAGAAACTCATTCTTATGGATCGTAAGGTCGATTCCCTTCAGTACCTGCTGATCCTCGTAGTTTTTGGTCAGACTCTTCAGTTCGATTACCGCATCTTCCAATGCATTTTCCTCCTTAGCTTCCAATCTGATCCTTACAGAAGACAAAAGAGAGACAGGGGACGGATCTCTCTGTCTCTCTGTCTCTCTGTCTCTCCTGTCTCTCCTTTGTTAAGCTTTATAGTACTGCCTGAATCGCAGCGAGCAGCTCGTCATAGGTCTCATATGCCGGAAGCTCCGGATACTCGGCCTTGATTGCATCGGTACTCTTGAACAGGAAGCCTGCCTTGCTGGCCTGGATCATTCCCAGGTCATTGTGGCTGTCTCCACTCGCGATCGTATCGAATCCAATGGACTGAAGCGCCCGTACGGTTGTGTACTTGGATTTTTCACATCGCATCCGGAAACCGGTGATCGTTCCGTCCTCTGCCACCTCCAGGGTATTGCAGAAGATGGTCGGCCATCCCAGTTTCTTCATCAGCGGCTTGGCAAACTGTGTAAATGTATCGCTTACGATGATCACCTGGGTCATCTCACGCAGCTGATCCAGAAACTCTTTTGCTCCCGGAAGCGGATCGATGGTGGCAATGGTATCCTGAATCTCCTTTAAGCCCAGTCCGTGCTCCTTCAGGATCTCCAGACGGAACTTCATCAGCTTGTCATAGTCCGGCTCGTCCCGGGTGGTGCGTTTTAATTCCGGGATTCCCGTTGCTTCGGAAAATGCGATCCATATTTCAGGTACCAGAACGCCTTCCAGATCCAGACATACAATATCCATAGCCATTTTCGATTCTCTCCTTGAAAATAAAAGTGCGGCCAGTGGGACTTGAACCCACACGGGAATGCCCACAGGAACCTAAATCCTGCGCGTCTGCCAATTCCGCCATGGCCGCGCATCTTTTGGTAAAAATGTCTTTATATTAAGAATGTCGAATCCGTAATCCGGATCCGACATGCTGTAATATCTTTACGGACAAGTGAGCCACGGGGGACTCGAACCCCCGACAACTTGATTAAAAGTCAAGTGCTCTACCACCTGAGCTAGTAGCCCATCATAGTGTATGCCGAACGGCATAAACCAGAGCTCGTTCATCGCCCTCCGCCGCATCGGCGGCTACGGCCGCTGAACTCGTCTGTGGATTTGCTGACGCAAATCCTTCGCCGTGATTTCGCTTCGCGAAATAACGGCATGTATCAGGATTCGGTCACCGCTCTGAGTCGCTATCGCGACTCTGACCGTCGACCTCACCTACGGAAAACTGCATCGCAGTTTTCCTATCTCCGCCGTGATTTCGCTTCGCGAAATAACGGCACATCCTGGGCCAGTTGGATTCGAACCAACGAGTGCAGGAGTCAAAGTCCTGTGCCTTACCGCTTGGCTATGACCCATTAAAGTGTCACTATTCACAGTCGCAATACGCGGTCCGGCCGCTCATGCTTGCATGAAAGCGGCACTGACCGCGTACCGCGAACCTGCGAAGCAGGGACCGCATGGAGTGTCGGCGCCACAAGCACCAAAGGTGCGTTTGACGTGCGAAGCACGGCAAGGCGACGACCGCCCATGTGGGACTGTGAATAATAGCCCCTCCAACTAACCTCGGGTGGGTAGAGGGACTCGAACCCTCGGCCTCCAGAGCCACAATCTGGCGCGCTAGCCAACTGCGCCATACCCACCATATATGTGCTGCCGAAAAGAATCGCGCTCACTTCGCTGCGCTTCCTTCGGCCAGGGCTCGTTTATCGCTCTCCGTCGCTGACGCGACTGCGACCGCTAAACTCACCTACGAAAAACCGCTTCGCGGTTTTCTACGTGCCGTTTTGCTCTGCAAAACGGCATTTCAAGTCCGATGATTTTGCTTCGCAAAATCACGGATTTGCGTGCCCGAAGGGATTCGAACCCCCGACCCACGGCTTAGAAGGCCGTTGCTCTATCCAGCTGAGCTACGGACACAGACTTCTTTTACAAAGAAGAAAGCGGGTGATGGGAATCGAACCCACATATCCAGCTTGGAAGGCTGGTGTTCTACCACTGAACTACACCCGCATACGACTATTCTGTTTAAGTCGGGGTGACAGGATTTGAACCTGCGACCTCCTGATCCCAAATCAGGCACTCTAGCCAAGCTGAGCCACACCCCGGTCTGGCATCCAAGGCAAGGAACATTATACTGAAGCTCCTAACTTATGTCAATGCCTTTTTTTGACCCGGTATTTGGGGCCAGCGAGTAGCGGGAGGGGGACTTGAACCCTCGACACCACGGG